>NZ_KB900626.1:803166-1403166 GCF_000379125.1 Methylosinus sp. LW4 | reverse complement strand
CGACGGTTTCAAGCCGAGCGAGATCGTCCCCGGAAATTACGTCCACTACGAGGCGGATCGCCGGCGAGACGACCTCGGCCGGTATCGACACGCGCGCTTCATGCCTCGCTGGGCCTCACGCATCACGCTTATCGTCGAGGGCGTGAAGGTCGAACGTCTGCAGGACATCAGCGAAGCCGACGCGATCGCCGAGGGCTGTTTTAAAGGCCCCGCGACTGGCCGCATTTTCGAAAGCTCCAGCGCCGCGCGCCTCGGCTGCGCCGAATGGGCAAACGCCCGCGATTGGTATGCAGACCTTTGGGAAAGCCTCCACGGCGAAGACGCATGGAGCGCAAATCCCTACGTCGCCGCCATCACCTTCCGCACAGTCAAACAGAATATCGGGACGCTTCCCACAACCACAGCGGGGCAGAGCAAATGAGCAAGGTTTCGAGACGCGCCTTCCTCGGCGCGACCGCAACGGTCGCCGGCGCCGCAGCCCTACCGACGGCCGCCGCCGCGGAGCAGATCGCATCGCTCGCCGGCGTCGCGCCGCTGAAGCCGATCTCCGAATATCCTTTTCGCTGGTGGGTCAGCTTCGATGGCGGCGAGGTTTTCACCGAAGATTTCAAGACGCGGGAGGAAGCCATCGCTTATGCCGAGGCCTCCGGCGGCGGCACGATCGCAGAATGCCAACAGCGTGATTTCGATCTCTACCTAACAGACGACGATATTTTCGAGGCGCTGCACGGACACAATGAAGACGCGATCGGAGAGGGCGAATTTATCGAATGGACGGCGGAGCAGGGCCGTGAGCTGGAACGCGAAGTCAATGCGGTCATCGCTGCATGGGCGGAGCGGCACAAGATCAATAGCACAGCATGGCAGTTTGCCGCCGTGCGCAATTCCGAGAAGATCGAAGGGCTTCCTAAGAGATCGCCTTTCGTGGAAAATTCGCGCGAGCCCGAGCCCCGCGGATGACCCACGCGCCGGCGATCATTCGCGAGCAGCGGCTGGCGGAGCGCATGGTCGGCGATCCGCGCGTCGCCGTCGAGGGCGGCATGCTCGCGCTGCATGCCTGCCTCTATGCGGCGGCGATGCTGCGCAAATGGGGCCGGCTGCCGCAGGACGCGAGCCGCCTCTCGGCGCATTGGAGCGCGCCGCGCCGCACAGTGATGTTCTTCGACGGCCCGCGCTTCGTCGCCGCCTTCCGCATCCCCGATCGCGTGATGGATTTCGATCCGCACCGCCCGGCCCAGCGCCTGGAGAACGATCGATGACAATGCAGCAACGCCTCGACCAGGCGCGCGCCGAGGTGGCGCGGCTCGAGCGCGAGATCGCCGCCGCGCCCTGCGCCGAGGTCGGCCATCGCTGGAAGCACCTGGGCGGCAAGCACGCCGGCTGCGCCGATCCCGACTGCATGTGCAGCGTCCCGGTTTACGAATGCGAGGCCTGCGGAAATTGCGACTACGGCGAGAACGACGAAGCCCGCGAGATCATCGCGCGTTGCGAGGAGAAATCGGCCAATGGGTGAGCAAAAGCGCAGACATGAGAAGCTGCTGCCGCGCGAGCGCGAGGCGCTCGAGCTGACGCGCAAGCTCGCAAATGAGGGCAAGCTGCTCGAAGGAGGCTTCGCCGCCTTTGTTTCGAGCTTCGAGATCGAGATCGAGGACCAGCGCCTCTCCCTTTATCGCGACGCCTATATGGCCGGAGCCGAGCATCTTTGGTCGAGCATCATGGCGACGCTCGATCCCGGAAGCAAGCCGACAGACGCCGATCTTCGACGCGCGGAGGCGATCCAGAAAGAGATCGACATTTGGCGCGACGCCAAAATAGCCGCGCTCGGCGCCGCCATGCCGACAAAAGGGAGCGCGTGAGGTCATGACCCGCCTCGGTCTCTCCCCCGCGCCAGTCCCGCCGGTCTTCTCGCCGGCGGACGCCGAGCGCGCCTATGACGAGTGGGGCTGCAATTGCGGCCCCACGGCGCTCGCCGCGATTTGCGGGCTCACGCTCGACGCAGCGCGCGAGCTGCTGCCCGGCTTCGACGCCAAGCGCTACACCAATCCGAGCATGATGGGCGAGGCGCTGCGCGCCGCCGGCCGCGGCTCGCGCCAGATCGACCCGCTCGAATGCTTTCCGGCCTGGGGCCTGCTGCGCGTGCAATGGGAAGGCCCCTGGACCGCGCCCGGCGTGCCGATCCGGGCGCGCTATCGCTACACCCATTGGGTCGGCGCAGCGCGCCGCGCCAGCGATGGCGAGAAGGGCGTCTTCGACTGCAACCAGCTCGCCAACGGCAGCGGCTGGAGCTCGCTCGAAGATTGGCGCGCCGTAACAGCCCCTTGGCTAATTCTCCAAATCCCGCGCGCTTCCGGCGGCTGGCATATCACCCATGCGATCGAGGTGGAGCGATGACGGCGGACGTCTCCCGAGAAACCCCGCTACGCCTCGCCGAGGCGGTGGAATTGGCCTTTCCCCAGGGCGGCATGACGGTTTCCGGCCTGCGAAGGGAGGCGTCCCGCGGGCGGCTTGTCATAGAGAGGATTGCGGGCAAGGATTTCGTCACCTTGTCGGCAATCGATGAAATGAGGAAATTATGTCGCGTCCCGCGAAAGGAGCCCGTCTCCTCCTACGCCCGGAGCGCCGAGTCGGCGCCCGCGTCCGCCCAGCCGTCTGGGTCATCAAAGACGGAGGAATTGAAAAGAGCACGGGCTGCGGCGCTGGCGAGCGTCGAGGAGCTGAAGAGGCGCTCGCGCGTTACATCGCAGGCAAATACGCGCCAGAACGGCTCAAAAGCCGTGATCCCGCTGCGATCCCCGTCTCGGACGTGCTGACGATCTATAATCAGGACATCGCGCCGAATCACGCCCGCCCGCAGGAGACGGCGCAGAGGATCGCCACGCTTATTGAGTTTTTCAGCGAGAAGACCCTGTCCGAGGTCAATGGCGCGCTCTGCCGATCCTATGTCGCCGAGCGTGGCCATTCGGCGGCCGCCCGCCGCGAGCTGGAGGATCTTCGGGCGGCGATCAATCATCACCGCAAAGAGGGGCTCTGCTCCGAGATTATCGAGGTCGTGCTGCCCGAAAAGCCGCGCCCCCGCGAGCGCTGGCTCACCCGCGACGAGGCGGCGAAATTGCTGTGGACAGCCTGGCGGGCGCGCCAGCCGGAATTCGAGGGCGGCCCGCCGACCCGCCGCGCCATCGCCGAGCATGTCGCTCGCTTCATCCTCGTCGGGCTCTACACGGGGACGCGCGCCGGCGCGATCTGCGGCGCCTCGCTCGATCGCGTCACCGGCCGCGGCTATATCGATTTGGAGGCGGGCGTCTTCTATCGCCGCGCCGCCGGGGCGCGCGAGACCAAGAAGCGCCAGCCTCCAGTGCGGCTTCCGAGCCGGCTGCTCGCGCATTTGCGGCGCTGGGGGCGCTTGGGGAAGCTGGAGTCGGAGGCAGAGCAGGTGGCGTTGACGCTCGGCGAAAAGCCCGCGCCGCGGCGATTCCCGCGCGAAGCCGTGGTCGAGTGGAACGGTCGGCCGGTGGGCCGAATCAATAAGGCCTTCGCCCGGACCGCGACGGATGCGAAGCTGACAGGCGTCTCGCCGCACACGCTCCGCCACACGGCCGCGACATGGCTGATGCAGGGCGGCTGCGACCTTTGGGAGGCCGCCGGCTATCTGGGGATGACGGTCGAGGTGCTGGAGATGAATTACGGCCATCACCACCCGGATCACCAGAGCGGGGCGCTGGAGGCGATCGGCCGCCGAAACGGAAAATGACGCCGTTTCGGGGGCCATTTCAGGGGCCGCACCGCCAAGGCGTCATTCTAACATATTGATTTGTTTGGTCGGAGTGAGAGGATTCGAACCTCCGACCCCCTCGTCCCGAACGAGGTGCGCTACCAGGCTGCGCTACACTCCGATCTGGCGTCCGCGAAGCGGTCGCCGCTGGTCGAGGCGGTTTATAGCTTCAGGTTCTCCGACCTGCAACAGCTGTTTGCGCACTATCTGCAGCCGATCGACCGCTCACCGGCGCTCGAGCCGAATATATTGGAAATCCGCCTCATCCTCGGCCGTTCGCGGGGGCGTCTCGCGCTCCGTTTCGCGCCATTCCGCCGGATCGAGCGTCGGAAACAGCGCGTCGCCGGCGACCGTCAGCGCCACCTCGGTGAGGTGAATCACATCCGCATGGGGCAGAAAGGCGGAGTAGATCTCCGCGCCGCCGGCGACGATGATTTCCGCCGCACTCATGATTTCGGCCAGCTCGGCGGCGAGGCGCAGCGCCTCCTCCGGGCTGCGCGCCGCATGGGCGCCCTCGGGACGAAAGCGCGCGTCGCGCGACAGAGCGACAGTCTCGCGGCCGGGCAGGGCGCGCCCGATCGAATCGAAAGTGCGCCGCCCCATGAGCATAGGCTTGCCCCAGGTGAGCGCGCGAAAGCGCGCGAGATCGCTCTTCAGACGCCAGGGCGTGCGCTCTCCCGCGCCGATGACGCCATTGCGCGCCACGGCGGCGACGAAGACCAGTTTCGGCGTCACGCGCATCGAGCCTCCAGGAGCCGTGTTCGAAGAGCCGCGTTCGGCGGGCCGCGTTCGAAATTCGTTCTAAATGAAAAATTAGAAGAGTTTCTGATTTCATGAGCGCGAAAGCCGATTTCGCCTTCCGGCCGCGCGGCCCTTTGCCGCAAGGTCGAGGCATTCCTATATAGATTGCGCCCGAGTGATTCCTCATCTCTGGGCGAACCGCTCGAGGATAGTCATGTCGACTTGGACATCGCATTCCAAATCTTTGCCGGCGCTCGCGCTCGCTCTGCTCATCGCTCTCGCCCCGGCGCTCGCCGAGGCCAAGATGGGCGGCGGCGCCAGCTCGGGAAGCCGCGGAACTCGGACCTTCGCCGCGCCGCCCGCGACGACGACCGCGCCGCGCCCGGCCGCGCCGATGGAGCGCAGCATCGCGCCGCAGCCTGCTCCTCAGCCGCAGGCGCAGCCTTCGCCCGCCGCGCCGCCGCGTCCGGCCGCCGCTCCCGCGGCCAGCCCGCTCGGCGGTTCCTTCGGCCGTGGATTGCTCGGCGGCCTCGCCGGCGGCCTGCTGGGCGCCGGCCTGTTCGGCCTTCTCTCGGGCAATGGCCTGATGGGCGGGCTCGGCGGCCTCGCCTCCATCATCGGCCTGCTGGTGCAGATCGCGATTATCGTCGTTCTAGCGCGGCTCGCCTTTCAATGGTTCGCCAATCGCCGCTTCGCCGGCGCGATGGGCGGGGCCGGGGGCGGCTCGCGTCCGGGCGCCTTCGCCTTCACCGGCGGCGGGACGGGCTTCGGCGGCGGCGCGCCCCAGCATCCGAAGAGCGAGCCTCTGAATCTGCGTCCAGAGGACTTCAACGCCTTCGAGCGCGTGCTCGCCGACGCCCAATCCGCCTATAGCCAGGAGGATATCGGCCGGCTGCACGATCTCGCGACGCCGGAAATGGTCTCTTATTTCTCCGACGATATTCGCGCCAATGCGCGCGAGGGCGTCATCAACCGCATCTCCGATGTGAAGCTGCTGCAGGGCGACCTCTCCGAGGCCTGGCGCGAAGGCTCGGACGACTATGCGACCGTGGCGATGCGCTTCTCGCTGATCGATCTCTTCATCGATCGCGCGACCGGCAAGATCGTCTCCGGCGACGCCGTCCAGCCGACGCAATCGACCGAAGTGTGGACCTTCCGCCGTCCCGCCGGCGAGGGACCGCAGGCCTGGAAGCTCTCGGCGATCCAGCAGACCGCTTAAAATCGCGCCGCTGCGCGAATGAGAAAAAGAAAAGCGCCCCCTCGAAAGGGGCGCTTTTTTATGGGGCTCGCCTCGAATTTCCACGGGCGAAGCCGTCTATCGAGCCGCACGGCATGCGTGTGGTCTCGAATTGAGACGCGGGCGCAACTCCCCAGACTTGACCAGGACATTGCTTCAATGACAGAACGCTCGCGCGGCGTCGACTCTCTTTCCGAGAGGCGGCTACGCGGCGCCGGCGGACACGCTTTCGACGGAGCCGAGTTTTTCCAAGCCGCTTCCGCGCTGATTTCCTATCGAAATGCTCGCGCCGTGAGAAGGCGGGCGTCACGCTCGCCATTCGACGTCGGGGTAGATGCGCGCTGCCAGGGTCACGCGATGAAGATACTGATTGATCTGCAATGCTGTCAGACCGAGGCGCAATCCCGAGGCATGGGGCGCTATTCTCTCTCTCTCGCGAAAGAAATCGTCAGAATTGGCCGTGAGCATGACTTCATGTTTCTGCTCAATCGGCATTATCTGGACAAGTCGGCGGATTTGATCTCGGAAATCGCGAAGATCGACGATCTCGGCAATGTGATTCTGCACGACTATCCCAGCGTGCAGTATGATTGGCGCGAACGGCAGAGGCGCGAGCAGGTCGCCAATGTGCTGCGCAATGATCGCATCGAGACGGTCAGTCCCGACGTCTATCACATTTCGAGCGTCTTCGAAGGCGAGAGCGTCTATGGCGCGGCGGCGGCTTTCATCGATTTTCCCAAGCCGCCGATCATCCGATCCGCCACGCTCTATGATTTCATTCCGCTCCTCTATCCAGACAAATATCTCACAGACTGGCAGGTCGCCCTCTGGTACAAGCGCACATCGAGCCTGGTCCCGCAGCTCGATGTCGGATTGGCCATATCGGATGCGACGAAGAAGGACGCCGAGCGGCTCTTTCACCTGAAGCCGGAGCGTGTCGTCAATATTTTCGGCAGCGTCGCGGATCACTTCCGCATCCTCTCCGCCTCCGAGGCGCATCGCGGGGCCATTTGGCGCCGCTTCGCCCCCGGGCAGAAATTCATCCTCTATGTGGGCGGGCCGGACTTCCGCAAGAATCTCGATGGGACTCTCGAGGCTTTCGCCATCGCCAACAAGGAGCTGGCGGATAAATACAAGCTCCTGATCGTTTATGACATCAAAAACGCCGAAGCGCTCGCTCTGCGCGAGAAGGCGGCGCGCCTCGGCGTGGCGCCGCTCGTCGTGACGACGGGCTTCGTGTCGGATGACGAGCTCGTCGAGCTCTACAACGCCGCTTCGCTCTTCGTTTTCCCCCCTCTCTATGAGGGGCTCGGTCTTCCGGTGATCGAGGCGATGCGCTGCGGCGCGCCCGTGCTCGTCGGCGACAATTCCAGCCTGACGGAGATCGTCGACGATCCGGCCTATCGCTTCGATGCGGAGAAGCCGGCGGATATGGCGAAATCAATGGTGCGCGCGCTCACCAAGGAGGGCGAGCTGCAGCGCATGCGCGCCTATTCTCGCGAGCGCGCCGCGCTCTTCACCTGGGAGAAGAGCGCCCGTCGCGCCCTCGACGCCTGGGAGGAGACCTTCGCCGCACGCAGCGGACGCAAAGCGCCGAGTGTGGCGGGGCGGGCTCCCCGCATCGCGATGTTCACGCCGCTTCCTTTAGCGAAAACGGGGGTCGCCGATTACAGCGCCGAGTTTCTACCCGCGCTCTCTAAATTCGCGTCCTTCGAGATTTTCGTCGACGATGTGGCCGAGGTCGAGACCAATTTCGACGACATGCCGATCTGGCACCATTCGCAATTTCCATTCAAAGCGCATCTCTACGACGCGATCGTCTATCAGCTCGGCAATTCGCCGTTTCACCACTATATGCTGCCTTATATCGAGAGCTTTCCTGGCGTCGTCGTCATTCACGACGCCTATCTCGGCTATTTGTCCTATGACCCCGGCAATCCCGACGCCTTCATCCGTCGCATGATCCAGGAGCATGGAGGTCCGGCGCGCGCCATCGTGCTCGCCGGCGAGGGCGGCGACCGCACGGCGCGCTCGCTCGTTGACGCTCTGCCCTGCAGCGCCACGGCGACGCATCGCAGCCTCGGAGTCATCGTTCACTCGCGCTTCGCGCATGATGTGCTGGTCGCCGCCTCGCGCCGCGCCGCCGCGCCCAAAATCGTCGTTCTGCCGCAATATCGCGCCGGGGCGGCGCGCGAAAGCGCGCCGAGCAGAGCCGAGGCGCGGGAGGCGCTCGCGATCCCGCCGGAGGCGCTGGTCATTATCTCGCTCGGCCACGTCGCTCATACGAAAGGCGTGCTCGAACTGATCGAAGGGTTCAAGCGGTCGATAGCGGGCCGATCTGGCGACGCACGGTTGCTTCTCGTCGGCGAGCTCGAAGGCGGCGTGAATCACGACTCGCCATATGCGCGCGAGGTATTGCGCGCCATCGGCGGGCGGTCCGACATCCAAATCACCGGCTATGTCGAGAAGGAGATCTACGATCTCTACATTGTAGCCGCCGATATCGGCGTTCAATTGCGGACGATGACCCGCGGCGAGACTTCGGGAGCGATCCTCAATCTGCTCATGAATGGCGCGCCTTTCATATATAATCGCATGGGGCCGTCTGCGGAGCTGCCTGCGCAGGTGGCTGTCGCGCTCGACACTTACCAGCCAGAATCCGTCGTCGAGGCGCTCGATGCGCTCGCGGGCGGTCCTGCGCTGCGGCAGGCTTACGGCAAAGCGGCGCTCCGTTACTGCGAGGAAGTGCTGAATCCTGAAAAGATCGCCGAAAAATTCGTACGATCCGTTGTCGCGATGACCGAGCACGCCGAGACCTGCGGTCCGAAGAAGGTCAGCAAGACGATCGCTCGTCTCTTGCGGGACGCGCCGATCACGCAGGAGTTCGTTCAGGAGATCGCGCGTTCTTATGTTCGGCAAGAGCGCTCCGAGCTCGCGCCGAGGCTGCTGATCGATGTGACCCATATCAGGGAGGGCGATCTCAAGACCGGCGTTCAGCGAGTCGTGCGTGAAATCACGCGCGCCGCCTACACCTGGGACGATGCGCGTCTTCGGCCGCAGGCCTTCGCTTATACCGAGGCCGGCCTGATCTACGCCGACGACTATGCGCAGAGCTGCGGCGCTCGCGCCCCGGTCGAAGTAGAGGATGTGCGGTTCGGCGTCTTGGATCTTCGTCCTTTCGATAAAATTTTGATGGCCGACGGGACTTGGCATCTCGCCGACTGGATGCGTGAGCCGATCGATCGTCTCGATCAGATCGGCGGCGCGGCGTTCGGACTCGTTCACGACATCTTGCCGCTGCAACATCCCGATCTGTTTCTCGACCATGTAAAAATTTCGGTCACGAACTGGCTGACGCTGCTGCTCGAGAAAGGCGCCGGGCTGATCTGCACATCGCAGAGCGGAGCCGATGGTCTCATCGAGTGGGTCGAAGGCAGCGGGATCACGCCACGGCCGGGGTTGCGCATCGGCTACGCGCGGCTCGGCGCCGATTTCGCGTCGAAGGCGCAAGCGTCGGCTCCGGTCAAAGCGGTCACCGCCGATCTCGCCGATCGCGAGAATTTGTTCTTGATGGTCGGCACGATCGAGCCGCGCAAGGGGCACGATTATGTTCTCGACGCTTTCGAGCGGCTATGGGCGTCGGGCGTCGATGCGACGCTGGTCTTCGTCGGAAAGGCCGGCTGGAGCGTCGACGAGCTGCTGCGACGCTTCGACAGCCATGACGAGAAGGGAAAGCGCTTCTTCTACCTCGGCTTCATGCCAGAGGCCGACGTCGCGCGGCTCTATCAGAGCGCGACGGCGACCATTGTCGCCTCGATCGCGGAAGGTTTCGGCCTGCCGATATACGAGGCGGCGCATTTCGGTTCGCCGCTCCTGCTCAGCGACCTTCCGGTCTTCGCCGAGCTCGGCGGCGAGCATGCGCGCTATTTTTCGGCCGGCTCGGCCTCGCACCTCGCGGCCGCCGTGCGCGAGCAACTCGCGAGCGGGCCTATACCCTCGAAAGGAATCGCTATGCCGTCGTGGAACGATTGCGCGCGCCGCATTTTCGAGTTCTTGGATGGCGAGCACACCTATCGGCAGTTCTGATCGCGCCCACGCGCAATCTTGACTGTCTCTGGCAAATTCGTTTTTCATTCGCCGAGAGCTACGGAGAGCGGCATGACATTGATCGAATGGCTGGGGCGGATGATTGCCGTTCGTACTTTTCGCGATAGGGAAGTCGCCGCGCATAGTCTTCGTTTCGGCGGCAGTCTCGCCGGCGTCGTCGACGAGGTGAGCGCCAAGCGTGTCCGTGGCTGGATCTATGACGCCAAGCGGAATGAGCCGGTCGTGCTCGAAATTCTGCTCGACGGCGAGGTGGTTCAGAGGACCAAGGCAAATCTGTATCGGGACGATATCGCCGAGCGGGTCGGCGGCAATGGGCTTCATGGTTTCGACTGCGAGGTGGCCGCCTTTGCGACGCCGAGCGCGAAAATGCGTTCGGTGCAGGTGCGGGTGGCGGATCGGCCGCAATATCAGCTGGGGACTTTCGACCTCGAGCCGAACAGATCGCCTTTGGAAATGCCATCGCCGGACGTCCCGCAGGCGCTGCATGATCGGCTCCAGCATATATTCAGCCATATCACCGCGGCGCATGAACACTCGCTGCGCCGTTTCGACGCGATTCAGGCGTCCTTCGACCGGCTGCAGTCGACGCCACGCGTCGCCTCGACGAGTGGGGGCGGCGGCGAGAGCGACGGCGCCTCCTTGCTCTATCAATACCCGCGCAGCGCGATTTCGGGCGTCGGCCAATTCCGTCTGCCGCTCACCGACGACATCGAAACCACGCTGTTCCAAGCTCGGCTCGAGGTGGATTTGATGAAGGAGCGGCATTTTTCGTGAGGTCTTTCGCTGCATCGCAGCAAGCTGCCGGCTCCTTTATGAAGTCTCATCGCCGAGAGGGTTCTCTTCTCAGCGCGTTTGCGCCGTGATATTCAGGCGCCAATAGATGCAGCCGCTCCAGTGGCGAGCGTTCCTCCCCAAGTGGACGAAGGACATTCGGTAGATGGTCAGAACCGCAGTCAATTTGGGAGAAATCGATGTCTGCTTGATTGTCTTCAATGAGGAGCTTTTCCTGGAAAAGTGCTTGTTGAGGCTCGCGCCGTATTTTCAGCGAATTCATGTTCTCGACATGGGGTCGACCGATCGTACGATCGACATCGTTCGCGATATCTATGGCGACAGGGCGCAGGTCCTCGTTCAGCCCAGGAGCGATTTATTCGACAACGGCTTCGCCCATGCGCGCAACCGGGTGACGGAGGCCACGACCCGTCCTTGGGTGCTCCATATCGACGCGGATGAGCTTCTCGCTCCGCTCGACGCCGATGTGATCTCATTCGAATCGGCGCCGGAAGCCGCCACCGCCGCCAAGATTCTTCGTCACAATCTGATCGGCGACGTTCCGGCCGATTACGAGCCGGAGACATTGCGCGGCATGGCCAAGAGCACGACCGAGCACCAAGTGCGCCTGTTTAAGAAGCAGCCCGACGTTCGGTGGGAGAGCTTTCTGCACGAAGAAATTTGGATCGGCGATCGTCGCGCCCATGAAATCGTGGGCGAGGCCAATCTGGTCATCGATCATTTGTCCGCATTCCGGCCTCACGCCGACCGTGATGAAAAAGAGCTTTTTTACGCGTGGATACTCATGCGCGTTCACGACAATCCCGAGCTGCAGCGCCATATGCGCGAATTTTATACGCAGGAATACATTCCTCACAACCTCGAACGCTTTCGCGCGATGGCGAAGACTTTCGCAGAAAAAAAGGGCCTTTGAGCTTTTGCTTCCCCGCGAGGGGGAGACGCGCATGGCGTCCCGGAAGGGATTCGAACCCCTGACCTACGGTTTAGGAAACCGTTGCTCTATCCTGCTGAGCTACCGGGACTTCGCCTCGATATCTACAAGAGCGCGGGGCGTTTGAAAAGGCGGGGGCGGCGCTCACATGCGGCCGGCGGGCAGTCCTTGCCGGCGCGAGAAGATGCGGTCGATCTTCGTCGCCATGATGACGTCGTTCTCGTGCAGGCCGCCGATCTTCTTCGTCTGCAGCGAGATCGTCGCATAGCCCCAGCCGAAGGCGATGTCCGGGTGGTGGCCTTCGGCCTCGGCCAATTCGCCGATCTGGCGCACGAATTCGGCCGCCTCGCGGAAATTGCCGAAGCGAAAGCCGCGCTCGATGCGGCGCGCCTCGTCCATCAGCGTCCAGTCCGGCGCTGCGGCGAGCAGCGCCTCGGCCTCGGCGCGCCCGAGCGGCGGAACGCCGCCGCGGCAGGGCGTGCAGCTCTTTTCTGCGAGGGACGTCTTTTCTGCGAGGGTCGGCATTTTCATCCTCCTTGTCAGCGGTCGATTTCCCCGAAGACAATGTCCAGCGAGCCGACGATGGCGGCGACATCGGCCAGCATATGGCCGGTCGAGAGCCGGTCGGTCGCCGCGAGATGGGCGAAGGAGGGCGGGCGCAGCTTGCAGCGATAGGGCTTGTTGAGCCCATGGGAGACGAGATAGACGCCGAACTCGCCTTTGGGCGCCTCCACCGCCGCATAGACCTCGCCGGCGGGCACGTGGATTCCCTCGCTGTAGAGCTTGAACTGCTCGATCGTCGCCTCCATCGAGCGTTTCATCGCCTCGCGCCGCGGCGGCGTGATCTTGCCGTCGAGGACGGCGACGGCGCCCTGTCCGTCCGCGGCGCGCAGCTTCTGGACGCATTGCCGCATGATGCGGATCGATTGGCGCATCTCCTCCATGCGCACGCAATAGCGATCGTAGCAATCGCCATGGCGTCCGACCGGAATGTCGAAATCCATCTCCTCGTAGCATTCATAGGGCTGCGCCTTGCGCAAATCCCATGGCGCGCCACAAGCGCGCAGGAATACGCCGGAAAAGCCGAGGCCCCAGGCCTGCTCGAGCGTCACGGCGCCGATATCGACATTGCGCTCCTTGAAGATGCGATTGTCGGTGAGCAATCCTTCGAGATCGTCGCAGGTCGCGAGAAAGGGATCGCAAAAGGCCTCTATGTCGTCGATCAGCGCCGCCGGCAAATCCTGATGCACGCCGCCGAAGCGGAAATAATTGGCGTGCATGCGCGCGCCGGACGCGCGCTCGTAGAAGACCATCAGCTTCTCGCGCTCCTCGAAGCCCCAGAGATTGGGCGTCAGCGCGCCGCAATCGGAGGCCCAGCTGGTGATGTTGAGGAGATGCGAGAGCAGCCGTCCGATCTCGCAATAGAGCACGCGGATGAGCTGCGCACGCCGCGGAGGGACGAGGCCGAGCAGGCGCTCGGCGGCGAGGCAGAAGGCGTGCTCCTGATTGATCGGCGCGACATAATCGAGGCGGTCGAAATAGGGCAGCGCCTGCAGATAGGTCTTGTCCTCGATCAGCTTCTCGGTGCCGCGATGCAGAAAGCCGATATGCGGATCGGCGTGGACGACGACCTCGCCGTCGAGCTCCAGCACCAGCCGCAGCACGCCATGCGCGGCCGGATGCACGGGGCCGAAATTCAGGGTGAAGCTGCGCTCCTCACCGGGCCGGGGGCGGGGCTGCGTTCTCTGTCCGAGACTCATCTGCGCCTCCTTTCGGCGGGAAACCGGATCGGCGCGGCAGCGTTATCACCCATCATCCTCGGTTTCGGGAGAAAGAGATGAGCGATCTTCTGCGTTGGGCCGTCGTCTTTCTGGTGGTCGCGCTGATCGCGGCCTTCTTCGGCTTCGGCGGCGTCGCCGGCACGGCGATCGACGCCGCGCGCATATTGTTCTGGGTGGCGATCGTGCTCTTCATCGTCGCCCTCGTCGGCGGCGTGCTGCGGCGCGGCGTCTGAGCGAGCTGGCGGCGGCGGCGGCGCGGGAGCGTCGCCGCCGCTTCCCATCGTCAACGTGCCGCGGCGGCGAAAGTTGCCGCCTCGCGGACCGCGCGGCGCTATATTCCCTCGCGCGGTCAGCGCGGGGAGCCGGCGCCTTGGACGATGTCGAGAAAGCCGTTTTCCAGCGCGCCCTCGGGCCGCTCGCCCCTTGGGCGGCGCGCCTGCCCGCGCTGCTGCGCGTTCCGCTCGACGCCTTCCTGCATTTCGTCGAGCGCGACGGCTTCGCCATTGCGAGTCATATCGCGCTCTCGACCTTGATGTCGCTGTTTCCCTTCCTCATCGTGGTGACGGCCTTCGCCGGCCTCATGGGCTCCAAGAGCCTCGCCGACGAGGCGGGGCGGCTGCTGCTCGACGCCTGGCCGCAGGAGGTCGCGGCGCCGATCGCGCGAGAGATCAAGCGCGTCGCGACGGAGCCGCAGGGCGGCAATCTCACCTTCGGCGCGCTCTTCGCCGTCTATTTCGCCTCCAGCGGCCTGGAGAGCCTGCGCATCGGGCTCAACCGCGCCTATGAGGCGCTGGAGACGCGCAGCTGGTGGCTGCTGCGGCTCGAATCGATCGTCTATGTTGTCGGCAGCGCGGCGGCTCTGCTGGCGCTTTCCGTTCTCGTCGTGCTCGGACCGCTCATCACCGACGCCGCAGCGCGCTATCTCGATTGGTTCGCGCCCTTCGAGCAGATGGTCACTCTGGCGCGCTATGGCGTCGCGACGCTCATTCTGGCGCTCACGCTTTTCGCGATTCACGCCTGGCTGCCGGCGGGGCGTCGGCGCTTTGCGGACATGCTTCCCGGCGTGCTGGCGACGCTGCTGCTGTGGCTCGTCGCAGGCGCTGCTTTCGGCCGCTATCTCGCGGCCTTCTCGGAGCGCTATGCGCTGACCTACGCTGGCCTCGCCTCGGCGATGATCGCGCTCGTCTTCCTCTATTTCTCGGGAGTCATCTTCATCTATGGCGGCGAGCTCAACGCCGCCATCGTCCGCGCGCGCCGTGGCGCTAGATGAGAGCGCGAACAGCAAAGGGTCCGACCTCATGGCTCCACGCGCGCGCGCTTATTGGCAAGGCTATCTGCGGCTTTCGCTCGTCTCCATCGGCGTCGAGCTCTATGCGGCGACATCGAGCGCCCAGGCGACGACGCTGCATCAGATCCATAAGCCATCGGGCAAGCGCGTGCGCTACGAGAAGGTCGTGCCCGGCGTCGGCCCAATTGACTCGGCCGATATCGTCAAAGGCTTCGAGATCGGCGACGATTCTTATGTCGTGCTGGAGCCGGACGAGTTGGACGAGATCAAGCTCGACAGCGGCAAGGCCATCGAGCTGGTGCAATTCGTCGGGCGCGAGGAGATCGATCCGCGTTACTTCGATCGGCCCTATTATCTCGCGCCGGAAGGCGACGTCTCGACCGAAGGCTATGCGGTGATCCGCGAGGCGCTGCGCCGCGCCGGCAAGATCGGCATCGGCCGGCTCACCATGCGCGGGCGCGAGAGCATCGTCGCGGTGACGCCGCTCGGCAAGGGCCTGCTCGTCGAGACCTTGCGCTACGCCAATGAGCTGCGCGCCTACGAGCCTTATTTCGCCGAGATCGGCGAAGGCGAGAGCGACGCCGAGATGGTGGCGTTGGCGTCCGAGCTGATCGAGCGCAAGAGCGCGCCTTTCGACCCGAAAGCGTTCAAGGATTCCTACGCCGAGGCGCTGCGCGATCTCGTCGAGCGCAAGCGCGAGGGACAGGCGATCGTCACCACGGGCGAGGAGGAGCGTCGCGGTCCCGGCAAGGTGATCGATCTCATCGAGGCGTTGAAGCGCAGCGTCGGCGAGAGCGCGGCGCGGCCGGCGCAAAAGGCCCGCGCCGCCGAGCCGGCGAAGAAAGCGAGCCGCGCAAAGCCGGCGGCGGCCAAGACCGCAGCGAAGACGGGAGCGGTCAAGAAGCGCGCGTGAGCGCGAAAGGAGCGCAAATTTGGGTCGATCGGCGCGCTCATCATCGGCTCATCCCGCTTCTCCCCGCGCGCGGCCGCTCGCGGCGAAGGACGAAAGCCTAGCCGCCTATCGCGCCAAGCGGGATTTTCGTCGCACCGCCGAGCCGCGCGGCGCCGCGCGGGCGCAAGGGCAGGGCGCCTATGTCGTGCAGAAGCATCGCGCGCGTCGTCTGCATTTCGATCTGCGCCTCGAGCTGGACGGCGTGCTGAAGAGCTGGGCGGTCACGCGCGGCCCTAGCCTCGACCCGAACGAGAAGCGTCTCGCCGTGCGCACGGAGGATCATCCGCTCGATTATGGGAGCTTCGAGGGAACCATCCCCAAAGGCCAATATGGCGGCGGCGAGGTGATGCTGTGGGATCGCGGACGCTGGACGCCGAAGGGCGATCCGCATCGCGGCCTCGACGACGGACAGCTCGAGTTCACGCTGGAAGGCGAGCGGCTGAAAGGCGGCTTCGCACTGGTGCGCATGCCGCGCCGCACGAAAGAGCCCAAAGAAAATTGGCTGCTCGTCAAAATGAAGGATGGTCAGGCCGACGCCGATCTCGATCCGGCGCGCGAATGGACGCGCAGCGTCACGACGGGCCGCAGCTTCGCCGAGATCGCCGATGGAGAGACCCACGCGCCGCGCTTGCCGAAATTCCGTCCGCCGCAGCTCGCGACGCAGGCCGCCGAGCCGCCCGCCGGCGAGGACTGGCTGCACGAGATCAAATTCGACGGCTATCGCGCGCTCGTCGCGACGGCGGGCGGCAAGTGCCGCGTCTACACGCGCTCCGGCCTCGATTGGACCGCGAAATTCCCCGGCATAGCGGAAGCCGCCGCGCAATTGCCGATGAGAAGCGCGCTCATCGATGGCGAGATCGTCGCGCTGGAGGAGAATGGCCGCAGCGATTTCGGCCTGCTGCAGAAGACGCTGGAGGCGCGTCCGCGCGCGCTCGTCTTCTACGCCTTCGATCTGCTGGAGCTCGATGGCGAGAATGTTTCCAATGCGCCGTTGCTCGAGCGCAAGAATCGTCTCGCCGCGCTGCTCGCCGAGCCGCCGGCGGCGATACGCTACAGCGGCCATGTGATCGGCGCCGGCGCGCGCTTTCTCGCCGAATGCCGACGCATGGGGCTCGAGGGCGTCGTCTCCAAGCGCGTCGATCGCCCCTATCTCTCGCGGCGCACGCGCGCTTGGATAAAGGTCAAATGCCTCGGCCGCGACGAGTTCGTCGTCGGTGGCTATCGTCCTTCGACGAAGAAGGGCCGGGACTTCGCCTCTCTGCTGCTCGGCGAATTCGTCGATGGAGAATTTCGCTATCGCGGCCGCGTCGGCGCCGGCTTTGCCGATCGCGATCTCGCGCAGATCGGCGTCGCTCTGCGGGCGCATGCGCGCAAGACCTCGCCTTTCGCCGCCGTGCCGGCGGAGATCGCGCGTCATGCGCGCTATGTGGCGCCGCGGCTCGTCGTCGAGATCGATTACACGGAACGCACCAAGGAGGGGCTGCTGCGCCATCCGACATTCATCGGCCTGCGCGAGGACAAGCCGGCGAGTGAGGTGAGTTCTCCAATGCCCTGCAATCCTCGCCCTCATGCTGAGGAGGTCGCGAAGCGACCGTCTCGAAGCACGAGGGCGAGATCCAGCAGCCAGCGCATGACGGCTCCCCCGTCCTTCGAGACGCGGCCTGCGGCCGCTCCTCAGGACGAGGGAGCCTTTACCACAATGCCTCGCGAGCAAAAGCGAGGCCGGCGATGATCCGCCTCACCAACCCGGACAAGCCGCTCTATCCGGCGGCGCTGCATGTCACCAAGCAGAGGCTGGTCGACTATTGGCGCCGCGTCGCGCCTTTCGCTCTGCCGCATATCGCCGGGCGGCCGCTGTCGCTGCTGCGCTGTCCAAATGGCGCCGCGCATGGCTGCTTCTTCCAGCGTCATCATCGACGCGGCCTGCCCAAGGGCCTCATGGCTGCGCCCATCGTCGGGAGCGACGGCGAACGGGAAGAGTTTCTCTTCCTCGACGATCTCTCTGGCCTGGAAGGCGCGGCGCAGATGGATGCGCTGGAGCTGCATATCTGGGGCGTGCGCTTCGATGCGCTGGAGCGTCCCGATCGTCTCGTCTTCGATCTCGATCCCGATCCGTCCGTGTCCTTCGAGGAGGTGAAGAGCGCCGCGCGCGATTTCCGCGCGCTGCTGGAGGCGGCGGGGCTCGCGAGCTTCGCGCTGCTAACCGGCGGCAAGGGGCTGCATGTCGTCGCGCCGCTGGATGACGCGCTCGACTGGCCGACCTTCACGGCCTTCGCCAGAGGCGTCGCCAGCCGTCTCGCCGCGGATGATCCGGCGCGCTTCACCGCAATGGCGACCAAGGCGCGGCGCCATGGCCGCATCTACATCGATTATCGACGCAATGATCGTGGCGCGAGCGCGGTGGCGCCTTTCTCGCCGCGCGCGCGGGAGACGCCTTCCGTGGCGACGCCCGTCTCCTGGGACGAGCTCGGCCGCATAGAGCGCGCCGACTTCTATTGCCTCGACAAGGTGGAGCGCCGCCTCGCCGCGCTGCGCGCCGATCCTTGGGCCGGCTATTTCGATCTGCGACAAGGCGTCTCGTCGGCGGCGCTGCGCATGTTCGCCGGCGCGCGAGTATAATTGTGAAGTTCCGCTATTCGGGAAGGCCGGCGCATGGAGACGACCGAATTGTTCCGCCGCCTGACGGTGGCGCTGGCGATCGGGCTTTTGATCGTCCTCGAGCGCGGCTGGCAGGCGCGCGAGGACGAGGAGGGCGAGCGCGCCGCGGGCTTTCGCACCCATGCGCTGGCCGCGCTGCTCGGCGCTGTCTGGGGCGCGATCTGCAATCAGACCGGCATTGGCGGCGCCGTCTCGCTCGGGCTCGCCTTCATGGCTTTCGCCGGCGCGATCGTCCTGTTTCGCTATCGCGAGATCGTCCATGACGAGACCTTCGGCGCGACCACGGTCGTCGCGGCGATGCTGGCCTTCGCGCTCGGCGCTTTCGCCGTCGTCGGCGATGTCGAGGCCGCGGCCGCGGCGGGCGTCGTCACGGCGGGGCTGCTGGCGCTGAAATCGGCGAGCCATGGCTGGCTGCGGCGCCTCAGCTGGGTGGAGCTGCGCTCCGGCCTGACGCTCGCCGCCATGACGGTCATTCTGCTGCCGCTGCTGCCGGACCGTGTCGTCGATCCGTGGAAGACGGTCAATCCGCATGAGATCTGGCTGCTGACCGTGCTGATCGCGGTCATCAACTTCCTCGGCTATGTGGCGATGAAGGCGGCCGGCGGCGCCGGCGGCGTGGCGCTGACGGGGATAGCCGGGGGCCTCGTCTCCTCCACCGCGACGACGATGACATTGGCGCGCCTCTCGCGCGAGCAGCGGGATGCGGCGCCGCTCTTCGCCGCCGGCGCTCTTTTCGCCAACGCCACAATGGCGCTGCGCGTGCTGGCCGTCGTCGCGCTGATCGACATCGAGCTCCTCGGCGTTCTCGCGCCGCCTTTCGCAGCCGGCGGAGCCGTCATGCTCGCCTTCGCGCTCTTCTTCATGCGCCGCGCCGTCGCCTCTTTGACCGATGTGAGCCATGCGTCGCAGAACCCTCTCGATCTCGGCGCGGTGCTCCAATTCGGCGCGCTGCTCACCGTCGTCGCGATACTGGCGCGTCTCGCCACGCGAATGGCGGGCGGGGCCGGCGCGCTGGCTATCGCGGCGATCTCCGGCGTCGTCGATGTCGACGCCATAACATTGTCCGTCGCGCGGCTCGATCGCGCGACGCTCGCGCTCGATATCGCTGCGGCGTCGATCGGCCTCGCCGTCGCCATCAACACGCTCTCCAAGGCGGCGCTGACATGGTGGATCGGCGGCGCCGGCCTCGGCTTTCGCGTCATGGCCGCTTCCGCGCTCGCGCTCGCCTGCGGCCTCGCGGTCGCGCTGCTCGCGCGCTGAGCGCGGAACCTTCGCCGGCCCCGCAAGTTTCCAGGGAAAACACGGAGTCGAATGATGAAGATCAAGGACATCATGACGCGCGAGGTCTGTCTCGTCGAGCCCGATCAGACGATCCGCGACGCGGCCAAGCGAATGGCCGATCTCGACATCGGCCTGTTGCCGGTCGGCGAGAACGATCGTCTCGTCGGCATGATCAGCGATCGCGACATCGCCTTGCGCGCCATCGCGGCCGGCAAGAGCGCGGAGACGAAGATACGCGACGTCATGACCAGAGACGTTCGCTATTGCTATGAGGATCACGACGTCGAGGATGTCGCGCAGAACATGGCGGAGCAGCAGCTGCGTCGGCTGCCCGTGCTCGATCGCGGCAAGCGCCTCGTCGGCATCGTCTCGCTCGCCGATCTCGCAATGGATCGCGACGCCGGCCTCAGCGGCGCGACATTGCGCGGCGTCTCCCAGCCCGGCGGCCACCATTGCCAGAGCGCGCGCGCCGCCTGAGCGGCGAGAAAAGCAAGCCCGCCTATTGGTCGGCCGAGGTCGGGCGCAAGAGCAATGCGCTGGACCTCGAGCCCGACGTCTTCACGCAGGACGACCCTCGCGTCATAGCGCGCTCGCTGAAGCGCTCGGCGGAAAAGAGCGCGCGCCGCAAGAGCGCGCCCTTCCGCTCCGCAATGTCCATGCTGACCTTCTACATCAATCGCGCCGGCCGCGGCCTGCCGGCGGAGCGCCGCCGCATATTGGAAAAGGCCAAGACAGAGCTGCGCCGGCTCTTCGGCCGCGTCTGAAGCGTCGCCGCATTATCGCCACGCCCGCGCTGTTAAACACATTGCAGAAAAACTTCATACACGAAACGGCAAAGCTATTGCTGGCCCGCGCAGCCGCCTCTAGCCTCCTGGATCGAGCGCAACAGCGTTGGAATTGAATCCATGACGGATATTCTCCAGGACGCCGGCGACATTCTCGCTTATCGCTCCTCGTCGCAATCTCGCGCGCAATCGACGCGTCTGCGCCTGCGGGAGCTCGATGGCTTGCGCGGCTGGGCGGCTTTCTCCGTTCTGCTGTTCCATTCCATCTGGCAGACCTTCGGCGAGAATTTTCCGATGTTGCGCAATGGCTGGACGGCGGGGCTCATCGACGGCCCGCTCGACGTCAGCGTCTTCTTCGTCGTCTCAGGCGCTGCGCTCAGCGCGCCCTTTTTCTCGGGCGGCGGCGGCGACTATATTCTCTCGGCGGCGCTGCGCCGCTACATCCGCCTGACGACGCCGATCGTCGCGACCGTGCTCCTGCTCATCGCCGCGGAGCGCTGCGGTTTCGTGCGGCTCGGCGAGGCCGCGCAATTCGCGCCGGGCCTCACCGCCATCGCCGGCGAGACCGGGCTGAGCTTCGCGCAGGCGTTGAAATGGTCGCTCGGCAATGTCTACACCAAGCCATCCGAATGGGGGCCGGTGCTGCCCTTTCTCTGGACCATGCCTTGGGAGATGGTCGGCTCGCTGGCGCTGTTCGTGCTGCTCGCCTGCTATCCATCCATGAAGCGGCCGGAGCGCTCGATCGCCATCGGCGCGTCATTCCTGATGCTGCTGTTTCCCTATCTCGCGGCGTTTCTCTTCGGCGCGCTGATCGGCAAGGCGAAGCTCACCGGCGCGCTCGCCGCGCCGGCGCCGGGGCGGCTCGCGCTTCTCGATTCGCCGTCGGCGAAGCTAATCGCGGCCGCGGCGCTCTATGCGCTCGCCTGCTGGACGATGATGGCCGGCGCCGTGTCCCATGTCCACGTCATCCTCGCCGTGGCGATCGTCGCTCTGGCGCTGCGCTGGCGCGGTCCGTCGCGCTTCCTCGCCGAAAGCGTCGTCTCGCGCTTTCTCGCGAAAATCTCTTTTTCGCTCTATCTCGTCCATTATGTGGTGATCGTAACGGCGACTTCCGCGGCGATCACGCTTATCGGCGATAGGCTCTCGCTGCCGCTCGCTCTGGCGATCTCGGCGGCGACGATCCTGCTCTCGATCGTCGCGGCCATGCTCTTCGCGCCGATCGAGCGTTTCGCCCATGCGGCGAGCCGGCGCTTCGCCGCGCTGGTTCTGGGGTGATGCGGCTCAGGCCGGAAACGGGCCGAGCGCGGCTCTGATCTTCTCCGCCTGCGCCTTCAGCTTCTCGCCATCGGCCATGGTTCCCGGCGGGCGCAGCGCGACGCCCTCGAAGCGCGGCAGAATATGGAAATGCAGGTGGAAGATCACCTGTCCGCCGGCGCTCTCGTTGAACTGCTGCAAGGTGAGGCCATCGGCGCCGAAGGCGTCCTTGGCCGCCTTGGCGACATGCTGAACGCGCGGAATGAGCGCCGCGAGCGCCGCAGGATCGATGTCCAGCAGATTGCGCGCCGGAACCTTGGGGATCACCAGCACATGGCCCTCGGCGCGCGGCATGATGTCCATGATCGCGAGCGCCACATCGTCCTCATAGACCTTATGCGCCGGGATTTCTCCGCGCAGGATTTTGGCGAACACATTGTCATTGTCATAGGCTGCGGCCATAGGGCTTCTCCCGTCTGAAAATGTCCTGCTGTCCTACGGCTTCCAGGATGATCGAGCCGTGCGGCTTCTCCCTCTCCACGCTCGCGGGGAGAGGGCCGGACGAAATCGCGCGCCGCTAATCGCCATACTCGAAAGGACGCTTGTTCTCGAGGCGGAACCGATGCGCCGGATAGACGCCGATGATCTCCAGCTCCTTGGAGAAGAAGCGCAGCTCGTCGAGCGCACGGGCGAGCGGCGGCTCCTCGGGATGGCCGTCGACATCGGCGAGGAAGCGCGTCGCCGCGAACTCGCCGTCGACCATATAGCTCTCGAGCTTGGTCATGTTCACGCCATTGGTGGCGAATCCGCCGAGCGCCTTGTAGAGCGCCGCCGGAACATTGCGCACGCGGAAGACGAAGCTGGTCATCGTCGGGCCATTGCCCGGCGCCGCCCATTTCGCGGTCTTGGACAGAATGACGAAGCGCGTCGTGTTATGCGCGGCGTCCTCGACATTCTCGGCGAGAATGTCGAGACCATATATGTCGGCGGCGAGGCGCGGCGCGAGAGCGGCTTTGCTCTTGTCCTTCCACTCGGCGACTTCCCGCGCGGCGCCGGCGGTGTCGCCCGCCGTATGGGCGGTGAGGCCGAGCTCGCGAATGATCCTGCGGCACTGGCCGAGCGCATGCACATGGCTGTAGACGCCGCGCAACGTCTCGCGCGTCGCGCCGCGCGGCGCCATCAGCTGAAAATGGATCGGCAGAAAATATTCGCCGATGATGTAGAGCCCGGCGTTGGGCAGGAAATGATGGATATCCGCCACGCGGCCGGCGATCGAATTCTCGATCGGGATCATGCCCAGCGCCGCGACGCCTTCGGTCACTGCCGCGAAAGCGTCCTCGAAGCTGGCGCAGGGCAGGGGCTCGCAGTCGGGATAGGCGTCCCCGCAGGCGATGTCCGAATTGGCGCCGGGCTCGCCCTGATAGGCGATTTTCGGCCGCTCGCTCATCGACGGCTCCGTTCGTCTTTGTCCTGCGCCGCGCGCAGTCGTTGCAGATCGGCGCTGGTATCCACCCCGCGGGCGGCTTTGTCCAGAATCATGGCGTCGATGCGCATGCCGGCCTCGAGCGCCCTCAGCTGCTCCAGCCGCTCGCGCAGCTCGAGCGGGGAGGGCGGCAAAGCGACGAAGCGCGCCAGCGCCGCCCGGCGAAAAGCGTAGACGCCGATATGATGATAGTCCGGCCCCTCGCCATGCGGGGTCGGGGCGCGGGTGAAATAGAGCGCGCGCATCCGCCGCGGCGCGATCTCGGCGCCGATCAGCTTGACGACATTGGGGTCGTCGCGCTCGCCAGCCGCGGCCGGAGCCGCGAGCGTCGCGATATCGACCGAAGGGTCCGCCAGCGGCGTCAGCGCGGCCGTCAGCGCGTCTGGATCGATGTCCGGCTGGTCGCCCTGCAAATTGACGATGACGTCATGCGCGCCTTCGGGATCGAGCGTCGGGAGCGCCTCGCCTATGCGGTCGCTGCCGCAGGCGTGGTCGCCGCGCGTCAGGGCCACGCGCCCGCCGGCCGCCGAGACGACGCGAGCGATCTCGTCCGAATCCGTCGCCACCGCGACCGGGCCGATGGCGGCGGCGAGCGCCTTCTCCAGCACATGCAGGATCATCGGCCGGCCGGCGATGGGCGCCAGCGCCTTGCCTGGAAGGCGCGAGGAGCCCATCCGGGCGGGAATCACGATGAGCGGGCGGCTCAATAAGCGTTCTGGTCTTCGCCGACCCAGCCCTTGTCGGATCGCACGAAATGGAGCGTGCCCTCGGCCTTCAGCACCTCGCCCTTCTGGAAGCTCTGGCTCGCCGCCAGGCCGAGATAGGCGCAGCGTCCGCGCTCGCGCTCGTTCGAGCAATCGGCCTCATAGGCCTCCGGGAACTGCACCTCGGCCTCATAGAGGAATTCATAAGCCTCGGCGCTCGGCGTCTTCAACGCGCGGCCGTCGATTTTCTTGAAGGAGATCAGCTTGCCGTTGACGCCCTGCTTGGAGAGCAGATTGCGCAGCACCTTGGCGCCGACGGCGTCATTGGGCTCGCGGCCGCCGCTGCAGGCGGCCAGCGCCAGCGCCGCCGCGCCGGCGAGCGCCAATCCGAGACCTCGAAACTTCATCGATTTTCCTCCCGCGCCGCTGACGACGCTTCTGCTTGGCGGCGGATGGCGCATCCATTCCGACGGCCCCCGGCCGGGTGGGTTTGCCACAAAGCTCGATCCCGAGCAAAGGCGTCGTGGAAGGCGGCGCTGGCCAAGCGCGGGGCGGTGTCGGGACTATTCCGTAATAGGCTGTTTTTATGGGTGTATTTTGAAACTTGTAGAAAATTTTGCCAGATGGTTGCATTTTTATGCAGCTGAGCTAACCTCAGCCATGCCAAAACGTGGTGCGCGTCAGGCAGCGTCGGGGGCAAAGAAGAAAAAGAACCCAAGGCGTGCTTTTGCGTTGGATGCGTATCGGCAGACAACTTCGAATACCCTGCGGAGTGCTCAGGTCCGCCGCATCTCCTGGGTCCGTGGGGTTGGCCGGCTGGCGTTGGTTGGAGTGGCCTCCTTAAAGCCAGCGCCAGTCGGCCGCCTTCGTTTCGGGGGAAACGAAGGCGGCCGCAGCCAGCAGGCGTGACGATCGAGGAATAATCTTCTCTCCGCCTGAAACGAAACGAGCCCGGAACGGAGAAATCCGTTTCCGGGCTCGTTTCGTTTCAGAAGCGTCCGAAAGTTTCGGGCGTCTTCGAGCTTCAAAGCCGCGGCGGCGGTCTCGCCCGGCGGCGGAAGAGGCGGGCTGGCCCGCCTCGCCTCACTTGATCTTGGTTTCCTTGAACTCGACATGCTTGCGCACGACGGGATCGTATTTCTTGAACACGAGCTTCTCGGTCTTGGTGCGGGCGTTCTTCTTCGTCACATAGAAGGTGCCCGTGTCGGCCGTCGAGAGAAGCTTGATCTTTATCATGGCGGATTTGGCCATTGCCGTCAGTCCTGAACTGGTGAGGGGACACTCTCGCTCCGGTCCCGATCCTCACGAACCCGGCGGCGAATTGGCCGGCACCATAAGGACGCGGGCGCCTTTGTCAAGGCGGGCGGCGGCGCGCGATCTCGCCAAATTCACTCGTTATGGGGCATTTCGGTTCATATTCGGCGATAAACTGGGCGTCGGAGACGCAAATGCCCGATATTTCGATTTCGACCGAAGCGCTGGACAAGCTCTTCCGAACCTTCGACGCGCTGGTCGGGGTCGGGCGCGCCGATTCCGGCGGCGCCATTCCCGCCCTTCTTTGGGCGAGTCGCTGCTATTCGACGACGGCCGCTGGCGACACCATCGAGCATGGCGCCGGATTCCATATGCATTGCGCCGAGTCGGATGATGATCGGATGGTGTTCGTCGAAACCGTGCAGGGGCGCGTCGGCGTCGGTCCGGCGCGCCTGTTCGGACAGGGCGTCCATCACATTTTCTTCATCGATGGGCGCTTCGGATGGCTTTCGGAATAATTACCGCCCCGGACAGTTGCCGCCCGTGCGCCAGCGTCTCAGGCAGGCGCTGTCCTGCCGCTGCGTGAGCGGGACGAACCATTGCGCCTGCTGGCCGGCGATCAGCTGGCTCTGATCGATCCAGGTGCCGACCGCCGGAATCTCCGTCTGATGGCGCACATCCGCAGCGCCCGGCGCGGCGGTGAGCGTCGGTGTGGAGACGACGGGCTCAGGCCCGTAGATTCCGGCCGCAGTGGCGTCGCCGGCGCGGCGGCCGCCGCTCACCAGCCACAGCTGATTCTGCTTGGCGGCGGCATAGGGGAAGAAATCCGCGCGGCCGGTCGGCGGATCGGCGACGCCGAACAGCGCCGAATCGATTTCGACCTTCAGCGGCGAGGGCGCGCCGGCCGGGGCGGCGAGAATGTCTGTACGCTGGACGGCGTAGAGCGCGCCCAGCTCCGGCGTCGCCAGATCCTCCGCCGTGGCGAGGCCGATGCGGCCGAGTGGCGTGTCGACGACGGCGATCTCGTCGCCCGGCGTCGCCCATCCGCTCGGCGCGGGATGCGTCGCGCGGTAGCGGCCGAGAATGGCGCCGTCCGGCCCGGCGAGCGCGACCGTATGAAAGACGCGCTCGCCGGCGCGCTCGGGATAGCTCCCCGCCACATAGGCTTTGCGCGCGCGGGCGAGGGCGCCGAGCGCGCGCTCGAATGGGCCGTCTCGCTCTTCGGCGCGGGATTTTATCTCCTCTGGCGACAGGCCGGAGGGGAGAGCGGACAGCTCGGGAAGAACCGTCAGCGCGCCTTTCGGCGGCTTCGTCCGCTCCATCAGCGACGGTCCCTCCGGCCATTGCGCCGCGATGAGCGTCGCCTTGCGCTGGGTCTTTGTGGCGTTGGCGTCGACGGGGCTGCGGTGCAGCGCCAGCCAGGGCGCATAGAGCTGCGGCCGGCGCAGGGCGAGCCGCTCGGCGCGGGGCGCATCGGCGTCGGTCGGCGCGATCTCGGCGCTATAGACGCCGTGAAGCCCGGGCGGCAGCTCCTCCGGCGGAACGACGGGCGCCTGAACGAGCTTATGGCCTTGCGGCGACCAAATGCTCGAGCCGCCATTGTAATAGAGCTGGCCGCCGGTGAGCGGATTGGTCTCGACGCCGCTGCGCGTCGCGCCGATGACGAAGACGCCATTCTGCGCGCTCATATATTGGACGTTGGAGACGGTCGAGTGATCGCCCTTGGATTGCGCGGCGGGCGTTCCCGGCATCACGCGATCGGAGACGGAATGCCAGGCGATGATCTGCGCGCCCCGCAGCGCCGCGAGCCGCGCATATTGCCAATAAGTGTCGTCATAGCAGATCAGCAGCGCGATGCGGCCGATCGGCGTGTCGAAGACCGGCACGCCCGTATCGCCGGGCGCGAAGACTTTCTGATCCTGCGGATTGAGCCCGTTCTTGCGATATTTGCCGATTACGCCCTGCGGCCCCAGCAGCACGGCGGCGTTATAGGCGAGGCCGGTCTCGGCGTCGCGCTCGGCGATGCCGACGCTCATATAGAGTCCCGTTCTCGCCAGCACGGGAAGCAGCGCTTTCGTCGTGTCGCCGGGGATGGTGTCGAGATAGGGCGCGATCTGCGAAGGATCGCTGAACAAATAGCCGCTGACCGCGGTCTCGGGGAACACCGCGAAGCCGACGCCCTGCCGCGCGATCTCCTCCGCCGCATCGGCGAGACGACGAATATTGGCGTCGAGCGAGCCCCAGGCGGGAATGAAATCCACCGCCGCGACTTTCACGGAACGCGCGGCCGTCTGCGCGTCGACGCCGCCCGCGCAGACGAGGGTCAAGAGAATAGCGACGAGAGCCTTCCACCTCATGCGCATCCCCGAAGATGCGACCAGCCGCTGCGGCCGGTCCTGCGCATGAGATATCGGGCGCTGTCGGCTCACGACCGCGCTTCGAGGCGAAACTTTCTCTACCGCGCCCGCCGGCTCATTTGCGGCGCTTCTGCTTCGCGCGCTCGACGCGGCCGCGGCCCGAGAGGCGGCCGCTCTTCATCGGCGCTCCGCGCCGCGAGCCGCTGGCCACCTCGAAGCGCAGGGCGCCGGCGATCGGCGTCGCCTCGACCAGCCGCGCTTCTATGATGTCGCCTAGGCGAAAGCTCTCGCCCGAGCCGGCGGTCAGCGCATGGCCGGCCTCGTCATAGCGGAAATATTCGCGCCCCAGCGTCGCCGCCGGAATGAATCCGTCCGCGCCAGTGTCGAGCAGCCGCACGAAGAGGCCGGCGCGTGTGACGCCGGAAATGCGCGCCGGAAAACGCGCGCCGATCTGCTCGGCGAGATGGGCGGCGATGAGGCGATCGATGGTCTCGCGTTCCGCCGCCATGGCGCGCCGCTCGGCGCCGGAGATGCGCGCGGCGATCTCCGCCAGCTCGCCGGCGGAGATTTCGGGCATGGCGCCGGGGCCGAAGCCCAGCGCGCGAATGAGCGCGCGATGCACGACGAGATCGGCATAGCGGCGGATGGGCGAGGTGAAATGCGCGTAGCGGCGCAGATTGAGGCCGAAATGGCCGTAATTCTCATGCGTGTATTCGGCCTGCGCTTGCGTGCGCAGAATGATCTCGTTGACGATATTCTCATGCTCCTTGCCGCGCACGCGCGCCAGGATGACGTTGAAATGCGAGGGCCGCAGCACCTGGCCCTTGGCGAGCTTCACGCCGATCGTCGCGAGAAACTCGGAGAGCGCCGCCACCTTCTCGCGCGAGGGCTCGTCATGGGCGCGATAGATGAGCTGCTGCCGGTTTTCCTCGAGCACTTCCGCCGCCGCCACATTGGCGAGGATCATGAACTCCTCGATCAAGCGGTGCGTCGAGAGGCGCGGCGGCACGACGATTCGATCGACCGTGCCATCCGCCTTCAGCAGGATTTTGCGCTCGGGCAGCTCCAGCTCCAACGGCGCGCGCAATTCACGCGCCTGATCCGCCGATTTATAGGCGCGAAACAGCGGCTCCAGCACGCGTTCCATCAGCGGTGCGCATATCTCGTCCGGGCGTCCGTCGAGCGCCTCCTGCGCCTGCGCGTAATTGAGCTTGGCCTTGGAGCGCATCATCACGCGATGAAACGTGTGGCCGAGCTTATGGCCTTTCTCGCTGATGCGCATGCGCACGGCGAGCGCCGGCCGATCCTCGTTCGGCTTCAGCGAGCAGAGGTCGTTGGAGATGCGCTCGGGCAGCATGGGCACGACGCGATCCGGGAAATAGACAGAATTGCCGCGCTCCAGCGCATCCTTGTCGAGCGCCGAATGCGGGCGGACATAGTAGGCGACATCGGCGATGGCGACGGTGACGATATGCCCACCGGGATTGTCGGACGCGGTGTCCGGCTCGGCGAAGACGGCGTCGTCATGGTCCTTGGCGTCGGGCGGATCGATGGTGACGAGCGGCAGCTCGCGCCAATCCTCGCGATGCGCCTCGAGCCGCGCGGGCAGAGCGGCGGCGGCCTCGGCCACGGCCTCGACGCGGAACTCGTCGGGAACGCCATGCACGCGTAGAGCGATCATGCTGATCGCCTTCTCGGTGGCGAGCGAGCCGAGCGTCTCGCGCACGCGGGCGCGCGGCGCGCCGAGCCGCGTCTTGCCGATGAGATCGACGGAGACGAGATCGCCGTCCTTCGCCTCGCCGCGGTCCTCGGCCGCTATGACCATCTCGCGTCCGGCCTGCTTCTTCTCGACGGGCTCGATATGCGCCACGCCATTGGCGGCGACGCGCAGCACGCCGACGATGCGCGCCCGCGCCTTGGAGAGGAGCTTCACCACACGCCCGGCGTAGGGCGGATCATTCGGGCCGGCGTCGCGGTCCGGCTCGGCGCGCACCAGCGCGCGGTCGCCGACGCCGGGCAGGGGCTCGCCGGGCTTCGGCCGACGCGGCGCCGAGATGCGAATGCGCGGCGGCGCGCCGAGCTCGTCGGAATCCCATTCCGCCGGCGCGGCGATCAGCTCGCCGTCGCGGTCGCGGCCCACTATGTCGGCCAGCACCACGGCGGGCAGCGCGCCCGGCTTGGCCAGCCTCTTGCCGCGCCGCTCCACCGCGCCCTCGGCTTCCAGCTCCGCCAATATTCGCTTCAGCCCGATTCGATCGGCGCCTTTGACGCCGAAAGCGCGCGCGATCTCGCGCTTGCCGATTTTTCCCGCATTGCCGGCGCGGCTCATCGCCTCGCGCTCTCGCGCGATGAAGGCGAGAATGTCCTCGCGGGAGGGAAGGGCGGCGGGAGGCGCGCCGAGGTCGCGGATTTTTTTCGTCAAAGTCGATCTCGAAGGCCGCGGAATTGTCCGGGCGGCCGGCGCCGGCATGTCGTCATATACACTCCAATAGGCTCCGCGTCGCCGAAAGCGCGTCGAGCGTCGCCGCCTCCATTCGGCTCCGTTTACGCTTTCTCGAGGTTATCGAACGTCAATTGCAATCGTTCGGATCGGTTTAGAGCCGAATGAGAAATTTGCCGTAAGCGTAGCCAATCTGATTTCCACACGAACCTCGAGAGATTTCAAATGCGGCGAATATGGACGTCGGGGCGGTCGGCTCTCGCCTTCTCGCGCGATCAGCGCGGCAATGTCGCCATCATACTCGGTCTGACCTTCGTGCCGGTGGTCATGATGATCGGCGCCGGCATCGATTATGGCCGCATCGCCGCGGCGCGCGGCTCGTTGCAGCAGGCGGCGGATGCGGCCGTGCTCGCGGTCGCCAAAGGCATTGTCAGCTCCACCACCGACCAGCAGGCGCGCAGCCAGGCGCAGGTCTATCTCACCACCAATTATCGCAACGCCACGGCGACAGTGACGTCGGCGTCCATCGCCACCGATCGGCTGTCGCTCTGCATCTGGGCGCAGGCGCAGGTCGCGACCACCATCATGCACATCACTGGGCAGGCCTCCATGTCGACGCAGGTGACGTCCTGCGCCGCGCTGCAAGGCGGCGTCAGCCCGACCGACACTTACGAGATCTCTTTGGTGCTGGACAATTCCGGCTCCATGACCCGCAGCACCAGCGGCACGACGAAGATTCAAGCGCTGCAAACGGCTGCGACCAGCTTCGTCAACACAATGTTCACCAAGGCGCCGAACCGCGTGAAATTCGCCATCACGCCCTTCGCCGCGGCGGTCGTCGCCGTCGATCCGACGAGCCCCTCGACGCGCAATGTCGCCTGGGTCGATAAGAAAGGGGCCAATTCTCAACATTGGATCGCCTTCGGCGGCCAGACGGCCGCGACGGCTGCGGGATTCAGCAGCCGCTTCGATATCTTCACCAAGCTCAAGGCGATCAATTCATACTGGGATTGGGGCGGATGCTTCGAGCAGCCGGTGTATCCGCTGAATGTCTCCGATACGACGCCCAATCCTTCGGATCCCGAGACGCTCTTCGTTCCCTATCTCGCGCCCGATGAGCCGGATGCTGGATATGACAACGATTATATCGACGACGACGGCTCGGTGACGACGACCACGCGAACCACCACCAGCAAGGGCAAGGGCAAGAAGACGACGACGACGACCACCACCTGCTCGGATGTGGCGAGCGGCGACTGGAACGAGCTCACCCATGTCTGCAAATACAATGTCGCGGCCGCCGCGGGCGGCGGCGACGGGCCGAACAGCTATTGCCCGGACTATACGACGCAGACCATCATGCAGCTGACCTCGACGCAGTCCACCGTGACGTCGAAGATCAGCAACCTCGTCGCCAATGGCAACACCAATCTCCACGAAGGCTTCATGTGGGGCTGGCGCACGATATCGCCCAGCCAGCCTTTCGCCAGCGGACGCCCCTATTCTGTGGCCAATAATCACAAGGTCATCGTGTTCATGACCGACGGCTTCAACAATTGGGCGAGCGCGCCGGGAACCGTCACCGGCTCCGATTATGAGGCGGCGGGCTACTACAGCTACAATGGCGCGAAGAACAAGCGCTTTCCCGACGGATCGAAGGGCAATGGCGTCGATTATCAGACCGCTCTCAACGCCGCTTCCGGCAGCTGGTCGGATTATCACGACAAATCGCGCGAGATGCAGGACGAGCTGACGCTCGAAGCCTGCACCAACGCCAAGGCGGCGGGCATAGAGATCTTCACCATCGGCTTCTCGATCCCGAGCGATCCGATCGACGACGAGGGCCTGACGCTGCTGAAGAATTGCGCGACCAACAAGGACCATTATTTCGCGGCGACCGACGCGGCGAGCCTCAATCTCGCATTCTCGACGATCGGCACGGGGCTCGGCTCGCTCAGGCTGACGCAGTGAGATCGGCGCGGCCGCTGTTTCGGCGGCCGCTTCCCGCTCACTTCCCCGAGGCGGCCTTTTTCGTGACCTTCTTGGCCGGCGCCTTGGCGGCGGCCGCTTTTTTCGTCGGCTTCGAATCCTCGAAGGGAACCTCGTCGCTCTCTTCTATGGCTTTCTTGGGGGCGGCTTTTTTCGCCGGGGCCTTAGAGGCGGGGGCCTTGGAGGCGGGCGCTTTGGCCTTGGCGGCGGGGGCCTTTTTGGCCGGCGCCTTCTTGGCCTTCACCGGGCCGCCCTTCTCTTCGATCAGGCGGATCGCCTCTTCCAGCGTCACATCTTCCGGGCTCATATTCTTCGGCAGAGTGGCGTTGACCTTGCCGAGATTCACATAAGGCCCGTAGCGGCCGTCGCGCAGCGTGATCGCGCCGCCTTGCGGATGCTCGCCGAGCACGCGGCCGCCGCCAGAGGGCGCGCCATTGGCCTTGGCGGCCAAGAGATCGACCGCCTGCTGCACCGTCAGGCTCTCGGGATCGGTTCCCTTGGGAAGGGTGGCGTTGACCTTGCCCCAATTCACATAGGGACCGAAGCGCCCGCTCTTCACCGAGATGGCGCCGCCCTGCGGATGGTCGCCGAGGGCGCGGCCGGGGTCGGAGGCGCGGCCGAAGCGCGAGCCGCCGCCGCCGCTCTCCTTGGTGACGATGAGATCGATGGCGCGATTGCCGCCGATCGTCAGAATATCGTCGTCGCGGCCGATATTGGCGTAGGTCTTCCCGTGCTGGACATAAGGTCCGAAGCGGCCGATGCCGGCGACGATCGGCTCGCCGCTCTCAGGATGCTTGGCCACCTCGCGCGGCAGCGACAGCAGCCGGATCGCCTGCTCGAGGGTCAGTTCGTCGGGCTTTATGCTCTTGGGGATGGAGGAGCGCTTGGGCTTCTCGCCATCCTCGGTCGCCTCGCCCTCCTGCACATAGTCGCCGAAGCGCCCGCCGCGCAGCGTGATCTCGGCGCCGCTCTCCGGGTCCTGGCCCAGCACCTTCACGCCCGGACGCGCGCCCTCGGCGGCCTCGCCGGTGGGCGGCGAGAGCGTGCGGGTGAAGCGGCATTCGGGATAGTTGGAGCAGCCGATGAAGGCGCCGTATTTGCCGAGCTTCAGCGACAATTGGCCGGCGCTGCAGGCGGGGCAGGCGCGCGGATCGGAGCCGTCGGGCTTGGCCGGGAAAATATGCGGCCCCAAGAGATCATTGAGGCTGTCGAGCACCTGAGTGGTGCGCAGCTCCTTGGTGCCGTCGACGGCGCCGGAGAAATCGGCCCAGAAGTCGCGCAGCACCTCTTTCCAGTCGATCTCATTATTGGAGACCTTGTCGAGCTTCTCCTCGAGGCCGGCGGTGAAGTCGAACTCCACATAGCGGGTGAAGAAGCTCTCCAGAAAGGCCGTGACGATGCGGCCCTTGTCCTCCGGCACGAGGCGTTTCTTGTCGAGCCGCACATAGTCGCGCTCGCGCAGCACGGCCAGAGTCGAGGCGTAGGTGGAGGGGCGGCCGATGCCGAGCTCCTCCATGCGCTTGACCAGAGTGGCCTCCGTGTAGCGCGGCGGCGGCTCGGTGAAATGCTGGCTGGCCTCGATCTTATCGCGCGTCGCCGGCTCGCCGGCGGCCATCGCCGGCAGGCGGCCGCCATCCTCGTCCTGATCGTCGTCGCGGCCTTCCTGATAGAGCTCGAGAAAGCCCGAGAAGCGCACCACCTGGCCGGTGGCGCGCAGCTCGAGGCTCCGCTTGCCGACGAGGGCTTCGATATCGACAGTGGTGCGCTCCAGCTCGGCCGATTCCATCTGGCTGGCGATGGTGCGCGTCCAGATCAGCTCATAGAGCTTGGCCTGCTCCGGCTCCAAATGCTTGGCGACATGCTTGGGCAGGCGCGAGAGGTCGGTAGGGCGGATCGCCTCATGCGCTTCCTGCGCGTTCTTGGCCTTCACCGTATATTTGCGCGGAACCTTGGGCACGAAGCGATCGCCATATTCCTTGGCGATCACATTGCGCGCCGAGGCGATGGCCTCCGGCGCCATGTCGACGCCGTCGGTTCGCATATAGGTGATGAGGCCGGCCGTCTCGCCGCCTATGTCGACACCCTCATAGAGGCGCTGGGCGATGCGCATGGTCTGCGCCGGCGCGAGGCCCAGCTTGCGCGAGGCTTCCTGCTGCAGCGTCGAGGTGGTGAAGGGCGCGTAAGGGTGCCGCTTGACCGGCTTCGCCTCCACCGAGCGAATGGTGAAGGCGGCGGTCTCCAGCGCCTTTTTGAAATCCTCGGCCTCTTGGCCGGAGCCGATGTCGAGGCGGGTGATCTTCTTGCCGTCGGCGCCCGAGAGGCGGGCGGTGAAAGGCTCGCCGGCCTTGGTTTTCAGATGCGCGATCAGCGACCAATATTCGCGCGTGACGAATTTCTCGATTTCGAGCTCGCGGTCGCAGACGAGGCGCAGCGCCACCGATTGCACGCGGCCGGCCGAGCGCGCGCCGGGCAATTTGCGCCACAGCACCGGGGAGAGCGTGAAGCCGACGAGATAATCCAGCGCCCGGCGGGCGAGATAGGCGTCGACCAACGCCTGGTCGATCTCGCGCGGATGCGCCATCGCGTGCTTGATCGCGTCCTTGGTGACGGCGTTGAAGACGACGCGCTCGACGCGCTTGCCGCCGAGCGCCTTCTTCTTCTTCAATATGTCGAGCAGATGCCAAGAGATGGCCTCGCCCTCGCGATCCGGGTCGGTCGCCAGAATGACCGTGTCGGCGCTCTTCACGGCGTCGGCGATGGCGGAAATGCGCTTCGCCGATTTGGCGTCGCTCTCCCATTTCATGGCGAAATCTTCGGCCGGATCGACCGAGCCGTCCTTGGGAGGCAGGTCGCGCACATGGCCGTAGCAAGCGATCACATTGAAATCGCGGCCGAGATATTTGTTGATCGTCTGGGCCTTGGCGGCCGATTCGACGATGACGACATTCATCGAGCAGTCCTTCAGAAATCCGGTCGCGGGCGGCTCGCCTCATGGCTTCGCCGGGGGAGCCCGGCCCGCGTCGGGGCGCGAACATGGGCAAAAGGGGGGCGTCCTGTCAAATTGGGGCTGAGACGGCCCTTCGGCTTCCTCTACCGGCGCCGACATGGGCTCGAGCATGCGGCAACGCACATTTTCGTCCCGATCGGGGCGCTAAGCAGGGACGAATGCGGGGAGAAGCGGCTATAATCGGGGCGCGAGACGGCGCAGCCGAGGTCGCGTCCGGCCCCGAATGATTTTCTCGGACGGAAAGAATTCGTCATGGCCCGATCGAAATTCACCACCGACGATCTCGGCGCGGCGCTGGAGGCAGGCGTCCTAGACGCCGACGCCCATCGGCGGCTCGCGCAATTCCTCGCCGAGCGCGGAAGCGCGGGGGAGGGGGCGCCGCGCTTCGATGTCGTCAATGTGCTCTGGTATATGGGCGCGCTCATCGTCATGGGCGCGATGAGCCTGTTCAGCACCACCGCCTTCGGCCTCTGGGGGCCGCGCGCGCTGATGATCACCTCGCTGGCCTATGGCGTCGGCTTCGCTACGGCGGGCGGCTGGCTGTGGCGTCGGCGCGGCCTGCGCACGCCCGCCGGCCTGCTGGTGACATGCGCCGTCTCCATGGCGCCGCTCTTCGTCTTCGCGCTCCAGCTCCTCGGCGGGCATGATCCGACGGAAGCCGTCCCCTATCACGACTTTTATGTCTGGGTGCGCGCGGGTTGGCTGCCCATGGAGCTCGGGACGATCGCCGCGGCGGCGCTGGCGCTGGCGTTTTTTCCTTTTCCTTTCCTCACCATGATTATCGCCTTCGCTTTGTGGTTCATGTCGATGGATCTGACGCCTTGGCTGGTCGGCAAGGAGGCGTTCACCTTCGAGCAGCGCGCCAATGTGAGCCTCGCTTTCGGCGCGCTGGTCATCGCCGCCGCCTGGCTCGTCGATCTCGTGCGCTGGCGGGGCGGAGATTTCGCCTTTTGGCTGCACCTGTCCGGGCTCCTCGCCTTTTGGGGCGGGCTGACCGCGCAGCACAGCGGCGACGAGATCGGCAAGGCGCTCTATTGCGCGATCAATCTCGGCCTTCTGCTGCTGTCGCTCGTGCTGATGCGCCGCGCCTACGCCGTCTTCGGCGCTTTCGGCGTGACGCTCTATCTCGGCCATCTGGCGTCTGAGGTGTTCAAGGACTCGATTCTCTTTCCATTCGCCCTCTCGGGCATAGGCGTCGCCGTCATCGCCGCCGGCCTGCTGTTTCATCGCCACGGGCCGCGGCTCGGCGCGGCGATCGGCTCCGCTCTGCCCGAATTCGTGAGGGGATTGCGGCCCGCCCATGCGCGGGAAGGCGCTCGATGACGCGAGGCCGGCATCGGCGATTGCGCTTCGCCGGCGGCCAGTCTATATGGAGGTCATCCCCCGCATGGTAATCCGTAAAAATCGCGGCTTCGGCCCCGCGGCGCGGGATCGGCTTATCTGGCGCATCTGAAGGAGAATCGATCGATGAGCACCGCTCCGCTCATGCCCAAGGCGACCGCCGTCTGGCTCGTCGAGAACACGTCGCTCGCCTTCGACCAGATCGCCGATTTCTGCAAGCTGCACCCGCTCGAGGTGAAGGGCATAGCCGATGGCGAGGTCGCCGCCGGCATTCGCGGGCTCGATCCGATCACCTCCGGCCAGCTGACCCGCGAGGAGATCGGCCGCGGCGAGCGCGACCCGGCCCATCGGCTGTCGCTGTCCGTCTCCAAGGTCAAGGTGCCGGAGGTCAAGCGCCAACGCGGGCCGCGCTACACGCCGCTGTCGCGCCGCCAGGACCGGCCCAACGCCATTCTGTGGCTGGTGCGCAACCATCCCGAGCTGAAGGACGCGCAGGTCATGCGCCTCGTCGGCACCACCAAGAGCACGCTGAAGGCGGTGCGCGAGCGCACCCATTGGAATTCCGCGGCGCTCGCGCCGATGGATCCGGTGACCTTGGGCCTGTGCTCGCAGATTGATCTCGATTTCGAGGTCAATCGCGCCGCCAAGGATCGTCCCGCCGCGCTCGAGGAGCAGGGCCAGACGCTGCAGCCGGCCGAGATCACCACCGCGCCCTATCACGAGCCGACGACGACCGAGGATGTGTTCGGCAAGCGCCCGGCCGCGCCGCCCGTCGAGGAGGAAGATCATTTCGACGCCGACCGCGTGTTCGGCCGAATGAAGAACCTCGATTTCGACGATTGAGGAGGGGCGCGACAATCTGGCGCATTTACCGCAGGCGGCGGCCTGTGCTTATGTGCGGACAGGTTCAGCCCCAGCCGGCGCGCGGACGAGCGCTCTGAGGGTCGGCCAAAAAAGTAACGCCAGCGACTGGCGGTCGCCGGCGTTACGTTAGGACGATTGGTCAGGAAGCCCGCGGACAGAGATTCCCGGCTTTTTCGCCCGGTCAGGGGGAGACTAGAGCAGTTCGGCTTATTTGAAGTAGAAGCCGAGGATGCCGCCGGCGAGAGCGCCGACAACAGCGGCGGAAAGCGTGTTCGCGACGCCGCCGAGGCCAGCAGCGCCGAGGCCGCCGAGCAGAAGGGCGCCGACGCCCGCGAAGATGTAGACGGTGGTGTTGATCTCGAAGTCTTTTTCAGCCATCGATGTCACTCCTCTGGTTTCCAGAACGTCCCGCCTTATCGTTCATGCGGTGGCGGGTGCGCTCTTGCCCTTCTCTACGGGGCTGTCTTTTCGACGATGGTCAGCCTAACATAACCTTGTCGACTGTCCAGCGCGCTCGGAGCGCGGATTTCCAGTTTTTGTGGCCTTTTTTCCCTCATCGAAGCAAATCAAGCGCTTGGCGCGAGGCCTTCTGACGGGGCCAAAATCTCGAAAAATGGCGCAGCGACACGATGCGGCTTGGAATGTCAACGCTCGCGCGCTTATATCCGCTCGCATGACAGCCGAATCCCCTTCTCGTGACTTTCGCTCGCGGCTGCGCGCCTTCGACGCGCTGCGGCCGCTGTTTCCTTACGCCTATCGCTACAAGGGTCGAATCGCGCTCGCGCTGATCGCTCTCGGCGTGGCGGCGGTCTCCACGCTCACTCTGCCGCTCGCCGTGCGCGGCATGATCGATCACGGGTTTTCTTCGGACGATCCTTCGGCCGTGAACGCCTATTTCGGCGCGATGGTGGGCGTCGTCGCGATTCTCGCGCTCGCTTCGGGCACGCGCTATTATCTGGTGATGACGCTCGGCGAGCGAATCGTCGCCGATCTGCGCGACGATTTCTTTCGCCATCTCACCTCGCTCGACGCCGGCTTCTACGACCGGACCAAGACCGGCGAGCTGACCTCGCGCCTCACCGCCGACACGACGCAGCTCAAATCCGTGTTCGGCTCCTCCGTGTCGATCGCCTTGCGCAATCTCTTCATGTTCGCCGGCGCGATCGTGATGATGGTGTTGACGAGCCCGAAGCTCACCGGCGTCGCGCTCGCGGCCATTCCCTGCATCGTGCTGCCGCTCATCGCCTCCGGGCGGGTGATGCGACGGCGCTCGCGCCATGCGCAGGACCGGCTGGCCGCGGCCAGCGCCTACGCGACGGAAAATCTCGCGGCCGTGCGCACCATGCAGGCCTGCAATGCGCAGCAAGCAGCGGCCGAGCGATTCGGCGCCGCCGCGGAAGGCGCCTATACGGCCGCGCGCGACGCCACGCAGACGCGCGCCATCGTCACCTCGGTGACGATCTTTCTGGCCTTCGGCAGCGTCGTCGCAATGTTGTGGCTGGGCGCGCAGGATGTGCTGGCCGGCCGCATCACCACCGGCGTGCTCTCGCAATTCGTGCTCTACGCCGTGCTGGCGGCGAGCTCGCTCGGAGAATTGTCACAGGTCTGGAGCGAGGTGTCCGCCGCGGCCGGCGCCGCGGGCCGCATCGGCGAGATTCTCGCGATAGCGCCTGCCGTCGCCGCGCCCGCCGATCCGCTCCATCTGCCGAAGCCCGTGCGCGGTCGGATCGCCTTCGACGATGTAGGCTTCTCCTATCCTGCGGGTTCTGGACGGGCGGCCTTGGATGGCCTCAGCTTTTCCGTGGCGCCGGGCGAGCGCATCGCCATTGTCGGCCCTTCCGGCGCCGGCAAATCCACCGTGTTCCAGCTGCTCGAGCGCTTCTATGACGTCTCCTCGGGCGCGATCACGATCGACGGCGTCGATCTTCGCGCGCTCGATCCGATCGAGCTGCGCAGCGTCATCGCGCTCGCGCCGCAGGACCCGATCGTCTTCGGCATGAGCGTCGCCGAAAATATCGCCTATGGCCGCGAGGGCGTCTCGCGCAGCGCGATCATCGAGGCGGCGAAGCGCGCCCAGGCGGCGCCATTCATCGAGGCGCTGCCGCAGGGCTATGACACGGAGATCGGCGAGCGCGGCGTCACGCTCTCTGGCGGCCAGCGCCAGCGCCTCGCCATAGCGCGCGCCATTCTCGCCGATGCGCCGATCCTGCTGCTCGACGAGGCGACCTCGGCGCTCGACGCCGAGAATGAGGCGCTGGTGAAAGAGGCGCTGCATGATGTGATGCGCGGCCGCACCACGCTCGTCATCGCGCATCGCTTGGCCACAGTGCTCGAGGCCACCCGCATACTTGTGATGAGCGAGGGCCGCATCGTGGAGCAGGGGACGCATGCGAGCCTCGTCGCCGCGGGCGGCCTCTATGCGCGGCTGGCGCGGCTTCAATTCGACACGGGCGCGGAAGCGGCGGCGCTGGAGATGGCCTGACTTTCCCGTCCGCGGGCGGCTTCGATCGAGTTTTCCACCGCGGGCGCTCGTCGATTTTGCCTTCCGTCATATTGGTGCTATGAGCACGCGCCAACCCGGAAGACGGCCCAAGTCGCCGTCTTTTCGTCGTCCGGCCTCGAGCATGGCCGGTTTTTGCGCCCCCGAGGGAGTTGGCTTCATGACATCATACGCACGACCGCCGTTGCACGAGGCTCTGACCTTCGACGATGTGTTGCTGCGTCCGAGCCATTCGCTGGTGATGCCGTCGCAGGTCGACATATCGACGCGGCTGACGCGCGACATAACGCTCAACCTGCCGATCATCTCCTCCGCCATGGACACGGTGACGGAGGCGCGCCTCGCCATCGCCATGGCGCAGGCCGGCGGATTGGGCGTCATCCACCAGAACCTCACCCCCGCCGCCCAGGCCGCCGAGGTGCGCAAGGTCAAGCGCTATGAGAGCGGCATGGTGGTCGATCCGATCACCATCTATCCCGACGAGACGCTCGCCGATGCGCTGGCGCTGATGGCGCGCTATGGCATTTCCGGCATTCCGGTGGTCGAGCGCGGTCATGGCGAGCGGCCCGGAAAGCTGGTCGGCATTCTCACCAATCGCGATGTGCGCTTCGCCGACAATATGCGCGAGCCGGTCGCCGAGCTGATGACCAAGCAGCTCATCACTGTGCGTGAGGGCGTCGATCAGGAGGAGGCGCGCCGCCTTCTGCATCACCACCGTATCGAGAAGCTGCTCGTCGTCGACGAGGACTACCACTGCGTCGGCCTCGTCACGGTGAAGGACATAGAGAAGGCGACGCTGCATCCCCATGCGGCCAAGGACGCCGAGGGGCGGCTGCGCGTCGCCGCCGCCGCCACGGTCGGCGATCGCGGCTATGAGCGCGCGCTGCAATTGATCGACGCCGGCGTCGATCTCATCGTCATCGACACGGCCCATGGCCATTCGCAGGCGGTGCTCGATCAGGTCGCCCGCATCAAGAAATTCTCCAACAAAGTCTCTATCGTCGCCGGCAATATTGCGACGCGCGAGGCGACCAAGGCGCTGATCGACGCCGGCGCCGACGCCGTGAAGGTCGGCATCGGCCCCGGCTCCATCTGCACGACGCGAATCGTGGCGGGCGTCGGCGTGCCGCAGCTCACGGCGATCATGGACGCCGCCGAGGAGGCGTTCAAAGCCGGCGTGCCGGTCATCGCCGATGGCGGCGTCAAATATTCCGGCGATCTCGCCAAGGCCATCGCCGCCGGCGCCTCGGTGGTCATGATCGGCTCGCTGCTCGCCGGCGCCGAGGAGGCGCCCGGCGAGGTGTTTCTCTATCAGGGCCGCTCCTTCAAATCCTACCGCGGCATGGGCTCCGTCGGCGCGATGGAGGCCGGCTCGGCCGCCCGCTATTTCCAGCAGGATGTGAAAGAGAGCCTGAAGCTGGTGCCGGAGGGCATAGAAGGTCGGGTGCCGTATCGCGGGCCGGTCGCGCCGATCCTCTATCAGCTCGCCGGCGGCTTGCGCGCCGCCATGGGCTATGTCGGCGCGCCGACGATTCCCGAATTCCAGACCAAGGCGGAATTCGTGCGCATCACCAACGCCGGCCTGCGCGAGAGCCATGTCCATGACGTGACGATCACGCGCGAGAGCCCGAACTATCCGACGGGCGGCGCCTGACATGCGCGCGCTCGTCCTCGGCGCCGGGGCCGTCGGCGGCTATTATGGCGGACGACTCGTCGAGGCGGGCGCGGATGTGACCTTTTTCGTGCGCGAGGCGCGGGCGCGGCTCCTCGCCGAGCAAGGGCTGCGGATCGAGAGCGCGCTCGGCGGCGCGCGGCTCGATGTCAGAACGGCCTGCGATCGACAGGCGCTCGCGCCTTTCGATCTCGTGATCCTCTCCTGCAAGGCCTATGACCTCGACGATGCGCTGGAGACGATCGCCCGCGCCGTCGGACCGCAGACGGGCGTGCTGCCGCTGCTCAACGGGCTGGTCCACCTCGATCGCATAGCCGCGCGATTTCCGCGGGCGACCGTCTTCGGCGGCGTGGCGCGCATCAGCGCGACGCTCGGCGGCGATGGGATTGTGCGGCATTTCGGCGTGCTGAATCGCATCGATTTCGGCGCCCGCGACGGCGGCGCCGACGCTCGCCTCGAGGCGTTGCGCGACTTTTTCGCGCGGACGCCCGTCGATGCGCGGCTCTCCGCCGAGATAGAACAGGAGCTGTGGGACAAATTCGTGTTTCTGGCGACGCTCGCCGGAATCACCACGCTCATGCGCGCCAGCGTCGGGACCGTGCTGGAGACACCCGCCGGCGAAACGTTGATCCTGCGCCTCCTCGCCGAATGCGAAGATATCGCGCGCGCCGAGGGCCATGCGCCGGTGCCGGAGAAATTCGCCGATTTCCGCGCCGAGCTGACGCGGCCGGGCTCGCCGCTCAAAGCCTCCATGCTGCGAGACATGGAGCGGGGCGGTCCGACCGAGGGCGAGCATATCCTCGGCGACATGCTGGCGCGGGCGCAGCGCGCCGGCGTCGCGGCGCCGGTGCTGGAGATCGCCGCGACCAATGTGCGCGCCTATGAGGCGAGCCGAGCGTCCGCCGGCTGACGGCACAAATTTCGCGTAAATCTCGGCCTGTTCGGCGAAAGGCGCCGCAGACCGGGGAATTGAGACATATGAGCGATCCGAGCGCGAGCCTCGCCAAGGCGGAAGAACAGGTGCTCGCCGCCGCGCGGCGCAATTTCGACAGCTTCTTCCGCTGGGTCGCCTTCCTCGACGAGTCGATCAAAAAGGATATCGGGCCGAAATTCGGCGTCGAGCTGGCGCTGAAGGCGAGCGCCGTCGAGCAGAAGGTGATGGGCCTGCTCTTCGTCTCGCGCCCGCTGAAGGAGCCGCTGCCGCTGCCCTTCGAGATCGAGGGAACCTCGATCCGCTTCGGCCATCCGAAATTCGAGCGCGACGACGAGGCCACCGGCGAGAAGACGACGCGTTACGACGTCTCCACCATAGACGATGTGAACCGCATTCTGGGCGATGTGGTGCAGGATTTCATCGGCTGATCTGAGCCGGAGGGGGCCGAGCCGGCCGCTCGATGGCATGTCGATTGCTATCTAATTCTGAGACAAGCAATCACGCGGGTCCAGGTTCTTTCACCGGGATCCCGGCCTTTTGTCGGAGATCGGACATGCTGCCGCAAGTCGTCCTGGTCGATGGCGTCCCCAGATGCGTTATTCGCCCGACCGATCAAAAAGCGCTCGACCGCTTCGTGCGCAACAGCAGGAAATGGCTCCAGGCCGGCAACGCCGAAGCCAAATGCACCTACCGCCCGGCCGATGACACGGAGCGGGCCGTGTGGACCGACGCGTTCGAGCTGCACAAGGCCGCCGGCTCGGATGAGGAGAGCTTTTTCGGCATTCCCCTCGTCGGCGCCGCGGCATTGGCGGCGGCGCCGTCCGAATAGCGGGCTTCCGACGATCTGATCGGTTCGCGCAGCGCTCGTCGCATTCCTCGTCCCCGTTTGCCGCCGTTTGCGGGGAGAAGGAATGCGGCGAGCCGCGCGAACCAATCTGCCAGAAATCATAAGAGTCGCGCGACGCCGATATCCGCCCGGTCGCCTCCGGCGGGGAAATCATCTAGAGAAAGATTGAACGGTCCGCGCAGCGCGAGACGAGCATGACTCGCCCGATCTATTACGAAATGACGCCCGGCGATTGGGGCGGCGGCGAGCATTGCGGTCTCGTGGTCGAGCCGGCATCAAAAGCGCGCGCGGCTTTATGGTGCGGGCGTGGCGTCGGCCCCGAGTCCTGGCCGGACGGCTTCCGTAAATTGCCGAGACATCCCTATCAGTTCAGCGACGCCTATGAGACGCCGCGCCTGCTGATCCTGCCGCGCAAAAGCGGCAAGGCGCCGAACGACTGCTTTTTTTACGGCGGCCTCTGGTTCATCTCGCGACGCTTCAAGGAAGCGATCGAGGAGATCGACCCCGGCGCTTGCGACATTCGGCCGGCCGAGACGATCATGCCCGACGGCGCGCCGGGACCGGAATATTATATTTGCAGCGTCACGCGGATGCTGGAGGCCAAAAATGTCGTCGATGTGGAAAGAAGCGAAGGATTGCAGATCGTTCAGCTTCCAACGGGATCGCTCGATTATCGAATGCCGTCGTTCAGCGATTTCGAGTTCAAAGCGCTGCCGAACGCCATTCGATTTTTTCGAGTAGCCGAATTCGGGCAAAGTGTATTTTGCGATTTCGACACAAAAAAGCGCCTGCAGGCCGGGAAGTTCAAGGGCGTCCATTATTCGAGAATGGGCAAGCGCTGAAAAGCGGACGATTGTCGCGCGGCCGAGCCGCTGCGCCGGGGATCGCGCGATTGCGACGGTTCCGCTGAGCGCCCGCCGCTCCGGGATGCGTTCGCCGCGCCAGTCTGCTAAACCGCCGGCCACGAACCCCTTCGGCCCGGACATTCGATGAACATCTTCTCCGACTTCCACGTCGCCATCGCCGCCATTCTCGATTCGATCAAGGCCTCCGGCCGCCTGCCGGAGACGTTGGATTATGCGCGTTTCGTCGTGGAGCCGCCCAAGGACGCCGCCCATGGCGATCTCGCCACCAACGCCGCCATGGTCTTCGCCAAGGAGGCCAAGGCCAATTTTGCCAATCCGCGCCAGCTCGCGGTGGAGATCGCCGCCGCGCTCGCCGATCTGCCCAATGTGGCCGAGGCCGAGGTCGCCGGGCCGGGCTTCATCAATATTCGCCTGAAGCCGAGCCTCTACGCCGATGTTCTGCGCGCCGTGCTGAGCGACTGCGAAGCCTATGGAAGGCCGCAGGGCAGGGGGGCGCTCGCGGGCAAGATCAATGTCGAATATGTCTCGGCCAATCCGACCGGGCCGATGCATGTCGGCCATGGGCGCGGCGCGGTGTTCGGCGATGCGCTGGCCAATCTTCTGGCCTTCGCGGGCGCAGAGGTCACGCGCGAATATTACATCAACGACGCCGGCGCGCAGGTCGATGTTCTCGCCCGCTCCGCCTTCCTGCGCTATCGCGAGGCGCTCGGCGAGACGATCGCCATTCCCGAGGGGCTCTATCCGGGCGATTATCTCAAAAGCGCTGGCGAAGCGCTGGCGAAGCAATATGGCCGCGCGCTTTTGGACAAGAGCGAGAGCGAATGGCTGGAGCCGGTCAAGGGCGCGGCCATCGACGCCATGATGGCGATGATCCGCGACGATCTCGCCGCGCTCGATATCACCCATGAAGTCTTCTTCTCCGAGCGCACGCTGCATGAGAAGATTAATGGTCTGTCGCAGATCGACAAGGAGATAAACGAGCTGCGCGCGCGCGGCCTCGTTTATGATGGCCGCCTGCCGCCGCCCAAGGGCCAATTGCCGGATGATTGGGAGGATCGCGAGCAGACCTTGTTCCGCTCCACCGATTTCGGCGACGACGTCGATCGTCCGCTGAAGAAATCCGACGGCTCCAACACCTATTTCGCGGCCGACATCGCCTATCACAAGTCGAAGATAGACCGCGGCTTCACGACTCTGGTCGACGTCTGGGGCGCCGATCACGGCGGCTATGTGAAGCGCATGACCGCCGCCGTCGCGGCGCTCTCCGACAATAAGGTCACGCTCGATGTGAAGCTCTGCCAGCTCGTCAAATTGATGCGCAATGGCGAGCCGGTGAAAATGTCGAAGCGCTCCGGCGATTTCGTCACTCTGCGTGAGGTGGTGGACGAAGTGGGCGTCGACGCCGTGCGTTTCATGATGCTCTATCGCAAGAATGACGCGCCGCTCGAATTCGATCTCGCCAAGGTCATCGAGCAGTCGAAGGACAATGCGGTTTTCTATGTGCAATACGCCCATGCGCGCGCCAAATCCGCCGTGCGTCAGGCGCTCGGCGCTTTTCCCGATCTCGACCTCTCGCCCAAGGCGCTCGCCGCCGCGCCGCTCGATCTGCTGCAGGACGAAGGCGAGATCGCGCTCGCAAAGGCGATTGCGCAATATCCGAGGTTGATCGAATCGGCCGCCGCGGCGCATGAGCCGCACAGAATCGCCTTCTATCTCTATGATCTCGCCAGCGTCTTTCATTCGCATTGGAACAAAGGCAAAGATCGGCCACAATTACGCTTTGTTAATGCAGATGATAGAAATTCGACCTATGCGCGGATGGCGTTGGTCGTTTCTTTGACTTGCGTCCTGGCGTCGGGTTCGAGACTCCTAGGCGTGAGCGCCCCCGACGAGATGCGGTGATCGCGGCCGGCGCTTTGCATGAGCGTGGCGCGCGCTCGCGTCCGGGAATGGCGACGTTGCGTCCGTCGGGTAGTGAGCAGGAAGGTGCATCATGCGCGAGGCGACGGCCCGAGGGCCTTCCATCGACATCAGCGAATTCGAGCGGCGCCTGCGTGGCGGAGAGCCGCAGGAGAATCAGCCGGGCAGGGGCGAGGCGAAGACCGATCCGCTCGCCGAGCTGGCGCGTCTGCTGCACGGCGATGAAGCGGCCGCCGCCGCCGACCCTTACGGGCGAGTCTTCGCCGACCAGCAGCGCCGGGAGCCGTCCGTGAGCCAGAGAGACAGAGACGTTTTCGATACGGCCGAGCTGCGCGGCGCCTTGCCGCCGGTCTCGCCGTCGCAGAGGTCGCCTTCGCCCATGTCGCCGCCGCCATTGTCGCCGGCCGCGCAGCAGCAGTCGCAGTCCGACGACTATTACGCGGTGCGCTCGCCCGGCGAGGAAGGTCAGTGGGCGCATCAGGATCAGCAGGATTATCTCGACTATGGCGTCGAGGACGAGCCCTATGACGAGCCGCGCGAGCGCAGGGGCTTTTTCGGCGCGCTGCGCGATCGGCTGCGGCCCTGGCATGCGGTGGTTGCGCTCGCCGGCGTCGGCGCGGTGAGCGTCGGCCTCGCCTTGGGCCATCGCGGCGGCGTCGTGGCCCCGCAGGAGCTCGCCACCATCAAGGCGCCGGAAGGTCCGGCCAAGGTGCAGCCCTCCACCGTCGCCGAAGCCGCCGCGCCTCAGCGCGGCGCGGCCGTGCTCGATCGCAATCAGACCGCTCCGGTCAAGAAGGTCGTCTCCAAGCAGGAGCAGCCGGTCGATCCGGCGGCGGCGGTGCGCGTCGTCAAGCTCGGCGACGGCCCGGTGGACGCGCCGCATGAGGCCGCCCCGGCCGGCGGCCCGAATAACGCCTATGGCGCCGAGCCGCGGCGGGTGAAGACCGTCTCGGTTCGGCCCGACGGCACCGTCATCGATCATGATGCGCCGACGCCGGCGATCGCTCGTCCAGTCAATGTCGCGCCTCCCGCGCGGCCGCCGTCTCTCGCCGCCCGGCCGAGCGCCGTCGACGCCGCCGTCGAGCCGCCGACCGCGACGCCGAAGGGGCCTGCCAAGCCGGCGACCACGCCCAAGGTCGCGCAACCGCCGCGCCCGACCAAGCCCGCCGCCCCGGCCGCCGCCGCCATTCCCGAGCAGACCGCCGCCATAGAAACCGCGCAGCCGGAGGCCGCGACCGGCGGCAATGGCGGCTTCGCTGTGCAATTCGGCGCCGCCGGCTCCGAGGACGAGGCGCGCCGGCTGATGCAGACGGTGAACTCCAAATACAGCGCCCAGCTCGGCGGAAAGCGCCTCGGCTTCCGTCTCGCCAAGGTCGGCGAGAAGAGCGTCTATCGCGTCCGCGCCGCCGGCATGAGCCGCGAGGCCGCGGTCGGCGTCTGCGAGAAGGTCAAGGCCTCCGGCGGCTCCTGCTTCGTCGCCGCCAATTGATGGAGACAGCGGCTCCGTGACGCGCGCTTTCATCTGCGGCTGCGCCGGCCTCGCGCTCTCGTCGGAGGAGAAATCCTTCCTGCGCGAGGCGCAGCCCTGGGGCGCGATCCTGTTCAAGCGCAATGTCGCCTCGCGCGAGCAGGTTTTTGCCCTCACGGCGGAAATTCGCGATGCGCTGGGAACGGACGCTCCCATTCTCGTCGATCAGGAGGGCGGGCGCGTCCAGCGTCTCGGCCCGCCGGTCTGGCGCGCCTATCCCGCCGCCGCCGCCTTCGAGCGGCTGGGGCTTCCGGCCGAGGAGACCGCCGCTCTCGTCCGGCTCGGCGCGCGGCTGATCGCCCATGATCTGCGCGAGGTCGGCATAGACGTCGATTGCCTGCCGGTTCTCGACACGCCGGTGGACGGCTCCCACAATATCATCGGCGACCGCGCCTATAGCCGCGTTCCCACCGAGATCGCGCGGCTCGGCCGCGCGGCGGCGGAGGGGCTGCTCGACGGCGGCGTGCTGCCGGTCATCAAGCATATCCCCGGCCATGGGCGGGCGCGGGCGGACAGCCATCTCGAGCTGCCCGTCGTCGAGGCCTCCCGCGCCGAGCTGGAGGCGCAGGATTTCATTCCCTTCCGCGCCGACGCCGATCTGCCGCTCGGCATGACCGCCCATGTCGTCTATCGGGCCATCGATCCCGAGCTTCCGGGCACGCTCTCCAAGGCCGTCATAGAGGGGATCATTCGCGGCCTCATCGGTTTCGACGGCCTGCTGATGACCGATGATCTCTCGATGAAGGCCCTCTCGGGCGGCTTTCGCGCGCGCGCCGAGGGCGCGATCGCCGCCGGCTGCGATGTGGTCCTGCATTGCAACGGCGATCTCGCCGAGGCCTGCGCCGTGGCGGAAGGGGCGGGCGATCTCGCCGGTCGGGCGCTGGAGCGGGCGCGCGCCGCCAAGGCGAAAATCGCCGCGCCGAAGGAATTCGATCCTGTGGACGGAGCCCGCCAGCTCGACGCGGCTCTTGCGGCCGGCGTCTGATCGGCCCAATCTCTCGCCTTCCCGATGGGCGGAGGCGTGAGACGACGCCGTGAGGCGAGATGGCGCAGGATTTGGCTTTCGACATTGCCGGAGAACATGAGCGCGCGGAGGCGGAGCCCGCCTTCCTCGTCGATGTCGACGGCTTCGAAGGCCCGCTGGACCTGCTGCTGGAGCTCGCCCGCCGCCAGAAGGTCGATCTCGCGCGCATTTCTATTCTGGCGCTGGCCGAGCAATATCTCGCCTTCGTCGAGGAGGCGCGGCGCGTCCGGCTGGAGCTCGCCGCCGATTATCTGGTGATGGCCGCCTGGCTCGCCTATCTGAAATCGCGCCTGCTGCTGCCGGAGCAGCCCAAGACGGGCGAGGAGCCCTCGGCGGCGGAGCTGGCCGCGGCGCTCGCCGATCGCCTGCGCCGGCTGGAGGCGATCCGCGCGGCGTCCGACAAGCTTCAGGAGCGGGCGCGGCTCGGCCGCGACATGTTCCTGCGCGGCGGGCCGGAGGGCATAGAGACCAAGACGAACTCGACCTTCACGGCCAGCCTCTATGATCTCCTGTCGGCCTACGCTCGCCAGCGGCAGAAGCAGGCGATCTCCAAGGTCACGCTGCGCCAGCGCAATGTCTGGTCGTTGGCGGAGGCGCGCGAGACGCTGGAGCGGCTCGCCGGAATCGCCGCCCAATGGACCGCGCTCGACGATTATCTTTTGGCTTTTTGTGTGGATATTCAAACGGCGCGCACCGTCCGCGCCTCGTCTTTTTCCGCTTCGCTGGAAATGGTGCGGGAAGGGCGGTTCGACATTCGCCAGGACCGCGCCTTCGCGCCGATCTGGCTGCGTCGGCGCGATACGGAACTGGACCGCGAGCCTTCGGGCTCTTTGAGCGAAGCCTCGGAGCCGTGAGCCACAGGGCTCATGATCCAAAGGCGAGGGAGAGAAATTTGGCGCGAGCCTTGCGACCCGTCGAGCTGTTCCAGGACGACGCCGCCCCCGATGAAGAGGCGGCGGCGCTGCGCGAGGCCTCGCGCATCGCCGAGGCGCTGCTTTTTGCGGCCAGCGAGCCGCTCGAGGAGACGGAGATCGCCCGCCGCCTGCCGGACGGAATGGACGTCGAGGCCGTGCTGACCAGGCTGAAGCAGGATTACGCCGACCGCGGCGTCACGCTGACGCGCGCCGGCCGCAAATGGTTCTTCCGCACCGCCGCCGATCTCGGCTGGGTGCTGGCGCGCGAGCAGGTGGAGCAGAAGAAGCTCTCCCGCGCCGCGCTGGAGACGCTCGCCATCGTCGCCTATCACCAGCCGGTGACGCGCGCCGAGATCGAGGACATAAGAGGCGTCGCCGTCGCCAAAGGCACGCTGGACGTGCTGCTGGAGACGGGCTGGATTCGCCTGCGCGGCCGTCGCCGCGCGCCGGGGCGTCCGCTCACCTATGGCACGACCGACAGCTTTCTCATGCAATTCGGCCTCGAGCAGATCGGCGATCTGCCCGGCCTCGACGAGCTGAAGGGCGCCGGCCTCTTCGACGGCCGCCTGCCCAAGGGCTTCGACGTGCCGCAGCCGACCGACGACGCCACGCTCAAGGAGGACGAGGATCCGCTGGAGGGCGACGCCGAGGCGGCGCTCGAGATGGATTTTCTGCAGGAGCCAGACGCGCCGGAGGAGCCGGAGCCGATCGAGGAGTAGGGCGCTCTCGCTCCGTCTCGCGCGGGTCCGCCGAAATCCTACCTGAAGCGTCGGAGAATTCGCTCATCCAACTTGTTTTTGCGCGTCCGGCGTCCTAGGTTCCGAGAAGTTTCGGCCGGCCTCGCCGGTCCACGAAAGACGAGTGGGAGGTTCGCGCCATGGGCGGTCTGTCGATCTGGCATTGGATTATCGTCGGCGGCGTGGCCTTCATATTGTTCGGCGGACGCTTCAAGATTTCCGACGTGATGGGCGACGTCGCCAAGGGCATAAAGGCCTTCAAGAAGGGCCTCGCCGAAGACGAGACCGAGACCAAGGCCGAGGAGCCGGCGAAATCGCTGGAGCATCAGCCGCTCGCGAGCCAGACCACGCTGCACGCCGACAAGCCGGCCGAAGCGAAAAAGGCCTGACGCCACCCTTGTTTCGCCTGCCGCGGGCAGGCTCTCGAGAAGACCATGTTCGATCTCGATCCCGGAAAGCTGATCGTCATCGGCATCGTTGCGCTCGTCGCGATTCCGACCAAGGATCTGCCGCGCGTGTTGCGCCAGATCGGCCAGATCACCGGGCGCATGCGGCGCATGGCGTCCGAGTTCCAAGGCCAGTTCATGGATGCGATGCGCGAGGCCGATCTCGCCGAGGTTCAGAAAAATTTGAAGAGCGAGGTCGATTCGGCCTTTGCGGGCGTCGGCGACGTCGCCTTCGATCCGCTCAAGCAGGCCCGCGAGCAGATCGTCGGCGCGATCGAAGGTCCGCCCGCTCCGCCGCAAGAGGGTGAGGCCAAGGCGGCCGAGAGCGACGTCGCCGCTGAGAGTCATGCGGCGCCGGCCGTCGAAGCGCGGGCCGAGGTCCATGCCTCCGACGAGCCGGCCGCGAGCGAGCCCGCGGCGGCGGCGAGCGGGGCCGAGACGACGCCCGAAAGCCAGCCGATATGACCGACGCCGATATCGACGCCACCAAGGCGCCGCTCCTCGAGCATCTGATGGAGCTGCGCGAGCGGCTCATCCGCGCGCTGATGGCGTTTCTGGGCGCCTTCATCCTGGCCTTCTTCTTCGCCAAGGACATTTATAATCTGCTGGTGGTCCCCTATACGATCGCCGTGGGTCCCGATGCGACGCTCATCTATACCGCGCCGCAGGAGTATTTCTTCACGCAGATCAAGGTGGCGATGTTCGCCGCCGCTTTCGTCTCCTGTCCGATCGTGTTCGGGCAAGTCTATGCTTTCGTCGCGCCCGGCCTCTACAAGCACGAGAGGGCCGCCTTTCGGCCCTATCTCTTCGCCACGCCCATTTTTTTCGCGCTCGGCGCATTGGTCGTCTATTTTCTCGTCATGCCCAATCTGCTGCATTTCTTCATCTCGATGCAGCAGGCCAACGAGCCCGGCAAGGCGAGGATCGAGCTGCTGCCGCGCGTCTCCGAATATCTCTCGCTGATCATGACGCTGGTGCTCGCCTTCGGCGTCGTCTTCCAGCTGCCGGTGGTGCTGACGCTGCTCGGTCAGATCGGCATCGTCTCTTCGCAATTCCTGGCCGAGAAGCGCCGCTATGCGATCGTCCTCGTCTTCATCGTGGCGGCGGTGCTGACGCCGCCGGATGTGTTCAGCCAGCTGGCGCTCGCCATACCGGGGCTGCTGCTCTACGAGGCGTCGATCATTTCCGTGCGCTGGATCGAGAAGAAGCGGGCGGCGGTCGAGGAACAGCAAGCCGCGGGTTGACCCTTCGTTCCGCTCGAGGGACAAGGACCCTCATCCGACCCTCGCTCACGCGAGGGCCACCTTCTCCCACGAGTGGGAGAAGGATTCGCGCCCCTCGTTTCGCGCAACGTTGGCCGCTCCCTTCTCCCACCTGTGGGAGAAGGTGGCCCGGCGTAGCCGGGTCGGATGAGGGCACGCACCAGTCGGCGGATCGATTCTCATGCATGACATCAAATTCATTCGCGATAATGCGGAAGCTTTCGACAATGGCCGCCGCCGCCGCAATCTCCCGCCTCTGTCGGAAAGCCTCTTCGCGCTCGATGACGCCCGCCGCGCGGCGATCGCGGCCTTGCAGGCGGCGCAGGAGCGTCGCAACGCGGCCTCCAAGGAAATCGGCCTCGCCATGCGCGAGAAGGACGCCGCTCGCGCCGAGGCGCTGAAGGCGGAAGTGGCGAAGCTCAAGGAAGACTTCCCGCAGCTTGAGCAGGCCGAGCGCGAGGCGAGCGCCGCGCTCGACAAGGCGCTGTCGGAGATTCCCAACACGCCGCTCGAGCTAGTGCCGGAAGGCAAGGACGAGCACGACAATGTCGAGGTTTTGCTCTGGGGCGAGCCGCGGCAGTTCAACTATCCGCCGAAAGAGCATTTCGACATCGGCGAAGGGTTGAAGCTCATGGATTTCGAGAGCGCCGCCAAGCTCTCTGGCGCGCGCTTCGTCGTGAACAAGGGCGGAATCGCGCGGCTCGAGCGTGCGCTCGCGCAATTCATGCTCGATCTGCACACGGGCGAGCACGGCTACACCGAGGTCGCGCCGCCGCTGCTGGTGCGCGACGACGCCATGTTCGGCACGGCGCAACTGCCGAAATTTCGCGACGATCAGTTCTCCGTGACGGCGGGTCGTGGCGACGGGCAATCGGAGGAGCCGGCGAGCGAATATTGGCTGGTGCCGACGGCCGAAGTCCCGCTCACCAATCTGGTCCGCGAATCCATCCTCGACGAATCGCAGCTGCCGCTGCGCTTCACCGCGGGCACTTATTGCTTCCGCGCCGAGGCGGGCGCGGCGGGGCGCGACACGCGCGGCATGATCCGCCAGCATCAGTTCTACAAGGTCGAGCTCGTCTCCATCACCACGCCCGAGCAATCGCTCGAGGAGCATGAGCGCATGACCGGCTGCGCGGAGAAAGTGCTGCAATTGCTCGAGCTGCCCTATCGCAAGGTGACGCTCTGCACTGGCGACATGGGCTTCGCCTCGCAGAAAACCTATGACCTCGAGGTGTGGCTGCCGGGGCAGGGGAAATATCGCGAGATTTCCTCCTGCTCGGTCTGCGGCGATTTCCAGGCCCGGCGCATGAACGCGCGCTACCGTCCCGCCGAGGGCAAGGCGACGCGCTTCGTGCATACGCTCAACGGCTCCGGCGTCGCCGTCGGCCGCGCTCTGGTCGCGGTGCTGGAGAATTATCAGGAGGCGGACGGCTCCGTCACAGTGCCGACGGTCCTGCGCCCCTATATGGGTGGGCTGGAGCGAATCGCCGCGGCGCGGTAGCCCTTACCGTAATCTATGCGCGCGCTTCCTTCTCCCGCTTGCGGGAGAAGGTGGCCCCGCGAAGCGGGGTCGGATGAGGGTCCTTCGCGTGACGCGAAGACTCGTCTCGACCTGGACGAGCCCTCATCCGACCCTCGCTGACGCGAGGGCCACCTTCTCCCACGTGTGGGAGAAGGAGCGCCAATGATCAGCGTTTGTGAGACGATGCGCATCCTCATCACCAATGACGACGGAATCCACGGCGCCGGCCTCGCGCTGGCCGAGCGCGTCGCGCGCAGCCTCACCGACGATGTCTTCGTCGTCGCGCCGGAGAGCGAGCAATCCGGCGTCGCGCATTCGCTCTCCATCAATGATCCGCTGCGTCTGCGCGAAATCTCCTCGCGGCATTTCGCCGTCAAAGGCACGCCGACCGATTGCGTCATCATGGGCGTGCGCAAGCTGCTCGCCGACAGACCGCCGGATCTCATTCTCTCCGGCGTCAATTCGGGCCAGAATCTCGCCGAGGACGTCAGCTATTCCGGCACCATCGCCGGCGCCATCGAGGGCACGCTGCTCGGCATTCCCTCCATCGCGCTGTCGCAGGTCTATGATTTCTTCGCCGGACGCCGGCACATCCACTGGGATTGCGCGGAGACGCATGCGGCCGACGTCATTCGCAAGCTGGTCGCGGCCGGCATTCCGCCGGGCGTGCTGATGAATGTCAATTTCCCCAATTGCACGCCGCAAGAGGTGAAGGGCGTCGCCGTCACCATGCAGGGCCAGCGCTCCAATGATCTGATGCATATAGAAGATCGCAAGGACGGTCGCGGCATTCCCTATTATTGGATATGCTTTCGGCGCGGCAATTTCACGCCGGGGCCGGGCACCGACCTCGAGGCGGTGGAGGCGAATAAGATTTCGGTGACGCCCCTGCGCCTCGACTTCACCGACCATCCGACCTTGACGCGGCTCTCCGCCGCTTTCGAATAGGAGCCAAATGGAGGAGCGCGCGGACGAGGGACCATCGATCGAGGCTCGCGCGGCGCTTCTCCTGCAATTGCGGCGCGCCGGCGTGCGCGACCTCTCCATCATGCGCGCCTTCGAGACGATTCCGCGCGAGCTGTTCGCGCCGCATCGCTTTCGCGATCTCGCCGCCCGCGACATGTCGCTGCCGATCGGCTGCGGACAGACAATGCCGGCCGCCGCCGCTCTCGCGCGCCGGCTCGAGGCGCTGCGAACCGAGCCGCATCATCGCGTGCTGGAAGTGGGGACGGGCTCCGGCTTCGGCGCGGCGGTGCTGTCGCGGCTCGCGCGCGAGGTAGTGACGATCGAGCGTTACGAGACCTTGGCGATAGAGGCGCGCCAACGCCTCGCCGAGCTCGGCTGCGCCAATGTCGAGGCGCTGTTCGGCGACGGGCTCGCCGCCGATGAGACGCGCGGATATTTCGACCGCATCATTCTCCATATGTCTTTTCACGAGCAGCCGCCGCATGCGGTCATGGCCGCGCTCGCGCCGGGCGGGGCTGCGATCTTCGGACGCTATGCGCCGCCGGCTTCCGAGGATGCGCGGCCGTCGGAGCGGCTCTCGCTCTCGCATCGCGACGGCGAGGCGCTGTGGACGACGAGCGATCTTTGGCCCTGCCGGCTCGGCGCGGCGCTCATCGGGCGCGCGAAAGCTCTGTGAAGGCTCGAAATTTACCTAAAATCCGCGTCGCGTCGCTGAACCCGCATTCATCTTAAACGCTCCCTTAACCGGGCTGTGGCTAAATGACCACAGTGAGGATAGCGTTCGAGCGTAGGTCGCGTCATGGCAATTGAGCGTCGTGTTTTTCTGTCGCGAGTCGCAAAGCGGCTCATGTTCGCCGCTGGCGCCGCCGGCCTGCTCGCCGGTTGTTCCGACGCTTCCCGTTTCTCCGATCCTTTCACCAATCCTTTCCAGGATTCTGCGCCGACGAGCCGCGTCGATCGCGCGCCGACGGGCACGATCTCGCAGCCCGTGCGCCGCAGCGTCGTCGAGCGCCAGCCGCTCGCCCCGCCGCCGGCCGTGAGCCAGCCCGCGCCCGTCGCCGCCGCTCCTGCGCCGGCTCGGGCCGCCGCGCCGGCGCCTGCGCCCGCCCGCGTGGCCGGCGCCTATAATCATTGGAGCGCCGAGGGCGGCACGCCCGTGGTCGTCGCCGACGGCGAATCGGCCGGCGTGATCGCGACCCGCTATGGCGTGCCGCTGGACGCGCTGCTGCGCGTCAATGGCTATGGCAAGCCGGCCGAGGTGCATTCCGGCTCGCGTCTGGTGATCCCGATCTATCGCGCTTCCGCCGCTCCGGCGGCGCCCGTGGCCGCAGCGCCGGCTCCGGCGCCCGTCCATGTCGCCGCGCAGCCGAAGCCTTTGCCGCAGCCTGCGGCCAAGACGGCGGATGTGCGCGATCGCAAGACGGAGAAGAAGGCCGCCGCCCCCGTCGAGCCGAAGAGGAAGACCTCCAGCGTCGAGGCCGAGCAGGAGCCCGTGCGCCCCGTCGTGGCCGAGCGTCCACATGCCGCGCCTGTCCGCCAGGCGCAGGTCGAGGCGAAGCCGGCCAAGGCGGCCCCGGTCAAGCAGGCCGAGGCGCAGCCTGCGCGGCTCGCGCCCAAGCAGATGGTCGCTCAGGCGCCCGCGCTGAAGCCGACGCCCGCGCAAAAGCCGCAGGCCGAGGCGCATCCGGCCCGCGCGCAGCTCGCGCAGCGGACCAAGGAGCCCGAGCCCGCGAAGACGAAGGCTGAGCCGCAGCGCAAGCTCGCTCAGGCCGAGCCCGCGCGCAAGGCGGAGCCCGAGGTCCGCGCCGAGAAGATCGCCAAGAAGAAGCCCGAGCCGGCTCAGCCGAAGGAGATCGCCCGCGCGCCGCAGGTCGAGAAGCCGCAGCGTTACGCCGAAGCCGCGCCGGCCCCGCAGCCGCAGGCTCTGCGCAATATCGACAAGACGCCGACCGCCTCGATCCCGCCGCAGGCGCAGCAGGCCGAGGAGAAATCAGCCCCCGCGGCGTCCGCGGCCTCCGCCGATGCGCGGCCGGAGTTCCGCTGGCCGGCGCGCGGCCGCATCATCCAGGGCTTCAGCTCGGGCGGCAATGACGGCATCAACATCTCTGTGCCGGAAGGCACGCAGGTGAAGGCGGCCGAGGGCGGCGTCGTCGCCTATGCCGGCAGCGAGCTCAAGGGCTATGGCAATCTGGTGCTGATCCGCCATCCCAATGGCTTCGTCTCGGCCTACGCCCATAATGGCGAACTCGATGTGAAGCGCGGCGATCAGGTGAAGCGCGGCCAGACGATCGCCAAATCCGGCCAGTCGGGCAATGTCGGCTCGCCGCAGCTGCATTTCGAGCTGCGCAAAGGCTCGACCCCGGTCGATCCGACCGGCTATCTCGCCGGGCTGTGAGCTAGAGCGCTTTCCGATCGAACGGAATCGTTCGATCGATCAGAATTCGCTCCCACGCGAGAATCGAGAGCGCTATCCGATCCAATCGGATTGGATAGCGCTCTAAAAGGAATCTCGGGCGTTCGCGAGACACTTGCGCCGGAGTGGGGCGACGGGCGGCACGACGCGCCCGTCGCCCGTTTTCTTTTCCGACGGGAGCCTCTATAGGGACATAAGGGTTGGGCGATAGGGGAAAATTCGGCAGTGAAACGTCTCATCTCTCTCGCGGCGGCTGTTCTGTTCGTCACGCCGGCGCTCGCCATCGATCCCACCGGAATTCCCGTCTGCGACACATTCTTGAAGCGCTATGAGGAATGCACGGTCGAGCTGCCGCGCGCCAATATCCACGCCGCGCAGAAGGAACTGCTCGAGGGCGCGATGAGCCTGCGCGCCAACGCCTCCAATCCCGAGCTGCGCCCGACATTGGAGAGGTTCTGCGCCGACACTTTCGAGGCGATGAAGACCTCGAGCGACATCAAGGCCTGCATGTCGAAGTGAGCCGCGGCTCAATGGATCGGTATGGTGATCGCATTGCGCAGGGCGGATTCGGCGGCGAAATAGCCGTAGCATTCCGCCGTGTGCAGAGCGGTCCAATTATTGACGGTGAGAAAATTCGCCTTGGTGTCGTAGGTGTGGTCGCCGATGCGGTCCGGGCTCCTCACGCCGGGTCCGACGAAATGCGCCAGCTCGTGAATGATCGTCTCCAGCATGAAATTATCGGTCTTGGCCAATAGCTGCCCGACCGGAAAAAAGATCGTGTCCTCGCGCAGATTCTTGGCGCCCTTGTAATTGTCGTCGCCGGAGAGGCGCGGCTTGCCGTCCGGGCGGCGCGCCTGCCAGCCGCCGTAAAAAGTATAGGCGACATAATCCAGCGCCGCGATCGTGCCGTCGGCGGGATCGGGCTGGAAATAGCCGACGCCCCAGCCGAACATCGGCGCCTGCAGCAGCGAATGGGTGATGACGGTGTTCATCGAATCATAGAGCCGCTTGGCGCGGTGCAATTGCGCCAGCTTCGTCGTCGTCGGCTCTTTCTGCGTGTGGAAATATTTGTCGAACAGAGCGAGCTGCCCTCTGCCGATGTCGTGCAGCGAGGGGAAGGGATCGTTGCGCCCGGCCGGCGCGCGGCGCAAATAATCCGTGGCCATGTCGATATTGAGCTGCGCCATGGAGATCCAATGCCGCGCGCGCGGCAGCAGCGAGCCGATGCGCTCGACGAATTGGGCGTTCTGCTGCGCCGTGGCCTTGGGCGGCGGCGTCTTGGGGCCGGCTTTGGCGGGGGCGGACTGACCGCCGCTCTGGCCGCTCAGCGCATGTATCGTCGGCCCGTCGGGATCGACTCGTCCGTCCGACCAGCCGAGCTGGCGGTTCTGATATTTCTCGATCGCGGCGATGGTGATCGGCCCGACGATACCGTCGACGTCGAGCTTCAATATCGGCCCGCCATCGGCCGGGCAGACGCCATTGAGCGCCGATTGAATCGTTCGCACGTCTTCAGGCAGATTGCGGCCGCCACGGCCGACAGAACCGCCGATCGAAAAGCCCGGCGCGGGCGGCGGATCGCAGCTGGAGCAGCCGCCATTCGACAATTTCATGAGAATTTGCTGGGCCATGGGTCAATTCCCCTCGAGGAGCGCTGAATCGAAATCGGGAGCGGCGCAGACGCGGAGGTCACATTAGCAGGCGGATTTTCGCCTCCTGTGCGCGCGCTCACAGTCGATGCGGCGGCGCCTCCGCCGCGATGCGCCTGCGGACATCTGCGGATTCGCCCTAGCGCTCAGCCCTCGGCGCGCCAGATATGATGGTCATGCGTTCCCTCTGCCTGCGCTGGCTGCCGAATTTCATCACCATCGGGCGTCTCGTGCTGACGCCGGCCGCGATCGACATGATCGTCGGCGATCATTGGCGCGCCGCTTTCGCGATCTTCGTTCTCGCCGGCGCGTCGGACGCGCTCGACGGCTGGCTGGCCAAGACCTTCGATCTGCGCACAGAGCTCGGCGCCGTGCTCGACCCCATCGCCGACAAGGCGCTGATCGTCTCCATCTATGCGACGCTGGCGATCAAGGGCGTGCTGCCCTCCTGGCTCGCCCTGCTGGTGATCTCGCGCGATGTGATGATCGTCGGGGCCGTGTTCGTGTCCTGGCTGCTCGCACGCCCCATGGACCTTCGTCCCTTGCCGGTCTCCAAGGCCACGACGGCGGCGCAGCTGCTGCTCGCGGCCATTGTGCTCGCGGGCGAGGCCTTCGCCATTTCGCTCCATGGCGTGGACAGCCTTCTAATGGCCGCGGTCGCGGCATTGACCGTCGCTTCCGCCAGCGTCTATCTCTGGCGCTGGGTCAAGCTCATGGGACCAGACGATGTCGGAGCGTGAGATGGGGGAGGCGCGCGTTTCGAACGCGCTGGACCGGCGGCTCGCCTTCTGGACGGCGACGATTCTTCTCGTCTTCGCGCTGTTCTATTTTCTGAGCGCGGTGCTGGCGCCTTTTCTGGCGGGGCTCGCGCTCGGCTATCTGCTCGATCCGGTCGCCGATCGACTGCAGACGCTCGGCCTCTCGCGCCTCGGCGCCTCTTTCGTCATTTTGACTGTGTTCGTCGTGCTGGCGGCGGCGATCGTGCTGCTGATCGCGCCGGTGCTCACCCGGCAATTCAGCGAGTTCCTCGAGAGCCTGCCCGGCTATCTCACCACTCTGCAAGGGCTGCTCACGCATGTCAGCCGCGAGGCTACCGGCGATTTTATGCGCAGCGTCTATGAGAAGCTCGGCCTGCCGGTCTCCGACGCCTCGCTCGACACGCAGAAATATGTGAACGACCTCGCCAGCGAGGCCGCGCGCATGGGCGCCGCGTTTCTCAAATCGCTGGTTTCCGGCGGCGCGGCGCTCGTCAATATGGTCTCGCTGGTGGTCATCACGCCGGTCGTCGCCTTCTACATTCTGCTCGACTGGGACGATATGGTCGCGACGCTCGATCAGCTGACGCCGCCGCGCTATCGCGACGATGTGCGCGCCATCGCTCGCGACATAGACAGAGCGCTGGCCGGCTTTCTGCGCGGCCAGGCGCTCGTCTGCCTGTTCCTGGGCCTGTGGTACAGCATCGGCCTGTCGCTCATCGGCTTGAATTTCGGCTTCCTCATCGGCGTCAGCGCCGGCGTGCTCAGCTTCGTGCCCTATGTCGGCTCGATCACCGCTTTCGTCCTGTCGATCATCGTCGCTCTGGTGCAGGGCTGGCCGGATTGGCGGCTGCTGGCCATGGCCGTGGCGGTCGTCTCCACGGGCCTCTTCCTCGATGGCAATGTGCTGTCGCCGCGCCTCGTCGGCGGCTCCATCGGCGTGCATCCCGTTTGGCTGATGTTCGCTCTGCTCGCGGCGGGATCGCTGTTCGGCTTCACCGGGCTGCTGCTGGCGGCTCCGGTCGCGGCCGCGCTCGGCGTCATTCTGCGCTTCGCCGTGCGGCGTTATCGTCAGAGCGCGCTGTTTCTCGGCCCGGCCGCGCCGGGGGAGAGCTGAGCCCATGCCAGAAGGCGATTCTCGCCGCGGGCCCGCCCAGCTCTTCTTCGATCTGGCCGGCGAGCCGCGCTATGGCGAGGCGGATTTTCTGATCTCCCCCGCCAATCGCGCGGCCTATGAGATGATCTCGCGCTGGCCGGACTGGCCCGACAGCGCGCTGCTGCTCGTCGGCCCGCCGGGATCCGGCAAGACCCATCTCGGCGCCATTTTCGCGCGTCGCAACGACGCCGTTCTCGTCTCTCCGACCGAGATTCCCGAGCCCGGCCGGCTCGCCGGCGCCGCGGCGATGCTCGACGGGCTGGAGGCGGTGACGGATGAGACGGCATTGTTTCATTTGATGAATTTTCTACGGGAAAGCGGCGGGTCGCTGCTCGTCACCTCGCGGCGGCCTCCGTCTGCGCTGCAAATCGCGCTTCCCGACCTATTGTCGCGTTTACGTCGTGCGCCGGTCGTAGAAATCGGCGCGCCGGACGATTCTCTGATTCGCGCCGTGCTGGAAAAGCTGTTCCGCGACCGTCAGCTGGCGGTAGAGGCGACGCTGGTCGACTATGTCGCGCTTCGGCTCGAGCGCTCGCTCGAGGCGGCTCGCGCCTTTGTGCGCATGCTCGACGAGGAGGCGCTGGCGCGCGGCCGTCCGGTCACGCGCGCGCTCGCGGGCGAGCTTCTCCAGCTGATCGACGCCTCGCGCGGCGCGTGAGGGCTTTCGGATGGTGGAAAATCTGTCAGAATCGCGCCGGCGGGCGAGAGGTGGAAAAAGCATGTCGAAGCACATCCAGGACAATCTCGAGGCCGAGCGCACCGGGGCCGATATTCCCGTCATGGACCAGCCGGGCGAGATTCTGGAGCGTCCCGAGGAGCTCGCCGCTCTGCCGCAGCGCTTCATCAATCGCGAATTGTCCTGGCTCGAGTTCAACCGCCGCGTTCTCGAGGAGGCGTCCAATCGCAATCATCCTCTGCTGGAGCAGCTGCGCTTCCTCTCCATCTCCGCCAATAATCTCGACGAATTCTTCATGGTGCGCGTCGCCGGCCTGCGCGGCCAGGTGCGCACCGGCGTCGCCACTCTTTCGCAGGACGGGCTGACCCCGGCCGAGCAGCTGGTGAAGATCAACGAGCGCGTGGCGCTGCTCACCACGGCGCAGACGCGGCGCTGGCGCGAGCTGCGCCGCGAGATCGAGGATGTCGGCATCGTCATCGTGGAGCCGGGGCATCTCTCCAAGGGCGACCGCGAATGGCTGGAAGACCATTTCCTCTCGCGCGTCTTTCCGGTGCTGACGCCGCTCGCCATCGATCCGGCGCATCCTTTCCCCTTCATCCCCAATCTCGGCTTCACCCTCGCGCTGGAGCTGGTGCGTCCGGGGGATCGCAAGACGCTTCATGCGCTGGTGCGCCTGCCGCCCAAGATCGAGCGTTTCGTGCGTCTGCCGAGCGCGGGCGGGCAGGGGCGCGAGCGCTTTATGCTGCTCGAGACCTTGATCGCCATCAATGCGCAAAAGCTCTTTCCCGGCTATCAGCTCAAGGGGCAGGGCATTTTCCGCCTCATTCGCGACAGCGATCTCGAGGTGGAGGAGGAGGCCGAAGATCTGGTCCGTCTGTTCGAGACGGCGCTGAAGCGTCGCCGCCGCGGCTCGGTCATTCGCCTCGAGGTCGCCTCGGACATGCCGGAGGCGCTGCGCGCCCTCGTCGCCGAGGAGCTCGATGTCGGCGATGACGAGATTTTCGTGCTCGATGGAATGCTGGCGCTGAACGATCTCTCAGAGGTGGTCGCGCTCGATCGGCCCGATCTCAAGTTCAAGCCCTACACGCCGCGCTTCCCAGAGCGCGTGCGCGACAATGGCGGCGATTGCTTCCTCGCCATCAAGCAGAAGGACCTCGCGGTCCATCACCCTTACGAATCCTTCGACGTCGTCGTGCAATTCCTGCAGCAGGCGGCGCGCGATCCCAATGTGGTCGCGATCAAGCAGACGCTCTATCGCACCTCTTCCAACAGCCCCATCGTGCGCGCGCTGGTGGAGGCGGCGGAGGCCGGAAAGTCGGTGACGGCGCTGGTCGAGCTGAAGGCGCGCTTCGACGAGGAGGCGAACATCCGCTGGGCGCGCGATCTCGAGCGCGCCGGCGCGCAGGTCGTGTTCGGCTTCATCGAGCTGAAGACGCATGGCAAGCTGTCGATGGTGGTGCGGCGCGAGGGCGGCGGCATCGTCACTTATTGCCATGTCGGCACGGGCAATTATCATCCGGTGACGGCGCGCGTTTATACGGACATCTCGCTCTTCACCGCCGATCCGGCGATCGGCCGCGACGTGTCGCGCATCTTCAATTTCATCACCGGCTATGCGGAGCCCGCGGGTCTCGAGCGCATGGCGGTGTCGCCCATCTCGCTCAAGACGCGGCTGCTCGAGCATATCGAGCAGGAGATCGGCTTCGCCAAGGCTGGCAAGCCGGCGGCCATCTGGGGAAAATGCAACGCTCTCGTCGATCCCGAGATCATCGACGCGCTCTATCACGCCTCGCAGGCGGGCGTGTCGATCGAGTTCGTCGTGCGCGGCATCTGCTGCCTGCGGCCGGGCGTGCCGGGCCTTTCCGACAATATCCGCGTGAAATCGATCGTCGGGCGTTTCCTCGAGCATGCGCGCGTCTATTGCTTCGGCGGCGGCCATGCGCTGCCGCACGCCAAGGCCCATGTCTATATTTCCTCGGCCGATCTCATGCCGCGCAACCTCGACCGCCGCGTCGAGGTGCTGATGCCGATCACCAATCCGACGGTGCATCAGCAGATTCTCGATCAGATCATGCTGGCCAATCTCATCGACAATGAGCAGAGCTATCGAGTCTTGCCGGATGGCTCTTCGTTACGCATAACTCCCCCGGAGGGCGAAGAGCGGTTCAACGCCCATAAATACTTCATGACCAACCCGAGTCTCTCTGGCCGTGGCAAGTCTCTCAAGGAATGGCGCCCGCGTTCGCTCCTCAAGCCGCGTGAGGAATGACGCGGCGGAGGTAGAGGCGGCGCGTGCGGAAGAAACGCAGCGGCCTGTCGCGATCGTCGACATCGGCTCCAATTCGGTGCGTCTCGTCGCCTATTCGGCGTTGGGGCGCGCGCTGACGCCGATCTTCAACGAAAAGGCCATGTGCGGCCTCGGGCGCGGCGTCGTCACGACCGGCCGGCTGCCCGATGATGCGATTCGCAAGGCGCTCGCGGCGCTGCGGCGCTTTCGCTCGCTCTGCGAGATCATGGAGATCGGCGACATAGAGGTGATCGCGACCGCGGCCGCGCGCGACGCCGTCAATGGCGCCGCCTTCCTCGCCGCCGCGCAGGAGGCGATCGGCCGCGAAATTTCGCTGCTGTCCGGCCGCCGCGAGGCCGAGCTTTCGGCGCTCGGCGTGATCTCCGCCATCCACGAGCCGGACGGAGTGGTCGGCGACCTCGGCGGCGGCTCGCTTGAGCTCATAGATCTGCATGACGGCGAGATGGGCGAGGGGGTGACGCTGCCGCTCGGCGGCCTCGCGCTGATGGACGCCGCCAGCCGCTCGACCCGCCAGGCGTCGCGCATCGCCCGCAAGGCGATCGACGAGGCGCCGCCGCTGCAGCGGCTCAAGGGGCGGACCTTCTACGCCGTCGGCGGCACATGGCGCGCGCTGGCGCGGCTGCATATGCGCCAGCGCAATTATCCGCTCGACATGATGCATAATTATCGCATCCCGACCAGCGACGCGGCGGAATTCGCCAGCCTGCTGGAGCGCGTCGACAGCGAGGCGCTGGCCGATATCGCCGCGGTCTCGGCGGCGCGCCGTCCGCTGCTCGCCTATGGCGCGATCGTTCTCGACGAGGTGATTCGCAAGGCGCGGCCCAAGGAGATCGTCATCTCCGCCGCCGGCGTGCGCGAGGGCCTGCTCTATGAGCGCCTGTCGCCGCAGCAGCGCGCGGCCGATCCGCTGGTCGCCGCCGCGCGTGAATTGGAGCGCGCCATGGCGCGCGCGCCCGGCTATGGCGATGATCTCATCGCTTGGACCGACGCGCTGTTTTCCTCCTCCGGCCTGCCGGAGACCGAGGATGAGGCGCGGCTGCGCCACACGGCCTGCTTTCTGTCGGATGTCAGCTGGCGCGCCCATCCCGATTATCGCGCCAATCAGGCGATGAATGTGATCGCCAATTCCGCCTTCGTGGCCGTCGATCATCCGGGCCGCGCCTTTTTGGCGCTGGTGGCGGTGCTGCGCCACGCCGGGCCGGACAGCGAGGGCGCTCTGCCGGTGCGCGGCCTGCTGTCGCCGCGCTTGCTGGAGCGCGCCCGCGTGCTCTCGGCGGCGCTGCGGGTCGCTTATCTGCTGACGGCGGCCATGCCCGGCGTCTTGCCGCGCACGCCGCTGGTCACGCATGAGGGGAGGCTGATTCTGTCGCTGCCGCCGGAATTCGCCGATCTCGTCAGCGAGCGGCTGGCCAGCCGGTCCAAGGCGCTCGGCCGTCTCATCGGGGCCGAGGCGGTCATAGAGGCCGCCGCCTCCGTCCTCTGACGGAGGCGGCGGCCTTCATCAATAGGCCGCGCGGGGCGCGACGCGCTCGCTCGTGCTCACCGTGACGGCGCCGGCGTCGGCGGAGCAGGAGAAGCGCAGCGTCTTGGCGACGGCGGTGTCGAGATTGGCGGACGAGCCGCTGGAGATCGGCACAATGAAGCGCGTCGTCGCCGTGCTGGCGTTGGCGGCCTCGAGCGTCGGCGCGTCGAAGACGATCACCGTCAGCCGGCAGGCGCCGTCGCCGCCGACGAAATAGCTCAGCACATGTTTCTGGCCCGCGTCGAAGCTGGCCGCGGCGAGCGGCTTCAGCGTCACGGGCGCAGCCGCCGCGCCATAGGGCTCGGCGTGCAGGGCCACGCCCGCCGTGAGGCTCAGCACAGCGGCGAGGGCCAGAGCGAAGATGCGTTTGCCTGCAGTCATCATGGTCTTGTCCTTCCTCGAAATCAGCGGCGGCGCTGGAAAGCGCCTCCTGCGACCGCCGCTCCTCGACCGCGCCGAAGCCGCGTCGAGCTCACGTTGCGTCGCAACATGATCGTATGTTGCGCCGCAGCAGCAAAAATTCAAGGCGCGGTTTGTCGCAGGGCTGCTTCTATAGAACCATTCGATTTGGCAATGAATTCAGCTCTAAAGAGGAGTTGTGCGTCGCAAAATGGATGGGTTTGTACGGGCTGGATGGGTTGGCAAAGAGCCACCCATCCCTATCCGTCAAGATAGGGATGAGAATGGGTGAAAGAATGGGGAGTCTGCCTACCCTTAGGCGGGCTTCAGCGCGCGGCGCTCTCGTCCAGCTCTTGCCAGTCGAGGGTGACGACCCGGCCTTTTTCGACCGCGAGGGCCAGTCGTCCAGCCTTCAGCTGCAGAGCTTTGTCGCCGAAGATCGCCCGCCGCCAGCCGGAGAGGGCAGGGACGTCCGCCCCATCGTCGGCGGCGATGGCCTCGAGGTCTTCGACGGTGGCGATCATCTTGGTGGCGACGCCCGTCTCTTCGGCGACCTGCCGCAGCAGCACCTTGAGCAGCTCGACCGTGGCGCCGCTGGAGCTGCCGCGCTTCTCCCGCTCTATGCGCGGCAGCGTCGCGGGGTCGCGCGCCAGCGCTCTTTCCACGGCGGCGACGATTTCCGCCCCCGAGCGGGAGCGCTCGAGCCCGCGCGGGAAGGCGCGCAAATTGCCGAGCGCCTCCTGCGTGCGCGGGGCGGCGAGGGCGATCTCGATCAGCATGTCGTCCTTGAGCACGCGCGAGCGCGGCACGTCGCGGCCCTGCGCCTCGGCCTCGCGCCAGGCGGCGAGCTCCATCAGCACGGCGAGGTCGCGCGGCTTGCGCACGCGATGCCGCAGCCGCTCCCAGGCGTTCTCCGGGCTCTGCTCATAGGTCTCCGGCGTCGTCAGCGTGCGCATCTCGTCGACGAGCCAGTCGAGCCGGTTGGAGCGCTCGAGCCGCGCGCGCAAATGCGTGTAGATCTGCCGCAAATGGGTGACGTCGGCGATGGCGTAGTCGATCTGCGCCGTGGACAAAGGCCGCTTCGACCAATCGGTGAAGCGGGAGGATTTGTCGAGGCTCTCCTTGGCGATGGCTTTCACCAATTCGACATAGGAGACCTGATCGCCGAAGCCGCAGACCATGGCCGCGACCTGCGTGTCGAACAAGGGCGCGGGAATCAGCCGCGCCAGCCGCCAGACGATCTCGAGGTCCTGGCGCGCGGCGTGGAAGACCTTGACCACGCTTTCATTGGCCATCAGCTCGAAAAAGGGCGTGAGGTCGAGCCCCTCGGACAGGGTGTCGACGGCGAAGGCCTCCTCGGGCGAGGCCAGCTGGATGACGCAGACCTTGGGCCAGAAAGTCGTTTCCCTCAAAAACTCCGTGTCGACGGTGACGAACGGATGTCGGGCGAGACGGGCGCAGGCGGCGGCGAGATCTTCGGTAGAGGTCAAGAGGCTCATCGACATGCAGTCTTAGAGTACTTTTTTGTGGTCCTGAAGGGTCTTTGCGCATGTTTTCTCACTCTCGACGCATGTTTTCGACCGATTTTCCTGCTGAACGCCCGAGCCTGCGCTGGGCGCGACGGCCCGCGCGGCGCATACGAAGGCGGCCAATCTGTTGAGCCGTTTCGGAAAATCATTTATCCGGGCCGTTCTGCGCGCCTCGGCCGAGCGGAGGCTGAGGCGGCGCGCGTCTCGATGCGCAGTTTTTCCGATTGCTCTCGAAGCGGCGAAATGAAATCATAGTGAAATAGTCAACTATACGGAGCCCTCGGCCACATGGCGCGCCACGCTTTCGTCTCCACCTCGTTTCGGTCTCCGCTTCGTCTCGCGCTGGCGGCGGCTTTCTCCCTCGTCTGCGTCGCCGCCGAGGCCAAGGGCGACGCCTGGGCGTCCTGCCGCGCCGCCGATCCCGACAAGCGCATAGAAGGCTGCGGCGAGGTGATCGCGCGCGGCGACAAGGAGACCAAGCCGAACCGCGTGGCGGCCTATGTCAATCGTGGCGGCGCCTATCACGCCAAGGGCGATTTCGAGCGCGCGCTCGCCGATTTCGACAAGGCGCTGGAGATCGACCCGTCCTCCTCCGTCGTTCTCGCCGATCGCGCCGCCGCCTATCGCGCCAAGAGCGATTTCGACCACGCCATCGCCGATTACGACAAGCTCCTCGTCGCGCAGCCGAAATCGGCGGCGGCCTATCTCGGCCGCGGCGGCGCCTATCAGGGGAAGGGCGATCTCGACAAGGCGATCGCCGATTACGACAAGGCGCTGGAGCTGGACAAGAAATCGGCCGCCGCTCTGGCTGGTCGCGGCCGCGCCTGGCGCGCCAAGGGCGATCTCGACCACGCGCTCGCCGATTTCGACGCGGCGATCAAGCTCGAGCCCAAATCCGCGCAGGCCTATCTCAATCGCGCCGCGCTCTATCAGGCCAAGGGCGATCTCGACCATGCGCTCGCCGATTACGACAAGGCGATCGCCAGCGACGGCAAGCTCGCCATCGCCTATAATAATCGCGGGCTGACGCTGCACGCCAAGGGCGATTTCGACCGCGCCGTCGCCGATTTCGGCAAGGCCGTCGGGCTCGATCCCAAATATGCGCGCGCCTATCTCAACCGCGCCAACGCCTATCGCGGCAAGCATGATCTCGAGCACGCCAAGCCCGATCTCGAGCAGGCGCTGACGCTCGATCCCAATCTCGCTGCGGCGAAAAAGGGGCTGGACGAGGTGACGAAGCAGCTCGCCGCCCGCGCCGCGGCCGCGCCGGCGCAATAAGCCTGCGACGCGCTCTCGTCGTCAGCGCGACGGCGAGGGCGCCTCGTCTATGGCGAGGAAGAGCCGCTCGACGCCCGTCCCGGCGATCGGCGGCGATCGATGCGGAAGGGCGCGGAGTTCGGCGCTCGCCGCCTTTTCGCCGCGCATGATCGCGACCCAGCCGCGTTCGAGCCGCCGAATCGAATTCTCCGCGAGCGGATCGGCGTCCGGCCCCGGCGCGATCCATTGCGTGCCCGGACCGCGATAGGTGGTCACGAGCCGAAAGCGCACGAAATCGACGTGGAATAGCCGGCAGGCGTCGTCGGCGATCGTCTCCAGCCTGACTCGCAATTCCTTCGCCCCAGTCGCCTCGCGATAGAGACGCGCGAGACGCATGACGTCGCTCGCCAACCATTCCGCGAGCCACTTCGGCGCGAGGCCGGCGTCGCCAAGAGCGTCGATGACGGCGCGCGGAAAGGTCTCCTCGGCGCCGGTCACGCGCAAGCGCAGAGGCTGCGCGAGACTCATCGCATCCAACGCTTCGGCGATCCGCGGCTCCAATTCTCGCGGCAACAGGCAGATGGAGCGGGACTGCATCAGTCGGCGAGCGGAACTGGACGGCGGCGCGGCCGCCTCGTCACGCAGCATCGGCGCTCTCCCAAGCGGGGAAGGGATCGACGAGCGAGCGATAGGCGGAGGCGTCGAAGCGCTTCGGCTTTTGCGGCCCGACGAGGCAGGCGTCGAGCGCGGCGCGAATCGCGGCCTCGTCCATGCCAATTCCGATGAAAACGAGCTCCTGCCGGCGATCGCCCCAGACCTCGTCCCAATTGCGCTCGAAATGGCGTTTCCAATCGGGGTGGTCGGGCCAATGCTGCTTCGGCACGGCGATCCACCAATAGCCCATGGCCGTCACGCGGGCGATCGCGCCGGCGATCGAGAATTCGCCGACCCATTTCGGCCGGGTGGCGAGCCAGAAATGCCCCTTGGCGCGCACCAGTCCCGGCCAGGTCGCATTGATGAAAGCGTTGAATTTTTCGGGGTGGAACGGACGCCGCGCCCGATAGACGAAGCTCTCTATTCCATATTGCTCCGACTCCGGCACATGCTCTTCCGGGCTGTAGAGCGCCTTGTGCCAAAGCGGATGGCGCTCCGCCTTCTCCTCGTCGAAAAGGCCGGTGTCGAGAATGGCGTCCATCGGCGCCGCGCCGAAATCGGTCTCGACGATGCGCGCGTCGGCGTTCAGCGACTTCACCAATTTGCGCACCAGCGCCAGCCGCTCATCCGATACAGCCGAGGCCTTGTTGAGGACGATGACGTCGGCGAATTCGATCTGCTCGACGAGGAGATCGACGAGGGTGCGGTCGTCGTCCTCGCCGGCGACCTCGCCGCGGTCGCGCAGAAAGTCGTTCGATCCATAGTCCTGCAGCAGGCTGGCCGCGTCGACGACCGTGACCATCGTGTCGAGCCGTGCGAGATCGGAGAGGCTGGCGCCATTCTCGTCGCGAAAGGAGAAGGTGCTGGCGACCGGCAGCGGCTCGGCGATGCCCGTGCTCTCGATCAGCAGATAATCGAAGCGGCCTTCCTCGCCGAGGCGCCGCACCTCCGCGAGCAGATCGTCGCGCAAGGTGCAGCAGATGCAGCCATTGGTCATTTCGACGAGCTTCTCGTCGGTGCGCGACAGCTCTGCGCCGCCGTCGCGGATGAGGTCGGCGTCGATATTCACCTCGCTCATATCGTTCACGATGACGGCGACGCGCCGGCCCTCGCGATTATTGAGAACATGATTGAGCAGCGTCGTCTTTCCGGCCCCGAGAAAGCCGGAGAGGACGGTGACGGGGAGGCGAGGGTCGGGGTTCTGGGCCATGGCGCGCCATATGTTATGTTATAACATAAATTGGCGTAGCCGAGCGGGATAGCGGCGTCAAGCGGAGGACGGTTGAATGAAGTGGAGCGGAATCTTATCCTTGAGATGCAACGGCTTTGATTGTTAGGGACGACATGGCAGAGAATGTTCCACAGGTTGCTGATAAAATTGACAGTTCTTCGAACGAGGCGGCCAATGCGCTTCTTTCTCGCTTGTCACAAATATTGTGGGCAGAGCTAGATTCGGTTCCAGAGTTTTATGATGCCAAGCCTCTGCTCGCTCATTACACTTCAATTCAAACGCTTGAGTCGATTTTCAAAAATCGACAGCTGTGGTTTTCCAATCCGCTTTATATGAACGATCTCGAAGAGGTTCGGTTTGGCATATTGGAAGGCTTATCTGCATTCATGGCTAGCCAATCTCTTGAATTAGCCTGCGGTACACCGCAGCGCGCGGCGCTGTTGCGTCAGAACTTTAAATTTTTATTTGATTCTTTCGAGCGCGAGCACGCTCTCGATACGTATGTATTTTGTTTGTCGGAGCACGTGCCTGGAAATGACGACGGGCTTTTGTCGATGTGGCGTGGCTACGCAGCAAATGGGAGCGGCGCCGCGATTGTTTTCGATACGAGGCGGTTGATTCACAATGAAAATACGCCGTTAACACTTGCTCGCGTTATCTATGCTTCGGTGGAGAAGCGACGAAAATGGATCATAGATAAAATCGAAATTCTAGCAAGTTTTATTCGCGATGTTCCACACTCTGACGAGCAGCTATTTGTTCCAGCCTTCGCATTCTTCGAGCGGCTGAAGCTGTTCGCTCTATTTACAAAGCACCCAGGGTTTGAGGAAGAACGCGAATGGCGTGCAGTTTACCGTCCTGAACGTGATCTCAACAAGTCGTTTTCTGATATGATTGAATACACTATTGGCACTCGAGGGATCGAAAATAAGCTAAAATTAAGACTTGAACCAATACAGGGGCTTATCGAGGATGACTTTACCCTCGATAAGCTCATTCACCGGATTATCCTTGGCCCCACGCTCTCATCGCCACTCACCCGTGCCGCTGTGATTAGAATGCTCAATCGTTACGCTCCAACTCTTGTAGAGCGATTAGCGACCTCGAGCATTCCTTTCAGGTCGGTTTGAAATCAACGAATCGGAGCGTGGGCGAGGGGCGCTACTTCCCCTTCGCCGCCGCCAGCACCTCGGCCGCATGGCCCGGCACTTTCACCTTGCGCCAGATTTTCTCGATCTTGCCGTCCGGGCCGATCAGAAAGGTCGAGCGCTCCACGCCCATATATTTGCGGCCATACATGCTCTTCTCCACCCAGACGCCATAGGCGGAGAGCATCTCCTTGCTCTCGTCGGAAGCGAGCGGGAAGGTCAGCTCATATTTGGCGCGGAACTTGTCGTGCTTGGCCGGCGAATCCGGCGAGACGCCGACCAGCGCGGTCTTCGCCTTGGCGAAATCCGCCTTCAAAGCGTTGAATTCGATCGCCTCCTTGGTGCAGCCGGAGGTGTCGTCCTTGGGGTAGAAGTAGAGCGCCAGCTTCTTGCCGGAAAAGCCGGAAAGAGAGAGCTTCTCGCCGCCGGCGCCCGGCAGCTCGAAAGAGGGGGCGGCGTCGCCTTCGCGCAAGCCTGTGGATTTCTTCGCTTCGGTCACCGCGCCTTCCTTTCGTCTCATCCGCCGTTACAATCGGCAGCATGCAGAGGATGGCGCGCTCCGCAAGGGATTCTGGTGAAAATCCCCAGTTGCGCGCCATTCGAGTTGTGATCTTCTCGACGCCGTGCAGATTCGGCGCCGGCGCGCGCGGAGCGGCGCGGTCGAACCGAAGGGCTGGCGCTTGACGCAGAGGATAGACGAGAGTCCGGCGGTCGGAGCGCGGGCGCCGCGCTTTTTATTGGGATTTTTCCAGCGCGGCTCGACCGCGGTCCGGCTGCGGGGCTTTTGCGTGGTGCGTAGCCTTTCCATCGTGGCGGTGACGGCGCTGCTCGTCATCGTGCTCACTGTCGGCGCTTTTTTCGCCGCGCTCGCCCGCGGTCCCATCGCCTCCGACTGGCTCGCGCCAAAAATCGTCGAGGCGCTCGACGATCTCTATGTCCATCGCTACCAATTCGGGCTCAGCTCGGTGGCGATCGCCAGCACGGATCACGGCCTCACCTTCACCGTGAACGGCCTCGCCGTGAAGAGCGGCGAGCGCACCATCCTCGCCGCGCCGCGCGCGCAATTGTCGGTGGACCCGCGGGCGCTGCTCATCGGCCGGCTGACGCCGCGCCGGCTCGATGTGCTGGACCTCGAGCTGAGGCTCGAGGTGCTGCCCGACGGCGTTGTGGCGATCTCTGCGCCGGGCGCCGATCCCGTCGCCATACCGCTCGACACGCCATCGCCGGCTGAGCCCGCCGCAGAGGCGCAGGCGGCGCCTGTCGTCCCATCGCTGCGGCAAGCGGCGGGGGCCTTGCGCGCGGTGATGAATTTCATCGTCGATCCTGAGAGCCCCGTCGCCGCCATCGACAAGATCGGCGTCTCCAACGCCCGCCTCGTGATCGACGATCGCACGCTGGACAAGACGATCGTTTATGACGATCTGACCTTGAGCTTCGACAAAATCGCCGGCGCGCGGCGGCTGCGCCTCGGCGCCACCGGCTCCTCCGGCCATGTCGGCGCCGAGGTGGAGGCCAAGGGCGCCATGGGCGAGCGGCGCACGCTGGACGCGCGCTTGCGCAGCCTCTCCATGGAAGAGGTCGCGCTGGCCGCGGGGGCGCGCACTCTGCCCTTCGACACAGACGCGCCTTTGTCGCTCGATCTGCATTTCGCGCTGGCGGACGACGGCCGCGTCATCGAGGCGAGCGGGAAATTCGCCGTCGGCGAAGGCTTCTTCCGCCTCGAGGAGCCGGACGCCGAGCCTTTCATGCTGCAGGAGCTGTCCATCTCCGGCCGCTGGGACATGGAGCGCCGGCTGCTCGCCATAGAGCCGGTCGAGATTCGCACCAGCGTCGCGCGGCTGAGCTTCAAAGGCGCGCTGACGCCGCCGGCGGAAGGAACGGGCGTCGTCGGCCTCTCATTCGATCTCGTGCGGCCGGGCGCCTTTCTGCCGACGCGCCATGGCGAGGCGCCGCTCGTCGTCGAGAACGCCGGCCTCACCGTGACGCTCGATCTCCTCGCCAAGAAATACAAGGTCGAGCGCGTCTATCTCGACGGGCCGGAGGTGCACGCCGCGGCCTCCCTCGATGTAGACGGCGCGCAGCCGGATGGAACGCATCTCAAATATGCGATCCGCGCGACGCAGACGCCGCTGCGCTCCGTGCTGCGCATCTGGCCGACGCAGGTGGCGGCGCCGACGCGCATGTGGATGGACGAGCACATCACCGCCGGCGTGATGCGCAGCGGAACGCTCACCGCCGATCTCGATCAGCAGGCGATGATCGCCGGCCGTTATGAGCGGCCGCCGCCGGACGCCGCCTTGCGCGGCGATTTCGATCTCGACAATGCGACGCTCGTCGACGCCGTTCCGGGCCTGTGGCCGATCAACGGCATGAACGGCCATATCGCGCTCACCGGACGCACCGTGTCCTTCGTCGCTTCTTCCGGCGTTATGGAGAGCGCGCCGGGCCGCAAGCTCGCCATAACGGAAGGCGTGTTTCGCGCGCCTGCGCTGGGCTTCGATCCGGCGCCCGCCTGGATCGAATTGAAGCTCGCCGGCGGCGTGGAGGCGGTCGCCGACATTCTCTCGCTCAAGAGCGTCGCCCCGGCCGCCAGCCTGCCCATGGACGCCAATCAGCTCAAAGGGCAGATCGAAGGCAAGCTGCGCATCGACTTCGAGCTCGGCCTCGCAGCGAAGGAAGAGCATACGCGCATCGCCGTCGACGCGGAGACGAGCAATCTCTCCATGGATCGCTTCATCGGCAAGGAGCGGCTCGAGGGCGCGGCGCTGCGGCTCGTCTCGGATCGCGAGGGGCTGCGCGTCACCGGCGCCGGCCGCGTCTTCGGCGCGCCGGTGACGCTCGATCTGCGCCGCGCCGCCGGCGAGAAGGGGCAGGCGCAGGCGCAATTGTCCTTCTCGCTCGACGACGCCGCGCGCCTGCGCGCCGGCTATGGATTTGGCGGCGTCTCCGGCGTCGTCGGCGTGCAAGTGCAGACGAGGCTGCCGATCGAAGATTCCGAGTCGCAATTCGAGATCGACTTCTCCAAAGCCGCGCTCGATCATCCCTTGCCGGGCGTGACCAAGCCGCTCGGCAAGCCGGGCCGCGCCAGCTTCACTCTGGTGAAGCGGCCGGACGGCTCGGCGCTCGAGCAATTGCAGGCGGAGGCGGGGCCGCAGCAGTTTTCCGGCGTGGTGGAGCTCGGCCGCGACGGCGTGCTGCGCTCGGCCAAGCTCAGCCAAGCGAAGCTCTCGCCCGGCGACGACATGCGCTTGGAGGTGACGCGCGGCGGCGATGCGCTGAAGCTCGTCGTGCGCGGCGCCAATATCGATGCGCGTCCGCTGCTGCGCTATCTCTCGCAGCCTTCCGCCGAGCCGCAAGGCGCCGCGGCGGCGGGCAAGCCGGCGTCCTCGGACGATTTCGATCTCGACCTCAAATCGCCGATCGTCACCGGACACGGCAAGCAGATTCTCTCCAATGTCGATCTGCGCTTCGAGCGGCGCGGAGGCAAGCCGCGGCAATTGTCGCTCACCGGCAATTTTGGCCGCGAGCCTTTCGCCGCGATGCTGACGCGCCATCCGAGCGGCGCGCCGCAGATCGATCTCTCGACCAGCGACGGCGGCGCCTTTCTCTCCTTCCTCGATCTCTATCACCGCATGGAGAGCGGCGCGCTGTCGGCGACGCTATTGCTCAATCCGGGCCGCTCGGACGGCACGATGCGCATTCATGATTTCTATCTGCAGAACGAGCCGGCCATTCGTCAGCTCGTCATGCAGGGCGCCGCGCGCACCGATGACAAGGGCGCCGCGCATTTCGATCCAGACTCGGTAAAATTCGCGCGCGTGCAATCCACCTTCACCTGGGCGAATGGCCGCCTCACAATGCGCGATGCGGTGATGTCTGGAACCGATATCGGCCTGACCGTGGACGGCTATATCGACATGGCGCGAGACCGCATCGACGTGTCGGGCTCGTTCGTGCCGGCCTATGGGCTCAATAATCTCGTGTCGAATATTCCGGTCATCGGCTTCATGCTCGCCGGCGGCCAGCACGAGGGCGTCTTCGCGGTGAGCTTTCGCGTGAGCGGCGCCTTCAGCGCGCCGGTGCTGACCGTCAATCCGCTATCGGTGATCGCGCCGGGTCTCTTGCGCAAGGTGTTCGGCATAGTGGACGGCACCGGGACGGGCCGCCTGCCGGAGAGCGCGCCGGCGCCGCGGTAAGGGGGCGCCGCGAGAGCGGCGTCATCTCGCGCGGCGACAGATCGGGCCGGTGGGCTCCGGGTCTTCTCGCAGCGTCGCCATCAACGCCGAGGCGCCGCCGCAGGCGAGGAGCAGAAGAAGCGCGAGCCACCCGATGGCGGCTCGCGTGTGGATGGTCGAGGCGCTCCACATGCGCGCGCTCAGTGGTGATGGCCGCCGCCGCCGCCGCCCGACACCGCGCCGTCTGATTCATCGTCCGACGGCAGCTGGCCGACGCGCTTCAGAAACGCAGCATGCTGCTCGGGCGTATGGTTGGCGTGGATGCCGCCGAGCTTCTTGTAGTCCTCATTGGCGGCGACGGCGGGCTTCGGCGAACTCGTCGAATTGCAGGCGGCGAGCATGAGCGCGCCGCCGATAGCGACGATAGAGAGTGACGCCTTCATCGTTTCTTTTCTCCAGTAATGATTTCATAGCCTCAAAATGTGATCGACGAGGTGACGCCGAATGTGCGCGGCCCTTGCGTCGAAATTCCGACGGTCGTCGGCGCCGAGGAGGTGCCGGGCGACCAGCTCGACCAGGGCCGATTGTTGAAGAGATTCTTCGACCAGAGGGTGAGGCTGTATTTGCGATCGTCGGTGCGCAGTCCAACGCCGGCGTCGAGCATCACATAGGCGGGCTGCCAATATTGGACCAGCGAGAAGGGGTTCGTATATTGCGCCTTGTTGAACCAGGACGCATTCGAATAGACGAAGCCCGTCACTGGCTGATTGCTCCACTCGCCGAGGTCGGCGAGCGCATTGCCGAGCCTCTGCTCGTAATTGAATCCGCCATTGACCTGCCACCAGGGCATGCCGGTGATCCGCGTGCCATTCATCGGAATGGTCGCCGGACCGCCGGTGATGCCCCAATCCGCGGGCGCCGGTCCGTCCTTATAATCGATATAGCGAGCCTCGGTGTATGCGCCCGACGCGTTCAGCGTCAGCCCTTCGAAGGGAATCCAGCGCTCCACGAATTCGACGCCGCGCAGGCGCACATGTGGCGCGTTGCCGAGATAAGAGACATTGGCCGTGACGCCGGCGCTGCTCGTCTGCACCTTGGTCTGGGTGATCTGGAAGTCGTAGAGATCGTTCCAATAGAGGTTGACGTTGGAGATCAGCGCGCCGTCGAACCAATTGGTCTTCGCGCCGATCTCATAGTCCCATGAGGTCTCGGGCCGGGCGAAGGCGGTCTTGAAGCTTTGCGCGACGCCGCCGATATAGGTCGGCGTGTTTTGCGTGTTCACCGATTGCGGCTTGTCGCCGCGTCCGACCAGGCCGTAGATTAGGACATTCTCATTGAGCTGATATTGCGGGTTGAAGACCGCCACGACGCCATTGTGATATTTCGTCTCGCCGCCGGAATCCGCCCAACCATAGCCGCCGCCGGCGATGATGGCGGCGTTCTGCTGCCAGACGGTGTAGGGCACGCCGTAATAGAAGTTCGGCCGAAATTTGTTCGCGCTATAGCGGATCTCATAGCTGTCGCGCAGGCCGAAGGTGAGGGCGAGCTTCTCGTCGAAGTGATAGGTTCCCTGGCCATAGGCGGCGAAGGAAATGTCGCCGGTCTTATTGAGCCACCACGGCGTCAGATCGGGCAGAGCGGCGGGGTTGTTGAGCCATTTCGCCGTGTCGACGCCATATTGGTAATGGTGCATGCGGTCTTCGCCATACTCCAGATAGCCGTAGAGACCGGTCGTCCATTCGAATTCCTGGTCCTTGGGCGAGGACAGCCGCAGCTCCTGCGAGGTCTGCATGAGATAGGTGTCCATGCTGCCCGAGCCGAGACCGAGCTGCAGCAGCTGATTGTCCGAATATCCCAAATTGCGGAACGAGCCATAGCCGATCGCGGAAATCGCGGTCAGCATATTGTCGCCGATCTGATAGTTGAACTCGTTCGACAGCATGAAGACATGCGTCGGGTCGCGGCCACTGCGCGCGAGATAGGGCGTGTTGGGATCGACCGTCCAAATCGGCTTGCCGAGCTTCTTGATGACATTCTGGAAGAAGGTCGTCGACGGACGTGTTCCATCGACATAGACGAGGCTGGTGTCGCCGATCGTGCCGGTGAGATAGTCATTGTGCTCGTTGGACGCGTTGTAGATGAAGCTGAAGCGGTCGCTCCATCCATCGCCGACGCCCAGAAGCTGGAGGTGCAATCCGAGGCGATTGGTGTCCTGATAGGTCGAGCCCGTGGACGGATCCTTGATCCAGCCGTCGCCGCGGTCGAGATAGCCGGCGAAGCGATAGGCGAGGGAGTCTTCGATCAGCGTGCCGGTCGTGTTGATCGTCTGCTTGAAGTGATTGTAGTTGCCGAAGGTGGATTTCACCGTCGTCTTCGGCTCGAAGGACGGCGCCTGCGTATGCAGGATGATCGAGCCGACATTCGTGTTCTTGCCGCCGGCCGTGCCGGTCGGGCCGAGAGCGAGCTCCACCGAGCTCAAATCGATGAGATCGCCCCATTGGAAGCCGGCGAAGCTCCAATAGACGTTATCGACGATATATCCGGTGTCCGACGGCGATCCGGTGCCGCCGCCCGCCGCGACGCCGACGCCTCTGATCGCATTGCGGGACTGTCTCGGCGTCGAAATGTTCGGACGATAGCCCGGCACGCGGCGCGAAATATCGGTGACGGAATCGATCTGCTGATCCTCGAGGGTGCGCTGCGTCACCACATTTCCCGCCCGCGGGGTCTTGGTCAGCACCTGCTCCAGCAGCTTCTCGCCGACGGCCTCCGTGCCGCCGGTCACCTGCACATCCTGAATCTGTGCGGAGACAGCTCCCTCACTCTGCGTCGCCGCCGATGGCGCGGGCGCCGGAGTCTGAGCGAGCGCCGCGCCGCCCGAAGCGCCCGCCGAAAGTCCTATCAGGATGGACGCAACCGACACGCTCGAAGACAGACGCCAATTCGAATTACCTTCCCCGATCCAGACCATTCGACCTATCCCTCACCGTTCGACCCGTGATGGTCCCCCCGGACCATGCCGCCTCGCGCCGCCGCCCCCTCAGGCGATCTGCGCGCTGCACGTACGAAGTCTCGCTTAGTGTAGGGAAAAGATACAGTATGTCTACCGATTTAATATATTTTAGCGTCGCGACCCGACCTTCTTTCGCCTCGTATCATGTTGAATAGTAGCAATTTATGAGATGGAGCGGAAAGCGCCCGCGCGCCGCATCGGGATTTTCCTCGCAGATAGAACCTAAAAAGTAGGAATTATGGTTCGCCTTTGCCCTGATCGGAGAGACTCTCGTCTCAGCTCCGCACCGGCAGGATGCGCCGCTTTTCGAGGAGCGGTGGCGTCGACGCAATCAGGCTCGCCGAATGTCGCCGGAGCGTCGGCTGCGAGAAAAGCGGAGCGAGTGTTCGACGGCGAGACGGTCAGCTGCGACAATGGAAGGAAGTGGACCAAGCAATAAGCGGCTCGGGCGCGCGGCGATCTCGTCGCGGCGACAGCAAGCCGTCGCTAGGCGCGCGTCGGCGCTTCACATCGAGTGCGGTCGGCTTCTTACGCGCGCTCCAGCAGCACATGCTTCTTCTTGCCGAGCGACAGCTTGGCGACGCCTTCGACGAAATCCGTCTCGCCGAGCACGGCCTTCTCGTCGCTCACCACGGCGTCGTTTACGCGCAGTCCGCCGGCCTTGATCTGCCGCCGCGCCTCGCCCGTGGAGGCCACGAGACCGGCTTTCACAAAGGCGGTGAGCACGCCAATGCCCGCCGCCACCTCGCTCGCCGCGACAGCGACCTTGGGCAGGGAGAGCGCGAGCGCGCCTTCCTCGAAAGTGCGGCGCGCGGTCTCGGCGGCGAGCTCGGCCGCCTCCCGCCCGTGCAGAAGCGCGGTCGCCTCGGTGGCGAGAATCTTCTTCGCCTCGTTGATCTCGGCCCCGCCGAGCGCAGCGAGCTTCTCGATCTCGTCCAGTGGCAGGAAGGTGAACAGCTTCAGGAAGCGGACGACGTCCGCATCCTCGGTGTTGCGCCAATATTGCCAATAATCGTAAGGCGCGAGCATCGACTCGTCGAGCCAGATCGCGCCGGCCGCCGTCTTGCCCATCTTGGCGCCGGAGGAGGTGGTGAGCAGCGGCGCGGTCAGCGCATAGAGCTGATGCGTCCCGAGCCGACGGCCGAGATCGACGCCCATGACGATATTGCCCCATTGATCGGAGCCGCCCATCTGCAGGCTCGCGCCATAGCGCTTGGCGATCTCGGCGAAATCATAGGACTGCAGACACATATAGTTGAACTCGATGAAGGACAGCTCCTGCTCGCGATCGAGCCGCAGCTTCACCGAATCCATCGACAGCATGCGATTGACCGAGAAATGACGGCCGACATCGCGCAGAAAGTCGATGTAATTGAGCTTGGTCAGCCATTCGGCGTTGTCGAGCAGAATAGCGTCGGTCTTGCCGTCGCCGAAGCGGAGAAATTTCGCGAAGGTCTTTTGGATCGCCGCCTTATTGGAGTCGATCGTCTCTATGGAGAGAAGCTTGCGGCTCTCGTCCTTGCCGGAAGGGTCGCCGACGCGCGTGGTGCCGCCGCCGACCAGCGGCAGCGGCTTGCCGCCCGTGCGCTGGAGCCAGGACAGCAGCATGATCGACAGAAGATTGCCGATATGCAGCGAAGCCGCCGTGCAGTCGAAGCCGACATAGGCGGTGAGCTCGCCGGAGCGCGCCTTTTCATCCAGCCCCTCGAAATCGGAGCACTGATGCACGAAGCCGCGCGCGATGAGCGTCGCGAGGAATTCTGATTTGGGGCGGAATGCGTCGGACATGGGGGCAGGGTGTTACGGGGAAAGGGGGCGGGGCGCAAGATAGAGCGTCGCGAGCCCGCAGCCGAGGCGTCGATCTCGCCGAGACAGCCCTTTGCGCGCCGAGCATGGCATAATTCATATTATATCTGTGTGATTTTTGACGCCATTCGTGGCGGTCGTCCGCCGGCGCGTAATGACGGAGCGTATAGTTTCCATACAAATCTCGCGCTTCCCTCGGTTCGTCGCGCCGCGCCCAGGCTGTTGCATATATTTATAAAATCTATCATATTAATATTATTAAAGGGCGGGAATGACGAAATGCGAATGATCGGCGCCACCAGACATCTACGGAATTGGCTTTGTTCCTCGGCGTCGCCTGCGCCGCTGCTGCTCGGGCCTCTGCTCGCTTTCATGGCTCCTTCCGGCGCGTTCTCGCAGGACGCGCAGATCGAGGATGTGCGGGTCGGCGGCCCGGCGCAGGAGGGGCTGTCGCGGCAGGAGGAGCGCGTCCTGCTGAAGGCGCCGCGCTCGGCGGCGATCATCAATGGAACGCGCGCGACGGAGGAGCATCTCGATCGCCTCTCCGATTTCTCGCAGCTGGCTCCGAATTACCGTCCCAATATCGCCAATCCCCAGACGGGAACGCCGGCCCTGCGCGGCGTCGGCGTCGGCGCCGGAACCGGAAATGGCGCGGAGTCGGAGACGGGATTCATCGTCGACAATGTGTTTTTCAAGAATGTCGGCTTCCAATGGGCCGATTTCGTCGAGCTCGAATCCTTCGAGGTCGGCCTCGGCCCGCAAGGAACGGCGGGCGGCAAGAACACGACTGTCGGCAACATCATCATTCGCACGCAATTGCCGTCCTTCGAGCGCAAGGCCACTCTGGAGACGTCTTTCGCCAATTACAGCCATGTCGTCGAGAAGCTGAATGTCACCGGCCCGATCATCGACGACAAGCTCGCCTATCGCTTGACCGCCTATTTCGACAAGGGCGATGGCTGGATCAACGACAAGGTGACGGGCGCCGGCTATCTCAACAACGACCGCTGGGGAATTCGCGGGCAGCTCTATTATGTCGGCGACGACATCACCGATCGCGTGATCTTCAGCTATGGAACCTCGCACGAATATATCGGCGCGAACCACCATACGGGCGTGATCGGCGATTCCGTTCCGATCTATGCGAATGGCACGGTCGGCGCGACATTCGCCCAAAATCTGTGGAACCGGCTCCACCTCGTCATGACGACGGTCGATCCTTATTCGCCAGAGTTCACGCACAGCGCCGCCTTCAGCCAGCAGACGATAAGCGCCTCCAATGAGCTGAACTGGCGGATCGGCGACAATACGCTCACATCCGTCTCGGCTTGGGCCTTCTATGTCGATCACCCCAATTACACCTATAACAACGAGAATGAAGAGCTGGAGCTGACGAGCGGATTCAGCGATCCGCATGTCACGCAATATTCGCAGGAGCTGCGCCTCGCCTCGCCGAAGGAGCAGACGCTGGAATGGCAATTCGGCCTCTTCGCCTTCTATGAGCGCATCTGGTCGTTCAGCCGCACGGATTTCGGCAGCAACGCCGCGCGATGGTTCGGCACGACGACGACCGATCCGCAATTGCTCAATCGCGTCGAGCAGCACACGGACGGAGCCTCGCGCGACTTTCAGGCGGCCGCCTACACGCAGGAGACTCTTCATATCGACGATCGCCTCGCGCTGACTTTCGGTCTGCGCGACAGCTATGAGATCAAGGAGGGCTCGGTCTTCGCTTGGGAGAAATATTGGAACACCGCCTACACGATCGCTCAGACCGATACGGCGGTGCGCGGCGGGGGCGGCGGCGGATATTACGACACCGGCGGCCAGACGCGCACGCGCAACATGCTGACCGGCGTTTTCAATCCGTCCTATAAGGTCGACGACAATATTCTGCTGTTCGGCCTGATCGGCCGCGGCGAGAAGGCGTCGCAGGTCAATGTCTCGGCGAGATCGGTGTGGTCCGGGACGAATTTTCTCGGCTGGCAGCCGCTCTTCACCAAGCCGGAGCAGAATTGGGATTACGAGATCGGCGTCAAGAGCAATTGGCTCGACGAAAAGCTCATCGCCAATTTCAATTTCTATTGGACCGACATCTTCAATTTTCAGTCCAATATGGTCGATACGAGCTTCGTCGCGTCCAATGGCCAGCCGCTTCGCCAGACCTATCTCGGCAATGTCCCGCATGTGCGGCTGAGAGGCTTCGAGTTCACGGGGCGGTGGAGCCCGGTCGAGCGTCTCTGGCTGCGCTTCAACGGCGCTTACACAGAAGCGCGCTACATTGATTTCGCTAAAGCCGCGCCTCCGTCAGATTGGGTGTGGCCGACGCCGAGTTCCGCGCCCGCGGGCTTCCTCGCCGCGCCTCTCACTCTATCGCGATCGAACACGCGCTGGGAGCTGCTGCCGAAATGGGCGGTGAATGTCGGCGCCAATTACGAACATCCGCTCGGCGCGATCTTCAAGGATTTCGGCGGCTTCGATCAGCCCGTCACCGCCTTCGGCTATTTCAATCTGGCTTGGCAGGATCGGATGCAGATGACCGATCCGCATTCCATCATTCAATATTGGCAGCCGGCCTATTCGCTCATCAACGTCGGCCTCGGCCTGCGCACCGACGACGGCCGCTACAGCTTCCAGCTCTGGAGCAAGAACATCACCGATCAGAGATGGATCAAGACTTGGACCGCAGGCACGCCGACGGCGCCGGCCACCATGCAGATACAGGATTTCCCGAGGACCTTCGGCGGGACGCTGCTGGTCAAGCTCGAGTGAGCGGAGTCATCGGCGGTCGCTCGCCTCCGCCGCCGCGCCGGGGGCCTGACGCGGAACGCGCTCTCTGCTAGCTTGCGCGTCATCGCGAGAGGCGAATGCGGCCGATGAAGTCGAGCAATGTTGTTTTTGTCCATGGTCTCATGGGATGGGGGCCGAATGATCTCGGTGGGCTTCCCTATTGGGGCGACGCTCCGGCGCAATTTTCGCCGCGCTTTCGCGCTCATCTCGCCAAATGCGGTCCGCTCAACTCTGTTCATGATTGCGCCTGCGAGCTTTTCGCGCAGATCGTCGGCGCGCGCATCGACTATGGCGAGAGTCACAGCGCACTGGCCGGCCACGCCCGCTTCTCCCGCGATTATTCCGGGCGCGGCTTCGTCGGGAACTGGTCGGCCGAAAATCCCGTAATTCTGATCGGCCACAGCGCCGGAGCTCAAACCTGCCGAATGCTGCAAAATCTTCTGGCGCAGGATTTTTGGGGCGTCGGCTCGAATGCGGAATGGGTGGAGGCGATCGTCGGCGTCGCCGGCGCGCTCAATGGCTCGACTCTCGCCTATCGATATTGCGACGAAGAGCACGGCAAGCTGAAAATGTTGCCGAGCGCGTTGGTCGCCGGTGCGCTCTCTGTCGTATCGGCTTTGTCCCGCTTAGGGGCGTCGCGCCTCTATGATCTGCATCTCGATCATTGGGCGCGAGAGGAGCAGGCCGGCGAGGCGTTCCTGCGGCGGCTGGACGCAACCTATTTCATAGAGAGCGGCGATAATCTCGGGTTCGACGTCACGCTGCACGGCGCCGCGCGCCTCAATCAGTCGATGGAGACTTTCGCGAACTGTCTCTATTTATCGCTGGTCTCGAGCGCGACGCGCGAGGGACGCTTCTTGAACCTGCCGTTTCTGCGCGCCAGGCATCGCCCCGTTCGTTCCATGGAGCTGACGATGCGCGACACGGCCGCCCACATTGCAACTCGACCTGAATTTTCCGTGGCTCCGACGCCCGATTGGGGAAGCGGCGATCTGACGATGGATCTCTGGCGCGAGAACGATGGCGTGGTGAACACGATCTCGCAGCGCTATCCTTTCATTGGCCGCGCTCATCCGGTCGGCGGCGAGGGAATTTTCGGTTTCGAGGATCGTCTCGAGCCGGGAAAATGGCGCTACCACCGCCTCGACGAAATGTTCGGCATGGCTTTCGACCATAATGACGCGACGCATGGCGCGTGCATGAAGCCACTCGAAAAGGGCCGGCGGGAGGTTCAGCGAGAGCTGTACCGAAGGCTCGCGAATGTTCTGGAAACATTCGATACGCGCCGCGACCAGATCGGACGGACGTCGCTGATTGGTTCGAGTCTAGCGGCTCGAAAAAGTGGCGGCGCGCAGACAAGCGCGCCGCTCTTTAGTTCCGTGTCTCAGCGGGCCGATCACACGTCGAAGCCGCCATCCCCGCCACCGTCATCGAAGCCGCCGGCGTCCGTGTCGTAATCGGCGCTCTGCACATCGGAACTGCCGGGGTCGGGGCCGTCATAGCCGGCGTCGGGGTAGGGCTGGCTGTAGCCGCCCTGATCGCCGTAATAATTATTGATGATGGTCTCGCCGCCGCCGGCATGCTCATAGCCCGAGCCTATGCCGAGATTGCTCCCCGCTCCGCCGGCGCCGCCATGGAACAGGCCGCGGATCGAATCGGCGAGCAGCACGCCGCCGGCGACGCCCGCCGCCGTGCCCAGCGCGCCCTTCAGAAAGCCGCCGCCGGGGGCCGCAGCCGCCTGCTGAGGCGGATAGGCCTGCGGAGCGTAGCCGGGAGGCGGGGGCGGCGCATAGGCGGGGCCGCCGGCCGGGGCCGCGCCCCAGGGACCGCCTTGCTGCTGCGGATAGCCGGGCTGCTGGCCATAGCCCGGAGGCGGGGCCGGACGCGGCGGGGGCGGAGCCTGGCGCTGAGCGCCGCCGAACAGACCGCCCAAAAATCCGCTGGACTGCTGCGGACGGCTCTCGAGGTCGCGCACGCGGCCTTCTAGCTCCTGCAGACGTTGATTGGCCGCCTGCAGCGCCTGATCCTGCACCAGAACGGTCTGCGCCAGCAGATAGGGCGCGCCCGGCTGCGACTTCAGCTGCTCGGCGATGAAACTCTCCGCCTCCTGATCGCGCTGAGCGCCGGCGGCGCTGCGCGTACGCTCGAACAAACCGGCGAGCAGTTGGCGTTCTTCGGGTGACATAGGTCTCTCCCAGTTGGAACCAGCCCTCTTCGCGGGCGTGGCGCCCGTGATATGGGAGCGCGATTTCGCTCTGCCAAGGCCTGCCGCTACGTTCCCGCCCATGTTTTACCGGGCTGCGAACGCCCCGAGTCAGTCGCCGGCGAGCGCCATGTCGTCGCGGTGGATGATCTCGTCCGGGCCTTTGAAGCCGAGCAGCCCCTCTATGTCGCGGGACGAGCGGCCGATGATGCGGGCCGCGTCCAATGCGTCATAAGTCACGAGGCCGCGGCCGATTTCGCCGCCCGAAGGATTGCGGATCACGACGCAATCGCCGCGCGCGAAGCCGCCTTCCAGCGCGGTGACGCCGGCCGGCAGCAGGCTCTTGCCGGAGAAGAGCGCGCGCGCCGCGCCCTCGTCCACATGCACGACGCCCTTGGGCTCGAGCGAGCCGGCGATCCATTTTTTTCGCGCCGTCACCGGAGACGAAGGGGTCAAGAACCAGCTGCAAGGCCCGCCCGCGGCGATGCGCGAGAGCGGCGCCTCCACGCGGCCGTCGGCGATGACCATATGGGCGCCGCCCGTGGTCGCGATCTTGGCCGCCTCGATCTTGGTGCGCATTCCGCCGCGGGAGAATTGCGAGGCGGCGCCGCCGGCCATCGCCTCCACCTCGGCCGTGACCCGCGGCACCACCTCGAGCAGCTTCGCATTTGGATCGCTCGCCGGCGGCGCAGTGTAGAGCCCGTCCACATCGGAGAGCAGCACCAGAAGATCGGCGCTCGCCATCGTCGCGACGCGCGCGGCGAGGCGATCATTGTCGCCGTAGCGAATCTCGGAGGTCGCGACCGTGTCGTTCTCATTGATGACCGGCACGGCGCGCAGCGCCAGCAGCCGGGTCAGGCATTCGCGGGCGTAGAGATAGCGGCGGCGCTCCTCCGTATCGCCGAAGGTGACGAGAATCTGCCCGGCGGTTATGCCGAGATCGCCCAAAGTCTCCGCCCAGATGCGGGCGAGGGCGATCTGCCCGACAGCCGCCGACGCCTGGCTGTCTTCCAGCGGCAGCGCGCCGGAGGGCAGGCCGAGCACGCTGCGTCCCAGCGCCACGGCGCCCGAGGAGACGACGAGAACATCGGCGCCGCGACGGTGCAGAGCGGCGATGTCCGCGGCGAGCCGCGCGAGCCACTCGCGCTTCACCTTCGCCTCGCGCGGATCGACGAGCAGCGAGGAGCCGACCTTGACGACGATGCGGCGGAAGGAATCGAGGGAGGGACGTTTCACGGGCGATCGGCTCATTCGAGATGCGGGACGGCGGGACTTATAGCCCGTCTGCGCGGAAAGCCCACCCCGCGCCGCACGGCGAGAAGAAACGGGACCGAAACGCGCGAGAGATTTTCCGCCGCGCATCCGACACCGGGCCGTTTCATCCTGCGCGCGCTGACGAAGACCAAGGAAATTCCATGCCTGACAAAATTGCTTTGACGCGACGCGGCCTCGTGGCTGTCGCGCTCGCCGGCTCGGCGACCGCGGTTCTGCCGGAACCCGCCGCTCCCGAGCCTGCCCCCGGGCCGCTGACGGCGCCGGCGGAAGAGGGGCCCTTCTATCTCGATCTCGATCTTCAGCGTGCGGACATAGCCGAAGAGCTCGCCGGCGTGCCGCTGGACATCGCCTTCGCCGTCCAGGACGAGACCGGCGCGCCGTTGCCGGGCGCCCGAATCGATGTTTGGCATTGCGATGCGCAGGGGCGTTATTCCGGCTTCCCTGGCCAGGGCGAGGACGGGCGGCTCGATCTCTCGGGCAAGACGTTTCTGCGCGGAAGCCAGATCGCGGGGGCGGACGGACGCGCGCGCTTTTCCAGCGTCTATCCGGGCTGGTATCCCGGCCGCACCACGCATATTCATTTCAAGATCATCGACGGCGGAACGGCGCGTCTCACTTCGCAGATTTTCCTGCCGGATGCGCTGAGCGAATTCCTCTACGCCAATCTCGGCGATTATGCGCGCGGCCGGCTGCGCGACACGCTGAACTCGACCGACGGCATAGCGCTCGCCGCCGGCGAGACGACGCGTGGCGAGCTGCGCGAGGCGGCCGGCCGCTATGTCGTGTCGCTGCGCGCGCGGATCGACCGCAAGACGGTGCGCGCCGTGCCGACGCCGCCCTTCATGCCGCCGCGCGGCGATCGTTTCGCCGGACCGCAGCCGGGGGGATTTCCGCCCGGCGGTCCGCCGCGCCGTCCCGCGCCGCAAGGGGCGGAGCGTCTGCGCGGGCTGCTTCCCAAGGCGTGAGCCGATCGCTCATGGCGCGGCGCGATTGCGCAGAAACACCACATAGCCGAGGAAATTCGGCCGCGTCGTCAGCGCGGCCGGAGGCGCCCATCGCGCCCCTTCGGCGAGGCCGAGCCGGAAGGGAATGCGAAGCCGCGAGAGCCGCGCCAGATAGGCGTCGATATTCTCGACCGTCTGCGCGCCTTTGTAGGTCTGGAAGACCAGCTCGTCGACGCTTCCCGAAAGCGCGTTCAAATCCTCGGGCGAGGCCTGCGACGCCCAATCCATGAGGCCGGTCGCGCCGAGCGCGCAGTCTCGAGGCAGCTCCTGCCGCAGCGCGCGCAGGAAGGCGGCGTAATTCTGCAAGCCGCGCGTCGCCGCGTCGAAATCGATCTGCACGCCGGCGACGCCGCCCGGCTGCGCGCGCCAGGCGTCCAGCCGGCGGCGAATCTGGGCGACGATCTCCGGCGGCCAATCGAGGCTGCGGACGCGATAGGCGAGCCAGAGAGCGGCCTTGTGCGGGCCGGGCTCGACCCCGCCTTGCGCCTTCATGCGGATGAAGCCGTCGCGATCCGGCCCGATCTCGCCCGAATGGAGATAGATGGTTTTCGCCGCGGCGAGCTCGCCGCGCTTTTTGACGCCGGCCCAGAGCCAGAAAGCGTCATGATCCGCCGCCCGCACCAGCGGCTCGCCCATCGCCGGAGAGGCGCAGAGCAGGGCGCAGAGCGCGAGAAGAAAAGCTCGCGCTCTCACCAGTAATATTGCAGGCCGCGCGCCCATTGCGTCGCGCCATAGCGTGATTTCAGCGTTTGGAACCAGGCCTTTCGCTGCGCCTTGTCGACATCCTTGCCGCCGCAATCATTGCTGCCCGCCGGCGCATAGCAATTGATGGCGCGATAGAGCGCATAGGCTCGGTCGGCGTCCTTGGTGGCCGGATCGGCGATCAGCCGCTGATAGACGTCGCCCCGCGAGAAAGGCTCGCCGGGGAAAATGGCTTTGGCGCCGCCCAGCTCGTCCGCCGCCGGACGCCAGGCGTCGAAACGGGCGAAGCCCGAGTGGCGGACGAAATCGCCGAGGCAGAGCAGCCCATGCGCGGAGCGCGGATCGGCGGCGAGCTCCGTGACCACCGCCTTGGGCGCCGGGCATTTATAGGGCTCATTGGCGGGCGAAGACAAAAAGATCGCCGATTTGGGAAGATCGGAGACCTCCGGCGCCTCGGCGTCGTCCTTGGCGAGGCCTTCGGCCGAGAAATCGCGCAGGAAATTCGCATATTGGCCGCGCGTCGCTTCCTTGTAGAGCAGGAGGAAACGGGCGAGCTTGCGCTCCTCCGCGCTCCCCTGCGGGTCGGCGACGGCCATGCGCAGCAAGATCGGCCCGGCCGTGTGGCGCAGCAGAATCGCGCGAATGCGCGGCGAGGAGAGCCGCGTCTCCGGCAGGAAGACCTTGTTCGCCATGCCGGCGCGCTCATAGCTCAGGGCGAGGCCCAGCTCGACCGCCTCTTTCCACAAGGGATTGGAGACAGCGCCGCGCAGCTTCGCCCAATGCTCGATCGCCTGGGGATATTGGCCCGAGGCCATCAGCGCCTGGCCGCGCAAGGTCTCTCGGCTGAAGGCGAGATAGGAGCGCGGCGCCGCGACGGGAGCCCCGAGCGCTTGCAGCGTCGCCGGAAAATCGGCGTCGGCGTAATAGGCGCGCGCGGCTTTCAGAAAGCCGAAGAGATCGGCGTGGCCGGCGAAGGCCTGCGCCTGCGCGTCCAGCTCCGCGGCCGGAAGATGCGTCTCCTTGCCGTCGGAGCGCAGCTTCATCAAATCCTGCGTCGCCAGCAGGATCGGCTCGCGGCTCGCATGGTCTTTGGCGGTGGTCAGATATTTGGCGTCGATCTCCTGCGCCAGATCGACGCCGTCGAGACCGACCTTGGCGCCGCTCCCTTGCGCGATCCGCCGGCCATATTCGGCGGCGAGGCGCTCGTCATCCGCCGCCAGCCAATAGACGCGCCGCAACAGTCCCTGCGCCGAGGCGGCGTAGCGCCCCGTGGAATAGGATTTCAGATAGGTCTGAAAGGCGGCCTGCGCCGCTGTCAGCGTCGCGCGATCGGTCACATTGGGCGTCGCGGTCGCGTCGAAATCGGCGAAGGCGCCGATCTGCGCCTTGTTGAGCAGAGCGCGGGCGGTCATGTAGCGCGCCGCCTCGCGCAGCCAGGCGTTGCGCGCCGTTTCGAGCTTGCCGAAGCGCTCCAGCGCGCGATCGAAATAGCCTTCGTAGAAAGCGTCGGCGCCGATCAGATAGGACGCGAACTCCTGCCCGGCGGCCGAGGGCGCGACTTGCGCGAGCGCATTTTGCGCGGCCGCGTCGGCTTTCTCATTGCGGCAGGAGGGAGCGATCTTGTCCCGCGCCGCCATCAACGCCCGCCGCTCTTCGGCGGAAAGCGCGGGCTCCGCCTCGACCGCAGCCGTGAAGGCGGCCCGGCCGGAGTCGAGCGAGACGCAGCGCGTTCCCTCGCCGTCGGCGAAAGCGCTCGCGGCCTCGTCCTTGCGGTCGCGCGCCCCTGCGCCTTTCCTGCAGGCGTCGGTGAAATCGGGCCGAAAGAACAGCACGGAGGAATAGAAGTCGAGCTTCTCCTCACCCTTTGAAATCGCCTCGTCCTTCGGCCGCAGCGCCGGATCGGCGTCGATCATCAGAAAGAGGAGATTGAGACGTGTGTCATTGCCCGGATCGAGGAAGGGCATGCCGTTCTGCTCGGCATAGCTCCTCTGATCGAGCGACCAGCGTCCGGGCGTCGGATCGCCGCCGCCACAAGCGCTCGCCGTGCCGGCGGAAATCAGAAAAGCGAGAATGGCGGCGCCGGCGAGCATGGAACGCATCGAAACATCCCGATCACGAAATGCGCATCGATATCGCGCTTCGCCGAAAGCCCGGCCGCGCGATCTTTGTTGGGCGGAATTTTGGGAGGAGCTGGCAGGAGTGGAGGGACTCGAACCCCCAACCCCCGGTTTTGGAGACCGGTGCTCTAGCCGATTGAGCTACACTCCTGCGGTGACGGCGCGCCGTCGTGGCTCTCATGCCGCATCGCGGCCGAGGATGCAAGCGCCGGGGAGGGGCCTCGGCGCATTTTGCGGGTCAAGAATTGCCGCCGGACAGCACGGTGACGGCGCGGCGGTTCTGCGACCAGCAGGAAATATCGTCGCAGACGGCGACCGGACGCTCCTTGCCATAGCTGATCGTGCGGATGCGGCCGGCGGAGAGGCCGCGCGAGGCGAGATAATTCTTCACCACCTCGGCGCGGCGGGCGCCGAGCGCGAAATTATATTCGCGCGTGCCGCGCTCGTCGGCGTGGCCCTCCACGGTGAAGGAATAGCGGCCGTAGCGCTGCAGCCAGTCGGCCTGCTTGTCGAGCGTCGCCTGCGCGGTGGTCGTCAGCTCGCTCGAATCGGTCTCGAAATAGACGCGGTCGCCGACATTGACGACGAAATCCTGCGGGCTTCCGGGGGCGGCGTAGCCGCCGCGGCCATTGGCGCCGGCGCCGCCGGCGAGCGCGGCGTTCTCATCCTCGGCGTTTTTGGCGCAGGCGCCGAGCGAGACGGCCGCCAGAACGGCGACGGCGAAGCGCAGGGCGCGCGCGGCGGAAAGCAATGCCATTTCCTCTAAGCTCCTCTGACGACGGGTCGCTGCTGTCGTCAGTCCTATCTGCGCAGGGGTTAAGCGAAGGTTCCGTCAACCTTGACGAAAGCTTTGCGCGCCCCGATGCGGCGTGCGAAAGCGCGGTAAGGTTAACGTGAGCTTGATCGTCGACGCGGTCCGTGGCGGCAGTGAGGCGAAAAGGCGGCGCGAAAGGCGATGCGCCTTGTCCCACAGGGAATTGCGTATGGGGAATGCGGGGGCTGGACCGCCGCCCGGATCATTGTTAGCACTTTCTTCATCATGAGGCGGAGGGTGCTGGAGACGATGCGCGATCTGAAACGCTCCGCCCTTCGCTTTTTCGGGCCGTTCTGCGCGGCGATCGGCGCGCTGACGCTCGCCGGCTGCGTCGATACGGCGGTGGAGATCGGCCATCCGCGGCCCGAGCAGCTCGCCCAGCGGCAGCGCCCGACAGCGCGGCCCGGCGTCAGCCCCCATGGCGCGCCCGTGGCGCTCATCAGCCTGGAAGGCGCGCCGGAGGATGCGCTGGCGCGTTTCCGTCCGGCCTTCGCCCGCGCGACGGAGAGCCGCGACATCGCCGCTTCCGAGGAGCCGGCGGCCGCCTATCGGCTGCGCGGCTATCTCACCGCCTATGCGAGCGCGGAAGGGGCGACGCGCTTCGCCTATGTCTTCGATATTTTCGACCGCAATGGACGACGCGCCCGCCGCCTCACTGACGAGGTGGCCGTGACCGGCGCCGGCGATCCCTGGACGCTGCTCGACGATCGCGCGCTGGCCGCGGTCGCGGCGCGGGGCGCCGACGAGCTCGCCGCCTTTCTCTCCGATACGCCGGAGGCCATAGCCGCCGCGGCGGGCGCCGAATCAGGCGTGACGATCGCCGCCGCGACGCGGGGCGAGCCGACCTCTGCGCCGACCGCCGCCAAGCCTCTGGGCTTCGCCGAGATCAAGTGAGCGATCGGCCGAAAGAGTCGATCGCCGCCGCGCCCAGCGCGCCGAAGAGGACGACGATCCAGGGCGGAGCCCGCCAGAAGACCAGCAGCAGATAGGCCGCCGCCGCGAGGCAGAAATCCGCCGCCGAGAAGATCGCGCTGGTCCAGACCGGCGTGTAGAGCGCGCCCGTGAGAATGCCGACCACCGCCGCATTGACGCCGGCGAGCGCCGCGCGCATGGCGGATCGGCCGCGCACCGCATCCCAGAACGGCAGCACGCCGAGAAGCAGCAGCAAGGACGGAAGATAGATGGCGACGAGGCACAGAATCGCGCCCTCCCAGCCATTGGGCGGCTCGCGCATCGCTGCGCCGAGAAAAGCCGCGAAGGTGAAGAGCGGGCCGGGGACGGCCTGCGCGGCGGCGTAGCCGGCGAGAAAAGCGTCCGGGCCGATCCATCCCGGCGGAGTCACCGCCTGCTGCAGCAGCGGCAGCACCACATGGCCGCCGCCGAACACCAGAGCGCCCGAGCGATAGAACGCCGCGAAAAGGGCGAGCCAATGCTCGCCGGTGGTCGCGGCGAGAATCGGAGCGCCGATCAGCACGATGACGAAGAGCGCCAGCGAGGCGAGGCCGGCGCGCCGACCGATGAAGCCGGTGGAGATCGGCGATGAGGCGGGCGTCGCGCGCTGCGGGAGCAGCAGCCATCCGATGAGGCCGCCGCCGACAATGGCGCCGATCTGGCCCGCGGCCGAGGGAAGCGCCAGAGTGAGGATCATGGCCGCGAGCGCGATCGTCGCGCGCTCGCGATCCGGGCAAAGGGATTGCGCCATTCCCCAGACCGCTTGCGCGACGACGGCCACGGCGACGATCGCGAGGCCGTGCAGCCAGGGAAGATGCGCGACATCGCCGAGCTGCGAGACGCCATAGGCGAAGAGGACGAGGGTGATGGCCGACGGCAGGGTAAAGCCGAGCCAGGCCGAGAAGCCGCCGAGCAGGCCGGCGCGCGACATGCCCAGGATAAAGCCGAGCTGGCTGCTCGCCGGTCCGGGAAGAAATTGGCAGAGCGCGACGAAATCGGCGAAGGCCGTCTCGCTCAGCCATTTGCGGCGCTCGACGAATTCGGCCCGGAAATAGCCGATATGGGCGATCGGCCCGCCGAAGCTGGTCAGTCCCAGCTGCGCAAAGGCGAGAAGCGTCTCGAGCGCCGAACGCCGTGGAGAGCTGGAGCCGATGTTGTCGTCCTCGTCGTTGCGCATGAGCATTTTGGTTTCGTCCTCGCGGCGGCTCATACGCTCGCGCGCGGGATCGCGAAAGCCGCCGCGCCGCTCGCCGGCGCATTGACGATCCGGCCGGCTTTATGTATCGAATTAGCTACATAAGGTCGCGAGGGCGATAGCCCGCGCGCCAGGGGATGGGGTGCCCCCTATAACCGCCGAAGAGGCTGATGACTCCTGCTCGATGCCCGATGATCGCAAGATCATCGAAGGAGGGCGCTCGCGCGCTCATAAAGCAGGAGGAAGCAGATGAATCAGGATCTCTCGGTTTTCGTCACCCCTTTCGCTCTCGTCATCGGATGCGCGCTGATCGCCGCCGGCGGGCTCTACTTCATCGAAATTCAATTTCTGAAGTCGCGCTTCCAGGCGATCGCCGCGCTCGTCGCGGGCTCCCTCGTTCTCGCCGCGCTCGAGGTCGTGCTCGCCGGCAGCAGCGTCTCCTTCTTCAAGGCGCAGCAGGTGCAGACTTCCGCCTGTGAGCTGGAAGGAGAGTCGGCGCATCCCGAGGCGCGCCTCGGCGTCGACGTCAACATCATTCACAAGCACATCCTCGGCTGCATGCAGGAGGCCGGCTATGAATGGTCGCCGACGCATCGCAACTGCAAGGACGCGCCGGTCGCCACCAATCCCTATTGCTACCTGCCGACCGCCGGCTTCGACCGCACCATCACCGCTTTCCAGCTGCGATTCGAATAGTCTGAGCGCTGCGGCGAGGCTCGAGCGCTTTCGAGCGAAGGGGGAGCCGGTTCGCGTGAAGAAAACACGACCGAACAAGGGAAACCACGAGTCATTCCGGTTCAATCCGAGCCGGAATGACTCTAAGCTCGCCGCTCGTCCCAGCGGGGCGCTTGCCGGTTGGAGGACATGCTCCATTTGACCTCGAGACTGAGGGGAAGGCGGCGCCCCGTCGGGAACAGACGGGAGACGTGCCGATGAATGAGGATATCTCCGCCTTCGTGGCTCCGCTGACGCTCATGCTCGGCGGCGGATTGCTGGCGCTCGGCGCTCTGTCCTTCATCGGCATCGATTATTTCGACAGCAAGTTCAAGGCGCGCGTCGCTTTCGCCGTCGGTCTCGCCTTCATCGTCGCGACCGAGCTCGTCTTCGTCACCAGCAGCAGCAGCGGGCGCTATTTCGCCGGGCTGAAGATCGACGTCACCGATTGCGAGCTCGACAGCGAGAGCAAGCTCCCGGAGGAGCGGCACAAGAACAGCAGAGTGCTGCACGATCATATCGTCGCCTGCATGGAGCGGCTCGGCTATGAGTGGAACGCCGAGCACGAGCACTGCAAGGAGGCGAAGATCGCCACCAATTCCTTCTGCTATCTGCCGACGCGGCCGGTGGCGCGGGCGATCGTGCGCTTTCAGACCGCCTTCGAGTAAAAGCGCTCAGGCGCTATCCACCGCCTCGCCGGGAACGAAAGCGTCGAAGGCCGCCCAGAATTGCTCGCGCAATTCGTCGCGCTCCATCAGCAATTCGTGACGCGCGCCGGGAACCTCGATGAGGCTCGCGACCGGCAGCCGCTGGGCGAAGCGCTCGATCGCGCGGGAGGAAATGATGCGGTCGCGCCCGCAGAGAAAGGCCATCACCGGCGAGCGCACGGCGCGGGCGTATTCGGGCGCGGCGAATTGTTTCATCAGCCGGAAGGCGGCGTTGACCCAGCCGACCGTCGGATCGCCGATGGCGAGATGCGGCGCGGCGCGCACGATGTCGGCGTTGCGGGAGAAGCGCGCGGGATCGGAGGTCAGACGATTGCCCTCGAAGGGCAGCTCCTCCAGCGATTTCGGTCCGCCGCCCGGCACATACATGGCGCCGAGGCCGAACATGTCGAGCGTGTCGGCGATGGCGCGCGCGCCGATCGGAAAGCGCAGCCCTTCGAAATCGACCATTGGCGCGGCGACGATGACGCGATCGAATGGCGAGCGCGCCGAATGGACGCGATCGAGCAATATGGCGCCGCCCATGGAATGCGCCAGCGCATGCCAGGGGGAGGGGCATTCGAGCGCCAGGACGTCGGTGATGAAGGCGTCGAGATCGCGCTGATAGAGCGCGAAATCATCGACATGGCCCTTGCGCGGATCGGAAAGATCGCGCTCCGAGCCGCCCTGTCCACGCCAATCCAGCGTCACCACATGAAGGTCGCGGGCGAGCAGATCATTGATCGTCTCGAAATATTTCTCGATGAACTCGGCCCGGCCCTGAAACAGCGCCACTGTGCCGATCGCCCCACGCGGCGGCGCGAAGCTCGCTGCGCGCAGGCTGCGTCCGTCCGCCGTGCGAATGGCGAAGACCTTCGCATTGGGCGGCACGGGATTGTCGGGCGTTCCGATGAGCTGCGATTCGGTGAGCGGCATGTCGGGCGATCCTGCTACGGCGGGAGCGAAAGGCGCTGCCCGCGCCTCTTGCCCCGTCTATCGCATGTCTCGCCCGAGCGCGCAAAAGGCGAAGCTCAGAACTTCACCGTCAGCCCGGCATAATAGGAGCGGCCCTGTCCCGGCACGGCGCCGAAGACGCTCGTCTTCTTGTAATTCGTGTAATCGAAGCCGCCGAGCGGCGAATAATAGCGCACATCGGCGACATTGGTGACGCCGAGATCGATGCGGAACGCGTCCCATTCATAGGCGGTGCGCAGATTGACGAGGCCATAGGAGGGCGTCTTCAGCTCGTTGCGCGCCGTGCTCACATGCGTCTTGCTGTCGACCAGCTGCAGCTCGACGGCGCTGCTCCAGCCGCCGAGCTTGTGCTCGAGCGCGAAGCGGGCGTTGAGCGGCATGATGTGATAGAGCCCGTCGCCGCGATCGAGATTTTCGCCATAGACATAGCCGATGACGCCGGAGAGCGTGAAGCTGCCGACATCCGGCGCCTCATAGAGCTTGCCGCGGCCGGAGAGATCGAAGCCATAGAGCTCCGCCTTGTGATTGCGGAACTGCAGAATGGGGAACCAGCTTCCATTCTTGTCGCTGAATCCGCCGATGCGATCGGCGTCGATGAAATTCTCGACATAGCTGAAATAGGGCGTCGCCTTCACCTCCCAATCATGGGCGACGGGATCGCGCCAAGCGGCCGTGAAGCTCACCGTATGCGCGACCTCGGGCTTCAGATCGAGATTGCCGACATAGCCATTGGCGTCGCCGAACCAGCCGATCATGCTGCTCGCCATGCCGCCGACGCCGAAGGCGTAGCGCTCGTAGAGATTGGGCGAGCGCGTCTTGCGCGAATAGCCGAGCTCATATGTGCTCGTCTCGTCGGCCTGGTAGCGGACGAGCGCGGTCATGTCGAAATTCACGTCGGTGCGCGCATGGCTGCGGGCGTTGAAGAAACGCGCCGCCGTCGCGTCTGGATTGGCCATGCCCATGCCCATTCCCATCATGCCCATGGGGATGGGATTGCGCGGGTCATAGGCCTGGGCGTCGCCGGCGTTCGTCCAGACGACATCGTTGCGCACGCCGAGCGACGTCGTCCATTGCGGCGACCATTTCGCCTCCCATTCCGCGAATGTGCCGATGCGGTCGCGCTGGCCGCCATTGATGTTCCAATAGGTTCCCGGACCCATCATCATGCTGCCGACGATCGGCGGCCACCAATCGTTCAGATGATTGCCGTGGAATTCGTTGCCGACGCGCAGAAGATTGGAGGGGTCGAGCGGAATTTCCGCCTTCAGCGAATAGCCGTAATCCGTTCCCGACGTGTTCATCGGCATGTTGGCGGGCTGCTTGTCGTAGAGAAAGCCCATCTCATGCGCTGTATGGTGCCAGTAGGCGCGCGCCTCGAGCTTGCCCCATTCGAACGCGCCCTCATAGCCGGCGTCGACGGAATAGGCGCGGTTGGCGGTCATATCCATGCGCTGATTGACGAATCCCTGATAGGGAATGTTCTGATAGCCGCCCTTCAACGTGAAGAGATGTCCGTCGTTCTGATAGGCGAGAGTCGCCGAATGATTTTCGGAGATGAAGCCGGTGGAGAGGACCTTCGGTCCATTGTCGCCCGCGTGATAATCCGAGCCGCGCGTATAGCCGCCATTGTAGAGCAGGCTGAAATGCTCGGTGGCGACATTCGCCGTTCCCGAGACGCCGAAGCTGCTGTTGGAGCTGCGGAAGAAGCCCGAGATCGATCCAGAGGCGAGAACGCCGGGCGCGACCGATGGAACGAGCCCGGGCGCCGAGGCGACGTGCGGATTGGCGAAGATCGGCGGCTTGGGCGTGACCGAAATCGTGCCCGCGATCGAATCGCCGCCCTTGCTCACCGGCGTCACGCCGGACAGCACCTCGATCTTTCCGACATTGTTCGGATCGATATAAGAGAGCGGCGGATTCATGTGATTGGCGCAGGCCGAGGTGATCTCGACGCCGCCGAGCAAAATCTTGATGCGATCGTCGGCGAGGCCGCGCAGCGCCGGCAGGCGCGACACGCCGCCCGCCTCATAGAGATCGACGCCCGGCGCCGCGTAGAGCAGCTGCGCCGTGTCGCTGGCGTTGGGACGCTGAGCGTCGAGCGCCGCGCCGCTTATGTCCGCCGCGCCGATCGGCGTGAAGGGGCCGTCGGCGTGGCGCGCTGCGGCGCGCAGCGCGCGCGCGCTCCGCCGCCACGTCGATCGGCGGCAGCGGAACCGCGCCGGCGTCATTGCGCGTGGTCTCGTTCTGCGCGAGCACAATGGCGACGCTGCGTCCGTCGCGCGTGAGGCGATAGCCTATGCCCGTGCCGGCGAGCAGACGATCGAGCGCGTCTTCCAGCGTGAAGACGCCGGTGAGGCCGTGTGTCGTGAGATCGCGCGTCAGCCGCGATTTATAGACGAGCTGCGCGCCGGTGGCGTCGGCGAGGCGATTGAGCGCGGCGGCGATAGAGCCCGCCGGAATCTCATAGCTGCGCACGGCGGCCGCGAGCTCCGCCTCCGGCATTGCGACATGCGCTATGGCCGGCTCTTGTCCGAGGACGAGAGCGCTCAGAGCCGTCGCTATCGCCGTCGCGCCCATGTTTCTATTCTCGAGACGAAAAAATCGCCGCTGCATCCGCCCTTCTCCGAGTTCTCATCAGGAACGAAAACGTCCCTCTATGAACTCTGACGAATGGAGCGCGCGAACACGCACGTCCGTGCGACGAAAAAATGCGGGCGCATGATGCGGCGTTCTGTCTCATCCGCGCAGCGCCACGAGATAATCGCCGATGTGAATCGCATCGAGAGCGAGCGAAGCCTCGATCGCGCGCAGAGCGCCGATCGGATCGGCGGCGTCGAACACGCCGGTGACGCGCAGCAGGCGCGTGGAATCGCTCGCCACGATTATGTAGCCGCGGTGATAGCGTGAGAGAATATCGACGACCTCGCCGAGCGGACGATCGACGAAGATGAGCTTGCCGCGCCGCCATGCGGTGGCGTCCGGCACGGCGACCGGGATGGGCGCGCTCGTCGGCGCCGCCGAGCCGAAGTCGCATTGGCGGCCTTCCTCGACGATCATTCTCTCGCCATGGCTCGCGACGGCGACCTTATGCTCGGCGACCGTCACCCGGGCGCCGTCATTCTCGAGCGCGACGTCGAAAGATGTGCCGAGCGCCGTCACCGTTCCGCCCGCCGCCGTGACGACAAAGGGCCGCGCGGCGTCCGGCGCGACATCGAAAAACGCCTCGCCTTCGAGCAGAGTGAGCGCGCGCTCTCCGGCGGCGTAATGCACGGCGATGGCCGATTTGCCGCCGAGCTGGATCTTGGAGCCGTCCGCGAGCGTGACCATGCGCGTCTCGCCGGCGGCGGTGCGGAAGTCCGCGCTCCAGAGCAGGCGCAGCGTGTCGAAGCTCGCCACGGTGGCCAGCGTCGCGGCCAGCGCGGCAGCGAACGCCATGCGCCGCCGCCGCCGCGCCGCGATCGCGTCGACACGACGCGGCTTCAAAGCCTTCACCTCGCCGCAGAGCGCGCAAATATAGGCGAAGGCCGCGGCGTTGGCCCGATCGGCGATCCAGGCCTCGAAGGCGGCGATCTCGGCGCTCGACATGTCGCCGGCGTCGCGACGCACCCACCAGGCGATGGCGGAGTCCTGCGAGGCGCTCTCCTGCGGCGCGGGATATTCGTGGGCGGCCATAGATCGAAACTCGCTCCTCACACATACAGACGAGCGACGGTCCGAATCGCGGATGCGTCGCCCGGAAATTTTTCTACCGCACCGCGCTTCGGCAGCGCTTTATGGCGATGCGCAAATGCCGGTCCACCATATTGCGGGAAATGCCGAGCCGCCGCGCGATCTCGTCCTGCGGGAGGTCATGATGCATGCGCAGCACGAAGACCTCGCGGCATTTGGGCGGCAGCGTCTCGATCGCCGACGTTAGAATGCGCGCGCGGCGATCGGCCTCCAGCGTCTCGTCCGCCGAGGGCTCCTGCGAGGGCGCGTCGCAGCTCTCCGCATCGGCCACGAAGAGCCTGCTCTCGAGCTTGCGCCGTCGCGAGAAATCCATCGCCAGATTGACGGCGGTGCGGCGCAGATAGGCGGGCGGATCGGCGATCTCCTCGGTCATGTCTCTATGCATGACGCGCAGAAACGCCTCCTGGACGATGTCCGGGGCGTGATCGGGACCGACCCGCCGCGTGAGCAGGCGCGTCAAATCGCGTTGGGTGCGCGCGAAGAGCTCGCGCAAAATCGAAAATCTCGTGTCGGGCATCGGCGCCATCCGTCGCGGCGTCGCCCGGGCGCGGGGGCGTCCGGTGCGTCGATCGGCGTATCGAAACGGCGGCCGCGATCGCGGCGCGCCGCGCGATCAGGCGAGGGGAGGGGCGCGGGACGACCAGGAGCTGGCCCAGCCGACGGGCTCGCGCCGTGGCGGCGCTGTCGAGGCATAGGCGACGAAGGCGAAAGCGACCGGCGGCGCGAGGATCGGCTCCTCGGACGGCGGCTCGGCGAGGCTCGGCAGATCGCGGCCGGAGACGCAGAGAATGCAGCAGGGCGCATGATCGCGCTCTGCCGGCGGCGCGCCGTCCCTGTGCGGCTCGCAATAGGCGGAGGCCGAGACGCCGGCCGCGCTCGCGTCATGCGCTCGGACCAGCGAGGCGGCGACGAAAGCCTGGAGCGCGAAAAGGCAAAGCGCCAGCGCCGAGACGAATGCGCGTCTCGCCGCGGAGACGTCCGACCAGCGCCGTGACCTCAGCTTCGCCATGAGTGAAACTAGCGCCGGGAAATTTCCGCGGTCAATGCGATCGTCGCGCTCGCGGCGAAAACTCGGGGCCTGTCACAAAATTGCGACACCCGCGCCGGCGCCTCTTGCAGGCCGCAAAAGGCGCTCCCACATGGAAATCAGCGCGGGCCGTAGCGGACGCGCTTCTTCCCCGGCGCGAGCGGGGACGAGCATCCCGATCGCGCTTCCACTGTCGCTTCTAGGAGGACAATGACATGCGTCACTTCGATCTTTCCCCCCTCTATCGCTCGACCGTCGGCTTCGATCGTCTCTTCTCGCTGCTCGACCAGGGGCCGGGCGCGGAGACGGCGCCGACCTATCCGCCTTATAATATCGAGCGCACCGGCGAGAACGACTATCGCGTCACCTTGGCCGTCGCCGGCTTCGCGCGCGAGGATATCTCCATCGAGACGCGCGAGAACACGCTGACCATCAAGGGCGCGAAAGACCCGCAGCCCGAGAGCGGCGGCGTCAAGCGCGAGATGCTGCATCAAGGCATCGCCGCCCGCGCCTTCGAGCGCCGTTTCCAGCTCGCCGACCATGTCGTCGTGACCGGAGCGACCCTCGCCAATGGCCTGCTGCATGTCGATCTGGTCCGCCAGATCCCCGAGGCGCAGAAGCCGCGCCGCATCGAGATCGGCGGCGGCGTTCCGGCCCAGACGATCGACGCCAAAGCCGCCTGACCGCAGGCTGAATCCTCTCCTTGCAAAAAAATCGAGGCGTCCCGAGAGGGACGCCTCTTTTTTCGTTCAGCCGCCCGGAGTCGGCTGGGCTTGCTCGCCCGCGGGCGGCGCCTTGGACTGCTCCGCCGAGACGGGGTTGGCGGGAGCCGCAGGGGCGGGCGGCGGCGGCGCGGCGGGCGTCGCCGGGACGATGGTCTGAGGCGCCGGCGCCGCCTGCTGATGGCCGACGGCGGCAGGTTCTGGCGCGGCCGCATGCGGCGGCTCGGGTGCGGCTTGGGCCGGCGCGGCGGGGGCGGCGGCTGGCGCAGGGGTGGGCGCCGGAGCAGCGCCTTGCGGCGGGGTCGGCCCGGATTGCTGCTGCGCGGGCGCCTTGTGCTCGGCGGCCGGCTTCGCGGAATGGGGAGCCGTCGGACGAAGCTGCGGTGCCGCGGCGCGCGTCGGCGGCCTGGTCGCCTCGGAGGGCGGCGAATGGGGCGGGCGCTGCGTCTCGGCGTTCTCCGGCCGGACGGCGGCCACGCCATTGGGCGCATGGGCGCGCGAAGGCCCCTCCGCGCGTCGCGCCGGACGACGGGGCTCACCGCCGAGGCCGGGCACGACCAGAGGGTCTTCCGCGGCGCCGGCGCGCGGCCCCTCATAGGGTTCTGGCCCCGGCGATCCGCGATAGGCGGCGGGCGGCGCTTCGACGAAGCCCGGTCCGACTTCCTCCGGCCCGATGCGCCAGGAGCGCAAAATCTCGCCCTCATAAGGGTCGATCAAAAAGCGCCGATAATGGCCGCGGCGGTCGACGCCCGTCGCCACCACCTGATCGCCGCGCCGGCCGAGCCCGCCGACGAGACGAAAGCCTTCCTCGCCCAAAATGCCGGCGACCGCTCGAGGCGTGGCGTTGGGCGCGGGCTCCGGGATCGGCTGGTGAAAGGCGTAGCCGAACGGACGAAAGAAGAAATCCGCCGCGGCCGGCGTCGGCGCCGCCATCGGCGCGAGGCTCGCGATCGCGAGCAAGAGCTTCGGCCGCAGTCTCGATAGCGTCATGAACCGCTCCACATCCATCTCATCGTCTGGCCCCGTCTCGATTGCCGAGCTTGGGCGACCATTGCGGCGAGCTTTGGACGCAAGCGGCGCGCGCCGGCGACGGAATGCGCCGGGAATTCGGTTTTGTAGCGGCAGATTGCTTGTGCGAGGGACGCAAATCTGGCAACAATATTTCCCGCCGATATGTCAGCCTTGCTGACCATTCTGCGCCAATGCCGCTCGCGCCACCCTGCGAGCGACGCTATGATTTCGACGACCAAGGACGGGGGAGCGGGCGCGGCGATCGGGCCGGGCGGCCCCCGGACTCGCCCGGGAGACGCCGCCATGACCGCGATCGACGCCAGAGACCCCCTCCTGCCGCAGGCTCAGGGCCTCTACGATCCGTCCAAGGAGCACGACTCCTGCGGCGTCGGCTTCGTCGCCAATCTGCACAACGCCAAGAGCCATGAGATCGTCGAGATGGGTCTGCAGATCCTGCTCAATCTCGATCATCGCGGCGCCGTGGGCGCGGACCCCAAGCTCGGCGACGGCTGCGGCATTCTCGTGCAGATTCCGCACCAGTTCTTCAAGGAAGAATGCGCGAAGCTCGGCTTCGCCCTGCCGGAGCCCGGCCATTACGCCATCGGCCAGTTCTTTCTTTCGCGCGATGACGCCGAGCGCGCCAAGGCGAAGGAATTCATCGAGGCCGCCGCCTCCGCCCAGGGCCTCGTCGTGCTCGGCTGGCGCGACACGCCGGTCGATTCGAGCGACCTCGGCGCGGCGGTGAAGGCGGTCGAGCCGGTGCATGGCCAGGTCTTCATCGGACGCGGCCCCACCGTGACCGATGACGTCGATTTCGACCGCCGCCTCTATCTCGCGCGCAAGACCGCCTCCAATGAAATCTATGCGCGGGGGCCGGCGGCGCGCGAGCATTATTCGGTTTCCGTGTCCTCGCAGACCATCGTCTACAAGGGCATGGTGCTGGTCTCGCAGCTCGGCGAATATTTCCTCGATCTGAAAGACCCGCGCTTCGTCAGCGCCCTGGCGCTGGTGCATCAGCGCTTCGCCACCAACACTTTCCCGTCCTGGCGCCTCGCGCATCCCTATCGCTTCGTCGCGCATAATGGCGAGATCAACACGCTGCGCGGCAATCTCAACTGGATGGCCGCGCGTCAGGCCTCCGTCGCCTCGCCGCTGTTCGGCAATGACATCGAAAAGCTGTGGCCGATCTCCTATGAGGGTCAGTCGGACACCGCCTGCTTCGACAATGCGCTCGAGTTTCTCGTGCAGGGCGGCTATTCGCTCGCTCATGCGGTGATGATGCTGATCCCGGAGGCCTGGTCCGGCAATCCGCTGATGGATAGCGACCGCAAGGCTTTCTACGAATATCACGCCGCGCTGATGGAGCCCTGGGACGGCCCCGCCGCCATGGCTTTCACCGACGGCCGTCAGATCGGCGCGACGCTGGACCGCAACGGCCTGCGCCCGGCGCGCTATCTCGTGACTGAGGACGGGCTCGTCGTCATGGCCTCGGAGATGGGCGTGCTGCCGATCCCGCAAGACAAGATCGTGCAGAAGTGGCGCCTGCAGCCGGGCAAGATGCTGCTCGTCGATCTCGAGCAGGGACGCATCGTCTCCGACGACGAGATCAAGAAGGAGCTGGCCTCCTCGCATCCCTATAAGCAATGGCTAGAGCGCACGCAGATCGTGCTCGAGGATTTGAAGCCCGTCGAGCCGCGCGCCTCGCGCGCCGATGTGTCATTGCTCGATCGCCAGCAGGCTTTCGGCTATTCGCAGGAGGAGCTCGATCTCCTGCTCTTCCCCATGGCCGTCACCGGCCAGGAGGCGGTCGGCTCCATGGGCACGGATACGCCGATCTCGGCGCTTTCCGACAAGCCGAAGCTGATCTACACCTATTTCAAGCAGAACTTCGCGCAAGTCACCAATCCGCCGATCGATCCGATCCGTGAGGAATTGGTGATGAGCCTCGTCTCCTTCATCGGCCCGCGCCCGAACATCCTCGATCACGAGGGCTCGGCGAAGCGCAAGCGGCTTGAGGTGCGCCAGCCGATCCTCACCAATGAGGATCTCGAGAAGATCCGCTGCATCGGCCATATCGAGGACAGCTTCGACACCAAGACTCTGGACATCACCTATGACGCTGCGACCGGCGCCGGCGGCCTGCGCGAGGCGCTGAACCGGCTCGGCGAGCGCGCCGAGAAGGCGGTGAACGGCGGCTATAACATCATCATCCTCTCCGACCGCATGGTGGGGCCGGATCGCATTCCGATTCCGGCGCTGCTCGCCACGGCGGCCGTGCATCATCACCTCATTCGCCGCGGATTGCGCACCTCGGTCGGTCTCGTGCTCGAGACGGGCGAAGCGCGCGAGGTGCATCATTTCGCTCTGCTCGCCGGCTATGGCGCGGAGGCGATCAATCCTTATCTCGCCTTTGAGACTCTCGAGGCTTCGACCGCGGAATTCCCCTCCGACGTCGACGGGCCGACGGCGATCAAGCGCTTCATCAAGGCGGTCGACAAGGGTCTGCTGAAGGTCATGTCCAAAATGGGCATCTCGACCTATCAGTCCTATTGCGGCGGGCAGATTTTCGACGCCGTGGGCCTCGCGCAGAGCTTCATCGACGAATTCTTCCGCGGCACCACGACGCGCGTCGAGGGCGTCGGCCTCGACGAGATCGCGGCCGAGACGGTGCGCCGTCACAAGGACGCTTTCGGCGACGTCGCCATCTATCGCGACGCGCTGGATGTCGGCGGCGATTACGCCTTCCGCATTCGCGGCGAGGCGCATAGCTGGACGCCGCATACGGTGTCGCTGCTGCAGCATGCCGTGCGCGCCAATGCGCAGGACAAATATCGCGCCTTCGCGCAGCATTTGAACGCGCAGGACGACAAGCTGCTCAATCTGCGCGGCCTATTCCGCGTCAAGACGGCGGAGGAGGATGGTCGCGCGCCCGTTCCGCTCGACGAGGTCGAGCCGGCGAGCGAGATCGTCAAGCGCTTCTCCACCGGCGCCATGTCCTTCGGCTCCATCTCCCGCGAGGCGCATACGACTCTCGCCATTGCGATGAACCGCATCGGCGGCAAGTCCAACACGGGCGAAGGCGGCGAGGAGCCGGAGCGCTTCAAGCCGCTGCCCAATGGCGACAGCGCGCGCTCGGCGATCAAGCAGGTCGCTTCTGGACGTTTCGGCGTGACTGCGGAATATCTCGTCAATTCCGACATGATCCAGATCAAGATGGCGCAGGGCGCGAAGCCCGGCGAAGGCGGCCAGCTGCCCGGCGACAAGGTCGACGCGGTGATCGCCAAGGTGCGCCATTCGACGCCGGGCGTCGGCCTCATCTCGCCGCCGCCGCATCACGACATTTATTCGATCGAGGATTTGGCGCAGCTGATCTTCGATCTGAAGAATGTGAATCCGCGCGCCGACGTGTCGGTAAAGCTCGTCTCCGAGGTCGGCGTCGGCACGGTCGCCGCCGGCGTCTCCAAGGGCCGCGCCGATCATGTGACCATCTCCGGCTATGACGGCGGCACGGGCGCCTCGCCGCTCACCTCCATCAAGCACGCCGGCAGCCCGTGGGAGATCGGCCTCGCCGAGACGCATCAGACTCTGGTGCTGAACAATCTGCGCGCGCGCATCGCCGTGCAGGTCGACGGCGGCCTGCGCACGGGTCGCGACGTCATCGTCGGCGCGCTGCTCGGCGCGGACGAGTTCGGCTTCGCGACGGCACCGCTGATCGCGGCGGGCTGCGTGATGATGCGCAAATGCCATCTCAACACTTGCCCCGTGGGCGTCGCGACGCAGGACCCTGTGCTGCGCAAGCGCTTCGTCGGCCAGCCCGAGCATGTCATCAACTTCTTCTTCTTCGTCGCCGAGGAAGTGCGCGAGCTGATGGCGCAAATGGGCTATCGCCGCTTCGACGAGCTGATCGGCCAGATGCAGATGCTCGACAAGGAGAAGGCGCTCGCCCATTGGAAAGCGAAGGGACTGGATTTCTCCAAGCTGTTCCACAAGCCGGCGGGCGAGGGCGCCGCGATCCGTCACAGCCTCACGCAGGATCACGGCCTCGACAAGGTGCTCGACAACAAGCTCATCGAGGCGGCGCGCGCCTCGATCGACCGCGGCGCGAAGACCTCCATCGAGACGGCGATCCGCAATGTCGATCGCTCGACCGGCGCCATGCTGTCGGGCGAGGTCGCGCGCGTCTATGGGCTCGCCGGCCTGCCGGAGGACACGATCGACATTCGCGCCTCGGGCACGGCGGGGCAGAGCTTCGGCGCATTTCTCGCGCGCGGCGTGACGCTGCGTCTCGAGGGCGAGGCGAATGATTATGTCGGCAAGGGACTCTCGGGCGGCAAGGTCATCGTCTATCCCTCGCGCGAGGCCAAGCAGATCGTGCCGGAGAAGTCGATCATCGTCGGCAACACCGTGCTCTATGGCGCCGTCGGGGGCGAGGCCTATCTGCGCGGCGTCGCCGGCGAGCGTTTCGCCGTGCGCAACTCCGGCGCCTATGCGGTCGTCGAGGGCGTCGGCGATCATGGCTGCGAATATATGACCGGCGGCGTCGTCGTCGTGCTCGGCCCGACGGGCCGCAATTTCGCGGCCGGCATGTCGGGCGGCGTGGCCTATGTGCTGGATGAGGACGGCGGCTTCGCCGAGCGCTGCAATCTCTCCATGGTCGATCTCGAGCCGGTGCGCGACGAGGAGACCGCGATGACGCAGGCCTATCATCAGAGCGGCGATCTCGAGCAGCATGGCCGCGTCGATGTGATGAGCGACATGACGCGCTTCGACGCCGAGCGTCTGAAGCATCTCATCTCCAATCATCTGCGCTACACGGGCTCGACGCGCGCGCGCGCCATCCTCGACGATTGGGAGGGCTATAAGCCGAAGTTCCGCAAGGTGATGCCGGTGGAATATCGCCGCGCGCTCACCGAGCTTCTGGCGCGCAGCCAGAGCGGCGAGAAGCTGAAAGCGGCCGGCGAGTGAGGCGGACGCGCCGGCGTCAAGCCGCCGGCGCTTCGACTCTTATGTGAAGGACTTCCGGCGGCGCTCCGAAGCGCACCGGAAGCGCCGTGCATCCCAATCCGCCGGAGACGATGAGATGCTTGTCGTCCTCGACGATATGTCCATGGACATAGCGATTGCCGTAGAGCGACGGCACGATCGGCGCCCAGCCGAAGATCCGCACCTGGCCGCCATGCGTATGCCCGCAGAGCGTCAGCGCGACGCGCTCCGGCACGCGCGGAAAAACGTCCGGCTCATGCGCCAATAGGATCACCGGATCGTCGGTCGTCACCTCGGCGAGCGTCCCCGGCAGATCGTCCAGCCCATTCCATTTGCGCCGCCCGGCGGGTATCGCGAATTGGTCGGCCAGTCCCGCGAGCCAGAAGGGGCGAGCGCCGCCGGTCAGACGCACCGCCGCATTCTCATAGACCGGAATCCCATTGTCCTCGAGCGCGGCGCGGGCGGCCGTCTCGTAGCGTCCGCGATGCTGCGTGGTTTCGTCGTCCCACATGTCGTGATTGCCGAGAATCGCATGGACGCCGAGCGGCGCCGACAGGCGGGACAGAGCGCGCGCCCATTGCGGCGCCGGAATCGGCGTCGCGAAACGATGCAGCCCGGCGACATAATCGCCGAGCAGCACGATGACGTCGGGCCGCAGCGCATTCATGCGATCGACGATCGCATCTATGCGCTCGATCGACATCCATGGCTCGCAGGCGTGCAGATCGGAGAGCGCCGCGATCTCGAGGGCGAAGCCCTTCGGCCAGACGCGCGGCGCAATGTGATAGCGGGCGACGCGCGGCGCCATCAGCGGCTCATAGCCGAAGGCGTAGGCCGCTCCCGCGAAGGCGGAAGCCGCCCCGGCGATCGCGCCTCTCAGAAAGGCGCGCCGAGTCAGCATGAGCATTGCAATTCCCTCATGAGCAGTTGCGCGACATTGAAGCCGATGAATGCGTCGGTTTCGAGTCGCGCCGATCGGCTCACCGCGCAGGGAAGGGGCCTTCGTCGAGGAAATAGCCCTGAGCTCGCGCCGAGCGCTGCGGAACAGGATCGACGGCCGTATAGGCTCCGGGCCGATAGGCGCGATCATAGGGATTGCCCGCATGCGGATAATAGGCCGACCGCACATGAGGCGTGGGAGCGATGTCGCCCGCGCGATAGCGAATGGGCTGTCGCCATTGCGTCGGCTCTTCCGTGTCCACGCGGTAGTGTTGGGGCGCGACGGAGGCGCGGGCGTAGTCCTCATGCGGATAATAGGTCGGCTCGGCATAGGCGAGGGGAGCGACTTCGTCGCCGCGATGGCGAATGGGTCGCCGCCATTGCGTCACATCTTCCGTCGGGACGCGATAGCGCTGCGGCGCGACCATGGCGTCTGCGTAATTCTCTTGCGGATGATAGGCCGGCTCCGCATAGGGGACGGCCGCCGCCTCAGCGGCGCGATAGCGAATGGGCTGCGGCCATTGCGTGGCGTCTTCCGCGGCGACGCGGTAGCGACGACGGGGCGCGATGGCGTCGCTCGGCTCCTCCTCGCGCCAATGGCGCGCCTGACGCGCGGCAGGATGAAACGGCCGAAAATTCGCCGTCGCCCGCGGCGCGAAATCATTGGGGCCGAGCCCGCGAATGACGACCGGTGGTTCGCGCGCGCCGGCGTAGGAGGACGCGGGAACGCCCGCGAGCGCGGCCAGCAGGGCCGCAGACAGAATCGTCGCACTGATACGCATAATCGACGCCTTTCGTCTCGAAGCGGAGCGCGACGGGATGGAAATATGCGCCGACGTCTCAAATCGGCGCGGCTCCCCGTCGCGCGCCTCACCGGAGCAAGGCGCGTTCCCAATTCATTAACCTTGGCGTGTCAGCCGAGCTTGGCTTTCAGCGCATGGCTCGCGAGCGTCTTGCCGAGCGACCACACCGCCCCCGGCGCGTGATGCGCGTCGGCGATGACCTTGTCGAAGGAGCGCTCGATCCAATCGCAATCGAAATCGTCGATGGTGAGCGGCGGCAGCAGCTTGATCGTGTGATTGCCATGGCCGGCGACCTGCGTCAGCACCTTGTGCTGCTCGAACAAAGGTATGCTGATGAGCTGGCAGAACAGGCCGGAGTTGACGGTCTCCAGCAGGTTCCATGCGGCTTTCAGCTTCAGCGAGCGCGGCTCGCCGAACTCGATTCCGATCATCAGGCCTTTGCCGCGCACATCGGCGACGAGCTCGTAGCGCTCGGCCATGGCGCGGAAGGACGCGAGCAGGCGCTCGCCCCTGGCGGCGGAATTCTCGACGAGCTTCTCGCTCTCCATGACCTCGAGAGTGGCGAGACCGGCGGCCATTGCGAGATCGTTCTTGCCGAAGGTGGAGCCATGCACGACCGCGCGATCCATGCGGTCGAACATTTTGTCGAAAATCCATTTGCGCGTCAGCACGGCGCCGACCGGCACATGGCCGCCCGAAAGCGCCTTGGCGACGAGCAGGAGATCGGGCTCGACGCCATAATGCTCCACGGCGAAAAATTTTCCCGTGCGGCCGAGGCCGGTCTGAATCTCGTCGGCGACGAACAGCGTCCCATATTTGCGGCAGAGCGCCGCAGCCTGCGCGAGATAGTCCTGCGCCGGCATGTTCACGCCCTTGCCTTGAATGGGCTCGACGAAAAAGGCGGCGACGTCGCGATGGCGCAGCGCCTCCTCGAGCGCGGCGAGATCGTCGAAGAGAATCTCACGCGTATCGGGGAGCAGCGGGCCGAAGCCCTTCTTGAAAATATCGTCGCCATTGAGCGACAGCGCGCCATAGGTGAGGCCGTGGAAGGAATGCGCGCAATGGAGAATGCCCGGACGGCCCGTCGCCGCGCGCGAAAATTTGATCGCCGCCTCGACCGCCTCCGTGCCCGAATTGGCGAAAAAAACTTTCTCCATATAGGGCGCGAAGCCGAGCAGCCGTTCTGCGAGCAGCCCCGCGGGCACCGATACGTCGAGCTGCACGAGATTGGGAAGCTCGGCGCCGAGCACGCTCATCAGCGCCTCGCGCAGCGCGGGATGATTGCGGCCGATCGCGAACACGCCCCAGCCGCTCAGGAGGTCGAGATAGCGCGCGCCGGCGCGATCATAGAGATATTGGCCTGCGCCGCGCACGAATCCGACGTCATAGCCGATCGTTTTCAGCACGCGCACCCACATCTCGTTGAGATGCTGCGAGTGCAATGCGAAACGCTCGTTCTCCCGCTCCGCATAGAGCGAGGCGAGATCGAAGTTCGGGGCGCCGTCACGCTGCGCCAATTCACGATCGTCTCGCGGTGTGATGAAGCTCATTCGTTCGAAGTCCGTGCTTTCAAGGGCTGCGTGCGATCTTCTCGCGGGAATTGCGGGCCGTCGGCTGCGCCACCAAGCGGCGGCGACGCACTATGTCGCGGCTTCGCGGCGGCCGCAACATACGGACGAGCATATTGCTTCGCGCCGCTCTGTCCAGCGTCGCGCGCGCCGCGAGGGGCCGAGCCGCGCGCAAATGTGACGAAAGGACGCTCTGGCGCCCAATCACGCCGCTTTCATGGCGAAGATCGAAGCCGAAACATGCGCGCGAGGGACCCGAAAAGGCGGCGATCGCGCATTGGCGACGCTCGTACGGTATTTCGCGTAACCCGCGCCGAGGTCGCGGAACGCCAAGCATTTTCGGGCTTTGTATCCACAGCGAAGGCGCACGAGACAAAAAAGTCGGTTGGAGGAAAGCGTGGCGATGATATCTTAACCACAGTGATTCACGGGCGAGCGTCGCGATTCGAGTCTTCGAAGGCGAGCGGAGCGCATTCGTTCCGAATCGGCAGGGGGAGTTGGTCTGTTGGGCGCAAAAATTTCATTCCAGAATGAGTTGAGCGCGTCGACCATCAATGTCGAAAACGGTGAAGCCGGGCTCGATCTCGTCGAAGTGTCTGGGACCATCAAATGGTTCGACGTTTCGAAGGGATACGGATTCGTCGTTCCCGATGATGGCGGCGCGGATATTCTCTTGCATGTGACGATCCTACGTCGTTCCGGGTTCCAGTCCGCCTATGAGGGCGCGCGCGTCGTCTGCGAGGCGCAGAAGCGCGTGAAGGGCATGCAGGTGTTTCGCGTCATCGGCATGGACGAGTCGACGGCCGTTCACCCCTCGCAGAACGGCGCCGCCCGCACCCATACCCAAGTGACGCCGTCGAGCGGCTATGAGATCGCCATCGTCAAATGGTTCAACCGGGTAAAAGGCTTCGGCTTCCTGACCCGCGGCGAGGGCACCGACGATATCTTCCTGCATATGGAGACGGTTCGCCGCTATGGACTCGCCGAGCTGAAGCCCGGCGACAGCGTTCTGGTGCGCTATGGCGACGGCCCCAAGGGCCTCATGGCGACCGAGGTGCGGCCGCTCGAATCGGCGCTGCCGGCTTCCCATTAGCCGAGCGACAGGCGCGTTTCCGGGCCGCTTTTTATTTCCCGACCGCAATGGCAGAATGGCCGTCGAAGCGCTGGCGTTTCGACGATGTCGTGACGCGCTCGGCGGTCTGGATGCGGCGAGGGTGAACATGTCTGGTGAGGTGTCGCGGAGCGTATTCGGCGTTATAGCCGCGTTTTTCGTCCTGATCTTTTGCGCGGCCGTCCCCGGCCACGCGAAGGAGCCGGGCGCATCTCCGCCGCCCGCGGTCAAAATGGCCATAGAGCCGATAGAGATCGTCACCGCCTCCGGCGCGCATCGGCTACGCGTCGAGGTGGCGCGCACTCCCGACCAGCGCGAGAGAGGCCTGATGTTCCGAACCTCGCTCCCCGCGGACGGCGGCATGCTGTTCGACTTCCACGAGGAGCGGCCAGTCGCCATGTGGATGAAGAACACGCCGCTGTCGCTCGACATGGTCTTCGTCTCGCGCGCCGGCAAGGTCGTCTCCCTGGCGCTCGCCGCGGAGCCCTATTCAGAGCGCGTCATCTCTTCCGGCGGCCCGGCGCTCGCGGTCATCGAGCTGGCCGCCGGCGTGGCGCAGCGCCTGTCGATCGCGGTCGGCGACACGGTCAAACATCCAATTTTCGAGAGGTAGCGCGGTCGGCGCGCGCGCTCGCGCTTGTGAGCGACGCGCCCGCGTGCTAGCGAGGCGTTCGGCGGAAATGGGCTCCGCGGCCTATACGCGAGACGGGGTATGGCGCAGCCTGGTAGCGCGGAAGTTTTGGGTACTTCAGGTCGCAGGTTCGAATCCTGCTGCCCCGACCATTGGCGCGGAGCCCCGCCACAGCGCCGATTTTTCGTTTCCGGCCGGCTCACGAGCCGGCTTTCGCCGAGGCCGATATGACCGCACGCATTCACCGCCCGTCCCCCAGCGCGACGCAATCCGGTCCCGGGCCGGCCAAGCCCTGGGTCCTCGAATATGAGAACGAGACCCCGCGCGAGCTCGATCCGCTGATGGGGTGGACCGGCACGTCGGACGCCAAGGCGCAGATCAGGCTTCGCTTCGCCACCAAGGAGGAGGCGATCGCCTATGCCGAGCGCAAGGCGCTCGTCTATCGCGTCGAGGAGCCCAAGCCCGGCGCCCCTTCGCGCCGCATCCTGTCCTATGCCGATAATTTCAAGACGCAGCGCGTCGGCCAGTGGACGCACTGACGGCCGCCGTCACGACCCCGTAGCTCAGCCGGATAGAGCAACCGCCTTCTAAGCGGTAGGTCGCAGGTTCGAATCCTGCCGGGGTCGCCAAGAAAAGCAAGCAGCGCGGTCGACGGCCGCCGGATCATTGCGAAAGGGAAGGGCGCCTCGACGACAGCGCCCGAGACGCCGCCGGCCGAACATGCTAATTTGCGAGCGCCGACTCCGTAGCTCAGCTGGATAGAGCAACTGCCTTCGAAGCAGTAGGTCGTAGGTTCGAATCCTACCGGGGTCGCCAGCCGCTCGAGACGCGCTTCCGTCACTTCAGCGTGAACGGCACGATCACATCCATCGCGAACATCCCCGTCGAGCGTCGGTAGCCGCTCGCGCCGAAGAAGGGCGCCGCGCCGGTCAGCGAGGCGTCGTAGCGCAGCTCCGGCCGCAGGGACAGGCCGGTGATCGGCAGGCCTTTGGGAATCTCCGGCGTGATCGTCAGCCCGGCGGTGATCTCGAGATAGCTGGTTCCGCGTCCCTCCGGCTGGAAGATCGCCGAGGGCGCATAGAAGCCGTGCTCGATGTTCGTGTAGTCGAAATAGCCGGGATAGGCGCCGACGAAGAAATTATTATGATCGCGCCAAAATTCGACGCGGCCGTTGATCTGCAGCGCATCGTCGATCTTGTAGGACACATATTGCGCGACGCCATAGCCATTGACGCCGCGCGGGCGACGCGGAATGAGCGCGGCGTTGAAGCCGAAAATATCCGCGAGCCGGCTCAGCGCGCCTTCGGACAGTCCCGTGATCGAGAGCGGGTTCCATCCATCGTCGCGAATGTAGTTTATGTCTGCGCTGAGAGTGAGCCGATCGGTCACTTTCCAGGTGAGCGTCACATCATTGCTGTAGGACAGCGTGCGATTGGGATCGCAGGCGCATTCGTACGGAATGTTCGGCCAGCCGACGCCGAGCGGATCGAGCTGCATCGGGTCCTCCGGCCCGATATGCGTCGTCCCCAGAATGGTCAGCCTGTCGTCGAAAGCCTTTATGCGCAGGCCGGCCTGGAAGGAGGCGGCGCTATTATTGTCGCCCGGCCAGCCGAGGCTGGCGCTGTCGCCCGACATGACGCTCGCATGGACATAGAGCCAGGAGGCGAGATCGGAGGAGATCATCACGCCGGTCTGCTTGAGCGGAATGCCGAAATTGAAAATATAGGAATGGCTGTAGAAAATGCTGTCGACCAGCTCGGCGCCCTCGAGCGTGACGAATTGGCCGATCTTCACATCGAATCCATTGTCCGTGATCCAGGGCAGATGCGCGGTCGCGAATGCCTGCAGAATGTCGAGCTGCGTGCGGTCGCGCATCGCATAATCGAGCTCGCCGAGAAAATGCGTGTAGCGCGCGTCGGAGCCGACCATCGTCTGAATTTTGAAGCCGAAGTCGAAGTCCTTCGTCGCCTTCGGATCGGGCAGGCGCTGCATGGTGAGCACGCCGGCGTTGAATTGCGGCTGATTGGCGCGATCGGTGAAGAGATGGCCCCAATTGAGCTTGTTGAACGGATTGTCGAAATTGAAGGTCGAGCCGGCCTCGACGAAGCCTGTCACCGTCAATGTGTCGAGCCAAGATGGCGGCGGCTTGCTCTTCGTGTCGGATTTTTTGTCAGCGGATGACGCGGGCGCGCGTGAAGCGGGCGATGTGGGCCATCCGAGCAGCGCGCCGGAATCGCCCTCTTGCGCCGATGCGGAGACGCCGCCGCCGGCCATGAGAACGATCATGAGAGCGGTCATGAACGGGCGCCGCCATATCGCGACCACGAGCAGGAAAGCCTCTTTTCGAAAACATCGATTGAAACGAGACGATGAAAAGCATTTTTGGCCGCGCCGAAAAAATCCGGGCGGCGAATGCGAGGCCTATCCGATTCCGGCAGAGCGCGGGAGTCGGTTATTCCACGGCCTCAGCCTACCGCGCGGCGAGATAATCGCTCGAGCGCATCTCGATCAGCCGCGACACCGTGCGCGCGAATTCCTGCGCCTCATGTCCTGTCGGCGCGTGATAGAGGTCCTGCGCCGCGCTTTCGGCGGAGAGGATGAGCCGCGTTTTCCGCTCATAGAGAATGTCGATGAGCGTGATGAATCGCTTGGCCTCGTTGCGGCGATCGAAATTCATCTTCGGAACCGCGTCGATGAAGATCGTGTCGAAGGCCTCGGCGAGCGCCGTGTAATCGGCGGCGCCGGTCGGCCGCGCGCACAGCTCCTCGAAGGAGAAGCGCGCGACGCGCCCGGCCGCCTGCGGAACGGCGATGTCTCGGCGCCCGATTCGCAGCGTCCTCGGCGCGCCCATGGCGACGCCTGTCAGCTGCAGAAACAGCGCATCCATCGCCGCGCGGGCGTCGACGTCGGCGGGCGAGAAGTAGGTCTCGCCGAGCAGCGTTTTCTCGAGACGAAAATCGGCGCGCGCGTCGAGACGCAGCTGATCGAGCCGTTCCTCGATCAGCGCGATGAAGGGCAGGAAGAGATCGCGATTGCGGCCGCCTTCGTAGAGCCGGCGCGGCTCGACATTGGAGGTCGCCACCATGATGACGCCGTCCTCGAGCAGCCGCGTGAACAGACGCGCGAGAATGGTCGCGTCGGCGATATCGGTCACGGCGAATTCGTCGAAGCAGAGCACGCGCGTCTCGCGCGCGATCTCCTGCGCCACATGCGCCAGCGGATCGGGCGCGGCGCTGCGGCGCGCGGCGAGCAGGCGCGCGTGAACCTGCGCCATGAAATCGTGAAAATGCGCGCGGCGCTTGGCGGCGAGCGGCAGCTCGGCGAAGAAGATATCCATCAGCGTCGTCTTGCCGCGCCCGACGAGGCCGTGGATATAAAGTCCGCGCGGACCGCAGCAGGGCGCACGGCGTCCGAGCAGCCCGCGCAGCCGCGCGGCGAGGCCGTTCGGCGAAGAGGCGGCGGGACGGCGCGTCAGCTCGCGCGCCAGCGTCTCCAGCCGCTCGAGCGCGGCGAGCTGCGCGGGATCGCGCTCCAGCGCGCCGCTGGCGACCTGCTTCTCATAGCGGGCGAGGAGGGGGCGCGGCGCCGTCATGCGCGGCGCCTCGTCAAAGAGATCACAGCCGCCGCATCCTGCCATTGGCCGCCGCGAAAGCGCCTTCACGCAGCTCGCAATAGAGAAGGCGGCGGGCGTCCACCGGTCCCGGCATGACGATCTTGCCATGCGGAACGCGGGCAAAGCCGAGGCGGGCGTAATAGTCGAGATCGCCGACCAGCAGCACCAAGCCGTGACCGGCGTCGCGGGCGGCGTCCAGCGATTTCTTGACCAGCGCCTCGCCGAGCCCCTGCGAGCGAAAGGCCGGCTCGACCGTCAGCGGGCCGAGCAGCAGCGCTGGAGCTTCGTCCACGAGAATGGCGGTCATGCGATTTGCGCCGACCAGCAGCGTGCCGACATGGGCGACAAAGGAGAGGGAGAGCTCGGCCCCGACGCCCTCGCGCAGCCGATACGCCGTGCGCGCATAGCGGCCAGGACCGAAAGCCCGTTCCTCGAGCTTTTCGATTTGGGGCGCATCGGCCGGCGTCTGTGGCGAGAAGCGGATGACGAGATCGATCATGGCTGCGCATAACATGGGCCGCCCGGTCGGCAAAGACCGCGATCGGCCCGAGTCTTGCTGAAAACGCGCGCATGACCGCGATCGAGATCAGACCAGCGACGCCGGCGGACGCAGAGACGATCGCCGCCCTCCATGTCGCCTGCTGGGCGGAGACCTACACGCCTCTGGCGCCGGCCGAAATTCTCGCCGAATACACGCGGGAGACGCGCCTCGCGCAATGGCGTGAGACCTTGGCCGGCGGCGGGCCGCAACAGCCGCCGCCGAGCGTGTTTCTGGCGCTGAGGGACGGCGTCGCGCTCGGCTTTTCGGCCAGCGGCGCGCAGCAGAGCGCCATTCTCGGCGAGCGCGGCTATGCCGGCGAGTTCCAGGCGATCTATCTGCTGAAGGAGGCGCAGCGCCACGGCGCCGGCCGTAGCCTCATGCGCGTCATGGCGCAGGCGCTGCGCGAGCGCGGGATCGAATGGGGGAGCCTCTGGGTGCTGCGGCATAATTTCACGGCGCGGAAATTCTACGAAAAGCTCGGCGGCCGCAAGATCGGCGTCGAAGGCGCATGGCGCGGCGTGCCGGAGGTCGCCTATGGCTGGCGCGATCTCGGCCTGCTCATCGATCCGCCGCCCGCCAAGCCTTGGTGACGAGCCTTGGCGGACGAATTCTCGCTACGCGCCGCGACGGTCGAGGATGCGAAGACGCTCGCCGCGCTCAATCTCGCCTGTTGGCGCGAGACCTATGCGAGCCTGCTGCCGGCGGAGACCTTCGCCGCCCTCACGCTCGAGGAGCGCCTCGATCATTGGCGCGGGGTTTTTCGGACGGAGGACAATATCGTCGCTCTGGCGATGGACGCCGCCGGAGAGGCGGCGGGCTTCACCCATTGGCGCGCGCATGAGCTCGCGCTCGGCGGGCGGCTCGGCCGCGGCGGCGAGATTTGCGCCATCTATCTGCGCCGCTCTGCGCTGAGACGCGGGCTCGGCGGCAGGCTGCTGCGGCTGATGGCGGCGGAGATGCGCGCCAGCGGCCTCAAATGGGCGAGCCTCGTGGTGTTGCGCGACAATCTCAACGCTCGCCAATTCTATGAGGCGATGGGCGCGCGCCGCTTCGGCCGCGAGCTCTCCTGGCGCGGCGTTCCGCAGGTCGCCTATGGCTGGCGGGACCTGCGTCGGCTGGGGCGGTAGCTCAGACGATCTGCCCGCTGGACGACGGGCGACGGCAAAATTCGAAATGCATTCCGTCGCGCGCGCTGTCCGGCCGAAAATATCCGCCCCAGGCGAATCCGAAGCTCTCGAAGATCGGCGCCAGCTCGACCACGCTGCCCACGGAGCCTTTCGGAGCGGGATCGGCGCCATAGGCGTTCCAGCGCGCATTGATGTCGAAAGCGAGGCCCCAGCTATGCGCGCTCAAATCGCGCGCGGGGTTCCAGGATTTGTGGCGCGGCACATGGCAACCGTCCCATTTCAATATGCGGTCGAGCAGGTCGCGCGCGGCGATCTCCGTAATAGCGGCGCGCAGAGGCTCGGCGATGGCCTTGTTGCAGGCGATCTCGCCATTGGGGACGAGATGCGCGAGCGCGGCTATCTCGACGGTGACGATATTGTCTTTCGCCCAGTCGTCGGTGATCTTTATGGCGCCGCGCGGCGCGCTCTCCTCATAGGCGAAGCGTCCGAAAATCTCGCGGATCTCGTCGGTCTTCAGCACTTTGAGATGCGTCGCGGGCGTCGGCGGCGCGGCCGGCGCCGCGCTTTCGGGGAGCGGAACGACGACGACGCAATTCTGATTGGTCGACAGGCCGAGCTTATGAGCGAGGCCGGGCGAGAGGTCGGCGACGCGGCCGGTATTCTCATTCGGCCCCCAATCGACCGGCTGCGCCCGCTCGGCGGCGCCCGTGCTCGGATTGACGACCGAGACCTCGATCTTTCTCAGATGAGCTTTGGGCGTGTCGTCGTAATTCCAGCGGCAGGCGATATAGAAAGCGTCGGGATCGAGGCGACGCGCCAGCCCGGTCGTTCCCGGCGGCTGCTGCGGCAGGAAAAGGCCCGGATAAGCGGGGATGTCGGACTCTTCCAGCAGAGCGAGGCCCTCGTTCGGTCCGACGCCCGGATCATGCGGGCCGCCGAAGGTCGACATTGGACCTCGAAAGGTGACGCTGCGGCCGGGGGCGACCGGCAGCGAGGGCGTCGACGAGACGGGCGGCGGCAAGGACGGCGGCGTCGCGGGAAGCGAGACCGCGCCGGTCCGCGCGAACAGCGCGGCGTCGATCTTGGGCGCTGGGACGCTGGCGAGATTGCGCGTGAACGCCTCGATGACATCCGAGCCGACATAGCCGGCGACGATCACGCCGAGGAGAATTTGCGCCGATGCAGACGGATCGACATTCATCAGCTTGGCGGGGCCGAGCGAGAGCGTCGTCGCCACTCCGGCGACGAAGCCGATCATCAGGCTCGTCGCGAGACGGGCGGCGCTGAACAAATCCTCCACAGAAGCGTCGGCGGTCTGAGCGTCGTCGTTCATCTTCTTGAGACCGGCGATCACGCGCAGCCCCTGTCCGATCGCGCCGAGCAAGCCTCCGAGCGTGAGCGCGCCGAGGACGTCGAAGAGCTGGCTGCTGTCCGTCATGACAAACCTCACCAATAAAAAAAACGCGGAAATTCGGCTGAGGCGGCGAGCGCTCAGGCGACCGCGGAAGCGCCCATCGGCGGCAGATCGTCGAAGAAAGCCAATCTTTTGCGTATTTCGAGGTCCGGCTTGGCGGGAACTTCGTAATTGCGCACCAGCGCGTCCATGATCTCGCCGGCGGAGGCGCCGTGGTCGAGCGCGCTGCATGACCGGGCGAAGCGCGGGACGCTGCGAATTTCCCATATCGCCGCGGCCGTCTGCTCGGCGACCGACATGTCTTTCGGATAGCGGCCGAACTGCTTGCGAATGGCTTCCGCGCGGCTCGGATCCCATTGCACTATGCCTTGGGAGCTGTGGTGAACATCCCAATGCTCGTCCCGCGGATTTGCGAGGGATTCGCCGGTCATATTGGCGACGAGCGCGCGCGCGGCGAGATCGCCGAGACCGAGCTGGCGCGCCGCCCCATAGGCCTCGATCTGATTTTGCCGCAGTGGGCTGAGCCTGCCGCTGGGCTTGCCGCCGCCGCTGGGAAGCTTCGGCGGCGAGACGGCGCCGCCGGGGGCGGGGGAGCCTCCGAAATTGCGCGTGAACGCCTCGAGGAAATCGACGCCCGCATAGCCGGAGGCCGCTATTCCCAAGAGAAGCTGCACATCGTCCGGCTTGATGGCGAGCAGGCGGCTTATGCCGATCGATATGCCGGCGATGACGCCGGCTATGAAGCCGACGACGAGGCTGACATTGATGCGGCTGGCGACGAAGAGATCGGCGCGGCCGGCGGGTTTCGTCAGCGCCTCGTCGTTCATCTTCTTCAAGCCGACGATGGCGCGGGCCCCTTGGCCCACTGCGCCGAGCAGGCCGGCGAGAAGAAGCGCGCCGAGGATTTGTCCGGGAGTGAGGCTCGTCGCCACATTGGCGGCGGCGCTGGCTGCGCCGGCGATCGGATTCTCCGCCATTCTGCAACCCCTTGAAAATTTGTCGCTATTGTTGCGACATCCGTGAAAACGGGAAAAATTCTCTACATATGATGACGAAATTTTGACAGTCAGGCAAGCGCATAGCCGCAGTCGAGACGCGTTTCGGCCTCACCAATAGGGAGAGACTTTCGCGCCGCCGAAAACCTCGGCTATGCGCGCCCGCGTCGCTGGAGTCGCGCCCTCGGGCAGGGCGTCGAGAGGGAAGAAGCTCGCCTCGGCGATCTCACGGTCCGGCGGGCGCGGCGCCGTCTGGCGAAAGGCGCGCGCGACGAAAAACGCCACATGGTCGCGCTTAGAGATGCCGCGGTTGAGATAGACGCCGCGCAGCTCCGCCGGGGCCTCCAGCTCAATATTGCCTTCCTCGGCCAGCTCGCGGGCGAGCGCCTGCTCCATAGTTTCGCCCGGCTCGACGCCGCCGCCGGGCAGATAATAGCCGGAGATATAGGTGTGCCGCACCAGCAGCACGCGCCGGTCCGCATCGACGACGAGGCCGCGGACGCCGAGCGTCATCGGCCGTATCACCGTCGCCGCGAGCACGATCAGCCGCGTCGTCAGCAGCGTCCGCCAGGAGGGCTCGCTCATCGATCCGGCGCTCGTGCGGCCGAGCGTTCAAATGTCTGGCGTTCCATGGTTCGACCCTCTAGAACCGCTCCAAATCGTCGCCGGCGCGACGTCGACAGCTAACTAGCGCCGCCGTTCCGCCGCGCGCAAGGAGCGTCAGATTGAAATCCTTTAGCGACCTCACGGAACGCGAAATTCTCGCCGTCGCCATCGCCTCGGAGGAGGAGGACGGCCGCATCTATCAGAGCTTCGCGGAAGACCTCTCCGAGCGCTATCCTTCCTCGGCCAGCGTCTTCGAGGAAATGGCCGAGCAGGAGGCCGCCCATCGCCACGCGCTGCTCAACCTCTATCAGAAGCGTTTCGGCCCCAATCTGCCGCCCATTCGGCGCGAGGATGTGAAGGGCTTTCTGCGTCGCCGGCCGATCTGGCTGACGCGCAATCTCTCGCTCGAGACGATCCGCAAGGAAGCGGAGGTCATGGAATATGAGAGCGCGCTCTTCTACCAGCGCGCGGCGGACCGGGCGACCGACGTCGGCGTGCGCAAGCTGCTCGGCGATCTCGCCGCGGCGGAGCAGGGGCACGAGACTCTCGCCATGCGTCTCGGGGCGCAAATCCTCACGCCCGGCGCGAAAAAGGAGGAGGATCTCGCCTATCGGCGTTTCTTCATCCTGCAATATGTGCAGCCGGGCCTCGCCGGGCTCATGGACGGCTCGGTCTCGACTCTGGCGCCGCTCTTCGCCGCAGCCTTCGCCACCCATAATAATTGGGAGACGTTTCTCGTCGGCCTCGCCGCCTCCATCGGCGCCGGCATCAGCATGGGCTTCGCCGAGGCGCTCTCGGACGACGGCTCGCTGACCGGCCGCGGCTCGCCGATCCTGCGCGGCGGCGTCTGCGGGCTGATGACGACGCTCGGCGGCCTCGGCCATACTCTGCCCTATCTCGTGCCGGATGCGATCCCCGACAGCTTCGCCATAGCGACGACCATCGCCGGCGCGGTGGTCTTCTTCGAGCTGTGGGCGATCGCCTTCATCCGCGCGCGCTACATGGACACGCCCTTCCTGCAGGCCGTGTTTCAGATCGTGCTCGGCGGCGCGATCGTGCTCGCGGCGGGCATTCTCATCGGCGGCGCGTGAGGCTGGCCAATGGCGTTTCTGCTCGCTCATCTCTCCGACGCCCATATCGGGCCGATCCCGCGGCCGAGCCTGCGCGAGCTCGCCGGCAAGCGGCTCACCGGCTACGCCAATTGGATCAATAAGCGGGCGCAGGCGCATGACATGGGCTTGCTCGGCCGGCTCGTCGAAGACATGGCGGCGCAAAAGCCCGACCATGTCGCGATGACCGGCGATATCGTCAATATCGGCCTCGACGCCGAGATAGAGGCCGCGCGGCTCTGGCTCTCCGGCCTCGGCAGCCCGGAGAATGTCAGCTTCACCCCGGGCAATCACGACGCCTATGTGCCGGCCGCCGTGCCCCGTATCGCCGAGACCTTCGCGCCTTGGACGACATCGGAGGAGGGGGCGGGCTTTCCCTATCTGCGGCGGCGCGGCGGGGTGGCGCTCATCGGGCTCGACTCGGCCGTGCCGACGGCGCCTTTCGTCGCCTCGGGCAGGCTCGGCGCGGAGCAGCGCAAGAAATTGGCGGCGCTGCTCGACAAGACCAAGGCGGAAGGGCTGGCGCGGGTCGTGCTGCTGCATCATCCGCCGCATCGCGGCGGCGCCAAGGCGTTGCGCGGCCTGGACGACGCCGCCGAGCTGGAGGCGATCATCGCCCGCCACGGCGCCGAGCTGATCCTGCATGGCCATAATCACAAGATCAGCCTGCATCGCCTGCCCGGCGCGCATGGGGAAACGCCGGTTGTCGGCGCGGCCTCCGCCTCGGCCAAGGCCGGCGCGCATTATCCCCGCGCCGCCTATAATCTCTATTCCATCGAGCGCGAGGGCGACAAAATCCTGATCTCCGCCCGCTCGCGCGGATTGGGCGCCGACGGCGAGACCATCGAGGAGCTGGACGCGCTGGCCCTCTAGAGTGTTTTCGAGCGAAGCGGGAACCGGCTCGCGTGAAGAGTCATTCCGGTTCGATTCGAACCGGAATGACCGGAGGCTCAGCGCGTCAGATAGGGGATGGCGTAGACGCCGAGCCGCCACAGCAGGAAGAAGAACGCCGCCGCGCCGGCGCCCTGCGCCAGAAATAGAATGGCGCGATAGAGCGTCTCGCCGATTCCGCCGGGCCGGGGCAGAGCGGGCAGGCTCGCCTTTGGAGCCGCCAGCCGCTTTTTCTTCGCCGCCTCCTCGGTGAAGGCGCGGGCGCCGCCCTGTCCGGCAAAGTCGAAAGCCAGCGCTTTTTCCCGCTCGATCAGCCGATGCGCCATATATTCGGTGATAGCCTCCACCACCGTCGCAATATTTTCGCTCTCGCCTATGGTGACGCGGCCGTTGCGCGTGTCCTGCAGAAAGCGATAGGTGCGGCGGTCCCGGCCCATCTCGACGAAGCCGACGTGATCGATGAAGAGGCGCGGCCGATCGCCATGCGAGACGCCTATGTCGAAGAGGTCGCAATCCTTCGGCGCCTGGGCGAGGACGGGATCCAGATGGTCCCGCAATATTTCGAGCCGGGCGATCTCGGCGTCGCGGAGATCGGCGAGAACGCCCGAGCGCTCGGCGTTGGCGAGCCGCGCCCGACGCATCGCGCCGGTCAGATTGGCGACGCGGGTCTCCTTGGTCTCCGTGGCCAGCGCGCGCTGGCCGGAGCCCCGCTCGGGCCGCCTATCCGTCACCAGCGCCGTCGGGGCGGGCGCATCGCCCGTCGTCGCCGGCTGGCCCTCCCTTTTGGATTCGTCCATCTCACTCATTCGCACGAAAGACCGCATGGCCATCTCATTCATTATACCTTCTCGCGACCGAGTTTCGACCGGAAAGAGCCGCTCACAGCGAAGCTTCGGCCGGGGCTTCGCTCTCATGTAACGAGCCATTATCGGAGGCGAGCGCGTCCTGGTTAGACCGCAAAGGCGGATAAAGCATGGCCGTCGTTACGAACGCGCCAATAGGATGTCGGGAATAATACTGATAATTCGACGCGAATATTAGACGTTTCGGCGTCTGTTCCGATGATGTTCCTTGCGCGCGTCTCGCCGACCGCGACGCGGAGAAATGCGGCGTCGACGGCCGAGCTTGCGGAGAGTCGACATTTGCGCCGCCATCCGGCAAATCTCCGGCCGACGAGAGCGGGCGCCCGCGATTCGCGCGCAGGAGGAGGCCGCAGCCCGCTGCTGGCCGCGCGCAAGCTGGAGACCCCTATGGCGCCTCACCAAGCCGGCCTGCCGACGGCAGGCGCGCGATTTGGGCGGATCGCATTCGGCGCGATCTGCTCGCTCGTTTCGGCCACGGAGGCGGGCGGCGGCCATGAGCATATGCTCGTCGCCGGCTTTTTCGCCGCGACGGCGCTGCTCCTTTTGCGCCCGGCGCAGGGGCGCATCCGCCAGGGCGTCGATTTCGCCATTGATTTCCTCGCCATTGGCGCGCTCGCCTTGCTCTGCGATCCCGCAGGCGTGCTGTGGCGCGCGCCGGAGACGCTTTCCAGCCTCTTCACTTTGACGCCGATCGGCGCGGGCTCCGCGGTCGGCCTCTATCTGCTCGGCGTCTCCATTCTTCCCGGCTCGCCTTTCGCGCTGCGCGCGGCGCTATTCCTTCTCCCATTCCTGTTCAGCCTTTTGGTCGCGCTCGGCTCGCGTGTCGTCGGCGAATTGGGCGGGCTGCTCTTCCTCGGTCTCGACGTTCCGCAGACGGCGCGCGTCATCGCGGCGCGGACGCTCATTGTTTTTCTGTTGAACGAGGCCGTCATCGTCGGCGCGCCGCTGGCGCTCGGCCGCTATCTGCCGCAGCAATGGCGTCCGCATGGCGTGCTGTTCCTCGCCGCGCTGATCGCCGCCGTCACGCCGGAGATCGCCAGCCTCGGCGCACATCCGCATGTCGCCTTTCTGCCGGCGCCGGTCGCCATCATCGTCGCGGCGCTGCTCGCCGCCGCGGCGCAGGCCGGTCTTTGGGGCGAGACCTATCTCGTCACACAGGCCATGGCGGGAATGCTGCGCGGGACGCCGTCTCTGCCGGTCATCGTGCTCAACGACTGGAAGACCGGCGCCGCCAAGGGCGCCGTCTATGGCTTCGTCTTCATGGCGCTGCTGCTGGTCGCCGGGCTCATTGTGAGCTTCCCGCCGGCGCTCGGGCTTCTCGTCGCGGCGGGTCCGGTCGGCGGCGCGCTGATCGGCGCGGCGACATTCCCGCTGCTGCGCGCCATCGTCGAGAGCACGGATTCGACCCCGCCATTCTACGCGAGGCTGCGGCTCGAATATGAGCGGACCGCCAATATCCCGCGCGGCCTCGTCGCCGGCGCGGCGGTCGGTTTCGCGCTGCTCTTCGGCCTGCCGCACGAGGACGGCGGCGCGCGCTTCCTCTTCGGCGCCGGGGCGGGGCTTCTCGCCTATGCCGGCGTGGACATGGGCTTCGATCTTTATGCGCTTCAGCAGAAGCGCCGCCAGCATTTACGCAGCTGGCGCGTCTATGCGCTGGGCGCGCTTTTGGGCGGGCTCGTCGGCGGGGCGGTAGCCTGGTATCTCGACGCCGATCAGCTCTCGACGATCGCCAAGAAATTCTTCGCCTATATCTCGCTGAGCTACGCCGCCGACGGTCGACCGGTCGCCGATTACGTCATCCGCCCGCTGTTCTCCAAATGGGGCGCGACCAATCTCGGCTTCGTCGATGGTGGCGTTCGCCTCTTTTTCGACGAGTCGCTGTCGGGCGTCATCCAATGGGTGTTCGCCGCGCCCTTGTTCTCGATCAATCTCTTCTTCCTGACGGCGCTGGTGCGCCGCAGCCTCGCGCCTTTGCGCCAGCTCGCGAGCTGGGAAGGTCTCGACATGCTGGTCGAGAACGCAGTGCGCGTGCTGCGCTGGGGCCTATGGATGGCGCCGGTCATCTATTCCTTTCTGAAGGCCTCGCCCGATCCGGCCTGGTACAATCAGGACGGCCTCATCCGCACCATCGTCGCCATATGGATGAATCACGCGCTGCCGGATCAGGATTTCCGCGCCTGGAGCCTCGACATATTCACGGCTCTGCTGGCCTATGACGCCATCCGCGTGCTGATCTGGTTCGACCATATGGGACTGCGCGTCGCGACGCTGGTGAACCTCTCCTTCGTCGGCGGCGATGTCGCGGACGAAAAGGCCGCGCGCTTCATCGGCAAGGCGCAGAAGAGCCGCGCCATACCGGAAGGATTGCGCCGCTTCGCCACCTGGGCGCCGCTGCTTTTGCCCTTCTACATTCCGCGCGGCGCGGAATGGGATCAGGCCTGGAGCGCGGCCGAGCGCATGGCGCATCTGCGCCCGCCGTCCTATTCCTACCTCATGGGCGGCTATATGGCCTATGCGGGCGCGCTCTCCATCGCGCTGGTGATTTTCCTGCTGATCCAGCTCGCCAAAGCCGGCAAGCTGCCGTTGGAAGGCGTCACCGGCGCCGGCGGCGCGCCCGGCTCCAAGCCCTTCGAGCTGACCAATGGCCTCGTCACCAGCCAATGGTTCGAGGATGGCCAGGGCGCGATGCGCGTCGAGGGCGTCGCCCGCGGCGGCCCGCCGATCGATCTCACCCGCAGGCCCGACGATCACGCGCATCCGCGCGGACGCTTTCTGTTCTTCCGCGAGGAGGGCCGCGATCTCTGGTCGCTCGGCTCCGCGCCGACCTGCGCGCGCTGCGAGAAAGTGTCGCTGGAGAGCGAGGGCTGCACTTTCCTCTACGTGCTGATGGAGCAGGGCGGCTTCGCCATAGAAGCGAAGATTGCGCTCGCGCCGGACGAGGCCGTGGAGATCACGCGCCTGCGCCTCGTCGATCTCGAGCAGCGACCGCGCAAGATCACACTCGCGACGCTTCGCGAATGGGTGCTGAACGAGACCGGCGTCGAGCAGCGGGACGCCGCCTATAACGCCATTCACATCGGCACATGGTTCGTCGGCGGGCTGAACGCCATTATCGCGCAGAACCGCCTGCTGAAGGGCGGCGCGCGGCGCGACGTCGATCGCCGCCTTTCGCCGGAGGTCGGCTTTCATGCGATCGGCGCGGCCGAAGGCACGCGGCTTCGCGTCGTCGGCTATGAGGATGTGAAGGCGCGCTTCTATGGCCTCGGCGCCGCCGGATCGCCGGACAGCCTCAGAAATGGCGATCAGCCGCGCGATCCGTCAGACGAGGGCCTGCTGTTCGGCTTCGAGCCGATCGCCAGCCTGCGCGCGGAACTGGAGATCGCGGCCGGCGGCGCGGCGGAGATCGTCATCGTCGACGGCTGGGCGCGCGACATCGCTTCGGCGACGCGCATGATCGCCGAGCACCTCGCGCGCGACGTCGATTTCGCGAGTGTGGAAACGGCGCTGGCGCGCAAGCGCGCGCTGCTGCATCCGCCGGCGCCGACCGAGCATCGCTACGCTTTCGCCGAGGACGGCCGCAGCCTGACGCTGCGCCCCGATACGACGCGGCTCTACGCCCATGTGATCGCCAATGCGGTCGGGCAGGGCGCGGTGCTCGGCAATCATGGCGATATTTATTCCTTCCACGGCAATTCGCGGCTCAACAGCCTGACGCCCTTCCGCATGGGCGAGGGCCGCATGACGCCAGCGGGACAGGCCATTTACGTCTATCACCTCGCCCGCCAGGACGCGCATTCGGCGACCTTCGCGCCGCTGCGCCGGCGCGACGCGGAGCACAGGATCGAATATGGCCTCGGCTATGCGATCTATCGTTCTAGCCGCGACGGTCTCGACCTCGAATTGACCGTCTTCGTCCCGCCGGACCAGCCGGTGGAAATCAAGCTGCTGCGCATTATCAACCGCCACGATCACGAGCGTCTGCTGCAGATCACCCCGGCGATGGAGATCGTTCTCGCCGAGACGCCGAACGAAAGCCTCGGCCGCATAGAGGCCCTCGCGGGCGAGAACAATCGCGCGCTCTACTTCCGCAACCCGGACAATAATTTCGTCCAGGGCTGGGCCTTCGTCTCCACCTCGATCGCGGCGGAGTTCGCCGAGACCTCGCGGCGACGCTTCCTCGGCCATGAGAGCCGCGACCCGGCGCTTCCCTATATGGTCGAGCATGGCCACCCCGACGCCGGCGCGCCGGAGCATCAGCGCAAGGTGGCGAGCTTCTCCGGCGCGATCGACGTTCCCGCCGAGGGCGAGTCGCTCGTCGTCGTCGCCATGGGGCAGACGCCGACGCTCGAAAGCTCCAAGATTCTCGCCGCGCTCGCCAGCGATCCGGCCTACGCCACACGCGCGCTGGAAGAAACGAAGCGCGATTGGGACGCTCGCCTCGGCGTGCTGCGGGTGAAGACCAATCGGCCGGAATTCGACCGGCTGGTGAATGACTGGCTGCCCTATCAGCTGCTCGTCTCGCGGCTCTGGGGCCGCTCCGGCCCGGCGCAGCGCTCGGGCGCGACCGGCTATCGCGATCAGCTGCAGGATGTGCTGCCGCTCATTCATCTCGCGCCGGAACTCGCCCGCGCGCAGATTTTGAAGCATGCCGCGCATCAGTTCATCGAGGGCGACGCGGTGAAATGGTGGCATGACGCGCCGGACGGCGGCTGCGGCATCGCCGACCGCACCCACGCCTCCGACCCGCATCTGTGGCTGCCCTATCTGACCGTCCGCTATGTGAAGGGAACCGGCGACGACGCCATTCTCGACGCGATCGAGCCCTTCCTCGAGGCGGAGCTGACGCCGCCCGATCGGGAAGGAAACGCCAGCGTGCCGCTGACCTCGCGCGACAAGGACACGCTGCTCGGCCATTGCGCGCGGGCGATCGACTATTCGCTGGACCGCTTCGGCGCCCATGGCCTGCCGCTGATGGGGACGGGCGATTGGGACGACGGGCTCAATCTGCTCGGCGCGCAGGGACGCGGCGAGAGCGTCTGGGTCGGCTTCTTCCTGCACGGGATTCTCGTCGATATCGCGCCTTTGTTCGAGTCGCGCGGCGACGCCGAACGAGCGGCTCGCTATCGCGCGCGCGCCGAGGCGCTGCGCGCTGCGCTCGATTCCTGCTGGCGGGGCGACCGCTTCCTGCGCGCCTATGCGGATGATGGAAGCGAGGTCGCGCCGATGAGCGCCATGACCGCCTCCTGGCCGATCCTCTCCGGCGCGGTGGATTTCGCGCGCGGCAAGGAGACGCTCGACAATGCGCTGGCGGCGCTCGCGCGGCCGGATCGCATATTGCTGGTGACGCCTTTCTTCGACGAGAACTCGCGTCCCTATCCCGGCCGCAGCGCCGAATATCCGCCGGGCGTGCGCGAGAATGGCGGCCAATATTCGCATGGCGTCTCCTGGCTGATCGACGCGCTGACGCGCCTCGCGCTGGAGGCCGCCGCCGGCGGCGATCAGGCGCAATCCGACGCGCTGTTCGCGCGCGCGTGGGACGCTTGGTTCGCCATCTCGCCGCTGTCGCGACTGACGACGCCGGAGCAGGCCGATATTTACGGCCTCGCGCCGCATCAGCAGCCGGCCGACGTCTATGAGGGCGAGGGCTATGAGGGCCGCGGCGGCTGGAGCTGGTACACGGGCGCCGCCGCGCGCATGCTGTCCGCCGCCTATGGGCTGCTCGGCCTGGAGATGATCGACGGCGAGCTCAGCCTGCGTCCCGACGCCTTCGAGCGCAAAGGCGAATTGAAGCTCGAGAGCGTCGCTTGGCGCGGAAAGAGCTTCTCCGCCTGAAGCGTATGTTTTCACCATGAATCGGCGTCCGCGGCGCGGACGCTTGTGGACAAATTGATTTCATTTTAGCGTTTCGTCGCTCGATCAGCAGCTTGCGTTCGGGCCTCGATGCGGCGTTTTTCTTCATGAGCTCATGGGCGCGTATCTGCTCCTGTGTCGCGGCGCTGTCGTTTCTACAATCGGCGGCGTGCCGCGCCGGCGCGTTTCTGCAAAAGCCGGGCGAGGGGATCGTCATCCTCTCGACCAGCTTCGCCGACGCCCATAAGGCCTATGACTCGCGCGGCAAGCTCGTCGCCGCGCCCTCCTATGCCAAATTCGAGACGCAGGCCTATGTCGAATATGGCCTCATCGACGAGATCACCTTCGTCGCCGAGTCGAGCTATATGCGTTTCCGCGGCGCCAATGAGCAGCGCCAGCTCCAGCAATTGCAATATCTGACGGCGGAAGCGATCGCCGGCGCGCCGCTCTATCTGCCGCCCGGCCTCGGCGGCGGCGCGCGTTACGAGGGACTCGGCGCGGGCTGGATCGGCGGCCGGCTGCGGCTGCTCGAATGGGGCGCGACCATTCTCTCCGTGCAAGGGAGCCTGCGCGCGGCGACGCCCGCCGCGCAGACCTATCTCGACATGAAGCGGCGATTGCAGGAGGATGTGCGTCTGCAATTGGGCTGGCCTGTCGAGATTTTCGGTCTGTCCGGCTTCAGCGACATGCAGCTCGGCTATCGCTCTCTCGGACAGAGCGGCGACGAGCTGCGCGGCGAGATGACCTTCGGCCTGCGGCCCGTCGATGGCGTGCTGCTGCTGGCCCAGAGCTTTTTCTCCTTCTCTCCCTGGAGCGGATCGGCGCCTTTCATGTCCTCGCAAAAAGCTCAGGTGAGCGCGGTCTACGACGTCACGCGCGAGGTCGCCCTGCAGCTCGGCGTTCGCGCCTCGCTGCGCGGCGTCAATGATTCCGCCGAGCGCGGCCTGCTCGGCGCCCTATGGTATAGGTTCTGAGAGGAACCGCCGGGCGAGGGGAAGATGACACGCTGTTTCGGACTCATTCTGGCCGGCGGCCAGGCGCGGCGCATGGGCGGCGTCGCCAAGCCGTTGATCGAGGTCGGCGGCGCGCCGATCCTCGAGCATCTCCTCCGCCGGCTCGCGCCGCAATGCCTGCGCCTCGCGCTCAACGCCAATGGCGATCCGAGCCGCTATGCAGATTTCCATCTGCCGATCGTGGCGGACGAGGTGAAGGGTTTCGCGGGGCCGCTCGCCGGCGTGCTCGCCGGCCTAGATCATGTCGCCGCGCATTTCCCCGATGTTCCACTCATGCTGAGCGTTCCGGCGGATACGCCTTTCGTTCCGCTCGATCTCGCGGCGCGGCTCGCGAGCGCGCGCGCCGAGACGAAGGTGGAAATCGCCGTCGCCAAATCGGCCGACCGCGTGCATCACGCCGTCGCCCTCTGGCCGGTGGCGCTGCGCGAACCGCTGCGCCACGCGCTGGTGAAGGAGGATTTGCGCAAGGTCTCGGGCTTCATCGAGCGTTACGCCAATACGCGAGTGGAATGGCCGGTCGAGCCCTACGACCCGTTCTTCAACGTCAACCGGCCGGACGATGTCGAGCAGGCCGAGCGTATCGCGGCGAGCCTACCGCCTCAACGCTCGTAGTAAGTCTTGATGCGGCCGAGAATCCTGTCGATAGGCACGAAGCCGACGCCGCCTTCCATCCTCGTCTGCCGGGAATCGGCCGAGTTGTCGCGATTGTCGCCCATCACGAAAACATGACCCGGCGGGACGACATACTGCCGCGTCCGTCCCCAGGGCGTCTCGAGCGGCTCCCCCTGGCCATCGACCGCCTCGAAATGCCAAAAGGAGCGTCCCTCGGGCAATTGCTCGGCGACCGCGACGAGGAGATAGCGGCTCGCTTCCGGCTCTATGCGCACCGGACGGCCGACGACTTGTCGCGGCACGAGCGCGCCATTGATCCACAGCTCGTTGCGTTGGAGCCGCACGCGGTCATCCGGCAGTCCTATAACGCGCGACATTCGCTCTTGTCCGCCATCGGTCACGAACATCACCGCATCGCCTCGGATGGGCCGAAGGTCCGGCCATCTGCCCCATCGCGGCGCATGATCCCAATCGTGGCTATAACGGCTGATCCCATAGGCGAGTCGGTCGAGCGTGACGAACCCGCCGCGATGGACGCTCGGCTCCATGTCGCTCGCGCTCACATAGACCCAGCGATACATCAGCCCGATCGCGATCGGGCACAATATGATCGTCAGCAGCAATAGAAAACCGAAGCTCGCGGCGCCGATGAATAATCTACGGTCGGCTGCGTCGAGCGACTTTTGTGTGTCGGCCCCGCTCATGCGCAAGCCCTCGAACGATCCGTGAAGAACATCCCATCATGCACGTCACGCTCGAGATTGCTCGATGAATCTCGTCGCGTTCCCTCACACGAACCCCGGATCGATCTTGCCCGCCCGCTCGAGCCAGGCCGGCGTCGGCAGATTCTGCCCGCGCAAAAACTCGAGATTGTAGAGCTTGGAGGCGTAGCGCGTGCCGAGATCGGCGAGGATTGTCACGATCGTATGGCCGGGGCCGAGCTCCTTGGCGAGGCGGATCGCGCCCGCCACATTGACGCCCGAGGAGCCGCCGAGCAGCAGCCCTTCATTCTCGGCGAGATCGAAGAGAATAGGCAGCGCCTCCGTGTCCGGGATCTGATAGGCGAGATCGATCGGCGCGCCCTCGAGATTGGCGGTGATGCGGCCTTGCCCGATGCCCTCGGTGATGGAGGAGCCGGCGGCCTTCAGCTCGCCGGTCGTGTAATAGGAATAGAGCGCCGCGCCGAGCGGATCGGCGATGGCGATTTTCACGGAGGGCTTGCGCTCCTTCAGCGCGATGCCGATGCCGGCGAGCGTGCCGCCCGTGCCCACCGCGCAGACGAAACCGTCGATCTCGCCGTCCGTGTCTGCGAAAATCTCCGGCCCGGTGCCGCGAATATGGGCGTCGCGATTGGCCACATTGTCGAATTGATTGGCCCAGATCGCCCCTTCCGGCGTCTCCTTCGCCAGCCGTTCGGCGAGGCGGCCGGAGAGCTTCACATAATTATTGGGATTGGCGTAAGGGACGGCCGGCACCTCGACGAGCTGCGCGCCTTGGAGACGGAGCGTGTCCTTCTTCTCCTGGCTCTGCGTCTCCGGGATGACGATGACGGTGCGAAAGCCGAGCGCATTGGCGACCAGCGCGAGGCCGATGCCGGTATTGCCGGCCGTGCCCTCGACGATGGTGCCGCCCGGCTTCAGCGCGCCGTCCGCAATGGCGGCCTGGACGATGGAGAGCGCGGCGCGGTCCTTCACCGAGCCGCCCGGGTTCATGAATTCCGCCTTGCCGAGAATGCGGCAGCCGGTGGCCTTGGACGCCGCCTTCAATTCGATGAGCGGGGTATTGCCGATCGCTTCGATGACATTGGCGGCGAATTTCATGTCGGACCCGTCCTTTACGCGCGACCAATCCGCGCTAGCCGATAGAGTGTGTGGAAGCAAGGTTTATTCCTATTCGCTCGCCCTCCGCTTCTCCAAGCGGAATGTGGCGGCATGAGTCGCCCGCTCGCCCGGCGCGAGGATTCGCATGGACGGCTTCTCATAGAGATCGCCGGAAAAATCCTCCGGGTCGCCATGGCCGGTCCAGGCTTCTATGCAGAGGAAAGGGGCCGGCGGCCGCGCCCATAGCGCGATATGGGGAAAATCCTCGAGCTCGACCGCGAGCGCCAGCCCTTCGCCATTGTCGTAAAGGAGACGCCGGCTCGCCGCGCCGAGAAAGCACAGCGCCTCCTGCTCGAGAAGCGCGGCGGAAAGCGGAAGCCGCCGCTCTTCCAACGGGATGGCGCGGCGGCGGTCGGAAAATAGCCCGCCCGGCGCGATGACCGGAACCTCGCCGCTCTCTTCTGTCTCGAAATGGATCGCATGCGCCGCCGCCGAGCCGTCCAGCGGCCAGCGAAATCCTGGATGCAGGCCGAGCGCATAGGGCAGGGGGCGCGCGTCGCGATTGGAGGTCGTGAGCGAGACGCGCAGCTCCCCCGGACGCAGCGAGAAATGCGCCTCGAGGCGGAAGGCGAAGGGATAGAGCGCGCGACTCTCCTCGTCCTCCTCGAGGCTCAAAGAGACCGCCGTCTCCGACCGCTCCAGCAGAGTGAAGCGCTTATGGCGCGCGAAGCCGTGCAGGCCGAGCGGAAAACGGGCGCCGTCGACGCGGATTCCGTCGCGCGTCCAGCCCACCACCGGAAACAGCATCGGCGCCGTTTGCGGCCAGACCTCCGGCTGCGGCTCCCAGACGAGATCGACGCCGCCGGCGCGCCAGGAGACCAGCTCGGCGCCCAGAAGGGAGATTTCGGCCCCATCGTCGGAGCCGGCCGCGAGGCGAATCGTTTCGGTCATGCCCCGATCGTAACGAGCGCGACCCTGGCCGGGGAGGGCGCGGCGGCTTTTCCGCGAGGGGAAGAACGTAAAGACGGGGGACGGCTTCTGCGCCGCATTGACCGGCCGGACCGTGGCCGCGATGCTTCTCCATCACGATTCTCGCTTCTTCCCCCGGGCCTTCGATGCTGGACAAAATCGCCGGGAGCGACCGACCGCTGTTTCTGGGGGTCGAGCGCTCGATCGCAGGCCGCGCCTGGCGCGCCCGGCTGCGCCTGCGTGACGAGGCCCAGGCGGCGGCCATCGCCCAGATTCACGGCCATGGCGACGCGCTCTCGCGCGTCCTGGCGGGGCGGGGCGTGACGCAGGAGACGGCGGCCGCTTTTCTCGATCCGACGCTGCGCGCGCTGATGCCCGATCCGCTGCTGCTGCAGGATATGGAGGCCGCCGTCGAGCGCCTCGCTCGGGCGGTGGCGGCGGGCGAGCAGATCGCCGTCTTCGGCGATTATGACGTCGACGGCGCGACCTCCTCCGCGCTTTTCGTCGAATTTTTGGAGGCGGGCGGCTGCCCGCGGCCCTTCCTCCATATTCCCGACCGCATTCTCGAGGGCTATGGCCCCAACGCCGAGGCGATCGGCGAGCTGAGGGCGCGGGGCGCGAGCCTGCTGGTGACGCTGGATTGCGGCACGACCAGCCACGCCGCGCTCGCCTCGGCCCGGGCCTCGGGGCTCGACGTCATCGTCATCGACCATCATCAGGCGCCGGAGATCCTGCCGGACGCGATCGTCGTCAATCCCAATCGGGCCGACGATCTCTCCGGCCTCGGCCATCTCTGCGCGGCGGGCGTCGCCTTTCTCGCCCTCGCGGCGCTGGCGCGCGAGCTGCGCCGGCGCGGACATTGGACCGACGCCCGGCCACAGCCCGACCTCCTCGCAGGTCTCGATCTCGTGGCGCTGGCCACGGTCGCCGACGTCGCGCGGCTGCAGGGCCTCAACCGCGCCTTTGTGGTGAAGGGCCTCGCGGTCATGCGCGGCCGCGCGCGCATCGGCCTTTCGGCGCTGCTCGACGCCGCGCGGGTGGACGGGCCGCCGCGCGCCTATCATCTCGGCTTCGTGCTCGGGCCGCGCATAAACGCCGGCGGCCGCATCGGCGACGCAGCGCTGGGCGCGCGTCTGCTGACCTTGCGCGATCCCGTTGAGGCCGCTCGCATTGCCGCCGAGCTCGACCGGCTCAACGTCGAAAGGCAAGCGCTGGAGAAGGCCACTCTGGAGGAGGCGGAGGCCGAGGCGGACCGCCAGCTGATGCGCTCCAACCGGCTCTCCTGCCTCGTGGTCGCGGGCGAGGGATGGCATCCCGGCATTGTCGGAATCGTCGCCTCGCGGTTAAAGGACAAGTTCAAGATTCCCGCCTTTGTCATTGCAAAGACAGGAGAAGTTTGCTCAGGCTCAGGTAGAGGCTCGAGTGGCGTCGATCTCGGCCGCACGGTGCGGATGGCCGTCGAGGAAGGCCTTTTGCAAAAGGGCGGCGGCCATGCGATGGCGGCCGGCGTCACGCTCGCGAGCGAGCGAATCGACTCCTTTCGCGCCTTTATGAACGACGCGCTGGAAGAGGATGTCGAGCGCGCTCGCGACGCCGACGCGCTGCTCGTCGACGGCGCGCTGACGGCGCGCGGCGCGAGCGTCGAATTCATCCGCGCGCTCGAGCAGGCGGGGCCTTTCGGCGCCGGCAATCCCGAGCCGGTCTTCGTCCTGCCGGACCAGCGCATCGTCGATGCCGCGGTGGTCGGCTCCGCCCATGTGCGGGCGCGGATCCAATCCGGCGATGGGACGAGGCTCGACGCCATCGCCTTTCGCGCCGTGGGAACGCCGGTCGGCGACACGCTGCTGCAGGGCCGCGGGCGGATGCTGCATGTCGCCGCGCGATTGGGCGCCAATGTGTTTCGCGGCGCGGAGCGGGTGGAGACGCGCATCGTCGATCTCGCGCGGCCGGATCGCGAAATATGGTGAACGCGCGAATAATCGCGAAGATATTGGCGTATCTCGCGATTTCGGCGCACGGGCGCATTGGGCGAATCTGTGGCGGGCGGCGAAGCTCCCGTCGCAATTTGGTCGCAATCGCCCTTTCTCATGCCCAAGCTCGAGGATGCGGGAGAGGGAGCGCGACGCGCGTTAACTCCCGAGTAATTCGGGCGCGAGACATTGAGGCGTGCGGTCGCGCCGAAGCAGCTCGGTTTTCGGGGCCCCGCATCGTGGCCTCCCGAGGCCGCGCCAGCGAAGCGAACCGTCCCCCATTTCGAGCGAATGCGCGCCTCACATGAGATCGAGATCGAGACTGCCGGAACTTCGCTACTCCTTCGCGCTTCTCGGCCTTTGCGCGCTCGCGGGCTGCTCGTCCGCCCCGCCGGCCGTGCACAATAAGATCGCCCGCTCGCAGGTCGATCCGCGCTATGGCGTCGCGCCGAGCCCGCGCGTCGTCGCGGATGGCGAGGAAGTGCCGCGCGGCGGCGGCTACTATATGGTGGGCAAGCCCTATCAGATCGCCGGCAAGACCTATTATCCGAGCGAGCGAGCCTATACGGCCACGGGTCTCGCCTCCTGGTACGGATCCGATTTTCACGGACGCAAAACGGCCAATGGCGAGGTGTTCGACAGCGCCTCCATCAGCGCCGCGCATCCGACCATGCCGCTGCCGAGCTATGCGCGCGTGACCAATCTGCGCAATCACCGCTCGATGATCGTGCGCGTCAATGATCGCGGCCCCTATCATGGCGGCCGCGTGATGGACGTCTCGCAGCGCGTCGCCGAGGCGCTGGATTTCCATCGCGTCGGCACGGCGCGGGTGAAGGTCGATTTCGTCGGCCGCGCCGCGCTCGAAGGCTCCGACGATCTCAAGCTGCTGGCGACATTGCGCGACGACGGCCGTCCTGCGACGCTGCCGGGCGGCGCGCCGATCATGATGGCGACCAATCTGCGCGAGACGCCGAGCCGCGTCGCGCGGCTGGAGCGCTCCGAGGAGACACAGCAGGCCGAGCGCGCCGCCGCCCGCGCCGAGGCGCGTGAGGAGGAGAGCGCGTCTCGGGCGGAAACGCAGAGCATGGCTCGCGCCGAGGCGCATGAGGAGAGGACGACTTCTCGCGCCGAAGCGCGCGAGGCCGAGAGCCCGCGCCGGACCGAGGCGCGCGCGGTCGAGAAAGAGCCGGTCTCCACCATTCCGACTCCGATCTCGGCCAAGGCGCAGGCCATGGCCAAGAGCGCGCCGCTGCCGCCCTCGCGGCCTTTCGATCTCGGAACGGCGTCGCCGCGCAATCTGCGCTTGCGGCAAGCGCTCAATTAACCTCGCCGGCGCTCCGGGCGGCCGCGCGCCGCGCGAGGCCGTTGCTTTCTGCCCTCCGACGCGCCACATTTCAACGGAACTCATTGCGTGAGGCCGTCGACGCGCTTCGACGGCGCATCGAACGAAGGCGAAAGACGCGTGCCTGTCTCCCTTCCCAAATCACTCGCCAAATCCCTCGCCCGCTGCGGCTTCGCCCTGGCGGCCGTCTTCATCGCGCCGACGGCGGCTTTCGCCGAAGGCTTCCAGACCACCGCGCCGCGCGCCATTCTGGTGGACGCCGGCACCCATACCGTGCTGCTGGAGAAATCCGCCGACGAATATGTGACGCCGGCCTCCACCGTGAAGATCATGACCGCGGAGGTCGTGTTCCACGAGATCGCCGAAGGTCGGCTGAAGCTCGACGACGAGTTCACCGTTTCCGAGCACGCCTGGCGCGCCGGCGGAGCGCCGGCCGGCGGCTCGGCCATGTTCCTCGCCGTCAACAGCAAGGCGCGGGTCGAGGATCTCATCCGCGGTCTGGTGATCGATTCCGGCAATGACGCGGCCATCACGCTCGCCGAAGGCGTCGCCGGATCGGAGGAGGCTTTCGTCGGCCGCATGAACAAGCGGGCCTCCGAGCTCGGCCTCACCCGGTCGATCTTCGGCAATCCCTGGGGGCAGGCCGGCCCGGATCAGAAGGTGACGCCGCGCGAGATGGTCCAGCTCTCCGCGCATATCATCAAGACCTATCCAGACCTCTATCGCTATTTCGGCGAGAAGGAGTTCACCTGGAACAAGATCAAGCAGCAGAACCGCAATCCGCTGCTCACCATGAGCATCGGCGCGGATGGGCTGAAGACGGGCAATATCGACGATTCCGGCTATGGCATGGTGGGCTCCGCCGTGCAGGACGACCGCCGCCTCATCGTCGCGGTCTATGGGCTGCGCACCGCCAAGGACCGCGCCGAGGAGGCGCGCAAGATCCTGCAATGGGGCTTCCGCAATTTCGAGGAGAAGTCGCTGTTCAAGGCCAATGAGACCATCGGCTCCGCCCAGGTCTATGGCGGAACCGCCGGCTCCGTGCCGCTGAGCGCGTCGAGCGATATCAAAGTGCTGCTGCAGCGCGGCGGCTCGGAGAAGCTCACCGGCAAGATCGTCTATGAGGGACCGTTGATCGCGCCGGTCGAGGCGGGGACCAAGGTCGCCAAGCTCGAAATCCGCCGCGGCTCGACCGTGGTGCTCGAGCAGCCGCTCGAAGCCGCGGAGACGATCGACAAGGGCTCGCTCGCCAGCCGCGCCTTCGACGCCGCCTATGAATACGCCGCCGGCGCCATTCACAACAAGCTGTCGAAGAAGCAATGAGCGTAGAGCCGCCGCTCGGCCCGGCGCGTGGGCAGGACAAGGGCCGCGCCGGCAAGTTCATAACGCTGGAGGGCGGCGAGGGAGCCGGCAAGTCGACGCAGATGCGTCGCTTGCAGGAGCGCCTCGCGCAGAGGGGCATAGAGGCGATCGCGACGCGCGAGCCCGGCGGCTCGCCCCATGCCGAGGCGCTGCGCGAGGCGCTGCTCGGCGGCAAGGCGGCTTCGCTCGGTCCGCTCGGCGAGGCGATCTTGTTCTCGGCGGCGCGCATCGATCATCTCGACCGTCTGATCAAGCCGGCCCTCGCTCGCGGCGCCTGGGTGATCTGCGACCGTTTCGCCGATTCCACCCGGGCCTATCAGGGCGCGCGCGGCGGCGTCGATCCGCGCCTCATCGCTTTGCTCGAGCGCGTCGCGCTGATGGGCTCGTCGCCCGATCTCACCATCATCCTCGATCTGCCGCCCGAGATCGGCCTCGAGCGCGCGCATCGGCGGCGGCCGCCGGACGAGGCGGCCGATCGCTTCGAGCGCGAGGGGCTGGAGTTTCACCTCGGCCTGCGTCAGGCCTATCTCGACATAGCGACGAGCGAGCCCGGCCGCTGTTGCGTCGTCGACGCGCTCGCGCCAGAGCAGGAGGTGGCCGAGGCCATCTGGCATGTCGTCGAAGCGCGCTTTTTTCGGCCCGAGATCGTCATTCCCTTGAAGAGCGTGATGGCGTGAAGCGCGACGCCGAGGCTCCGCCGGAAAGCGATCGTTTCGCCGATTTTCCGCATCCCCGCGAGACCCACGCCCTGCTCGGCCATGACGGGGCCGAGAGCGAGCTGCTCGACGCCTTTCGCCGTGGCAAGCTGCCCCAGGCCATTCTCATCGGAGGGCCGGAGGGGATCGGCAAGGCGACGCTGGCCTGGCGGCTCGCGCGCTTCCTGCTGGCGCATCCCGACGCCGCCGCGCCCGAGGCGGCGAGCGCGCGGTCGCTTTTCGTCGCCGAGGAGAGCGTCGTCAGCCGACGCATAGCGGCGCTGGCGCTGCCCGATCTCTTCCTGCTGCGCCGCGAGTGGAACGAGAAGACCAAGAAGCATTTCACCGAAATCCGCATCGAGGATGTGCGGCGGCTGATCCATCTCTTTCACCAGAGCTCGGGCGAGGGCGGCTGGCGCGTCGCCATCGTCGACAGCGTGGACGATCTCAACCGCTCCAGCGCCAATGCGCTGCTGAAGCTGATCGAGGAGCCGCCGGCGCGCTCGCTGTTTCTGCTGGTCGCGCATCAGCCGGGCCGCGTGCTGCCGACCATCCGCTCGCGCTGCCGCAAGCTCAATCTCGCGCCTTTGGGCGAGCCGGACGTCATCGCCGCGATCCGCGCGCTCGGCGCGCCCTTCGGCGAGGCGCCGCAGGAGACGCTCGCCGGCGCCGCGGCGGGGGCGGAAGGCTCGGTGCGCGAGGCGCTGCGTCTGCTGGACGGCGACGGCGTCGCCTTCGACACGTCGCTGCGGGCGATGTTCGCCCGCCTGCCGCAAGTGGATTGGCTCGCCGTTCATTCGCTCGCCGACCGGCTCGCCGGACGCGACAATGAGCAGGCCTATGAGACCTTCATGAGCGGGCTCTATCGCTTCCTCGATTCCGTGGTGCGGACCAAGGCTCACGAAGGCGCGAGCGCGACGAGCCTCGCCCCTTACGCGCGCGCCTGGGAGCGCATCGGCGAAGCGGCGCGCGAGACGGAAGTATTCAATTTCGACAAGCGCGGGCTCATTCTGCAGGTGTTCGCCGATCTCGAAGAAGCGGCGCGCCGATAGAGGCTTTGCGTGGACGTCATTCCGACCTCGAAAGGCTTCCCGCCCGTTTCCCGCGCCGACGCGCGCGTGCTGATCCTCGGCTCTTTGCCCGGGCAGATCTCTCTGGCGCGCGTCCAATATTACGCGCAGCCGCGCAACGCTTTCTGGCCAATCATGGGGCGGCTGTTCGGCGTCGCGCCGGAGCTTCCCTATGAGGAGCGGCTCATGCGGTTGACGGAGAGGGGCGTCGCTTTGTGGGATGTCTGCGCGCAGGGGCGGCGGCCGGGCAGCCTCGACCAGAAGATCGACGTCGCCAGCGTCGTCGCCAATGACATAGCCGGCTTTCTGGCGGCGCATCCGCAGACGGCCCTCGTCTGCCTCAATGGCGGCAAGGCGGGCGATCTCTATCGCCGGATGGTCGCGCCGACGCTCGCCGCATCGGCGCCGCCCAGCGTGATCTTGCCTTCGACCAGCCCGGCCCATGCGGCCATGAGCTTCGATCGCAAGCTCGAACATTGGCGGGCGGCGCTCGCGCATTTCGTCTAGTCAGGAATTTTGCTGCGCCGCACGCCTTCCGCTTCCCCGCCGCGGCAAAGCGCGCTAGACCCTTGCCCATGGCTGAACGTCCGACCTTCATGATCACCACCGCCATTCCCTATGCGAATGGCGCCCCGCATATCGGTCATGCGTATGAGCGCATCGCGACCGACGCTTTCGCGCGCTTCAAGCGGCTCGACGGCTTCGACGTGCTGTTCGTGACCGGAATGGACGAGCACGGCCAGAAGATGCAACGCACCGCCGAGCGCGAGGGGCTGACCCCGCAGCAGCTCGCCGACCGCACCGCCGGCCAGTTCCAGACCATGGGCGAGACGCTGAACGCGCTCGCCGACGATGTCGTGCGCACGACGCAGCCGCGCCATGCGGAGGCGGCGCTCGAGATATGGAAGCGCATGGAGGCGGCGGGCGACATTTATCTCGCCAAATACTCCGGCTGGTATTCGGTGCGCGACGAGGCCTATTACGACGAAGGCGAGATCACCGAGGTCGAGGGAAAAAAGCTCGCGCCGACCGGCACGCCTGTCGAATGGGTGGAGGAGGAGAGCTGGTTCTTCAAGCTCTCGGCCTATCAGGACAAGCTCCTCGCCCATTACGAGGCGCATCCCGATTTCATCACGCCGGAGAAATATAAAAACGAGATCGTCTCCTTCGTGAAGCGCGGCCTCACCGATCTTTCGATCAGCCGCACCACATTCGACTGGGGCGTTCCGGTCCCGCCGAAACCGCAGACCAATGCGCCGCATGTGATGTATGTGTGGGTGGACGCGCTCACCAATTACATCACCGCGACCGGCTTTCTGACCGGGGAGGGGGAGCGCGCCCGCTTTTGGCCGGCGAACGCCCATGTCATCGGCAAGGATATCACGCGCTTTCACGCGATCTATTGGCCGGCATTTTTGATGTCGGCTGGCGTGGCTCTGCCGAAGCAGATCGTCGTGCACGGCTTTCTGTTCAGCCGCGGCGAGAAAATGTCGAAGTCAGTCGGCAATGTCATCGACCCGATCGATCTCGCGCAGCGCTATGGCGTCGATCAGCTGCGCTATTTCTTCCTGCGCGAGGTGCCCTTCGGTCAGGACGGCAATTATTCGCATGAGGCGATCGTCAATCGCATCAACGCTGATCTCGCCAATGACCTCGGCAATTTGGCGCAGCGCTCTCTGTCGATGATCGCCAAGAATTGCGGCGGCGCCGTCCCGACCCCCGGCGAATTGACCGAGGCAGACCGCGCGCTGCTCGCCGACGCCTCCGCCGCGCTCGGCAAGGCGCGCGAGACGATGGACGCCTATGCGCCGCATCTGGCGCTGGCGGAGCTGTTCCGTGTCGTCGGGGACGCCAATCGCTATTTCGCCGGCGAGGAGCCCTGGGCGAAGAAGAAGACCGACCCCAAGCGCATGGAGACGATCCTCTATGTGACGGCGGAGGCGCTGCGGCGGCTCGCCATTCCGCTGCAGCCTTTCATTCCGGCCGCGGCCTCGGGCTTGCTCGATCTGCTCGCCGTTCCCGCCGATGCGCGCGATTTCGCCCATGCCGGCGAGGCGCATGCGCTGAGCCCCGGCGCGCCGCTGCCGGCGCCCGCGCCGGTGTTTCCGCGCTATGTGGAGGAGGGCGAGGCGCAAGGCGCCAAAAGCTGACGGGGAGACGCAGATGAGACGGTCGCGAGCGAGCCTCATTTTGATGGCGGCGACGGTCGCGGCCATGCTCTGCGCCGGCCCGTCGCGCGCCGAAGCCTGGATCGCCTATCGCAACGCCCGCTTCGGCGCGACGGCCGATGTGCCAAAGGGCTGGACCATGGGCGAGGCGCCGGAGAATGACGACGGCCGCGTCTTCACCTCGCCGGACAGACAGGCGGAGATCGCCGTCTATGGCGGTTATCGCGCCTTTCAGAAAGATCAGGAATTCGCCGACCGTCTCGCGCCCGGCGAGGGCGAGACCGTGACCTACGCCAAGAAGGGCAAGGATTGGGTCGTCGTCTCCGGCACGAAGGGCGACCGCATTTTCTATCGCCGCTCGCTGCTCTCCTGCCGAGGCGAGATCTGGAACAATGTCTCGATCGAATATCCTGCGTCGCAGAAGAAGAAATTCGATGCGCTGGTGACGCGCGTCTCGCGCTCGCTGCGCGCCGGGCGCAGCGACGGCCTCGTCACCGGATGCTCGTGAGGCGGCTCACGCCTCCTTCTTCGGCTGCTCCCAGGCGAGCTTGACCTTGAATTCCGCCTTGCCCTCGCCGGAGACGACCCAGAGATCGCAATCGCCGGTCAGCGACGCGCCGAACTCGATCTCGACCCTCTGCGGCTTGTCGGGGATCGCCTCGACCGCGCTGCGCAAATGCTCGACCAGCACGGAGAGCGAGCCCATCGCCTTGGCGAATTGATCGGCCGAGGCCTTCGCCGCGCGGTCGAGGGCGCCGACGGAATCGAGGCCTTTCGGCCCCTCCGCTCCGCCGAAATATATCTTCCGGCCCTCGCCGGCCTCGATTATGATATTCGCGCTCATACTATCCCTTTCTGCTATGCCTGAACGTGAAACCGCTCTCGTTTATATATTCACGGCCGATATGCGAAAAGCATTCGTCGGCTGCGGCGCTTTGATCGAAGGCGATCTCATCGTCACCTGCGCCCATGTCGTCGAGGATGCGCGCGCCCTCGCGCCCGAGGAAGGGCGTTTACGAATAGAGTTTCCCTTTCTTCGAGAGGCCGATCCGCGTCACGCGAAACTGGTCCACAGCATCGGCGGCCGCGGACAATCGCCCGATCTGGCCTTTCTGCGCGCCGACGCGACGCCCGAGGAGGCGTTGCGTCTGCCCTTGTCGCTCGACAGCTATGAGGCGGGCCGAGCGGAATTGCTGGCCTTTCTCCCGACGCGAAACACCGATGATCTGATCGAAGGCGAGATCGCGGATCGGACGAATTCGAAGAGCTGGCGCAAATTCGCCGCCACGCGGGAAAATCCCTATTTCGCCGAGAAAGGCTCCAGCGGCTCGCCGCTGTTCACGCCCAATGCGCCCAATCTGATGGGAATCCTGACGCAGGTCGATTTCGGCGGCGAGGGGCAGGGCGAGGATCTGCGCGTCGGCTATATCGTCCCCGCCTCGCTCATTCGGGCGAATTTGCCGAGAACCGAACGCCCTTCCAGCGCGCTGGCGAAACTGTCCCCACTGCAAATGACAAAGACGCCGGAGCCGACCGTCCCGCCGCGGCCGGCGATCGACAAATATGCGCCGGCCTCCGGCTATGTCGCGCTCGGCCAAGGACGCGCCGCCGAGGGCGAGGACGCCAAGGAGGTCTTCTCCGTCATCTGCCGGGTGACGTTTCGCGGCGAAATGCGCGCGACGAGCGAGAAGGGCCATATTACTTTCGGCTATCGCAGCGCCGAGCTTTTTGTCGGATGCGAGAATGGCCGCATGACGCAGCCGGCCTTTGCGACGCCGGCCGCCGATCCGACGCCGCAGCTGATCAGCGCCGCCGGCCGCGTCGAAGGCGGCGAGAGCTGGCTGATCGCCGCCACCGACGGCGGCTTTCTGAAGGGCGACATTTTCGCCGTCGCCTATGGCGGCGAGGTGGACGGACGCGTCGCTTCCGTCGAGGTCGCGAAAGGCGAGCGGCCGCGAATGCGCGGGCGCGTCGATCTCGGCCTGCAAGTGTCGGACATGGATTTCGGCGCCTGCAGCCTATTCGCCAAGAGCCAGGAAAAACAGAAGCAAGCGCTGCTGACGGCGCTGTTGGCCAAGCATGGCGACAGGCTGCTCAGAGTCGATCTCGACAGCGAATAGGATGTTTCCAAAATGGCTCTAGGCCCATCCGGCTTCTTTGGTCCGCTGCCATTCGGCGCCGCCATGCAGACCGATCCGCTTTCGCATTCGCAATTCACATTGACCGCCGATGTCGCGGCGCGCGCCGAAAAGATCATAGCGGCCGGCCCCATGTCTTTCGCGGCAATGGCGCGGCTCGGCGATCTCGATCCGCTCACCGATTTCCGCGGCCTGACGCTCGCGGGGATCGACCTTGCCGGGGAGGATTTGCGCGGCGTCGATTTTTCCGGCGCGGATTTGCGAGGGTGCAATATCAGGCGCGCGACGATCGACGCGACGACGCGTTTCGATGGCGCGCGGCTGGATGAGGAGGATGCGGCGTTTTTGGCGGGAGGGGCGCGTGCGGCGTGTTCTCATTCGGACACTGCGGCAGCTGCGGAAAGAGACGTCGCTGGTCCAACTGACGATGAATTCTGGGCGGCGATCGAGGCCGGAGATAATGCGCGTAGGACGCAGACTTTAGAGGCGGCCAAAGCCCTTTTCCTTTTCGCTGAAGGCATGTGCGAAGAGGTTTTGGCCCGCTTTCCGAAATCTATGCTGTGGCGGCGAAACTTATCTGCTTCCTTCAACAAGCTGGGCGATCTCTCGGTCGCAGCGGGCGACCGGGCGGCGGCGCGCGCCTATTTTGAGCAAGGGCTGCAACTGACAGAAACGCTGGAAGCGGAGGTGGCAGACGACGCCAAGCTGCAGCGAGACCTTTGGGTTTCCCACAATAAATTGGGCGATGTGTCCCTTGTCGCAGGCGATAGCACGGCGGCGCTGGAGCATTTTGAAAAGGGTATGAAATTGGTGGAGTCGCTGAGCGAGGCCGATCCTGACAACGTTCGGCTTCAGCGTGACTTCTCGATTTCTTGCAACAAGATTGGTTATTTGTTGCTCGAGGCAGGCGATAGCGCCGCGGCGACCCGGTATTTAGAAAAGGGGCTTTTGATCAGGGAGGCGCTATCGACGGCAGAGCCGGGCAATCCCCAATTTCGACGGGAGCTGTCGATTTCTTATAATAAAATGGGCGATCTCGCGACCGCGGTCGGTGATGGATCTGCAGCCAAAAACTATTTCGAAAAAGCGCATGCGGTAAGAGAGGCGCTGACCGAGGCTCATCCCGGCAATGCGGAGTTGCTGCGGGATTTGTCTGTTTCCTATGGTCGTTTGGGCAGCCTCGCCATCGCGGCGGACGACGAAGCCGAGGCGCGCGAATACTTCGAAAAAGGGCTTTTGGTCAGCGAGGCGCTTGCCGAGCGCGATCCTGAAAATGCGCAGTATCAGCAGGATTTGGCTGATTCCTATATCAAGCTCGCTGCGACTGGGGAGCGCCCCCTCGAGCTCTACGCCAAAGCGTGCGAGATCGTCGAGCGACTGGAACGGGAGGGCCGTCTTTCGCCGAACGACCAATGGCTGGTCGCAGACTTGCATCGTCGCCTGAAGGAAGCGGAATCCTCCTCCGAATAGAATCGTTCCAATTCCCGGCCGGGCGCGTTAAGGGTTCGGCGCCGACACGCCGAGAGTTCAGGCCGAGCCCATGCTGATCGACACACATTGCCATCTCGACTTCCCCGATTTCGCTCCCGAGCAGGAGGAGGTCGTGGCGCGCGCGCGGGCGCAGGGGGTCGCGCGTTTCGTCACCATCTCGACCCATGTCGAAAAATTCGCTGCGATCGCCGCCATAGCCGAGCGTTACGAGGATGTGTTCTGCACGGTCGGCACGCATCCCAACCACGCCCATGAGGAGCGCGAGGCGAGCGCCGCCGAGCTGGTCGAGCTGGCGCGCCACGAGAAATGCGTCGGCATAGGCGAGGCGGGGCTCGATTATCACTATGACAAAGCCCCGCGCGAGCTGGCGCATCGCGTCTTCCGCACCCATATCGCCGCCGCGCGCGAGAGCGGGCTGCCGCTCGTCATTCACTCGCGCGACGCCGACGCCGATTGCGCCGAAATTCTGCGCGAGGAAATGGGGAAGGGGGCTTTCAAGGCCCTGCTCCATTGCTTCACCAGCTCGCGCGCGCTGGCCGAGACGGCCGTCGAGCTCGGGCTCTACATCTCCTTTTCCGGCGTGGTGACGTTCAAGAACTCGGGCGAATTGCGCGAGATCGCCCGCGACGTGCCGCTGGAGCGTCTGCTCGTGGAGACCGACGCGCCCTTCCTCGCGCCCGTCCCGCATCGCGGCAAGCGCAATGAGCCGGCCTATGTCGCCGATACAGCGCGCACGCTCGCCGTGGCCAAGGGCGTCTCCTTCGAGGAGATGGCGGCGCAGACGACGGCCAATGCGCTGGCGCTGTTCTCCAAAATGACGCCGATCGAGACACGGCGGGCGGCCGAATGAGCCTCGCCGTCACAATATTGGGCTGCGGCTCCTCTGGCGGCGTTCCGCGCGTCGGCCAGGGCTGGGGCGCCTGCGATCCCGCCAATCCGCGGAATCGCCGCCGACGCTGCTCGATATTGGCGACGCGAACCGAGGGCGACGCGCGGACCAATGTGCTGGTCGACACTTCGCCCGATCTGCGCGAGCAATTGATCGACGCGAAGGTCGACCATCTCGACGCGATCCTCTTCACTCATCCGCACGCCGATCACACGCATGGCGTCGACGATGTGCGCGGCCTGGTGCTGGAGAGCGGCCGCCGCATTCCGGCCTATCTGGACGAGCCGACGGCGAAAATGCTGACGGATCGCTTCGACTATATCTTCAAGACGCCGCCCGGCAGCTATTATCCGCCGCTGCTCGACGAGCATCGCATCCATCTCGGCCGCGAGGTGACGGTGGACGGTCCCGGCGGAACCATCGAAGCCATGCCGTTCCGGCTCGACCATGGCGATATGGACGCGCTCGGCTTTCGTATCGGCGGCCTGGCCTATACGCCGGACCTCAATTCCGTGCCGCAGGAGAGCTTCCGCCATCTCGAGGGGCTCGACGTCTGGATCATCGATGCGCTGCGCCACAAGCGCCATGGCACGCATCTCTCCGTCGGCGAGGCGCTGGAATGGGTCGCCCATTTCAAGCCGCGCCGCGCGATTCTGACCGATCTGCATGTCGATCTCGACTATGACGCGCTGGCCACGACTCTGCCGGAGAATGTGACGCCGGCCTTCGACGGAATGCGGATCGAGCTGGCCTGAGCCGGGCGGCCAAATTATCCCTGAACCGATCGACCCGAGCCGCGCCATATGGCGCGTGCTAATCTGCGCGCTGTCCGCTCGTCGTCGCCGCATTCCTGTCCCGAAACCGCCTCCTGGTTCCATAATATCGATTATGCGATTTTCGTTTTTCCGATCTTCCATGATTTCAGACCATTGCGTATCGAGCATCCGGCCCCTCGCCTTCGAGGCCTCGCGCTGCTGCGGCGAGCCGAGCGCGGATGCGCGGCGCTCTTGCCGCGCTCGCGCCACTTTTCCGGGGTTCGATCACCAAGTTCTCACCCTGCGATTCGTCGCATGGTGAGCGGCGGCCTCGGGTTTTTTCGAAAATGCTGGCGAATTCATCTAGCCAGACTGGGCCGCTTCCTGGTAAAAAGGCGATTGCGCGGGACTATATGGCATTCAACTGGCACACTTACGAACGCACCAAAACCGGCTCTCCGCGAGACGCCGGCGGACGCGTGCGTCGTCGGCGCTTTTGCGCCCGGCGAGAGGCCGTGCATGTGGCTATAGCGGTCTTTTGGCGGATGGCGGAGACGAGTACCAAGACATGAGCAGCAAAGGTCGAGACTTCCGGGGACCCAGAAAGCGTGGGTTCGACGACGACCCCCCATACGGCTATGACAGCCCGCGGCCCAGCCGGCCGCCGCGGTCGCCATTCGGCGGAGGTGGTGGATTTGGCGATGCGCCGCCCCCGTCCTCGAACGAGCCCGCGATCGACGCGGTCGTGAAATGGTTCAAGCCCGAAAAAGGCTTCGGCTTCGTGGAGCTCGGCAATGGCACGGGCGACGCGTTCCTGCATATCGGCGCCGTTCAGGCTGCGGGCTATGACGCCCTGCCGCCCGGAGCGAAGCTGAAGGTGCAGGTGTCGAGCTCGGTCAAGGGCCAGCAGGTCACTCGTGTGCTCGAGGTCGATCTTTCGACCGCGACCGCAGAGCGTCCGCGCAGCAGCAGCGGTGGCAGCGGCGGCTTCGATCGTCCGCCTCGCCGCCAGGCTCCCGATCCGTCGACGGCCGTGCCGGTCTCCGGCAAGGTCAAATGGTTCGACGAGACCAAGGGCTTCGGCTTCGTGCAGTCGAATGATGGCGGGAAGGACGTCTTCGTCCATATCTCGATCCTCGGTCCCTCCGGCGTCAATCATCTCGCCGAAGGCCAGCCCGTGACGATGCAGGTCGTCGACACGGCCAAGGGTCGCGAAGCGCTGTCGATCACGCTCGACTGAGGCTTTTAAAATCAGTGGGCCGCAAGTCGTTCCCGGCTTGCGGCTACGCGCCGAAAGGCGACGACGAACTCACCTCGGATGCGCAAGTCGGGTCCGAGGCGCTGTCGTTTGCAAGGCGTAATCTGGCCCCGGACCCTCGGATCGACTGCGGAGGGCGGTTAGACCAAGGGCGCAGTCGAGATCCGGCACTCATGTTAGAGCAAAGCGTTTCGGATTCCTCGCATTTTTTTCCGCGCCCTGCTGCGTCAAAACAACGCGTCGCTCGCGCTTCTCAGCGCCCCTCCCGCCTCTTCGAGGTCCGCCGATGACGCAGGACGCGATCGCGCGCCTCCTCGGCATAATGGCGGCCTTGCGCACTCCCGGAACCGGCTGCCCTTGGGATCTCGAGCAGGACTTCGCCAGCATCGCTCCCTACACGCTCGAGGAGGCCTATGAGGTCGTCGACGCCATAGAGCGCGGCGATCTCGGCGATCTTCGCGACGAGCTCGGCGATCTGCTGCTGCAGGTGGTCTTTCACGCCCGATTGGCCGAGGAGGGCGGCGCTTTCGCCTTCGCCGATGTGGCAGAGGCGATCTCGGACAAGCTCATCCGCCGGCATCCGCATGTGTTCGGCGACAAATCCGCCGCCTCGGCGGAGGATGTCGCCCTTCAATGGGCCGAGATCAAAGCGCAGGAGAAGAGGGCTCGCGCCGAGCGCCGCGGCATAGAAGAGCCGGCCGGCCTGCTCGACGGCGTTCCGCCTGCCCTGCCCGCTCTGACGCGCGCGGTGAAGCTTCAGGAAAAGGCGGGAAAGGTCGGCTTCGATTGGGCCGACGCGCGTCTCGTGCTGGAGAAAATCCGCGAGGAGACGCTGGAAGTGGAGGCGGAGCTGGGCGTCGGCGGCGCCCCGCATGCGCCCGCCGTCGTCGAGGAAATCGGCGATCTTCTCTTTGCCGTCGCCAATCTCGCCCGCCATGTCGGCGCCGATCCAGAGCAGGCGCTGCGCGGCGCCAACGCCAAATTCGAGCGGCGCTTCCGCTATATCGAGCGCGCGCTCGCGGAAAAGGGCAAGAGCCCGAAGCAATCGACGCTCGACGAGATGGAAGCGCTGTGGCAGGCCGCCAAGGCCGACGAGCGGAAGTGATTTCGATGCGCCGAAATCACTTCTCGAATTTCTCGAGGACCCAGGGCTCGGCGCGGCCGCTTTCCACCCATTCCCGATAGGCCGGCAGCGCCTCGATCGCGCGCATATAATCCTGCGCCTGCGGCGAGACGTCGAGCCGATAGGCCGAGAATCGGCAGACGACCGGCGCGAACATGGCGTCGGCGGCAGAGAATTCGCCGAAGAGAAACGGCCCCTGCCCGCCGAAACGCGCGCGCGCGTCGCTCCAGGCGGCGTCTATGCGCGCGATATCGGCGGCGGCCGCAGCGCTCGGCGCTGCGATGGCGCCGGGCGCGCGACGAAAATTGGTGGGATATTCGCTGCGCAGCGCGGTGAAGCCGGCATGCATCTCGGCCGAGAGCGAGCGCGCCAGAGCCCGCGCCGCCGGATCGCGCGGCCAGACCGGCAGATCGGGAAAGCGCTCGGCGATGAATTCGACGATGGCGAGCGATTCCCAGACCAGAATATCGTCGGCGCGCAGCGCCGGAACCTTACCGGCCGGCGAGAAGGCGAGGAGCTTCGCCTTGGAGTCCGCCTGATAGAGCGGAACCAATATTTCCTCGAATTCGATTCCGAGCTGCTTCAGCAGCAGCCAGGCGCGCAGCGACCAGGAGGAATAGCCCTTATTGCCGATGAGCAAGGCGAGCGGCATCGAAACATCCTCAATGGGCGGTCTGGGAAAACAGGCTCAGAACGACGACGCCGGCGATGATGAGGCCCATGCCGGCCATTTCCCCGGCGTTGAGCCTCTGATGGAAAGCGAACCAGGCGACGACGGCGATCAGCGCTTGGCCGACGCCGGACCATATCGCATAGGCGACGGCGACCGGAATGCTGCGCAGCGCGAGCGACAGCAGAAAAAACGACACGCCATAGCCGATGACGACGATGACCGACGGCAGCGGCTTGGAAAAAGCCTCGCTCGCCTTGAGCGCCGAGGTGCCGACCACCTCGGAGAGAATAGCGACGATCAGATAAATTCGATCCATGATGCGTTCCGCCGGTTCCAGCGCCTCGGGACTCGAGGCGCGCCGAGAGGAGGAATTAGCGCGCGCGCCGCTTGGATGACGCCCGAGCGCGCACCTCGGCCTGCGGATAGCGGCGCGTGACCCCGTCAAATCGCTCCGGCGCGACGCGCACGATGAGCCGCGCGCGGCCATCGGCCAGCGTCTGGCGATCCAGCACCTCCGTATGGGCGTGCAGCCAGGCGATGCCGGCGCCGTCGGCGGGATCGAGCTCGACCTCGAGCTGAATGCGCCCTTCGGCGAGACGCGTCTCTATGCGCTCGAGCAGAGCGTCGAGGCCCTCCCCGGTCAGCGCCGAAACGAGAGACGGCCGATCGACGTTCTTCTTTCCACGCGCGGCGATTTTCATCGCGGCGACGATCTCGTCGTCGAGCGCGTCGATCTTGTTCCACACTTCGAGAATGCGCGTTCCCGCTTCGCCGGAAAGGCCGAGCTCGCCGAGAATGGATTCGACATCGGCGGCCTGCGCCTCCCGATCGGGATGTGAGACGTCGCGCACATGCAGGATCACATCGGCGAGCGTCACCTCCTCCAGCGTGGCGCGGAAGGCGGAGATCAGCATGGTCGGCAGATCGGAGATGAAGCCGACCGTGTCGGAGAGCAGCACTTTGGCGCCATGCGGCAGGCGAATCTGGCGAAGCGTCGGATCGAGCGTCGCGAACAGCATGTCCTCGGCCAGCACGCCGGCCTTGGTCAGCCGGTTGAACAGTGTCGATTTGCCGGCGTTGGTGTAGCCGACCAGAGCGACGACCGGATAGGGAACCTCGCGCCGCTTCTTGCGATGCAGGCCGCGCGTGCGCTTGACCTGATCGAGGTCGCGCTCGATGCGCGCCATGCGCTCCTCGATCAGGCGGCGGTCCGTCTCGATCTGCGTCTCGCCGGGGCCGCCCAGAAAGCCGAAGCCGCCGCGCTGGCGCTCGAGATGGGTCCAGCTGCGCACGAGCCGCGATTTCTGATAGGCGAGATGGGCGAGCTCGACCTGCAGCGAGCCCTCCTTGGTGCGGGCGCGGCGGCCGAAAATCTCGAGGATCAGGCCGGTGCGGTCGATGACCTTCGCGCCCCAGGCCTTCTCGAGATTGCGCTGCTGAACCGGCGAGAGCTGGCAATCCATGGTGACGAGCTCGACCTCCGCGGCTTTCACCGTCTCGGCGATCTCCTCCACCTTGCCTTTGCCGAGATAGGTCGCCGGCCGCACATCATGCAGCGAGACGCCGATCTCTCCGACGATGTCGAGCTCGATCGCCTCGGCGAGGCCGACGGCCTCCGCCAGCCGTGCGACGGGATCACGCTCCGCCCCCTGCCCGGCGCCGCTCTCCGAAGCGCGCGGCCGCGTGGGATAGGGGCCGACCACGAGCGCTTTCGTGGGCGCGCCGGCCGTCCGGTCCTCGGACGCTGATGCTTTTTCGTTCAACCTCACCTCGACCCGCCGAGCCGAGCGCCTCGGCGATTCGCCGCGCGTCTCGCCAGCCTTTTATAGTTCTCGCGCGGACTCCTACCAGAAAACGGAAAACGCCGCCTCTCGATGAATCCCCACTCAGCGATGGCGCTCCGGCGGGCTCTGCTCGCCCTCCTCGCCCGGCTCAAACATATGAATCGGATGGCCGGGCATGATCGTCGAGATCGCATGCTTGTAGACGAGCTGGGAATGCCCATCGCGCCGCAGCAGGAGGCAGAAATTGTCGAACCAGGTCACGATGCCCTGCAGTTTGACGCCATTGACCAGAAAAATCGTGAGCGGGACTTTGTTCTTCCGCACGTAATTCAAAAACGTGTCTTGCAGATTCTGCGCGCGTTCGGAGGACATCGGCTATCCTGTTCTGTTTTTCGTTATCGGGGCGATTTGCGTCGCTCTTATCGGTCCATAGCCATCCGACCGCACATTAGAGCCCGCGTCGGCGCGATGCGCAAGACGCAACTCCCTCATGCGGCCAAAGGCCTCCCCTTACGGTCCTGTAACCCGCTGTTTCGACGAGTTTACGACGAGACGAAACGCATCAACTAGAGCCAAACCGCCGCAGAGCCAATAGGAAAATTTCGCAAGATCTTGTAACGGCGAGATTTGTCGCTCATTCGATGGCGAGCGACTTCAGCTTGCGATGGAGCGCCGATCGCTCCATTCCAATGAACTCGGCCGTTCGGGAAATATTGTTGCTGAAGCGATTGAGCTGGGCGATCAGATATTCTCTCTCGAACACTTCGCGCGCCTCGCGCAGCGGCAGGCTCATCAGCTTCTCGCCGCGCACGCCGGCTGGAGTGGCGGGAACGAGCTGGCCGATCTCGGACGGCAGCATCTCGGCGGAAATCTCCGCCGTCGCGTCGCCGGCGGTCAGAATCATCAGCCGCTCCACATTGTTGCGCAGCTGGCGGATATTGCCGGGCCAATCGTGCAATTGCATCACAGCGAGCGCGTCCTCGCTGATCTTGCGGCGCGGCATGCCGGAGGTCGCCGAGACCTGCTCCATGAAATATTCGATGAGCTCGGGGATATCCTCGCGTCGCTCGGCGAGCGAGGGGATGCGAATCGGCACCACCGACAGGCGATGGAAGAGATCCTCGCGCAACGCGCCCTCCTCTATCGCCGAGGCGAGATCGCGCGCCGAGGAGGAGATGATCCGCACATCGACCTCGACGCGCGCCGTTCCGCCGACCCGCTGAAAATTCTGCTCGACCAGGACGCGCAAAATCTTCGCCTGCGTGTCCTTCGGCATGTCGGCGATCTCGTCGAGGAAGAGCGTGCCGCCATGGGCCTCCTCCAGCGCGCCGATCTTGCGCGCGCCCTCGCCGCCCTCGCTGCCGAACAGCTCTATTTCCATATTCTCCGGCGTGATCGTCGCCGCATTGATGACGACGAAGGGACCGGCGGCGCGTTGCGAGGCGGCATGGATGCAGCGCGCCGCGAGCTCCTTGCCGGAGCCCGGCTGGCCTGTGATGAGCACGCGTGAATTCACCGGCGCGACGCGGGCGATCACCTGCTGCAGCTGATGCGCCGGAAAGGAGCTGCCGACGATGCGGTCCGAGGCGCCGGCGCGCTGACGCAGCGCGCTCACCTCGCGGCGCAGATGCGAGGCCTCGAGCGCGCGCTCGGCGACGAGCACGAGACGATCCGCCTTGAAGGGTTTCTCTATGAAATCATAGGCGCCGAGCTTTATGGCGCTGACCGCTGTCTCGATATTGCCGTGACCGGAAATCATCACCACCGGCAGGTCCTTGTGCTGCTTCTGGACGATCTCCAGCACCTGCATGCCGTCGAGGCGCGAGCCCTGCAGCCAGATGTCGAGGAAGACGAGATGCGGGCGGCGCTGCTCGATCGCGGCCAGCGCGCCATCGGCGTCCTTGGCGGTGCGCACGCCATGGCCCTCGTCGCCGAGAATGCCGGCGACCAGCTCTCGGATGTCTTCTTCATCGTCGACGATGAGAATGTCGCTGACCATGTTCCTCACCATTCACGAAATCCGGGCCTGCGCCTGCGTTTCCTCCGCCGCCGCCTCGGCGAGCGGAATCAGCAGGCGCACGCAGGCGCCCGTCCCGGAGGGGGCGTCGAGCAATTCGAGTCGGCCGCCATGGTCCTCGATGATCTTGGCGACAATAGGCAGGCCGAGCCCAGTGCCCTCGGCGCGCGTCGTCATATAAGGCTCGAGCAGGCGCTGCCGGTTGAAGGCCGGAAAGCCCTTGCCATTGTCGACGACGTCGATCTCGGCCATGTCGTCGCGCACGCCGAGGCTGATGTCGATGCGCTTGGCGGCGAGCGCGCCGGCGTCCTCGCGCGCTTCTATGCCTTCAGCTGCGTTCTTCACAATGTTGGTGAGCGCCTGCGACAGCAGCCTTCGATCGAAGACGGCGAAGACCGGCGCCTCCGGCAGATTGAGCGTCATCTCCACATCGTTATGCGCGACGCGCGTCAGAAAAAAGGCTTGGCGCATGCAATCGCAGAGATCGTCGCGCACCGGCCGCGCCTTGGGCATGCGGGCGAAGGAGGCGAATTCGTCGACCATGCGCTTGATGTCGTCGACCTGGCGCACGATCGTGTCGGTGCATTGGTCGAAAACGTCGCGCTCGAAGGTGATGTGCTTGCCGTATTTGCGTTTCAGCCGCTCGGCGGACAGCTGGATCGGCGTCAGCGGATTTTTGATCTCATGGGCGATTCGCCGCGCCACATCCGCCCAGGCGGAGGTGCGCTGGGCGGTGACGAGATCGGTGATGTCGTCCAGCGTCACGACAAAATGCGCGCCGCCCTTCTGCGTGCTCGCCGAGGTGACGCGGACGGCGAGCGTCAGCTCCTTGACGCCGCGCCTTATGTTGATCTGCGTCTGAATGGCGCGCGGAAACGCTTCGACGGCGTCGGCCAGAATGGGCGCGATCTCGGGGAGCGCCTCGGCCGCGCGCGCGCCGATCGCCGCAGCGCCTTCCTTCCCCGCCCCATCCGGCCCCGCCCCGCCGATGAGCAGCTCCTCCGCCGAGCGGTTCAGCACATTGATCCGCCCTTCCGCATCGACGCCGATGACGGCGGCCGGCACGCCCGAGAGAACCGCCTCGGTGAAGAGGCGGCGCTCCTCGTTCTGGTGGTTGGCGGCCAGCAGGCGGCTCTGCTGCTGCTCGATCTCGCTGGTCATATTGTTGAAGACGGAGCCGAGCCGCGCGAGATCGCCATGCGAGCGCTCGACATTGACGCGCACGTCGAGATTGCCGGCGGAAACCTGATCCGTTGCGGCGATGAGCGCGCGAATCGGCGCCACCAGCCGATCGACGAAATCGAGCCCGACCCAAACGGCCGACAGCAGCATTATGGTGGCGAGCAAGGCGTACATGACGGTGAAGGCCCTCTTCACCGCGCCGCGATAGGCCTCGAATGCGTCATAGGTGGCGATGAGGCTCGCCGCCTGCTCCGGGAATTGCACGCCGAAAGGATCGACCGGACGCGTCACATAGAGGAATGTGTCGGGAAAGCTGGACAGCGGCCGCAGCGCGACGAAGGTGAGCCCGTCGTCGATGACGAGGCAGAGCGGCTCGCCCTTGCGCGCATCCTCGAAATCCGAGGCCGGCGGCGCAATGACGATGGCGGAGCCGTCCGCCGTCACATCGACGCGCTCCAATATCTGCCCGTCGGTCTTGACGATCGCCGCCACGGAAAAGCCGAGGAAACGCGCCCGCGAGACGAAGAACTCGTGGAACAGGCCGCGATCGGCGTTGAACATGGCGCGGGCGCGATCGAGGTCCGAGGCGGAGAGCTGCGCCTCCTGCAGCAGCGAGCGGCATTGCGTCTCGCGGAACACGCGCGCCGCCTCCGCCGTGCTGTGAACGGAGGTCTTCACCATGGCGAGGAATTGCGGGTTCAGCGCGCGCTCGAGCGTCACCGAGCCGACGATGGCGAGGGTGATCGCCGGCGTCAGCGCCAAGGCGGAAAAGAAGGCGAGGATGCGAATATGCAGCCCGGCCGCCGCAGCGCCGCGCCGCCAGGAGCCGATGAGCGTGCCCGCCTTGACGAGCACCAGAGCGACCAGAAGAACCAGCGCGACGGCGTCGGCGAAGAAGAGCGGATAGACGACGTCGCTGGTCGGCGCCACGGGCGCGAGCTCGGCCATGACGAAGAAGGTGGCGAGCGCGCAGGCGACGGCGGCGACCACCGCGATCGGCCCGAACCACAGCCGCCAGGATCGCTTCCTGGGCGCAGCCGGCGGCTCGGGCGCCTGAATGTCTCCCGCCATGGACATGCGCCTGTATAGGTCGTGGCGCCGGTAGAGGCAATCTCGCGCGCTCCCTTCTCCCGTTTACGGGAGAAGGTGGCCCCGCGCAGCGGGGGCGGATGAGGGTCCTTCGAGTTTGCTGGACAGAGTTGTTTTTTTTCAAAGCCTCGGATGAGCGGCAATGGCCCTCATCCGACCCTCGCTGACGCGAGGGTCACCTTCTCCCGCGAGCGGGAGAAGGAGTCTACGCTTCCTTAGCGCGGCGAGCGCATCAGCCGAATGTCGAGGTCGTTGACCTTCTTGCGCAGCGTGTTGCGGTTGAGGCCCAAAAGCTCCGCCGCCTTGATCTGATTGCCGCGCGTCGCAGCGAGCGCGGCGGAGATCAGCGGCACCTCTATCTCGCGAATCACGCGGTGATAGAGGCCCGGCGGCGGCAGACGATCGCCATGATCGCGGAACAGCTTGGCGAGATGCTGCTCGACCGAGGTGGAGAGCGTCACATCCTTGTCGGACGGCAGATCGGCCAGAATGGTCGTCGCCGCCGGCGACCGATCGCCGGGCGAGGCTTGACGCATCTCATGCTCGAGCTCGAGCTCCACCACCGCCTCGGTGATGACCTCCTGCGGATGCAGGGCGGCGAGTCGGCGAATGAGATTCTCCAGCTCGCGAATATTGCCGGGCCAGCGATAGCGCTTCATCCGGTCGAGCGCCGCCTGCTCGATATATTTCTGCGGCAGGCCCTCGCTCGCCGCCACCTTGAAGAAGTGATGCACGAGGTCGGCGATATCCTCGGAGCGCTCGCGCAGCGGCGGCAGGCGCAGCGGCACGACGTTGAGGCGGAAATAGAGGTCCTCGCGGAACAGGCCCTGCTGAATCAGCGCGCGCAGATCCTTATTGGTCGCGGCGATGATGCGGACATTGGTCTTGATCGGCGTGCGGCCGCCGACGGTCGTATATTCGCCCTGCTGCAGCACGCGCAAAAGCCGCGTCTGCGCCTCCATCGGCATGTCGCCGATCTCGTCCAGGAACAGGGTGCCGCCTTCGGCCTGCTCGAAACGGCCGATGGAGCGCTGATTGGCGCCGGTGAAAGAGCCCTTCTCATGGCCGAACAGCTCGCTCTCGATGAGATCGCGCGGGATGGCGGCCATGTTGATGGCGACGAAGGGGCCCTTCTTGCGCTTGCCATAGTCGTGCAGCGCGCGGGCGACCAGTTCCTTGCCCGTGCCCGACTCGCCATTGATCATGACGGTCAGATCGGTCTGCATCAGCCGCGCCAGCGAGCGATAGATCTCCTGCATCGCCTGCGAGCGGCCGACGAGGGGCATGCCCTCCATATCGTCCGGGCCGTCGATCTCGTTCTTCTTGCGCGGCTCGGCCATGGCGCGGCCGACGATGCCGACCAGCTCCTTCAGATCGAAGGGCTTGGGCAGGTAATCATAAGCGCCGCGCTCGGAGGCGCGGATCGCGGTCATGAAAGTGTTCTGCGCGCTCATCACGATGATCGGCAGATCGGGGCGCAGCTTCTTTATGCGCGGCAGCAGCTCGAAGGCGTTTTCATCCGGCATCACCACATCGGTGACGACGAGATCGCCCTCGCCCGATTGCACCCAGCGCCACAAGGTCGCGGCCGTTCCGGTGGTGCGCACCTCATAGCCGGCGCGCGAAAGCGCCTGCGCCACCACAGTTCTGATCGCGGCGTCGTCGTCGGCGACCAGAATCTCGCCGTGGGTCATCGGATTTTTCTCCAGCAGATCGTTCTCACGAGCGGCGCTCTGTCGGCGCAGGCTCTGTTCCCTCGGCGGCGGAATGTTGTCGTCTGGCTCGTCGCTCGTCCGCTCTCTTCTCCTCGTCCTTGTTGCGATACATCGGCATCAAAATACGGAAAGTGGTACGCCTCGGGTGAGATTCGCATTCGACGATGCCGCCGTGGTCATTGACGATCTTGGCCACCAGTGCAAGTCCGAGGCCAGTTCCAGAAGTCTTCGTGGTGACGAAGGGATCGAACAAATGCGCGGCTATGTCCTCGGATACGCCGCGGCCATTGTCGCGCACGCAGAATTCCAGCGGCAGCCCCACCGGGCGCTTGTCGCCGGCAGTGCGAAGGCTGACCCCCGGCCGGAAGGCGGTGGACAGCTCGATCTCGCCGTCTATCGAGTCGCCGATCGCCTCCGCCGCATTCTTGACCAGATTGAGAAAGACCTGGACCAGCTGGTCGCGATTGGCGGCGACCGGCGGCAGCGACGGGTCGTAATTCTCGATGAAGCGAATGTGGCGGGCGAAGCCGCTGCGGGCGACGCGCTTCACATGGTCCAGCACGACATGAATATTGACCTTCTCGCGCTCCAGCGGCCGCGAGTCGGAGAACACCTCCATCCGGTCCACGAGGCGGACGATGCGGTCGGTCTCCTCGCAGATCAGCCGCGTCAGCGCCCGGTCGGCGTCCCCCACCGAGCTTTCCAACAGCTGCGCGGCGCCGCGAATGCCCGATAGCGGGTTCTTGATCTCATGCGCGAGCATTGCCGCCAGCCCAGAAACAGTGCGCGCCGCCCCCCTATGGGTCAGCTGCCTGTCTATTTTATCGGCAATTGTGCGCTCTTGCAGCACGACCAGAACGCCGCCTTCGCTGTCCGGCAGCGGCGCACAATGCACATCGACGCGTCTTTCACCCTCCGCGCCGGGGCGGCCGAGGTCGATGCGATATTCATTGATCGCCGAGCCGCGCTCGCGCACCTGCTCGATCAGCGCGAGAATCGGCGAGCCGAAGGGCACGAGACGGCTCAGCTCCTGGCCGATGAGGATCGGCTTGCCGATCTCGAAAAAGGATTCCGCCGCGGCGTTGGCGTCGACGATCACGCCGTCCGGGCGGATCGCCAGGATCACATTGGGTAATGCTTCGAGGATGCAGGCGCGATTATCATCGGCGATCACGCGCAGCCGCGCGCCGACGGGCGTGGCGAGCGCGCTCTTGCGCCGGTGCGGATTGGATTCGGCGGTCATCTCGACACCTCGGAACTCCTCTGGCGCGAAGCGCGCGCCGAGCCTCTACGGGACATACGCGTCAGCAATATGCCGGAGCCGGCTCCCCTCGCGCCGGCTCGAGCGAGAACAAAAGGCGAAGAAGGCCATGAACCTCCTCGGCCGAGGACGAAGCGAGCATCGCCCGACGGAGACCAGCGCGCTGTTCCGCGTCCCCCTCCGCCTGCTCGGCATAGGCGGAGAGATGCTTGCGCGCATGGCGCAGGCCCAAATTCGCGCCCATGGCGGTCAGCAGACCGTCCAAATGCTCGAGCGCCGCCTCCATTCGCGCGACGGCGGAGGGCGCCGCGCGGCGACGCCCGGCGGCGAGAAAATGGGCGATGTCGCCGACGAGCCAGGGCCGGCCCATCGCCGCCCGCCCCACCATCACCGCATCGGCGCCGGAGGCCGCGAGCATCGCCTCGGCGTCCTGCGGCGAGGCGCAATCGCCATTGGCCACGACCGGAATTTTTACGGCGGCCTTGACCGCGGCGATCGCCCGCCAATCCGCTTTGCCCTCGTAGAATTGCGCGCGGGTGCGGCCGTGAACCGTCACCATGACGGCGCCCTCCGCCTCCACCAGCCGCGCCAGCTCGGCGGCGTTGCGGCTGGAGTCGTCCCAACCGAGCCGCATCTTGACGCTCACCGGAACGGAAACCGCGCCGACGGCGGCGCGGACCAGCTCGGCGGCGAGCGCCGGCTCGCGCATCAGCGCCGCGCCGGCGAGGCCGCCGGTCACGCGCTTGCATGGGCAGCCCATGTTGATGTCGATCAGCCTCGCTCCCGCGGCCTCGGCGTGGCGCGCCGTCTCGGCTATGCCGGCGGGATCGCGCGCCGCGATCTGCACGATATGGGCGTCTATGCCGGAGCCGTCCAGCCGCTGGCGGGCCTCGACGTCGCCGCGCGCCAGCGCGCTCGCCCCGACCATCTCGCCGACCGCCGCGGAAGCGCCGAAACGCAATGCGATCCGCCGCATGGCGAGATCGGTCACGCCGGCCATAGGCGCCAGAAAGGCGCGCCCCTCGAGATGAAGCGAACCGATGCGCAAAGGCGTGGCTCCTATGGTCTCGCCTATAAATTCATCAGTTGTCATCGTGCCTACACTATATGCAGACTGCCATACGTACGCAATGCGTACATCCCCGAGAATAGTGAAAATTGACGTGAAGCCGAAAAAGCGGGAGAGGAACCTCCTATGAGCTCATCCTCGACCATTGCGATCCTCACCGTCGCCGGCGGCCGCGGCGTGCGGGCGGGCGACAGCCTTCCAAAACAATATCGTTCGCTTCTCGGCAAGTCTGTGCTGGCGCGCACGCTCGAAGCCATGCATCGGGCTGCGCCCCAGGCTTCGCTTCTCGTCGCCATCCATGCCGACGACACGGAGCTCTATGCGCGCAGCGTCGCCGAATTATCGGACAGCGCGCGTGCGCGGCTGCTGGAGCCGGCGATCGGCGGCGCGACGCGCCAGCAGAGCGTGCGCAATGGGCTCGAGGCGCTGGCGGCCCTCTCCCCCGCGCCGGAGATTGTGCTGATCCAGGACGCCGCGCGGCCCTTCGCCGATCCGGCTCTCGTCGCCAGGGCCATAGAGGCGGCGCGAGTCCATGGCGCGGCGGTGCCGGGCCTGCCGCTGGCCGACACGGTGAAGCAGATCGACGCCGAGGGCGTCGTCATCGCCACTCCCGACCGCGCGAGCCTGCGCTTCGTGCAGACGCCGCAGTCCTTCGCCTTTCCGCTGATTCTCGAGGCGCATCGCAAGGTCGCGAGCGGCGGCGGCGAGCTCACCGACGACGGCATGGTCGCCGAGGCCGCCGGCCATAAGGTCCATGTGTTCCCGGGCGACGCCACTAATTTCAAGCTCACCACGCCGGAGGATTTCTTGCGCGCGCAAAACGCATTGCTGGGCGACCTCTCCGACATTCGCACCGGCCAGGGCTATGACGTCCACGCCTTCGGCGAGGGCAACAAGGTCTGGCTCGGCGGCGTTCCGGTGCCGCACAGCCACGGCCTCGCCGGCCATTCCGACGCCGATGTGCTCGCCCACGCCATCACAGACGCTCTGCTCGGCGCGCTGGCCGATGGCGACATCGGAAAACATTTCCCGCCCTCGGACCAGCAGTGGAGAGGGGCGCCCTCCTCCATCTTCCTGGCTTTCGCGGCAAAGCGCGTGCGCGAGCGCGGCGGGATCATCTCCCATGTCGACGCGACCATCGTCTGCGAGGCGCCCAAGATCGGCCCGCATCGCGACGCCATTCGCGAGAGCCTCGCGAAAATCATGGAGGTCGACATCGGCCGCGTGGCCGTGAAGGCCACGACCTCCGAGCGCCTGGGCTTCACCGGGCGGCAGGAGGGCATGGCGGCGCTGGCGCTGGCGACGGTGCGACTGCCGAATTCCGCTACATGAACGAATTTCGCCGGCCGAGCTCCGAGGGGGCGGAGTCCGGCCGGAGTTTCGTCGATTACGACTTACGCAAGTCGAAGCGGTCCAGATTCATCACCTTGACCCATGCGGCGACGAAGTCGCGCACGAACTTCTCTTTCGCATCGTCCGAGGCGTAGACTTCCGCCACTGCCCTCAGCTCGGAATTGGAGCCGAAGATCAGATCGACGGCGCTCGCCGTCCATTTGAGCGCGCCGCTCTTGCGGTCGCGGCCTTCATAGACGCCTTCCGTCTCGGCCGACTTCTTCCATTGCGTGGACATGTCGAGCAGATTGACGAAAAACACGTTGCTCAGCACGCCCGGCCGTGACGTGAAGACTCCCACCCGCGAATTCCCCTCATTTGCGCCGAGGACCCGCATTCCGCCGACGAGAACGGCGGTCTCGGGGACGGTGAGCTCCAGCAGGCTCGCGCGATCGACCAAGGCCTCCGCCGGCGATTTCTCGCCGCCTTTGGCGAAGTAATTGCGGAAGCCGTCGGCTTTCGGCTCGAGAACCGCGAAGGATTCGACATCCGTCTGCGCTTGCGTCGCGTCCGCGCGCCCCGTCGAGACCGGAACTTCGACCGTGACGCCGGCTTTTTTGGCGGCGGCCTCGATCGCGGCGGAGCCGCCGAGCACGATGAGATCGGCGATCGACACGCGCTTGCCGTCGACGCGCCCCTTGTCGAAGCCGGCCTTCACCTCCTCCAGCGCCGTCACGACCTTCGCCAGCTCGGCGGGGTCGTTGACGGCCCAATCCTTTTCCGGCGCGAGGCGAATGCGCGCGCCATTGGCGCCGCCGCGCTTATCCGTGCCGCGGAAGGAGGCCGCCGAGGCCCAGGCCGTTCGGATCAGCTCGGCTTCGGTGAGGCCCGAAGCGAGGATTTTCGACTTCAATCCGGCGATATCCGCGGCCTCGATCGGCTTGTAGTCGATCGCGGGCACAGGATCCTGCCAGATCAGCTCCTCCTTCGGAACCAGCGCGCCGAGATAGCGCGAACGCGGCCCCATGTCGCGATGAGTGAGCTTGAACCATGCCTTGGCGAAAGCCAGCTTGAACGCATTGGGATCGTCATGGAAGCGCTTGGCGATCTTGCTGTATTCGGGGTCGAATTTCAGCGCCAGATCGGTGGTGAACATCATCAGCGGATGCGCCTTGCCGGGCTCGTGCGCATCGGGGACGACGTCCTCCGCATCCTTGGGTTTCCATTGCGTCGCGCCGGCCGGGCTCTTGGTCTTGACCCACTCATGGCCGAAGAGATTGTCCAGATATTGCGTGGTGAAGGAGACCGGATCGACCGACCAGGCGCCTTCCAACCCGCTGGTGATCGTATCCGCGCCCTTGCCGGAGCCGCAGCGATTGGCCCAGCCGAGGCCTTGCGCCTCGATCTTCTCGCCCGCCGGCGCAGGGCCGACGCATTTGGCCGGCGATTTGGCGCCATGCGCCTTGCCGAAAGTATGGCCGCCGGCGATCAGCGCGACGGTCTCCTCATCGTTCATCGCCATGCGGCCGAAGGCTTCTCTTATGTCCTTGGCCGCGGCCAGCGGGTCCGGCACGCCATTCGGCCCCTCGGGATTGACATAGATGAGGCCCATCTGGACCGCGCCCAGGGGCTTCTCCAGCGCGCCGCTCTTGTCGCGATTATTGCCCATGAATTTGGGCGCGCCCCAATAGACGAGATCGGGCTCCCAATCGTCGCTACGGCCGCCGCCGAAGCCGAAGGTCGCAAAACCCATCTTCTCCATGGCGACATTGCCGGTCAGCACCATGAGATCGCCCCAGGAGAGCTTCTGGCCGTATTTCTTCTTCACCGGCCACAGCAGCCGGCGCGCCTTGTCGAGATTGGCGTTGTCCGGCCAGCTGTTGAGCGGCTCGAAGCGCTGCTGCGCCCCGCTCGCGCCGCCGCGGCCGTCGTGAATGCGATAGGTTCCCGCGCCGTGCCAGGCCATGCGGATGAAGAAAGGCCCGTAATTGCCATAGTCCGCCGGCCACCAGTCCTGCGAGGTCGTCAATACCGCCTCTATGTCCTTCTTCACCTCGGCGAGATCGAGCGACTGGAACGCCTTCGCATAGTCGAAATCCTTGCCGAGCGGATTCGATTCCGCGGCGTTGCGGCGCAGCGGCGAGAGATCGAGCTGGTCCGGCCACCAGAATTGATTGGGATGCGGCGCGCCCTCGGCCGAGACGGCCAGCGTCGCGCCGACGACGATCGCCATCGCCGCGGCCGTCGTCCGCAGAAATCGCCGCAAGTCGCTGCGCAAGCATGACCTTCCGGCCCTCTCCTTCATTTTTTCCATCGCATTTTCCTCCTCGTCGCGCCCCCGCTCAGCTTGCTATAAGACGCGAAATCGATTAGGTAAAATTCGATTTTCTTCGTCATCGATCAGGAAAACTGATGATAACGACCAAGCAGCTCCGCTACTTCGACGCCCTCGCCCGCACAGAGCATTTCGGCAAGGCGGCCGACCTCTGCGCCGTGACGCAGCCGGCGCTCTCCATGCAGATCAAGGAGCTGGAGGCCGAGGTCGGCGCGCAATTGGTCGAGCGGCGCGGCAAATTGGTCACGCTGACGGCCGCCGGCAGCGAGATCGCCAAGGTCGCCCGCCGAATCCTCGCCGATATTTCGGAGCTGGAGACGATGGCGGATCAGAATTTCTGTCCGCTGCGCCTCGGCATCATCCCGACGGTCGCGCCCTATGTTCTGCCGACCTTGTTCGACGCGCTCGGCGGCGGCGCGGCCGCTCTGCGGCCTCTGCATATTCGCGAGGCGCAGACGGCGACGCTGCTGGCCGAGCTGGATGACGGCCTTCTGGATCTCGTCATGCTGGCGACGCCCGTCGATCCAGAGCTCGACTCCATAGCGCTCTTCGAGGACCGCTTCTTTCTCGCCGCTCCCTCGAGCGGATTGCCGGAGGAAGCAGGCTCCGTCAGCGCGGAGACGCTGAAAGCGCAAAGGCTTCTGCTGCTCGAGGACGGCCATTGCCTGCGCGATCAGGCGCTCAGCTATTGTGAGAGCCGCAATGTGCTGAACATCGACACTTTCGGCATGACCAATCTGACGACGCTGGTTCAGATGGTCTCGGCGGGCATGGGCTGCACGCTGCTCCCGGAAATGAGCTTGCCGATCGAGACGGCGCGCGGAAACGTCCGCGTGCTGCGGATCGAGCCGCCGGAGCCGCGCCGGATCATCGGGCTGGTCTGGCGCAAATCCTCGCGCCGCGGCGACGAGTTTCGCGCCCTCGGCCGCATGATCGTGGCGTCGCGACAAAACCGTCCGTAGCGGGAGATGTCATAGAAATGTCATTAAAAATAATGGCTTGAATGGCTTAGTCTTAGTTTTTTCGAAACATGCGCCGCGGATGATGCCGCCACTCTCGGCTTTGTCTCATCGCGTTTCCGACGCCGAGCCGGCGTCTGGAAACGCTCGCGCGCGGCGTCCAATGAAAATCACATCGAGCATCGCAGGCAAGCTCGGCGCGGTCATCGCGCTGCTCGGCGCTCTCGCCCTCGGCCTCTCCCTTTTCGCCTTCTGGCAATCGCGTCACGACGCCGGCCGGATGGACGCTCTCGAGGCGAGCTATGCATTCGCCCTCCAGGCGCGCGGGCTCGCGCAATCCGTCCAGCATTCGGCCATCGTCGCCAATTCCGTCTTCGCATCCGACAGCAAGGCGGAGATCGAAGGAAAGCTCGGAACGCTGCGGCGAACGCTCGACGAGCTTCGCGCGGCGAGCGAGGCGCTGCTCGCTCGGGCGGACGGCCGCATCCCGGACGAGCGCAAGACGCGCATCGCGCTCGCCGTGCAGGAATTCGTTTCCTATCAGAACGACACTGTGGAGCTCGGTCTCTCCATTTCTCCCAAGGCGGCGCTTCTGCAGGCCAATGACGAGGCGACCATCGCCAATCGCGAGAAAATGGTCGCGGAGATGGAAACCTTCGTACGGGGAACGCTCGACGGTCTCGCCGCCGAGCGCCACGCGCGTGAGAATGTTCGCGGCCGCGAGGAGGCGCTGACGTTCGCCGTGCCCGCGGCGGTGACGAGCGTCGCTCTCATCGCCGCCATATGGATCGTCGCGACGCAGATCCGCCGCCCGTTGGCGACGATCGCGCGCGCGATGAAGCGCGCCGCCGACGGAGATTTCGACGCCAGCGTTCCATATGTCGAGCGGCGGGACGAGATCGGCGACATGGCGCGGGCGCTGCTGGCCTTCGAGGCGGCGGCGCGGGACAAGCGCCGGCTCGAGCAGGAGGCCGAGGCGCAGCGCCGAGCGGCGGCCGAGCTGCGGGAAATGGCGGAGGCGGAGCGTCGCCGCACGGCGGAAAACCAGGCGGCGGTCGTCGCCGCCCTCGCCCGCGGGCTGGAAAATCTCTCCCAGGGCGAGCTGACCTATCGGATCGACGAGGCTTTCGCCGCCGAATACGAGGCGCTGCGCCAGAATTTCAACATAGCGGTGGAGAAGTTGCGCCGCGCCATAGCGGCGGTGGCGGCCAATTCGCGCTCCGTTCTCGACGGGACGGCGGAGGCCGCCGAGGTCGCCGGCCGCCTCGCAGATCGCAGCGAAAGGCAGGCCGTCGATCTCGAGAAAGCGACCGCCGATCTCGACCGCTCGACGGCCGCGATCGGCCACACCGCCGAAACGACGGCCGAGGTTCGCGATCTCGTGCTGCGCGCCAGCGGTAGCGCGCGGCGCGGCGGCGACGTCCTGCGCGAGTCGATCGGCGCGATGAGCGCGATAGAGGCGTCGTCCCGGCAGATCGGCCAAATCGTCGACATCATCGACGAGATCGCCTTTCAGACCAATCTTCTCGCGCTCAACGCCGGCGTCGAGGCGGCGCGCAGCGGCGAGGCCGGCCGCGGCTTCGCCGTGGTCGCCTCGGAAGTACGCTCGCTCGCGCAGCGCTCCTTGCAGGCGGCGAAGGAGATCGGCCAGCTCGTCTCCACCGCTCAGATACAGGTGAAGCGCGGCGTCGGTCTCGTGAATGAGACGAGCCGCGCCTTGACGGAAGTCGCCGAGCTGACCGCGGCCTCCGACGCTCTGGTGGCGGAGGTCGCCGCAGCGGCGAAGGAGCAGGCCGCGAGCCTCGGCGGCGTCTGCCTCGCGATCGGCGAGATCGATCGGGCGACGCGCGAGAACGCCGTGATCGCGACGCGCTCCTCGCGCGCCAACGTCGATCTCACCGCCCGCACGCGCGAATTGATCGATCTGGTCGCCCGCTTGCGCGTAGCGGCGACGCGGGACGCGCGCGCGGCGTGAGGTCGGGGGTGTGGGGGGAGGTCTGCTCACGCGCCTCATCGACTCCGCCCCGGCCCGACGGCGACGCTTTGATGGCGCGGCGGGCGGTATTATGCTCGCCATCCAAGCCGTTCGAGCTCGTTGCGACATGCCCACTCCCGACCTGCCCCGCCTCGCCGAACATCTGCTCGACCTCTGCCGCGCGCAGTCTCTGCGCATCGCAACGGCCGAATCCTGCACCGGTGGGCTCGTCGCCGGGGCGATCACCGATATCGCCGGCTCCTCGGACGCCTTCGATCGCGGCTTCGTCACCTATTCCAACGCCGCCAAGGAGGAGATGCTCGGCGTCCCTCACGACATTCTCGAGCGCTATGGCGCCGTCAGCGCCGAGACGGCGCGGGCCATGGCGAGCGGCGCCGTCGAGCGCTCCTTCGCCGATATCGCCGTTTCGATCACGGGCATAGCCGGCCCCGGCGGCGGCAGCGCGGAGAAGCCCGTGGGCCTCGTCCATTTCGCCTGCCTGCGAAAAGGCTTCGGCGTGGAGCATGTCGAGCGCCGCTTCGGCCCCGAGACGCGCGAGGCGATCCGGCGGGCCGCGGTCGTTCAAGCGCTGGAGCTGATGATAGAAGCCGCTCAGCGGCGGCCATAGACCTCGCCGGCGCGCTTGACGAAAGCGTCCGAATATTTGTGGAAGGCGGAGTCGAACATCGCCCCCATCACCAGCCCGAGCGTGCGGCTGCGGAACTCGTAATTGATGTAGAAATCGACGACCGAGCGAGCGCCGCCATCCGGCCCGGCCGGCTCGTCGGCGAAGGTCCAGCGATTTTCGAGCTTCTTGAACGGGCCATCGACATATTCGACGAGGATCTCGCGCTTGTTCGGATCGCAGGTCACGCGGCTGGTGAAGCGCTCGCACACCGCCTTGAAGCCCACCTGCATCTCCGCGAGGATGACCTCCACCCCCTCCTCCGTCGTGCTGCGGCGGCGCACGCGCAGCGCCTCGCAGAGCGGCACGAATTTGGGATAGGATTCGACATCCTTGACCAAAGCGAACATGTCGTCGGCGCGGAAGTTCACGCGGCGGCGGTTGCGGAAGCTCTTCATGGGCGAAGCTATTACCACTATTGCGGAAGGCGCGAAAACGGCGTTTTCGAGCGGAAGACCTCGCCGCCCTTCGCCCTATCTGCGTCCCCAGCGGCCTCGGCCCGGGGAAAATCATGTTCAAGATCAAGCGCGCCTATGAGCCGGCGAGCGCCGAGGACGGCAAGCGCATCCTCGTCGATCACCTGTGGCCGCGCGGCCTCTCCAAAGCGAAGGCCGCGCTCGACGAATGGGATCGCCTCGTCGCGCCGAGCGACGCTCTGCGCCGCTGGTACGCCCATTCGCCCCAACGCTGGCGGGAGTTCAAGACACGCTACGCCCGCGAGCTGCGCGAAACCTGCCCGCAGGAGCTGAAGCGCCTGCGCGCGCTCGGCCGCGGCAATATGGTGACGCTGGTTTTCTCCTCGCGCGAGCCGGCGATGAACAATGCCGCCGCGCTGAAGGAGATCATCGAGACGCGCCGAGCCGCTTCTCCCGCAGCCGCTCGAAATCCGCGCCCGCATGGTGCGAGGAGCGGGTGAGCGGCGAGGCGGAGACCATGGAGAAACCCTTGGCGTAGGCGATGGTGGAAAGCGCCTCGAACTCCTGCGGCGTCACGAAGCGCGCGACCTCGTGATGCTTGCGGGTCGGCTGCAGATATTGGCCGATGGTGAGGAAGTCTACATCGGCCACGCGCAGATCGTCCATCACCTGGAGAATCTCGTTGCGCGTCTCGCCGAGCCCGACCATCAGGCCGGATTTGGTGAAGATGGCGGGGTCGAGCTCCTTGACCCGCTGCAGCAGCCGCAGCGAATGGAAATAGCGCGCGCCCGGCCGCACCGTCACATAGAGGGACGGCACGGTCTCGAGATTATGGTTGAACACATCCGGCCGCGCCGCGACGACTTTCTCGAGCGCGCCCTCCTTGCGCAGAAAATCTGGCGTCAGCACCTCGATCGTCGTCGTCGGACAGGCGGCGCGTATGGCGCGGATCGTCTGCGCGATATGTCCCGCCCCGCCGTCGTCGAGATCGTCGCGATCGACCGAGGTGACCACCACATGGGCGAGGCCGAGCTTGGCCGTCGCTTCCGCCACGCGCTCCGGCTCGGTGGGGTCGAGCGCCGCCGGCAGGCCGGTGGCCACATTGCAGAAGGCGCAGGCGCGCGTGCACACCGCCCCCATGACGAGGAAGGTCGCGTGCTTCTGCTCCCAGCATTCGCCGATATTCGGGCAGGAGGCCTCCTGGCAGACGGTGGAGAGTCCGCCGCCGCGCAGGATCGCGCCGGTCTCGCGCCAGGCCGCAGAGCCCGGCGCCTTGACGCGGATCCAGTCCGGCTTGCGCGCGAGCGGCGTGTCCGGCCGATGCGCCTTTTCCGGGTGGCGGAGCGCGGCCGCATCGCGCTTGCGCGGGTCATCGTTGAGGAGATCGAGGAGGACGGTCATGGGTTGCGCCTAATGTCTCGGCCTTTCGCCCGGCCGAAGAGGAGTCGCGCCGTCGACTCGCGCCCAGAGCGAGACGCCGATTATGGACCCGAGCATGCCGGCGAGGAAATGGCCGATCGAGTCGTCGAGAACGAGCCCGCAGAATTCGGCGAATTGCGCGCCGAGCCAAGCGCCGGCGACGCCGATCGCCATATCGGAGAAGAGCTGATCGGAGCTTCGCAGCAGCGCGCCGACGAGCCAGCCGCCGAATGCGCCGATGACGACGAGGGGAAGAAAGCCCGCGTCGAGCTTTCCGAGAAAGGCGATCGCAGCGTCCATTTCCGCCACCCCGATCGAGCGGGCTCCGCCTGCCACGGACCCTGCTACAAGATAGGCGCATCTCACGTCGACAAGAAGAGGCGCGGCGTCGCAGGCCGTCGGCGAGAGCGCCGAGGCAAAGTCGCGCATCAGCAATATTACGCAATTATCTCAATAAATAAGCATAATTACCTAATATGCTGCATTAGCTTTGGCGGAGCCTCAGACATGCTCCACGGCGAGCACGCCGGGAATGGTTTTCAGCGCCCCGGCGACATCGGCCGAGACGGAATAGCCGCCCGGCAGCTTGATCTCCACCTCGCTCGCCATGCGCTCCAGCGCGACCACGATCGAGACCTCGCCCTCGCCCCGCGTCGTGAGCCGCGACTTCAGCGCGTCGAGCGGCGCGGCGTCCTGAAGGAAGATCCGCAGCCCTTTTTGCGCCTTGGCGGCGGCGGCCGCGAGCGGCTGCACCTCGGTGATGCGCGCCCGCACATCCTCGCCCTCGAGCGCGGCGGAGAGCGTCACCAGCACGGTCGCGCCCTTCTCCAAAAGGTCGCGATATTGGTTGAGCCCCTCCTGAAACAGGATCGCCTCATATTGCCCGCTGTCGTCCGAGAGCTGGACGACGCCCATTTTGGAGCCGGACTTTGTGCGTCGCTCGGCGCGGTCGAGCACCACCGCGGCGAGCCGCCCGGCGCTCGCTCCGCGCTTCACGGCGATGATGAACTCCGTCCAGCGCGTCAGCCGCAACCGGCCGAGCACGCCCGCATAGGCGTCGAGCGGATGGCCGGAGAGGAAGAAGCCGGCGGCGTCGAATTCGCGCTTCAGCTTCTCGGAGGCCGTCCAGGGCTGGCTCTTCGGTAGGACCAGCTCCTCCTCCGCCTCCGCGCCGCCGAACAGCGCATTCTGTCCGGCCTGCCGGTCCTCGGCGCAGCGATTGGCGCAAGCGAGAATCGTCTCGATTGCGCCGACGACGCGGGCGCGGTCGGCGTCGAGCTCGTCGAAGGCGCCGCAGCAGGCGAGATTCTCCAGCACCTTCTTATTGACCTCGCGCGGATTGATCCGCCGGGCGAAGTCAGAGAGGCTGCGGAAAGGCGCGGCGCCGCGCGTCCGCACGATCGCCTCCGCCTGCCCCTCGCCGACGCCTTTGACAGCGGAGAGCGCATAGCGAATGGCGAGCTTGCCGTCGGCGCCGGGCGCGACGTCGAAATCGACGCCCGAACGGCGGATGGAGGGCGGCTCGACCGCAATGCCGAGCCGCTGCGCCTCATTGCGGAATTCGGCCAGCTTGTCGGTGTTGCCCTTGTCGAGCGTCATGGAGGCGGCCAAAAACTCCACCGGATAATGCGCCTTGAACCAGGCGGTCTGATAGGCGATCAGCGCATAGGCCGCGGCATGGCTCTTGTTGAAGCCGTAATCGGCGAATTTCGCCAGCAGGTCGAAGATATCGCTGGCCTTTTGCGCCGTGAGCCCGCGCTCCACCGCGCCGGTGACGAAGCGCTCGCGCTGGGCGTCCATCTCCGCCTTGATCTTCTTGCCCATGGCGCGGCGCAGCAGATCGGCCTCGCCCAGCGAATAGCCGGACAGGACCTGGGCGATCTGCATCACCTGCTCCTGGTAGATGATGACGCCGAATGTCTCCTTCAGGATGTGCTCGATCTTGGGGTGGATGTAGTCGGGCTCCTCGTCGCCGAGCTTCACCGCGCAATAGGTCGGGATATTGGCCATAGGACCCGGCCGGTAGAGCGCGACGAGGGCGATGATGTCCTCGAAATGATCGGCGTGCATCTCGACCAGCGCCTTGCGCATGCCGGCGCTTTCCAGCTGGAACACGCCCACCGTCTCACCGCGCCCGAGCATTTGGTAAGTCTCGGAATCGTCGAGCGGAATAGTGGCGAGATCGAAATCCGCCGCGCGCCGGCGCACGAGATCGACGGCCGTCGCCAGCACGGTCAGCGTCTTGAGGCCGAGAAAGTCGAATTTGATGAGGCCGGCCGGCTCCACCCATTTCATGTTGAACTGGGTGGCCGGCATATCGGATTTGGGATCGCGATAGAGCGGCACCAGCGCGTCGAGCGGCCGGTCGCCGATGACGACGCCAGCGGCGTGGGTCGAGGCGTTGGAATAGAGCCCCTCGAGCGCGCCGGCGATCTTGAACAGGCGGGCGACCTTCTCGTCCTCGTCGATCGCCTCGCGCAATTTCTGCTCGCCGGAGACGGCCTCGGCCAAAGTCACGGGCTTCGCCGGATTCTGCGGCACCAGCTTGGCGAGCTTGTCGACCTGTCCCAGCGGCATTTCCAGAACGCGGCCGACGCTGCGCAGCACGCCGCGCGCCAGGAAGGAGCCGAAGGTGATGATCTGCGCCACCTTCTCGGCGCCATAGCGCTCGCGGACATAGTCGATGACCTCGCCGCGCCGCGTCTGACAAAAGTCGATGTCGAAATCCGGCATCGACATGCGTTCGGGATTGAGGAAGCGCTCGAAGAAGAGGCCGAAGCGCAGAGGATCGAGATCGGTGATGGTCAGCGCATAGGCGACCAGCGAGCCGGCGCCCGAGCCGCGCCCCGGCCCCACCGGAATTCCTTGTGATTTCGCATATTTGATAAAGTCGGAGACGATCAGGAAGTAGCCCGGAAAGCGCATCTTCTCGATCGTGTCGAGCTCGAATTCGAGCCGCGCGTCATAGGATTCGCGGGTCTGCCCCGGGGCCGGCGGCTGCGCGAGGAGGCGCGCCTCGAGGCCCTCCTTCGCCTGTCGGCGCAATTCGCGCGCCTCAATATCCTCGAGGGATTCCCCTCCCCCTTCGCCGTCCAGCATGAAGCGCGGCATGATGGGCTTGCGCGTCAGCGGACGAAAGGCGACGCGCCGCGCGATCTCGACCGTCGCATCCGTCGCCTCGCGGAGATCGGCGAAGAGCGCGAGCATCTCCTTGCGCGTCTTGAAATAATGCTGCGGTGAGAGCCGCCGGCGCTCGGCGACGCTGGTCACTGTGCCCTCGGCGATGCAGAGCAGCGCGTCATGCGCCTCGAAATCCGTCGCCGTGGCGAAAAAGGGCTCGTTGGTGGCGACCAGAGGCAGGCCGCGTCGATAGGCGAGATCGAGCAATTGCGGCTCGACGCGCCGCTGCGTCGCGAGTCCGTGACGCTGGATCTCGACATAGAGCCTTCCGTCGAAGAGCGGCAGCAGCGCCTCGAGGCGGGCGAGCGCCTGCTCCGCCCTGCCCTTGGCGAAGAGCGTGTCGAGCCCGCCCTCCGAGCCGCCGGTGAGGGCGATCAGCCCCTCGCAGCTTTCGGCGAGGCTCGCCAGCGAGATGTGGGAGGCCTCGCCCTGCTCCGGCTCGAGATAGGCGCGCGAGGCGAGCCGAATGAGGTTGGAGTAGCCCTGCTCCGATTGCGCGATCAGCACGATATGGCCGCGCCCGTCGGCGCCGCCCGCGACGTTCTGCGATCCGTCGCCGAAATCGACATTGAGCTGCACGCCGGGGATCGGCTGCACGCCGGCCTTGGCGGCCTTTTCGGAAAACTCCAGCGCGCCGAAGAGATTATCGGTGTCGGTGACGGCCAGCGCCGGCATCTGGTCCTTCTGGGCCAGATCGATGACGCGCGAGAGGGTCAGCGCGCCCTCGCGCAGCGAGAAAGCGGTGTGAACATGTAGATGAACGAAGCCGACCGCGTCGATCGCGCTCATTTCGACCGCCTCCTGCGACGCCTCTCGCGTCCCCGGCGATCATATCGCGCCGCAGCGCTGGGATTCGCAATACGCGCGTCACGGCGCTCGGATTTTACGCACAGGCTACGTGATTCTACTGCGGCGCCGCAAAGCCGATAAATGAAAAGCCGGGCGGAGGAGGTCCACCCGGCTTTTCCGAGACTCTTGTCGAGGACGCGTCTGGCCGGCGATCACTCGCCCGCGGAGTAGACTTTCGTCGCCGCCGCTTCGACCGGCTTGAACGCTTCCTTGGCGAGGCTGGAATAGAGCTCGCCGAGCTTGGTCGCCTCGGCGATGAAATCTTCGTACGCGCCCTTGGCGTAATCCGACTGCAGCTGCAGAGCTTCGTCGATCTTCTTGACGCCGATCAGCTTTTCCGCGAGGAGACGGCTCTTCTCGAAGGACTTCTTCGAATAGTCGGTCGTCTCCGCCGCAATGGTCTGCCAGCCCTTGGTGAGGGCCGCCGCGGCCGCGGACGCCGCTTCGAATTGCTCCTTGCCCAGCTGCTGAACGCTTTCGAAAGTGGCAACCATCGGTTTCGTCCTCGTATCGAGCGCTATTCGGCCTTCGCCCCGTGGCGGACTCCATGCGCTCAGTTGACAGGGTCAGCTTATATGCATTGCACAATCGAAGTCAACGGCAATGTTGCGATGCAAAACCACAATCCCGGTCTGCTTTCGCCTTAACCAGGGGGTAACTTCATATCGGTAAGATTGTAATCATGTGACTTTTCGGCAACGCCCAGGCTGATCGGGCCCGCCGCGAGCGCACATGATGGGGCAAGTGAACGGGATATGCATAAATGACGAAGCGTGGCGTCGCCGGCGGGCTCGAGCGTTGGAAGTGGGTGGCGGCTCTGGCGGCTCTCGCCGCTTTATCGGCGCTCTTCGCTTTTCCGGCCGAGGCCAGACGTCATCATCATTCCGCCCGCGCCTATCATTCGCGTCACACGTTCATTCATCATGCGGCGCATCATCGCCGTGGCGGCGCGCATCTCTCCCATGCGGCGCGGCGCGGCCATTCGGAGGCCGGCGGCGGTCCCGCCTTCGCCGCCATCGTGGTCGACGCCAATAGCGGCCGCACGCTCTATGCGCGCAATGAGCACGAGCTGCGCCATCCCGCCTCCGTCACCAAGGTGATGACGCTCTATCTCCTGTTCGAGCAGCTCGAGAAGGGGCGGCTGCGGCTCGACTCGCCGCTGGTCATCTCCGCCCATGCGGCGTCGCAGGCGCCGACCAAGCTCGGCCTCGCCCCCGGCCAGACGATCGACGTCGAGAGCGCCATCAAGGCCGTCGTCACCAAATCGGCGAACGACATCGCCGCCGCCATCGCCGAGAACATCGCCGGCGACGAGGAGAGCTTCGCCGAAATGATGACGCATAAGGCGCATCAGCTCGGCATGAGCCGCACGCATTACGCCAACGCCTCCGGCCTGCCCAATGACGAGCAGATCACCACGGCGCATGATCTCTCCGTGCTGGGCCGCGCGATCCAGGACCGCTTCCCGCGCTATTATCACTATTTCTCCACCCACGCCTTCGTCTGGCGCGGCCAGTCGCATCGCAATCACAATCATCTGCTCGGGCAGATTCGCGGCGTCGACGGCATCAAGACCGGCTACACGCACGCCTCCGGCTTCAACCTGCTGACCTCGGTGCGCCGCGACGGCCATCATATCGTCGCCGTCGTCATGGGCGGCCGCACCGCCGCGGCCCGCGACCGCGTGATGGCCGGCCTCATCGCCGAGCATATCGACGATGGCGCGGCCGTCCGCACCGCGCACGCCATCACCGAGGGCGAGCCCGCTCCGGCGCCGGTCGCCCGCGTCGAGGCCGCCGAGGAGGAGAAGGACGAGGCGCCGGTCGTCGCGGCCGCCGTCACGACTCCCGTTGTTCCGGCTCCCGCCCCGCGCGCTCTGCAGCCGATGGCGCTCGCCTCGGCTCCGCCGCTTCTCGCCGTCCCAACGCCCGTGCGCGGCGACAAGATTCGCCCGGCCTTCGTCGCCGGCGGCAAAAAGGAGCCGGCGCAAGAGAGCGGCGCGCGGCGCCAGCCCGAGCCGTCCCGCCGCGATGGCGTTCATGCGACGGCGGACGGCTCGACCTCCGCCAAGGCCGGCCATGGGACGAAGGTCGCCTCGGCGACGACGCCGACCGCCCTGCCGGCGCGCATGTCGGACGCAGACCGCACGCTGGTCGCCCGCAGCGATCGCGCCGAATTGTCCAAAGCCGATCAGGCCCGTCCGATCCACTCGGGCTGGATGATTCAGATCGGCGCCACCGACGACGCCGAAAAAGCGCAGCAGCTGCTCTCGCGCGCCCGCGCCAAGGGCGTGCCGGCCACCGCCAAGGCTTTCACCGAGAAGGTGCAGAAGGGAAGAGAGACGCTCTACCGCGCCCGTTTCGCCGGGCTCGAGGAGAAGAGCGCGGAGACCGCCTGTCGCGCGCTGAAGCGCTCGGGCTTCTCCTGTTTTGCGACGAAGAATTGATCGACGGACCTATTTTTCCAAAAAGCGACGAGCATTGAGCAAACAAGGCCGAGCTTCAATGATGATGACGACGCATGAGGACATCTTTGGCTTCGTTCACCCGAGCCGCGAGATCGGTCGTCCCTCCATGGTCAGGATGAAGCTTCTTCATCAGATCGCGATGCGCCCGCGCGATGTCCTCGCGCGCCGCTCCCTTTTTGAGGCCCAGAATTTCATAGGCCTCATCTTCCGAAATCGTGCCGCCGCGGCGGCCTGGTCCGACGCCGCCCGCATCCGCGCCCCCCGCGTTGCGTCCACCGTCTCCTGTCTGACGCCAGCCGGCAAACCGGCGGTCGAGATACACCTCTAGAAGACGGGCGCCTTCGGGATCGACGCTGCGGCAGTGGCGGTAGAGCTCCATCACCGCCGGCCGTGTCAGCGCGTCGAGCCTTTTGCCTTCGTCCTTGCCGGCGAGGATCGTGCCGCGAATGGCGCCGCTCGCATGGTCGAGCTCCATCTCGATCATGGCCGATCGCACCCGCGAGACGCCCGCCCCCGCGGTGCCGTGACCGAAGCGCTTCACCCCGCGCGAGAAAGCGCCGTAGAGCCACATGCCGGCCGAGGCCAGCAGCAGGCCGATGTCGATGCGACCGCGCAAGATGAAGAACAGGCCGAGCGCGATCGTCGCCGCCCCGCCCCCCTTGCGAATGACGCGGGCCATGGCCGCCGGCGAAGCGCGCGTGAACATGCGCAATCCGTAGAGCGCGAGCAGCAATGCGAGAAATCCGATCAGAACCGGCATGAAGCGGGCTCCTCACCCCATTTGTGACAAAAGAAGACGCGCGGCGTCCTCGCCTTTTGTAGCGCGCCGTTCGAGCTCGGCCAGCCCGCCCGCCGCATAAGCCGCAGCCGCGGACAGAAGCTCGGCGAGACGACGCGGCGCCGAGGCGTCGAAAGCGGCGTAGGCCCCGCCGGTCAGCCGCGCGATCTCGCGAAAGGCGACGCCCGCCTGCGCGTCGGCGCCTTCATGAAACATGAAGGCTTTCACGCCGAGAAGGCCGAGCCGGCCGGCGAGCTCGCAGAGCTGGTCGACATTTTCCTCCATCGCGTCGCCGACGAAGACGAGAGCGCCGATGCGGCGCGCGCTCGTCTCCTCGAGCGCATGGCGCAGCACTTTGCCGATCTGCGTGCGGCCGCCGCGACAGGAGATTTTCGCCATCAGAGCCGCGAGCCCCTGCCCGCCGCCGACGAATCCCGATGCGCGGCATTCGCCGAAGCCGCGAAAGAACACGAGCTGGACGTCGAGCCCGCCGAGCGCCGCCGTCTCCTCGAACATGCGGCCCTGCAGCGATTGCGCGAGATCCCATGTCGGCTGGCGGCTCATCGTGGCGTCGAGCGCGAAGATCAGCCGGCCTCGCTCGGCCGCTGCGCCGACGCGCCGCGCCTCCCGAATGAACGCCTCCACCGCCTGCGCCCGCGCAGAGGGAGAAAGCGGCGCATTGCCTCGTTCATCGCTCACGGCTGTTCACGTCGCGTCCCTGACCGTTTATATCAGATCGGTCGCCGCCCCGGAATGACAAGAGGCGCGAGCCTCGCCGAGCAAGGCCGGCCCGCTCCGCCGAACGTCCGAGGATAGGCGAACCCGCCGCGTCTTTCGACAGAAATCGCGACGCGAGGCCCTTACCGGAAAGCCGAAATGACCCTTTACGCTTCCTTGCCCGCAACGCCCATCGCCGCCCTTCCCGGCGAGCCGAGCGTTCAGGCGCAGACGCTGATCGCCGATTTCGCGCGGCGACTCTCCGAGAGCGGAGCGCGCGTCGCCGGGGTCACTCAGGCGCGCATTCTCGACGAGGCGACGGGCCGCAGCCGCATCGTGCTGCGCGATGTCGCCGATGGCGCGCTCTATGCGATCTCGCAGGATCTGGGGGCCGGCTCTGTCGCCTGCAATCTCGACTCGAGCGAATTGGCGCTCGCCTGCGCCTCGATAGAGCGGCGCGTCGCCGAGGGCGTCGATCTCGTCGTCATCAGCAAGTTCAGCAAGCAGGAGGCCTCGCGCGGCGGCCTCGCCGACGCTTTTCGCGCTTCCATGCTGGCGAAGGTTCCGGTGGTGACGGCGGTGTCGCCGCATTACGTCGAGGAATGGCGCCAATTCGCCGGCCCGCTGGCGGAATTCCTCGCGCATGACCTCGATGCGCTCCTCGCCTGGTGGGAGCGCGCGCAAAAGGCTCAGCTCACGGGCGCGGAATGATCCGCCAAACGGCGGCGATGACGCTCGCGTGAAAGCTCCAGCGGCTCGGCGTCCGGCGCGCGCGGCCGCTTGACGGCGACGACCAGCGCATAGCTCACGATCTGCAGCAGGAACCATGAGCCGAGCTTGGCCGCGCCGACCGGCGACCAGACTGCGAGCTGGCTCGGATAGAGCCAAGTGCGCGTGAAGGTTCCGATATTCTCGGCGAGAAAGATGAAGCTCGCGGCGAGCAGCGCCGCCAGCAGCAGCGGCATCGATCGCCATGAGTGATGCACGCGGTAGAAGATCCATGTGCGCGCGAACAGCGCCGCCGTCGCCGCGAACAGCGCGATCCGCAAATCCCACAGGTAATGGTGCAGGAAGAAATTGGCGTAGATCGCCGCGGCGAGCGCCGCGACCATCCATATCGGCGGATGGCGAATGAAGCGGAAATCGAACACCACCCAGGCGCGCATCATATAGCTGCCGATCGCCGCATACATGAAGCCGGTGAAGAGCGGAACGCCGCCGATGCGGAAAAAGGCCGGATCGGGGTAGATCCAGGAGCCGACCGCCGTCTTGAAGACCTCCATCGCCGTTCCGACGAGATGAAACAGCAGGATCACCTTGGCTTCCTGCAGGGTCTCGAAACGCGTCGCGAGCAGCAGCGCCTGAATGGCGAGCGCGGCGAGGAAGAGAAAATCATAACGCGCGAGGGCAAATTCGCGCGGATAGACGAAATGCGTCGCGATCAGCAGCCCGACCATCAGAAAACCGAACAGGCACGACCACGCCTGCTTCACGCCGAAGCGTAGAAACTCGTATGTGAGACGGCGCAATGGCCGCTGCGAGGCCCAGCGCGCGAGGCGCGCCTCGGCGATGGCGAAGCGCGCCAATGGCGCCCATTGCGCCGCTGCGCTGGCGCGAGGATCGAAAAAGCCAGGGTCCATATCCGCTCACCGCACTGGCGGCGCATACATCAGCCCGCCCTTCGTCCACAGCGCATTGAGCCTTCGCTCGAGGCCGATGGGCGAGCCGGCGCCGAGATTGCGCTCGAACACTTCGCCGTAATTGCCGACATGCTTGACGATGCGATAGGCCCAATCGGCCTCGAGCCCCAACCCGTCCACACGGCCTCCGTCGACGCCGAGCAGGCGCCGCACGCGCGGATCGGCCGATTTCAGCTGCTCGTCCGCATTGGCGGAGGTCACGCCCAGCTCTTCCGCATCGACCATGGCGAAATGTGTCCAGCGCACGATGTCGAACCATTGGTCGTCGCTCTGCCGCACGATCGGGCCGAGCGGCTCCTTGTCGATGAGCTCGGGCAGGATCGCATGATCGGCCGGCGTCGAGAGTTCCTGCCGCTTGGCGGCGAGCGTCGAGAGATCGGCGGTCAGCGCCTCGCATTTGGCGTCGGAATAGGCCTTGGCCGCCTCCTCGAATGTCGGGAACAGCTTGGGCTCGATCGGCTTCATGCCCTCGCGATGAAAATCGACGAGATCGAGCTCGAAGGGCGTGCCCTGCTGTACGCAGACGGAGAGGCCGCCGAGATCGCGCAAGGCGGCGATGGATTTTTTGCGCGCGAGAAAGCCCTGCCCGTCGAAAAAGCTGATCGCCGTATAGGAGAGCCCCTGCCCGGCGTCGCGCGACAAGGTGAAAGCCGCGCCGCGCGCCAGCAGATCGACGACGCCCGATTGCAGCGCCTTAACGCGATCCTTGGCGGAGAGCGTCACGAAGCGCATTTTTTCGGGATCGTCGAAAATGGCGGCGGCGAGCGCGCGGCAGAAATCGACGTCGAAGCCGCTCCAGCGGCCGGCCTCGTCCTGATGCGCAAAGCCCGGCAGGCCATTGCTCGCGCCGCAGATCAGAAAGCCGCGCTTTTGCGCCTGCTCGAGCGTCGAGGCCTCGGCGCCCGCGGCGAGCAGCACGGCGCTCGCGATGAGAATATTGCGGAACAGGCGAGAGATCATGTCCGACTCTGGATTGGGCTCGGGCGATCGGCGATCATTGGACAATTGCTCCTCTTTCGCCCATGTCCTGCGCGAACAGTCTATACTGCGGCGCGGACGAGGCCGCCGCAATCGCGTTCGCAGAAAGGCCGATAGGCGAGACATGAGCGAGACTAGAGGACAATCTGGGCGAAAAAAGAAAAGCCGCACCCGCTTGGCCCATGCCGGGCGTCGGCCCTCCGAGCAATTCGGCTTCGTCAACACGCCGATCTATCGCGGCTCCACCGTGCTGTTTCCCGATACGGCGTCGCTGCTCGCCAATCGCGGCGCCTATACTTACGCCACTAAAGGCACGCCGACGACGCGCGCGCTCGAGGAGGCCTGGATCGATATCGCCGGCGCGGCGGAGGCCGTCGCCGTCCCCTCCGGCCTCGCGGCGATCACCCTCGCTCTGCTGACGGCGCTGAAGGCCGGCGACCATCTGCTCGTCACCGATTCCTGCTATCTGCCGGCGCGCATGTTCTGCGACACCGTGCTGAAGCGGCTCGGCGTCGAGACCACCTATTATGATCCGCGCATCGGCGCCGATATCGCCGCGCTGATGCGGCCGAACACCACGGCCATATTGACCGAGTCGCCCGGCTCGCAGACGCTCGAGGTGCAGGACATTCCCGCCATCGCCGAGGTCGCCCATGCGCGCGGCGCCTGCATCGTCCTCGACAACACTTGGGCGACGCCTCTCTTTTTTCCGCCGCATGAGCGCGGGGTCGATCTCGCCATAGAGGCCGGCACCAAATATCTCGCGGGCCATTCCGATCTTCTTCTCGGCCTCGTCTCGGCGAATGAGAAATGGGCCAAGCGTCTGCGCGCCACCTACAACGCCTTCGCCATCTGTCCCGGGCCGGAGGATTGCTTTCTCGCGCTGCGCGGCCTGCGCACGATGGAATTGCGATTGCGCGAGGCCGAGCGCGCCGGCCTCGAGATGGCGCGCTGGCTCGCCGCGCGCGAGGAGGTCGCGGAGGTGATCCATCCGGCGCTCGAGAACCATGCCGACCACGCTTTGTGGAAGCGCGACTTTCTCGGCTCGACCGGCTTGTTCTCCTTCGTCTTGAAGCCGGTTCCCCCGGAGGCCGTCGCCGCAATGCTGGATGGGCTCGAGCTGTTCGGCCTCGGCTATTCCTGGGGCGGCTTCGAGAGCCTCGCCCTGCCCTTCGATTGCGCCTCCTATCGCACCGCGACCGAATGGGCGCCCGGCGGTCCGGCGATAAGGCTCTCGATCGGGCTCGAGGATATCGATGATCTGAAGGAGGATCTCGACGCCGGCTTCGCGCGGCTGCGCGCCGCAAAAGCGTAAGCATCGCATTGAATAGGTAGTTCCCCTTGATTTCGCATATGCGCGAAAGCGCATACTTACGCATCGGAGCGCGACGGAGTGTCGCGGGCGAACTCGAGGGGAACGGTTCGATGCGTGGTGAAGCTTTCGATCTGTCGCCCACCTCCAATGAGGTCATGTCCGGCGTTCGGCATTCGGCGCAGCACGAGGCGCTGCTGGCGTCCTATCTGCTCGGGCTCGGCCATGGGCCCGCCGTGGTGCGCGATCTCATCGTCTCCGATCTCGACGGCTTTCTGGACCTCGGGCTGCAGCGCCGCGCGGCGGATCAGCTCGTCGTGCTGCGCGCCTTTCTCGCGCGCTTTCCAGAAATGACGCGCTCGAGCTGAGCTTTCTTCTTGCGCTGAGAAAATCGGCTCCTATTCTCTTCTCAGATCGAGCGCCGCGGACGCGGCCGCTCGCATGAGACGCCCCGACCTCGGATGAACAGGCGGGGCGTTTTCGCGTCAGCGACGCCCTTCTTATCCCCGCCGCCCTTCCCACGCCCAAGCCAGCACGATCATTCCGAGCAGCGCCGCGAGGCCCCAGAGGCCGATCGCGAGCGGCGCCGTCTCGACGCCCTTCAGCTCGCTCGCGCCGGTGCGCTTCACGCCGATGTAATCGGCGCCGCCGAAGACAGAAGCTTCGCGCATCTCCACGATGCGGGGCAGCGTGACGGCGCCGCTCGCGTCTTTCGACAGACGTCGCACCGTGCCGCCGCTGGCCTCGGCGAGCGGCTTCAGCTTCTCGGTGGTGGAGACCACCTCGCGAAACTCGCGCGGATTCTCCGGGCCGACATTGACCAGCGCCGTCAGCTCGCCGCTCTGAAAGCGATAGAGCCCCATTTCCTTCGCCGCATGATGCGCGCGCGCGAGGCCGGGCTCCGCGGGCGCGAGCGCGATCTGCGATGTCGCGCCGGAGGGCGTCGTCATCGTCACCGTGTCCATCTTCTCCTCGAGGCTCTGGCGCTCGATGGCGATGTCATGGCCATGGGCGCTGGCGCGCAGCGCCTCCTCCTCGAGATCGGGCTCCTTCATCAGCCAATGGGCGAGGCGGCGCATCAGATCGACATGCGGGCCGCCGCCCTCATAGCCGCGCGCCCACAGCCACATCTGATCGGTGAGCAGAGCGGCGACGCGGCCCTTGCCCTCGCGCGAGAGCACGAGCAGCGGCTTGTCATTGGCGCCGGTGAGGATGGAATTGCCCTTCACCACTTCGGCGTCGACCTGGCGGAACCATTCGCCCCAGGCGGGAGGACTGCTCCGCGCGCCCTCGAGCCCGCGCGTGACCGGATGCTTCTCGCCATCCTTGCTCACATGGGCGCGAAAGGCGCGCTCATAGAGCGAGCCGTCCGGCCGCGCCGGAATGATGCTCTCCAGCGGCGAATAATAGAGCCCCTGCACTGTCGCGAAATCCGGCCCCGTCGCGACGAGAAAGGCGCCGCCATTGTCGACATAGCGCAGGATATTGTCGAAATAGACGGAGGGCAGGATCGTCTGGTTCGAGTAGCGATCGAAGATGATGAGATCGAACTCGTTGATCTTGCGCCCGAAGAGATCGGCCGTCGGAAAGGCGATCAGCGACAGCTCGTGCGGCGGCGTGCCGTCGAGCTTCTCCGGCGGCCGCAGAATGGTGAAATGCACCAGATCGACATTGGCGTCGGAGCGCAGAAGATTGCGCCAGCTGCGCTCGCCGGGATGCGGCTCGCCGGAGACGAGCAGAACTTTCAGCTTGTCGCGCACGCCCTCTATGGTGACGACGGCCTTGTTGTTGACGGCGGTCAGCTCGCCGGGGAGCGCCTCCACCTCCAGCTCGACGACATTGGCGCCGCCATGCTCGACGCGCAGCGGAATGTCGACGATCTCGCCGGCGCGCGCGACGATGGGCTCGAGCGCCTGCCCGTCGCGGCGCGTCGTGATGACGACCGGCTCCGTCCCGCCGAGATTGCTGTCGACGACGCGGGCGCGGATCGTCTGATCCTTGCCGACAATGCCGAAGCGCGGCGCCTCGACCAGCTCCAGCCTGCGATCACGCTCGCCCTCATGGCCGGTGACGAGCACATGCAGCGGCGCCTTGAAGCCGAGCGCGGCCGCGTTCGCCGGAATGTCGTGAACGATTCCGTCCGTCACCATGATCGCCGCGCCGATGCGCTCGCGCGGAACGTCCTTCAGCCCCTCTTCCAGAGCCTGAAACAATCTCGTCCCATCGGCCTCTGCGCCGGGACGCGCCGCGTCGATGAAGCGCGGCTCTATGTCGCCGAGCTTTTGCAGCGCCGGCTCCAGCGCGGCCTTCGCCGCCTCGGTCTGCGCCATGCGCTCGCCGAAGCTCTGGCTCTCGCTGCGATCGAGCACGATGGGAACGATGGTTCTCAGCGGCTCGCGCTGCTCGCGCAGCAATGACGGATCGGTGAGCGCCAGCAGCACCAGCGCCAGCGTCGCGAGGCGCAGAGCCGCGCCGCGTCCGCCGGCGCGCAGCGACAGCAGCGCGACGATGATCGCCGCCACGCTCAGCGCGGCGAGCGCGGGCCAGGGCAGCAGCGGCGTGAAGGAGAAGGACAGCTCGCTCATTGGCCGAGCCGCTCCAAGAGGTCGCGGACATGGACCTGATCGGATTTGTAATTGCCGGTCAGCGTGTACATCACCAGATTGACGCCGCCGCGGATCGCGAGTTCGCGCTGACGCGCGCCGCCCGGCGTCAGCGTGTAGAGCGGCTGGCCGGTGCGATCGGCCGCCCAGGCGCCGGCGAGATCATTCGAGGTTATCACCACGGAAGATACGCTGTCGGTCGCGCGCACGGGGCGCGCGGGATCGTCCTTGCTCTCTTGCGGCAGCGCCTCCACCCAGGTCTTGCCGTTGATCGTGCGGCCGTAGAATCCGTCGAGCAGATAGAAGGTCTTGGTGATGACGTGATCGCGCGGCGTGACCTCGAGCGGCGGAATGTCGAGATTGCGCGTCAGATCGCGCAGCCATTGCGTCTCCGGCGTCGGCGGTCCGCCCTCATGCGCGGTGAGCGCGTCGCGCGTGTCGAAGACGATCGTGCCGCCCTGCTTCAGATAGACGCCGACCTTGGCGATGGTCTGCGCCGACGGCAGCGGCGCGGCAGCGACGATCGGCCAATAGAGCATAGGATAGAAGGCCAATTCGTCGCGCGCCGGATCGACGCCGACCGGCGCGCCGGGCGCGAAGGATGTGCGCTGATTGAGCGCGCGCGACAGCGCCTCGAGGCCGAGCTTGCTGGTCTCGTCGGTGCGGGCGTCGCCGGAGACGACATAGGCGAGCCTCGTGGTCAGCGCCGCCTCGCGGTCGCGCGGCGAGACGGCGGCGGGCGCATCCTTGGCGCGGGCGCCCTGCGGCGCAGCGCTCAGCACCGCGAGCGCGCACAAAGCGCCTAGGGCGATCGGCGCGGCGCGGCGCAATGCGCCGGACATGGACAGCAAGATCAGCCAATCGGCGAGCAGGGCGACAAAGACCAGCGCGAGCAGATAGGGGCGCAGATCGATCGGCGCGCCGGCGCGCAGCGCCGAGACCGAGAGCCCCTGCCCCGAAAAATCGAAGGCGCGCAATTCGTCGCTCACGCGCAGCGGCTGCACGGCGACGGGGGCGTCGGCGGCGCCGTAGAAGCCCGGCGGATGCTCACGGCTCGCGCCGCCGTCATAGTCGCCGGCGATCGGTCGGGCGCTCGGCGGCGGCGCGCCGAGACGGCCGCGTCCGTCCAGAGTGAGGAGCGGCGCCAGCGCCGGCGCGTCGCTGCGCGCTCCGTCCTCGGCCCGCCGCGCCGCGGCCTCCCCGCTTTCGGCGGCGATCCTGTGCAGCATGTCGATGAAGAGGCCGGAGATCGGCAGATTGGACCAAGCGGCGTCGGCGCTGACGTGGAACAGCACGATGAGCCCCTTGCCGCGCCGCTCGGCGGTGACGAGCGGCGTGCCGTCGGTGAGCGCGGCCCAGGTCTTCGCCGGGAGGCCCGGCTCCGGCTCGGCGAGAACCTGGCGCGTCACCGTCACCTCATCGGGAATGGCGAGCCCGTAGAATGGACTCGCCGCATCGAAGGGCGCGAGCTTTTTCGGCGTGTCCCAGGACATGGCGCCGCCGAGCACGCGGCCATTGCGGCGCAAGCGCACGGGGGTGAGATCGTCGTCGCCATTGGCGAGGCGCGCGCCGGCGAAGCGCAAGAGCACGCCGCCCTCGTCGACGAAACGGGCCAGCGCCTCATGCGCGCCCTGCGGCAGCACGCCGACATCGGCGAGGGCGACGATATTGGGCTGCTCGGCGATGAGGCCTGGGAGAGGATCGGCGGCGCCCGGCCGCGGCTCGCGCACCTCGGCGAAAGGCGCGAAGGCCTTTTGCAGATAGAATTGCGGCTCCAGCAAAGGCTGCGCGAGATCGGCGCTCGCGCCGCTCAGCACGGCGACGCGGCGAACCTTGGAGCGCCCGTCGAGCAGCGCCACGGCGCCGGCCGAAGCCTCGCCGTCGAGGCGAAGCAGCGACGCCTCATTGCGCAATTCGATCGGCAGATCGAAGCGCGCTTTCGCTTTGTCTCCCACGCCGAATTCGAAATGCGCTTGCGCCAGCACGCGTCCCTGCTGATCGAAAGCGGAAATGGAGCCGGACGCCGGCGCGGCGGCGGAGGCGCGCGTCACCTCCACCTCGAGGCCTGCGGCCGTGTTCCGCGGCGCGACGAGCGCGCGCGGAACATGATCGCTGGCCAATGTCTCGACTTTCGCGCCAGCTGCGGCCGCCGAGGTCAGAGCCTCGGCAAATTGGCGTGCTCCGCCCTGCGCCAGCCCATCTGCGATCCAGACGATGCGCCCATTTGGATGGGCGGCGGCGAATTCTGCGAGCCTCGCGGCGGCGGCGGCGCGATCCGGCGCATAGGGCTGCGGCGCGAGCGCGCGCAGGCGCTCGTCGATCTTGCCGCCGTCCTCCGGCGTCGGCGCGGCGTCGGCCTGCGACATGGGCAGCACAGCGATCGTCGCGCCGGAACGCGCGGCGTCGGCGGCGAGCGCGCGCGCCGCCTCGATGCGGGCGTCGAAATCCGGCGCCGCCGGCCAGCCGTCGTCGATCGCGATCAGCAGCGGCGCGCTGGAAAAAGCGGCCGTCGCCACTGGCGTCAGCGCAGGGCCGGCCATGGCCAGAACGGCGAGGCCGGCGAGCGTGAGGCGCAGCGCCAATAGCTGCCAGGGCGTTCGGGAAGGCGTCTCCTCGCGGCGCAGCAGATCGAAGAGCAGGCGGATCGGCGGGAACACGATCTCGCGCGGGCGGGGCGGCGTCACCCGCAGCAGAAAATAGATAGCCGGCAGAGCCAGCAGCCCGAACAGGGCGAGCGGCGCGGCGAAAGTGAGGCCCATCAGACGCGCTCCAATCCAGAGGCGAGCGCAAAGCTCAAAGAAAGCGCCGCCTCCGCCGCCGGCCGGTCTGTGCGGTGGATATGCAGCGAGAAGCCGACATCGGCGGCGGCTTTGGCGATCTCGTCCCTATGCCGCGCGAGACGTTCCACATAAGCGTCGCGCCAGGATTGGGCGCGGCCGGCGCGCAGCTGCGCGCGGCTGTCCGTGTCGAGAAAGATCGTCTCGCCTTCGAAGGGAAAGGTCTCCTCCACCGGATCGGCGATCATCAGCAGCGCGCCCGCCGCGCCATTTCCGGCGAGCGTCGTCAGACGTTCGGAAAGCGCCTGCGGATCGCAGAGGAAGTCGGAGATGAGCAGAGCCTTGGCGCCGCCGGGCAGCGCCGCCGCCTCCGGCAATTCGCCGCGCGCCGCGCCGCCCGCTGCGACGAGCGCCTGCGCGAGGCGCTCGATAATGTCGCGCGTCGACATCGGATGGGTGAGGCCGAGCAGACCCACGCGCTCGCCGCCGCGCATCAGCACATCGGCGAGCGCGAGGCCGAGCGTCAATGCGCGATCGAGCTTGGGCTCCATCGCCAGCGAGGAGACGAAGCCCATCGAGGGCGAGCAGTCCATCCACAGAAAATAGGAATGGGCGGCCTCCCATTCCCGCTCGCGCACGAAGAGCCGATCGTCGCGCGCCGAGCGGCGCCAGTCGATGCGATGCGCCGCCTCGCCGGCGCCGAAGGGCCGGAACTGCCAAAAATTCTCGCCCGTCCCGGCGCGCCTTCGGCCATGCGCGCCATGGACGACGGTCGCCGCGACTTCCCGCGCGCGGATGACGATATCCGGCAGCCGGCTGGCGAGCTCTGCGGCGTCGACGCCGCGCGCGCTCGGCCCGAGCCGGGCGGATACATCGAAAGCCTCGGTGGAAACCGCCGGTGTCGCCGCCACCTCAGCCAATCCTCGCGACGAGCTTCTCGACGAGGCCGGCGATGGTCTTGCCCTGCGCGCGCGCGGCGAAGGTCAGCGCCATGCGATGGCGCAGCGCCGGCGCGGCGAGCGCGGCCACATCGTCCAGCGAGGGCGACAGCCGCCCGGCGAGCAGCGCGCGCGCGCGCGTGGCGAGCATGAGGGACTGCGCCGCGCGCGGGCCGGGGCCCCAGGCGACATGCGGCGCGATCTCGGGATCGCCCTCCCCCGGCCGCGCGGCGCGCACGAGATCGAGTATCGCGTCGACGACCTTGTCGCCGACCGGCAATTGCCGCACCAGCCTCTGCGCCGCGATCAGCTCCTGCGCGGAGAGAGTCTTTCGCGCCTCGATCACGCGGTCGCCGGTCGTCTCCAGCAATATGCGCCGCTCACTGGCGCGATCGGGATAGTCGACGTCGATCTGGAGAAGAAAACGATCGAGCTGCGCCTCCGGCAGAGGATAGGTTCCCTCCTGCTCCAGCGGATTTTGCGTCGCCAGCACATGGAAGGGCCGCGGCAGATCATGGCGCTCGCCGGCGACGCTCACATGATATTCCTGCATCGCCTGCAGCAGCGCCGATTGCGTGCGCGGCGAGGCGCGGTTGATCTCGTCCGCCATCAGCAATTGCGCGAAGATCGGGCCTTTGACGAAGCGGAAGACACGCTTTTTATCGGCGGTCTCCTCGAGCACCTCGGAGCCCAGAATATCGGCCGGCAGAAGATCGGGCGTGAATTGCACGCGCCGCTCGTCGAGGCCGAGCACGCGGCCCAATGTCTCGACGAGCTTGGTCTTGGCGAGCCCGGGCACGCCGACGAGCAGGCCGTGTCCGCCGGCGAGCAGAGTGACGAGCGCCTGCTCGACCGCCTCCTCCTGGCCGAAGATCACGGTGGAGACGGCGGCGCGGGCGCGGCCGATCTCTTCCAGGACACGCTCGGCTGCGGCGGCGGGAGCGCTCGCCAAATCTTGCTCGGTCATTGACTGTCCTTCGCTCGGCGACGACGGCCGCGTCGCAGTTTCCCCCTAGGATAAGCCGGAAAGGACGCTTGTCGACGTTAAAGAATGATTAATTTTGGCCGGGGGCGCGGCGCGCCCGGACAGAGGGGCTCGCCGGCAAAAATGGCTTTTTGACGCTCGGAGAGCCAAAGCCGCCCGCGCTCAGAGCGAATAGCGCGAGGACAAAGAGACGCTGATCCCGATCAGGAGATTATAGACATAGACGCTCTGCGCGACGATGCGCGTGTCGCCGCTCATCATATTGGTGGCGATGCCCGAATTATTGGCGGTCGGCGCCGTCGTCGTCTGATAGAGGACGGATTCCGAGATCGCGCCGCTGGTCATGGATTTGGCGAGATATCGCACCGAGACATTGAGGTTGGCGGGCGCCGTCGCGCCTTGCATCACGAAAATAATATTCCCGAGCACGGTTTTCGCGCCGGTCGACAGCGAGGCGTTGGCGGTCGAGGTCGCCGGCGTGACGAGCGTCTGCGCCGTCCAGGCGAGGGATTCGGTCATTTGCGCGACATTGCGATAGGCGAGCAAGGCGCGGCAGCTCTCGACGACGCCGAGCAGCAGCATGACGAGAACCGGCGCGAGCAATCCGAACTCCACCGCGACGATGCCGCTTCGCGCGCGCGGTCCACGAAAGCCAAAACGTGCGAGAGCGCGCTCACGCATTGGGCGTCACCGTGACGACGGAATAGTCGATCTTCTTGTTCACTATGCTCGACCAGACATTGTTGGCGAGCAGATTGAACGGCACGAGGCTGGTGCGCTTGGCGACGACGCGGACCAGCACGGCCGAGGACGCCCCCGGCAGCGAGAAGCTGTCCGCCGTCGGCTGCGTCGGCATGGAGGCCATGGCCGTCGTCGAGAGCGGCGAGACGGAGACGATCACATCCGTCGCCTTCTGCATCACCATATTCGCGCCGAGCACAATGGTCTTCGCCGAGGCGGCGTCGGTCGGCGGCGAGGCGGACGAGCTGATCGCGCGCGCGAGCAGAAAGGCGCCGGTCTGCACCGCGCTCATTTCCATATAGTTGACGCCGAGCTGGATCACCGAGATCACGGTGAAGATCAGCACAGGCGACAAGAAAGCGAATTCGACGACGCTCGCGCCGGAGCGATCACGCGTGAAAGCTCCGCGCGCCTTCTGCTTCACTCGCCCTCGCTGCTTCACTCGCCCGCCTCCGTCGCGGCGGCGATCCGCGCGTCTCTCGCGGTCGCGAGCCATATGTCCTCGATCATGATCGGCGCGCCATTGCGAATGGCGTGAGACTGCATCTTCATATGGCCGTCGGCGTCGATCGTCTTTTTCCAATTGGCGTCGATCGCGGTGACGCCGAGCGCGGCGAGAGTCTCGATCTCGCCGTGCTGCACGATTCCGTCGCCGTCGTCGATCCATACGGCGAGGCCGTCGAGATCGCGGCCCGTGAGGACGCCGGAGCCGCTATGGTCGAGCTTTGCGAGCGTCTCGAATCCATCCGACGTCGTGTCGGTCGGGCCGAAGAGACGCGCGGAGGACATGTCCGTCTCGGCGCGGCCGTCGCGATTGTCGACGAGAAAGCCTTGCCCATTGCCGGTGAGCCATTCGACGCGCGTCGGACCGTCCGGCGTGCGCAGCGAGACCGTGCGTCCGACCGTCGGACGAATGGCGTCGATCGCGGTGGAGACGCCGGTCGTCTCTATGCGTCCGAGGCCGATGAGATCGAGCGCGATGGGCGAGCTGATGTCGTTGCAGGCGCCGTTGAGATCTTCCCAGACGGCGTCCGTATGGCTCTTCACATAGACGAGCTTCCATCCGGCGCCGACGACGTCGGTCATCATCGTGCCGAATTTTCCGGCCGCGACATTGAAGAGATAGGCCTGCTCGTCGGTCGTGGTGTAGACGGCGCTTCCGGCGCCTGTCACCTGCGTCACCGAGGCGGAAGCGGCGAAGCCCTTCGACACGTTGAATGTCACCGTATAGGGGCCGGATTTGGCGCCGTTGAGCACGGTCGTCGTGAGCGTGAGGGTGGAGAGTCCGGCGGAGGGAGACGGCGAGAGGGAGACGGTTCCCGAATAGCTGGAATTGCTCATCGTCTCCGTGCGCGCAGAGCGCACATAGGCGCTGGCGGAACAATAGGCGCTGCTGGAGCTCGAAGAGGACGAGTTGCTGCTCGAGCTGGACGAGCTCGCCGTGTAGGGAAGAGCGTCCTCGCAGAATTGCGGCATGCTTCCGTCCTTGTTGACGTCATGGACGAAGACGGTGGTGGCGGTCGCAGTGGTCGCGGGGATGAGGTAATCGGCGCTGATGACATTGCGCGAGAGCAGCTGCGTGGCGTTGGACGCGTCGAGGCTGGCGTAGCTCACGACATATTGCGTGGGGCTCGACGCCTGCGACAACGCCGCCAGCTTGCTCATCGTGAGCGTCTGGCCGGCGACATTGTTGGCGGCGTAGATATAGGAGCCGCTCGTGCATTGATATTGCGTCGTCGAGGTCTTGGGGCATTGCGCGCGCACGGCTAGATCGGAGCCGCGATAGCCTAGCGCCGCGCCGAAGGTGGAACGCACCGTCTGCGTCAAGGCCAGCGAATAGGTCGAGCCTGCGTCGGTGAGCGAGACGGAAGCGCTGGAGGTCGACGAATTGGAGCCGAGCTCGCCCGTGGCGTAGCGCTGCGCCATGGCGACGACGTCGGTCGAGGTCGGGTAATTCACCGTCGAGGCGCTGGAAATCTGGCGGCAGGTCGCATCGGCGACGCGCTTCAATCCCGCTTGCGTGTTCTGCACGCGATAAGTGTCGATCCCGAGCCCCACCGCACCCACCAGAGCGAGCGCGGAAATGCCGAATATGATGGCGACGGAGCCGAAGGAATCATCGGCGAAAGAACGAGGCGCCGGTTTGCGCATGCGGGACTCCAAAATGCGACGAAACGCGCGCGAACGAGCGCTCCATCGAAGCGACGAGGAGGACAGGCCGGAGTCCAACCGGCTCGACGGTGATGGCTTCATGCCGCGGATTTGAATCCGCACCGTCGTCTAGGAGCGAATGGGAGACACTCGCGGAAGCCCGGAACACGAGGGGCTCGGGAAATATTGGAAGCGAGAATGGCCCCAAAACCTTTTCAAAAAATTGAGACGGCTCCCGACAAAGAGTTTCCGAACGCGGCTAATTATTTGTAACTGCGCTGAACTTCGCCGCGCTCGGCGCGCCGTCGCGGCGTGCTATGATCGCGCGAGGTTCGGCGCGGCGATTCCCCTCCCGGTGAAAAATCGCCCTTCGTGCGAGGCGTCCCAATGTGGCGGGTCATCGGTCAGCCGGCTTTGCTCTTCGTCACGCCCTTCGTCGCCTATGCGCTCTATCTTTTGGCGCGGCGGCGCTGGCCTTTTGTGGCGACGCTTTGGACGCGCGGCGTCGTCTCGACGTTGACGATCGCCGGCCTCGCCGTCGCCGTGGCCGGCTTCGTGTTTCTCGCTCTGCTGTCGCCGCGCAATGAAGGGACCTATGTCCCGGCGCATATAGAGGACGGCCGGCTCGCGCCCGGCCGCTTTCAGTGATTTGCCGATCCGACTGCTCGACAATCCCAAGATCATCCGCCTGCTCGAGGCGCTGCGCGCGACCGGCGGCGAGACGCGCATCGTCGGCGGCGCCGTGCGCGATTCGCTGCTCGGCCGGCCGCCGCATGAGATCGACCTCGCCACCACCGCTCTGCCCGAAGCAGTGATCGCGGCGGCCGCGGCGGCCGGGCTCAAGAGCGCGCCGACCGGCATAGATCACGGCACTGTGACGATCGTCGTCGAGGGCACGCCCTTCGAGGTGACAACCTTGCGCGAGGATGTCGAGACCTTCGGCCGCCACGCCAAGGTGCGCTTCGGCGATGATTTCGAGAAGGACGCGCTGCGCCGCGACTTCACCATCAATGCGCTGTCGCTCTCGCCGGACGGGCAGATTCACGATTACACCGGCGGGCGCGCGGATATAGAGGCGCGCCGCGTGCGCTTCATCGGCGATCCGGCGACGCGCATCGCCGAGGATCATTTGCGCGTGCTGCGCTTCTTCCGCTTTCACGCCGCTTTCGGCGAGGGTCCGCTGGACCCCGCCGGGCTGCATGCGGCGATTGTCGCCCGCGCGAGCCTCGCCAAGCTCTCCGGCGAGCGCATCCGCGCCGAGACGCTAAAGCTGCTCGCCGCTCGGCGGGCGGTCGAGGTTGCGCGCGAAATCTCGCAGGCGGGCGTGCTCGAGGTCGTGGTCGGCGCGAGCTTTCCGGCGCGGCTCGAGCGTCTGGCCGCGGTCGAGGCGGCGCTGTCCCACGTCGCCGATCCGCTGCTGCGCCTCTGCGCGCTCTGCGTTCTCGTCCCGGAGGACGCCGATCGGCTGCGCGATCGGCTACGGCTCTCCAACGCCGAGCATCGCCGTCTCGCCCATGCGGCGCGCCTGCTGGAAGGGCTCCATGGCGCGGCCTCGCCGCCGCGGGAGCTGGAGCTTCTGCGCCTCCTCTTCGAGCAGGGCCGCGCCGCCGCGCGCGACGCGCTGGCTCTTGCACATGCGGAGAGCCCCGCCGCCGCCGATGCGGAATTCTGGTTGCGCGGCGCGCGCTTTCTCGCCGAGACGCCGGCGCCGGATTTTCCGGTGAAGGCGGCCGATCTCATGGCGCGCGGACTTTCACCCGGCCGCGCGCTGGGAGCCGTGCTGAAGGAGCTGCAGGCGAAATGGATCCGCGCCGGCTTCCCTCGCGATCCGGCGACGGTGACGCGGCTCGTCGAAGAGGCGGCGCGCGAGGCGCTGCGCCCGTCGAGGCTATAGCAGGCTGCGTCCGAACATCAGCACCGCCACGAACAGTCCGAGCATGGCGAGCACGAATAGAAGATCGGCGATCAGCTCATAATTCAGCAGCGTCCGCAGCTGTAGCAGGGAAGCGAAGGAGAAGAGGCAGGCGCCGACGAAGCCGACCGCGGAGACCATGGCCACCTCGTCGAGCAGCGTGCTGTCGCTGACCTTGCTGATCTTGAGGCCGGTGATCAGCACGAAGCAGATGCCGAGCAGATTGGAGGCCGCGGTCAAAATATGCGGCTGGCGATTTTGAGACATTTTCCGTATCTGGCTCCGCTGGGACGCTCGGCCAAATCCTAGGGCGTCGCCGGGCCGGGGCCAGAGGCGCCGGCGGATATCCGCGACGGCGGAAAATCTGCCGCGCATCGCTGCGCGCGGCTTTTCTTTTCGCCGCCGGGCGCGCTATCATTCTTTCGTCGGCCGCGGGAGTTGCGTATGAGCGTCGAGACCAGACAGCCGAGAGATGTGGCGCGTCGCCTCGCCGATCGCGCCCGCAGCGTCAAGAGCGCGCGCAGCGACGGCTGGCGCCGGGAGACCTTCACGCTCGAGCGCGGCGAGGCCCGCGCCAAGGCGCGCGAATGGTTCGACCTCTATCCCAAAGCCGCCTATATGACCGAGATCGAGTTCTGGCGAGAGCTCGAGGACGGCCGCATCGAATTCACCATTCGTCGCCTGCCCAGCGCCGACTGACCTCCCCTCCTTTCCTCTGGCGCTCGAATTGCTCTATTCGAGGGTCTCGCTTTTCAGGAGGGAAGATGCAACACGGCGTCGATCTCATCACGACCCTCGCCGCCGCGCTCGGCCTCGCGCTGTTCATGGGGCTCATCGCCGCCAAGCTGCGGCTCTCCCCGCTGGTCGGCTATCTCTTCGCCGGAATAGCGATCGGCCCGGCGACGCCCGGCTTCGTCGCCGATGTCGCCCTCGCCGATCAGCTCGCCGAGATCGGCATTATTCTGCTGATGTTCGGCGTCGGCCTGCATCTCTCGCTCGAAGACCTCCTCTCCGTCCGCCGCATCGCCGCGCCGGGAGCGGTGGTGCAAATGGCCATAGCGACGGCGCTGGGCGTCGGCGTCGCCACCTATTGGGGCTGGCATTTCGGCGCGGCGCTGATCTTCGGCCTCTCGCTCTCCTGCGCCAGCACCGTCGTGCTGCTGCGCGCGCTGGAGGAGCGCGGCGAGATGGACACGATCAACGGCCGCATCGCCGTCGGCTGGCTCGTCGTCGAGGATTTGGCGACCGTGCTGCTGCTGGTGCTGCTGCCGCCGGCCGCCGGCCTGCTCGGCGGCGGCGATCCAGACGCCATGGCGGGCGAGACGAACCTTTGGCCGATCGTCGGCCTGACGCTCGCCAAAGTGGCGGCCTTCGTCATTTTGATGCTGGTGGTCGGGCGCTGGCTGTTCCCGCGCCTCCTGTTCTGGGTGGCGGGCGTCGGCTCGCGCGAGCTGTTCACGCTCTGCGTCGTGGCCACGGCGATCGGCGTCGCCTATGGCTCGGCCAAGCTCTTCGACGTCTCCTTCGCGCTGGGCGCTTTTTTCGCCGGCATGATGATGCGCGAATCCGAGTTCAGCCATCGCGCCGCCGATGAATCCCTGCCGCTGCGCGACGCTTTCTCCGTCCTGTTCTTCGTCTCGGTCGGCATGGCCTTCGATCCGCGCGCTTTCGTCGAGGAGCCTTGGCGCGTGCTCGCCGTCGTCGGCATTGTGATGGTTGGCAAGACGCTCGCCGCCGTCGGCCTCACCCTCGCGCTGCGCTATCCGCTGGACACGGCGCTGACCGTCGGCGCCAGCCTGGCGCAGATCGGCGAATTCTCTTTCATTCTGGCCGGGCTCGGCGTCTCGCTCGGCCTCATCTCGCCAGACGGCCGCAATCTGATCCTCGCCGGCGCGCTGGTCTCCATCGCGCTCAACTCGCTGGTCTTCGTGTCCATAGAGCCGATCCGCGCGCGGCTCGGACAAAGAGCGCGCTCGCTCGATCCGCTGGCGGAATTGCCGCCCGACGTCGACGATTCCCGCCTCGCCGGCCAGATCGTGCTGGTCGGCTATGGCCGCGTCGGGAGCCGCATCGGCGAGAAGCTGCTGGAATGGGGCGCGCCTTTCGTCGTCATCGAGCAGAATCGCGAATTGGTGGAGGCGCTGCGGTCACGAGATATCGCCGCCGTCTGCGGCGACGCCTCCGAGCCCGCCGCTCTGGCGCAGGCCCATATCGCGCGGGCGCGCGCGCTGATCGTCTCGACGACGCCCGACAGCTGCGACCTGCAGAAAACGATCGCGGCGGCGCGGAGGGTCAATCCCGCCGTCGACGTGGCGCTGCGCGCGCGCGACGAGGCGGAGGCCGAGCTGCTGGAGAGTCAGAACATCGGCCGGGTGTTCTCGCCGGAGACGGAGCTCTCGCTCGGCATGCTCGGCTATTTGTTCGAGCGGCTCGGCAAGAGCGGCTGATTACTCGATCTCGACGTCATAGCTCGGCGCCTCGCCCGCGCCGGCGAAGGCGAAATGCCACCATTCGGTCGGCAGATTGTGAAAGCCATGGATGCGCATCAGCGTCTCGAGGCGGCGGCGATGCTCCTGCGCCTGCGCACTCACATCCTTGTTCGCGGTCCAGGAGCGCTCGTCGAAATAGTCGAAAGGCGTGCCGAAATCCCAGCCCAGCACGCCGAGATCGACGGCGAGCCCGGTGGAATGCGATGATTTTTCGGCGATATAGCCGCGCGCGAACAGATCGCGCTTGTTCTCATGCGGATAATATTGCGCCTTCATGCTCTCGTCCGGGCCTTTCGCCCAATCGATGAAAGCGGCGACGGCGCGACGCGGGCGGTAACAATCATAGAGAATGAGCTCGAAGCCTTGGCGCTTCGCCTCGCCCTGCACGGCGATGAGCGCCTTGGCGGCGTCCTCGCGCAGCCAGCATTGCGCGGCCTTGTAACCCGGCACGGGACGGCCGGTGAAATTATCGGCGCCGGCGTAGCGCATATCCTGCACGATCTGCGGCGCGAGATCGGCCAGCCGCACAAAGCCCGGCGGAAGCGTGGCCGCAGCGGCGGCGCAAGCGACGCAGGCGCCGGCGGCGGCGGCGATATCGCGGGTGGTTTTGGAGGTCATGAGGCGGCTCGGCGTTGACGGTGGCGCGGCATGCCGACACTATTAGCCTAGGGACCGGCCCGATCAAAGGCGTCGCACATGCTCATTCGAGACGAGAGCGCAGCAGATCGCGTCGCGGTGCGCGAAGTTCACAGCGCCGCCTTCCGAGACCATCCATTCAGCAAGGGGCGCGAGGGAGAGCTCGTCGACGCGCTGCGCGAGGCCGGCGCTCTGACCATCTCGCTCATCGCCGAGGCCGGATTCATCGTCGGCCATGTCGCGATCTCGCCTGTCACGATCGACGGAACTACGGTCGGCTGGTTCGGCCTCGGACCGGTCGCCGTGCTGTCAGAGCATCGGCGCCAGGGCGTCGGCGCCACGCTTATCGACGCCGGTCTGGCGCGGCTCCGCGCCGCCGGCGCCGCCGGATGCGTCGTCTTCGGCGAGCCGAAATATTATGGCCGCTTCGGATTCCGGTCCCATGCCGGACTTCGCTTCGTTGGAGGTCCGCCGGAACTTTTCATGGCCCTGCCATTTGCAGCGCCAATCCCGAGCGGCGCTGTCGATTATCATCCATCATTCGCGCTGGTCGACTGAGACGCTAAATCCGCCTCAGCGTCACCACGCGGTTCGTGTTGGTGCCCTTGGCGTTATTGCCGACGCCCCAGCAATTGCTGGTCTTGGTAAAGCTCTGGCTGTTGACCAGCACAAAGAGCCGTTCGAAAGGCAAGCCCTCCGCCGCGCGCCAGACGAGCCGCTCCAGCAGGACCTTTCCGCCGCGCACCTCGCCGACCTCGAAGGCGACATGCCCGCCGGGCGCGACGATGCGCGCGAATTCCGTGAGGCAGGCGCGCACCATCCGCTCCCATTCCGCCTCGCTGCGATGCGCGGAAATGCGCACCGTATCCGTATCGACGCCGGCGAACCAATTGCGCAGCCAATTGTCGCTCGCATATTGCACGACATCCAGAAAGGGCGGCGAGGTGACGACGAGCCGCACTTCCGCGTCGCCGGCATAGGGCGCGCGCCAGGCTTCGCTGGTGGCGAGCACGGCGGGCGGATGCGGCGGCGGCGCGCCATCGGCGAGCAGCGCGCGCGATTTGCGCAGGATCAGCGTCGCCACGTCGCGCAAGGGCGGCGTCTGCTCGCGCTTGGCGTTGATCTTGGCCTGCGCCTCGATGGAAACCGCCTGGTTCGGCGGCAACGAATAGACCGAGAAAAAGCCGGGCGAGTGGCCGGTCAGGCGATTGATCGCGACCATGCGAATCCAATCGTCGACCTCATCCGTGTCGCGCTCGAGCAAATGGCGACGCAGCGCGCAGAGGCGGCGCAAAGTCTCGGGATGATAGAAGACGAGAAGATCGCTTCGCTCGATCTCGCCTTGCTCCCAAGGGATTTCGGCGAGGCGATTCTCTATGGCCACGAGCGACAGCGGCGACAGGCGCGGGCGCGTTAGCAGAATGGAGAGCGGATTGATATCCGCGCCCATGGGTCGCCGCCCTTGCAGCGCCGCCTCGAGCGGCGTCGTGCCGCGGCCCATGAAGGGATCGAGCACCGCGTCTCCCGGCGAGGTGAGGCGCGAGATGAAAAAGCCCGGCAGCTGCGGCTTGAAGCAGCCGCGATAGCTGATCTCGTGCAGAGAATGCGCCTGCCTCTGCGCCGAGGTCCAGAATTCATTGACGAGATAGAGGAGCCCTTCCTCCTCTATCCGCCGCGTCGGCGCGCCGAAAGCGTCGAAGGCGAGCAGCTCTGCTTGAAGAGTATCGGTCGAGCAGGCGAGATTGCGAGCGAGCGCTTGGGGCATGAATCACCCTTGTTCACGCCGACTATAGCGCCTTCGCCTCTCCGCGCGCCCAGCCTTCCTTCGTCTGCGCAATGAAATCGGCGAGACGCCCCTGCTCTATCGCCTCGCGCAGGCCCGCCATCAGCTCCTGATAATAGGCGACATTGATCTCGGTCAGCAGCATCATGCCGAGGATTTCTTGCGCCTTCACCAAATGATGCAGATAGGCGCGGGAATAATCGCGCGCCGAGGCGCAGGCGGCGCCGTCGTCGAGCGGCGCGGGATCGTCGGCATGACGCGCATTACGAAGATTTACGCGGCCGAAGCGCGTGTAGGCGAGGCCATGGCGCCCGGCGCGCGTCGGCATCACGCAATCGAACATATCGACGCCGCGCAGCACGGATTGCACGATATCATCCGGCGTGCCGACGCCCATGAGATAACGCGGCTTCTCCTCCGGCAGATGCGGAATGACGATGTCGAGCATCGCCAGCATCACATCCTGCGGCTCGCCGACCGCGAGGCCGCCTATGGCGAGACCATGGAAATCCATGGCGGCCAGCGCCTTCGCGCTCTCTATGCGCAGCGGCGGCGAGGCGCCGCCCTGCACGATGCCGAACAGCGCCTTGCCTCTGGCGTCACCGAACGCCTTGCGCGAGCGCTCCGCCCAGCGCAGCGACAGACGCATGGCGCGCTCGGCCTCCGCATCCGTGCAAGGCAGGCGCACGCATTCGTCGAATTGCATGTGAATGTCGGAGTCGAGCAGGCGCTGAATCTCCATCGAGCGCTCGGGCGTCAGCATGTGGCGCGAGCCGTCGATATGCGATTGAAAGGCGACGCCCTCCTCGTTCAGCTTGCGCAGCTTCGACAGCGACATCACTTGAAAGCCGCCGGAATCGGTGAGGATCGGATGCGGCCAATTCATGAATTTATGCAGGCCGCCGAGCGCGGCGACGCGCTCCGCGCCGGGGCGCAGCATCAGATGATAGACATTGCCGAGCACGATATCGGCGCCGGTCGCGCGCACATCCTGCGGAAACATCGCCTTGACCGTCGCCGCCGTGCCCACGGGCATGAAGGCCGGCGTGCGTATGTCGCCGCGCGGCGTCGAGACGAGGCCGCGCCGCGCCGCGCCGTCCTTCGCCAGCAGCCGAAAAGAAAATTGCTCGGTCATGCGTCTCTCTCACTCAGCTCTTGGCGCCGAGAGACGCCACTTTGACGATCTCATAAACACCGAAATCGCGCTCGTTCCAATGCATGGTGAAGCGCTCGCCGACCTTGATGACGATGCTGCGCAGATCGGTGCGCCACGCTTCCGCCGCGCCGACGCCGAAATCCAGAGCGCCGTCGCGCCGCAGCACGAAAGGCCGGCATTTGCCGCCCGAAAGATCGCAGGCGCCGAATGTCTCCCAATGCGAGATCACGCGGCGGCTGTCGGCGTCTATGCGCAGATCGAGCGTCAGAGGACATTCGGTGCGATCGTCGCGCCAGAGCGCCAGCACGCGCACATCGAGGAAAGCCGGCTCGCTCATTTGCGCAGCAGCAGGCAAGCGTCGCCGTAGGAATAGAAGCGATAGCCGCGATCGATTGCATGGGCGTAGGCCTCGCGCATGCGCTCGAGGCCGGCGAAGGCGCAGATCAGCATGAACAAGGTCGAGCGCGGCAGATGGAAATTGGTGAGCAGCGCGTCGACGGCGCGAAAGCGATAGCCGGGCGTGATGAAGATCGCCGTGTCGCTCGCGAATTCCGCGAGCGTTCCGTCCTCGCGCGCAGCGCTCTCCAGCACGCGCAACGCGGTCGTTCCCACAGCGACGATGCGCCCTCCCCGCGCGCGCGTCTCGTTCAACGCGCGCGCGGTGGCGGCGTCGACGCGGCCCCATTCGGAATGCATCTTATGCTCGGCCGTATCCTCGACCTTCACCGGAAGAAAGGTGCCGGCGCCGACATGCAGCGTCACGCGATGCAGCGCGACGCCCTTCGCCTGCAGCTCCTCGACGAGGCGCGGCGTGAAATGCAGGCCCGCGGTCGGCGCGGCGACGGCGCCGGCATTGGCGGCGAACAGGGTTTGATAGTCGGTCTCGTCGCGCGCGTCGGCGGCGCGTTGGCCGGAGATATAGGGCGGCAGCGGCATGACGCCGGCGGCCTCCACGGCTTCGTCCAGCGCGGCGCCCGCGAGCGCGAAGCCGAGCAATATCTCGCCATTCTCGCCCTTCTCGAGCGCTGTCGCCGTGAGCGCGCCATCCGCGCCGAAGCGCACGGTCTCGCCGAGAGCGAGCTTCTTCGCCGGCTTGACCAGCGCGCGCCAACGATCGGCAGCGACGCGTTCTATGAGCGTCGCCTCGATATGAGCGCGCGTTTCGCCGCGCGCGCGAAAGCCGGAAAGGCGCGCATGAATAACGCGCGTGTCGTTGACGACGAGCGCGTCGCCGGGCGCGAGGAAGTCCGGCAGATCGCGAATAGAGCGGTCGAGAAAGTCGCCGTCCGGCGGCGCGACGAGCAGACGCGCGCTGTCGCGCGGCTCGGCGGGGCGCAGCGCGATCCGGTCTCGCGGAAGCTCGAAATCGAAGAGATCGACGCGCATGGGTGTTTTTGCGAAGCCTGCGTGCGCGACTCCTTCTCCCACTCGTGGGAAAAGGTGGCCCTCGCGTCAGCGAGGGTCGGATGAGGGCGCCGCCGCATGGACAATGCAATCGGCGCCGCCTCGAAATTCGATCGGCGATGGAGAGAGCCCTCATCCGACCCGGCTGCGCCGGGCCGCCTTCTCCCGCGAGCGGGAGAAGGAAGCGCGCGCTCGCAAAGACAGCTAACTCAGGCCAGCGAGGCCTTGACAATCTTGTCCGGGTCCTTGACCGGCTCGCCACGCTTGATCTTGTCGACATTCTCCATGCCGGAGATCACCTCGCCCCACACCGTATACTTCTTGTCGAGGAAGCGGGCGTCATCGAAGCAGATGAAGAATTGCGAATTGGCGGAATCCGGGTTCTGCGCGCGCGCCATGGAGCAGGTGCCGCGCACATGCGGCTCGGCGTTGAACTCCTGCTTCAGATCGGGATATTTAGAGCCGCCGGTGCCGGTGCCGTGCGGACAGCCGGTCTGCGCCATGAATCCGTCGATGACGCGGTGGAACACGATCCCGTCATAGAAGCCTTCGGAGACGAGCTTCTTGATATGCGCCACATGGTTGGGCGCGAGATCGGGACGCAGCTTGATCAAAACGTCGCCCTGCGTCGTCTCGAGCTTCAGATTTTCGGACATGTTCACTCCTGTCGGTTTTACATTTTCGCCCGGCGAAGCAATCCGAGGGCCGCGGCGCTCGGATCGCAGCGCGAGAAGGCGCGATCAGCTATTGTCGCCGGCGAGGCGCAGCTTGATGATCTTGTCGGGGCTCGACACCTTGCCATTGTCGGCCTTGTCGCCCTTCTTGATCTTGTCGACGACATCCATGCCGGAGACGACCTCGCCGATCACCGTATATTGCTCCTCGAGATAGCGCGCCGGCGCGAGGCAGATGAAGAATTGCGAATTGGCCGAGTCCGGATTCTGGCTGCGCGCCATGCCCAGAGTGCCGCGCACGAATTTCTCCTTGGAGAATTCGGCGGGGATGTTCGGCAGGTCGGACTTGCCCATGCCCGTGCCGGTCGGATCGCCGGTCTGGGCCATGAAGCCGTCGATGACGCGGTGGAAGACGATTCCATCATAGAAATGACGCTTGGCCAAGGTCTCGATCTGCGCCACATGCTTGGGCGCTATGTCGGCGCGCAGCTTGATGACGATGCGGCCGTCCTTGGTGTCGAGATAGAGCGTGTGCTCGGGCGCGTCCTCGGCGCGGGCTGCGCAGGTGGAAGCGGCGGCGAGAGCGGCGAGCGTGAAGCTGCGGCGATCGATAGGCAATCGAGCCTCCCTTTGCGTTGTTTTCTGTCAGCGTCTGGAGAGCGCGCGGCGCAGAGCCTCCGCCGCCTCCGGCGGAACAAAGGCCGAAACATCGCCTCCGAGCGAGGCGATCTGCCGCACGAGCGTCGCGGTTATGTGCCGGACCGCTGGAGACGAAGGGTGAAAAATGGTCCTGATCTCCGGCGCCATGGCGAGATTCATCCCCGCCATCTGCATTTCATAGTCGAAATCGGAGCCGTCGCGCAATCCGCGCAGGATCAGCCCGGCGCCACGCTCGCGCGCCGCCTCCACCGCGAGCCCGGCGAAGGAGACCACCTCGAAATGGCAGGACGCCGCCTCCGCGAGCCCGGCGCAAACGGCTTCGATGAGCGCGACGCGCTCATCGAGCGGGATCAGAGGCGTCTTGCCCGGATGCGCGCCTATGGCGATGACGAGCCGGTCGCAGAGGCTCGCCCCGGCCCGGATCACATCCAAATGGCCGAGTGTCAGCGGATCGAAGGAGCCGGTGTAGAGGGCGGTGCGGGTCATGACGCGGATATAGGCGATTTTCTGGGCGTCGTCAGGGCGTGAGCGCTCATCGACCTTTTGACGTCATGCGGATTTTGGGAAGAGCCGCTCGACCTTGATCGACCCGGCTCTAGCGCGCACCAGTGAGAGGTCATGGTTCGCCTGCAGACGAAGCCAAGCATCGGCCGTGCTTCCGAGCGCGGCCTCCAGGCGGAACGCCATCTCGGGCGTTATCGCCGATCGCCCGGCTATGACATTATGCAGCTGTTGCCGGGTGACGCCGAGAGCTTTTGCCGCCTCACTCACAGAAACGCCCATTTCCTCGATGCTGTCTCCGATGGTCTGCCCCGGATGAGGAGGGTTTTTCATCGCCATATCAGCCTCGCTCAGTGATAGTCGACGAGGTCGACATCTGAGACCTCTCCCTTTTCCAAACGAAAAACGATCCGCCAATTCGCGCGAACCGTGATCGACCAGAGGCCATGCAGCTCGCCTTTGAGCGCATGCAGCCGAAAAGTCGCCAAATCCATGTCGGCCGGAACTTCGGCAATGTCCAGCAGAGCGAGGATCTGCTTGATCTTGCGCAGCTGGTCAGCGCTGACGCCCTTTGGATCGTCCTGCTCGAACAGCCGCTTCAGACCCTTGTGCCGAAAGCTCGCGATCACTCGACCCAGCCGCCATTGTAAAACATCGATTTACATTTGTCAGCTCACCCCAGGCTCGCCTTCACTGTCTCGATGAGCTGCTTCAGGCTGAAAGGCTTGGGCAGAAAGCCGAAATCGCCTTCGGGCAAATTCTTGGCGAAAGCCTCCTCCGCGTAGCCCGAGACGAACACCACTTTCGCCGTCACGCCGCGCTTGCGCAATTCGGCGAACATGGCCGGGCCGTCCATCTCCGGCATCACCACGTCGGAGACGATGAGGTCGATGCGCTGGCCCTCGCGCTCCACCACTTCCAGCGCCTCGAGGCCAGAGGCGGCCTCCATCACCTTATAGCCGCGCGAGCCCAGCGCGCGCGCCGCGAAAGCGCGGACGGCGTCCTCGTCCTCCACCAGCAGGATCGTGCCCTGCCCCGTGTAATCGGCGGCGGGCTTGGCGGCCTCGGGCTTGGCGGCGACCTCGCCGACCTCTGGCACATGGCGCGGCAGGAAGATGCGAAACACTGTTCCGCGTCCGAGCTCGCTGGCCGGGAAAACGAAGCCGCCCGACTGCTTGACGATGCCGAACACCATCGACAGGCCGAGGCCCGTGCCTTTGCCGACCTCCTTGGTGGTGAAGAAGGGCTCGAAAATCTTGGCCATCACATCCGGCGCTATGCCGGCGCCATTGTCTTCGACCTCGATCAGCACATATTCGGCCGGCGTCAGCGAAGCCTCGCCGAAGGCGGCGCATTCGCCCGCGGCGACATTGCGCGTGCGCAGCTGGATGCGCCCGCCCGATTCCGGCATGGCGTCGCGGGCGTTCACCACCAGATTGATGATGACCTGCTCGAATTGATTGATGTCGGCCTTCACGAACCACAGATCGCGGCCGTGCTTCAGATCGACCTCGACCTTCTCGCCGACGAGACGGCGCAGGAGCAATTGCAGCTCCGACAGCACGTCGCCGAGCTGCAGCACTTGCGGGCGCAAGGTCTGGCGGCGCGAGAAGGCGAGCAGCTGGCGGGTGAGGCCGGCGGCGCGATTGGCCGTCTGCTTGATCTGGATAATGTCCTGGAAGGACGGATCGGTCGGCCGGTGATTGGCGAGCAGCAGGTCCGAATAGCCGATGATGGCGGTGAGCATATTGTTGAAATCATGCGCGACACCGCCGGCGAGCTGGCCGACCGCCTGCATTTTCTGCGATTGGGCGAAGCCCTCCTGCAGCTTGCGATGCTCGGTGGTGTCGAGCGCGTAAATGGTCGCGCCCTTTTTGCCGGCGTCCTCCGACGGCGCGACGAAGAAGCGCGCCGAGCGCGTCGGCAGTCCATCCTCCTCCTGCAGCGCGGCGTCGATGGGCGGCACGTCGCCGCGATTGTCCAGAGCGGCGGCGATCGCCTCCTTCAGCGCGGTGCGGTCGCGCTCGACGACGCTGGCCAGCACCGGCCAAGCGGCGGCGCCCTTCAGAGCCTGCGGCAGCAGCTTGGCGAAGGCGGCGTTGGAGCGCGTGACCTTGCCGTCGGGATCGATGGCGGCGATGGCCATGGGCGTCGAATTGAAGAAGCGCGCGAAACGCACCTCGGCGGCGCGCAAATCCTCCTCCGGCTCCTCACCGGCGGTGCGATTGAGCACCAAGGTCCGCGAGGCGCCCGGCGCGCCGTCCTGGCCGAAGGCGACGCGATGCAGCAGCCGCACCGGCAGAGAGCGGCCGTTGCGGCGCTTCAGATCGAGGTCGATCTGCGCAGTGCGCACCTCGCCCGAGCCGCCGGTGATGGCGGTGAGCAGAGTCGAGCCATTATTGGCGACGATATCGGCGAGCGAGACGCCGCCCGAGCCGACCTGGGTGAGGTCGTAGCCGAGCCAGCCCGCCAGCGTCTTGTTCATATAAGAGATCGCCCCGTCCGGGCCGGCCGAGAAAAAGCCCGCCGGCGCATGGTCGAGGAAGTCGATCGCGTGCTGGAGTTCCTGGAAGACATTCTCCTGGCGCTGGCGATCGGCGGTGGCGTCGACGACTGTCCACAGATTCGTGTGGCGCGCGCCGTCGCGCTCGAGCGGACGCACGCGAATGCGATACCAGCCGACCTCGGCGTCCCCGGTCAGCGGCGGAACGAGCCGCACATCCTCGACATGGGCGCGCCGGGCGCGGGCCGCCTGAGCGAGGCGATAGATCGCCTCCGACACTTCCGCCGGCCCCGAGAACAGACGCTCGACGGTCAGCAGTCCAGCCGGATCGCGCGAGCCGCACAGCTCGAGATAGGCGTCATTGGCGTAGACGATCTGCGTGTCGCCCTCGGTGACGAGCAGCCCCTCGGAGAAGGAATCGGCGATCTGACGGGCGACGTCGAGCCGCGCGGAACGGCCCGGAAAGCGCAAAAATCCAACGGCATAGGCGAAGGCGCAGAAAACGCCGGCGACGGCCAGCAGCGCCAGCAGGCCGACGGCGAATTTGGGCGCGACCGGCGCCGGCAGCAGCGAGGCCACGACGATCGAGCCCACCAGGGCGATGGCGAGCGCGAGGACCAGACCGACATTGCCGGGGCGTTCGGTGCGGTCATAGGCGGGCGGCGCCGTCCTGTCGGTCACGGGAATGGTCTCGTGAATCGTTGCATGGGCCGCCTCATTGGCCGCGTCTCGGGCCGTGTCTCGCCGTCGGATGGGCTCCTGCGCCCACAAACGCTGCGGCGCAGGCAGAATCAGGCGGAACAATGGCCCCGGCCGGGGCTCATGGCAATGTCCTTGCGCATTTTCCGCAAGCGCGAATCGCGACGAATGCACTATTAACCATTGCTTAACCTTTGAGGCGCGCTTGCGTCCAACGCTGATAGACTGCATTCTCGCGCCGCGTCACGACGAAAGAAAAATCGATTCATGCCGTCCAGCATCACACAGTCGCAGCTCCTGCCGATACTCGCCGCAATTGTCGCGTTCCTGTTCGCGGCGCTGCTGCTCGTCTATATCTACCGGCTCTTGTTCGGACGACGCATCAAGGCTCCAGGGCCGCGCAACCGGCCGCGCCGGCTCGATATCGTCGATACTTTCGATGTCGACGGCGACCGGCAGCTCGTCATCGTGCGCCGCGACAATGTCGAGCATCTCCTGCTCATCGGCGGGCCGAATGATCTCTTGGTCGAGGCGTCGATCAGCCGGGTCGAGGCCCGCGAGCAGCGCCCGCGCGAGAAGGAGGCGCCCTCCGCCGGCCCCGGCTGGCCGCTCGGCCCGGGCGCCGCGCCTCAGGCGCCGGCTCCCGCCCCTGCGCCGGCGGCCCCTTCTTTTCCGCCCTCGCTCGGCCCGGCCGCTCCGCCCGTGGAGAGCGAAGCTCCCAAGCCGCCGCCGGTCGAGCAGGCGCCGCCGCCCGGCCTCGCGCCGCTGCCGCCGGATTTGTTCGGCCCGCCGCCCACCAAGCCCGCTCCGCCGCCTGCGCCCGAGGCTCCCGCCCGCGCCGGAACGCCGCGCTTCACGCCGCAGCGCCCGCCCTTCACCCCGACGCCGCGCCCGCCACGGCCGGCTCCGCCGCCCTTCCTGGCGCGCACGGCCAAGCCGCCGGTCCCGCCGCCGGCCGCAGAGGTCCCGCCTCCGCCGCCGCACGCGCCCGAGGAGCCGCCGCATCAGCCTGCGCCCGAGCCGCCGCCGCCGGAGCCCGTGGCTGTCGAGCCGCCGCCGCCGCCCGCGCCGGAGGAGCCCGCGCCGCCGCCCGCGCCCGTCGATCCGCTCGACTCGCTGGAGGCCGAAATGGCCCGTCTGCTGGGCCGGCCGGAATCCAAGCCCTGAAAATAAAACAGCGCCCGCGGAAATTTTCCGCGGGCGCTTTGTTTTGCTGCTGACCGAAAAAGAAGAGAAGCCGTCAGTCGTCCCGATAGACGCGCTCACGGCGCTCATGCCGCTCCTGCGCCTCGATCGACAGAGTGGCGATCGGCCTCGCGTCGAGACGCTTCAGCGAAATCGGCTCGCCCGTCTCCTCGCAATAGCCATAAGTGCCGTCCTCGAGCCGCGCCAGAGCGGAGTCGATTTTGGAGATCAGCTTGCGCTGCCGGTCGCGCGCACGTAGCTCTATCGCCCGATCGGTCTCCGAGGAGGCGCGATCGGCGAGGTCGGGGTGGTTCTCGTTCTCGCTCTGCAGAGTGGCGAGCGTATCGCGGCTCTCCTGCAGTATCTCGTCCTTCCACGCGAGCAGCTTGCGCCGAAAATACTCGCGCTGCCGATCGTTCATGAAATCTTCTTGCTCGGACGGTCTGTAGCTCGCGTCTAGATCCACCGCCATTGCCGCGAATCCTCCCTAAGCCTGAACGCGGCGTCTATATAGCCGCGCCGCTCGGGTAGCACAATCACTTCGTCGCGCGCTCATTTGCCGAGCGAAAGCGCGGCTGCGAGATTGGAATCGATCTTGTCGAGGAAGCCGGTGGTCGACAGCCATTTCTGATTATGGCCGACGAGCAGCGCCAGATCCTTGGTCATGAAGCCCTGCTCCACGGTGGAGACGCAGACCTGCTCGAGCGTCAGCGCGAAGCGCGCCAGCGCCTCATTGCCGTCGAGCTTGGCGCGATGCGCGAGCGCGCGCGTCCAGGCGAAGATGGAGGCGATGGAATTGGTCGATGTCTCGTGACCCTTCTGATGCTCGCGATAATGGCGCGTCACCGTGCCATGCGCGGCCTCCGCCTCGACGGTCTTGCCGTCCGGCGTCATCAGCACGCTGGTCATCAGGCCGAGCGAGCCAAAGCCCTGCGCCACCGTGTCCGACTGCACGTCGCCGTCGTAATTCTTGCAGGCCCACACATAGCCGCCCGACCATTTCAGCGCCGAGGCGACCATATCGTCGATGAGGCGATGCTCATAGGTGAGGCCCTGCGCCTGGAACTGCGCCTTGAACTCGGCGTCGAAGACTTCCTGGAACAAATCCTTGAAGCGCCCGTCATAGGCTTTCAAAATCGTGTTCTTGGTCGAGAGATAGAGCGGGAATTTGCGGTTCAGCGCGTAGTTCATCGAGGCGCGCGCGAACTCGCGGATCGACTCGTCGAGATTGTACATCGCCATTGCGACGCCGGCGCCGGGGAAGCGGAACACTTCCTTCTCGATCACCGTCCCATCGTCGCCCTCGAATTTCATCGTCAGCCGGCCCTTGCCGGGCGTGCGGAAATCGACGGCGCGATATTGATCGCCGAAGGCGTGGCGGCCGATGACGATCGGCTGCGTCCAGCCGGGCACGAGGCGCGGGACGTTCTTGGCGATGATCGGCTCGCGGAAGATGACGCCGCCCAGAATATTGCGGATCGTGCCATTGGGCGACTTCCACATCTCCTTCAGGCCGAATTCCTGCACGCGGGCTTCGTCCGGCGTGATGGTGGCGCATTTGACGCCGACGCCATGAGTCTTGATCGCCTCGGCGGCGTCGATCGTCACCTGATCATTGGTGGCGTCGCGGTTCTGAATGGAGAGATCGTAATAGAGCAGCTCGAGATCGAGGTAAGGATGGATGAGCTTGTCCTTGATATAGGCCCAGATGATCCGAGTCATCTCGTCGCCGTCGAGCTCGACGACCGGATTCGCGACCTTGATCTTGCTCATGAAATGCCTCTCCCCGCGTGAGCCGCCGGCCTTATAGCGCGCGCCTGCCGCAAGGCAAAGCAGGCGCCATAGGCAAATCTGCGTCGCGCAGTCGCGTTCGCGCTTTTCTGAAAGGCGATTTTGATCGACGGCTGCCGAATGTTCAGGCGCCGACGCTCACGGCGCGCTCGCCGAGAGAAATTCGACCGGCGCTTCCAATAGCACGATATGCGCATATCGTGCTATAAAGCCCCGAGGAGGCGCCCATGAACGTATCCGTCGGCAAGCACTGGGAAGAGTTCATCGATTCCCTCGTCAAGCAGGGCCGCTACGCTTCGGCGACCGAGGTGATGCGCGAGGGCCTGCGCCTCGTCGAGGAGCGCGAAGCAAAACTAAAGGCGCTGCGCGAGACGATAGAGGCGTCGCTCGCCGAAGGGGGCGAGCACAGCGACGAAGAGGTGGCCGCTTATCTCGATAAGAGAGCCCAGGAACTGAAAGCGCGAGGATATTGATTTGCGCCGACTCGTCTATTCGAGCGCGGCGCGACGAAGCCTCGGCGATCTTCTCGAATATCTGACAATCGAAATGGGTGCGGAAGCGCTCGCTTCGCCGATCGTGCGGCGCATTCGGGACAAATGCGTGAAGCTCGCGGAACTGCCCGCCATTCTCGGCAGGCCTCGCGACGATCTCGCGCCCGGCCTGCGCAGCTTTCCTTTCAGAGGTTTCGTGATCTTTATGCGCTATAGCGACGACAGGCTCGATATCATCGACATCGTGCACTCACGGCGGGACGCCGACGCCGTGATGGGCGAGACCGAGCATTGATCCCGTGACCGGCGCCGGAACCGACCACACCAAGCAGAGTCTCGAGGGCGGGCCGACCATTGTGCTCGTGCGGCCGCAGCTCGCGGTCAATATCGGCATGTGCGCGCGCGCCATGGCCAATTTCGGGCTCTCCGATCTGCGGCTCGTCGCGCCGCGCGAGGGTTGGCCGACGCGCGATCCTGTCTATCGCGAGGCCTCTTACGCCGCCGCCGCCGGGGCCGCACATCTGCTCGATTCGGCCAAGCTCTATGAGAGCGTGCGCGAGGCGATCGCCGATCTCTCCTTCGTCTATGCGGCGACGGCGCGCGGGCGTGGACAAGTGAAGCCCGTGGTGACGCCCGCAACGGCGATGTCCGATACCGTCCTGCGCATCAAATCGGGCGAGCGCCATGGCGTGATGTTCGGCCCGGAGCGCACTGGCCTCGACAATGACGATGTCGCGCTCGCCGATTCGATCCTCACCTTTCCGGTCAATCCCGCCTATGCCTCGCTCAATCTGGCGCAGGCTGTGCTGCTCACCGGCTATGAATGGTTCCGCTACGCCCATGGCGAGACGCTGCCCTTCGACGTCGTCGAGCGCTCGCCTCCCGCCACCCGCGAGATGACGCTCGCCTTCTTCGACTATTTGGAGAAGCATCTCGACGAGCGGCAGTTTTTCCGGCCAGAGACGAAGAAGCCGGTGATGTCGCGCAATCTGCGCAACATGTTCCACCGCATGAACATGACCGAGCAGGATGTGCGCACGCTCTGGGGCGTGGTGGTGCGGCTGGTGGAAGGCCCGCGGCGCGAGCCGAAGAAGGCGGGGCGGCGCAAGAAAGACGAGCAGAGCTGACCGGCGCGCGGGAGAAGGAGCGGCGCGCATCGGTTGCTGATATGATCCCTATATGTCCCGCTACGCCGAGCTCGCGACTGCGACCAATTTCTCCTTCCTGCGCGGCGCCTCGCATCCCGAGGAGATGGTCGCGCAGGCGATGGCGCTCGGCCATGTCGGCATTGGCGTGGCCGATCGCAATTCGCTCGCCGGCGTCGTGCGCGCTCATTCCTATCTGCGCGAGCATGCGGCCGAAGCACCGGGCTTTCGCCTCGCCATTGGCGCGCGTCTCGTCTTCGCCGACGAGACGCCGGATATTCTCTGCTATCCGAAAGATCGCGCCGCTTACGGGCGTCTCTGCCGGCTGCTGACGCGCGGCAATATGCGCGCGCAGAAGGGTGCTTGCCGCCTCTTCCTCGACGATCTCCTGGAATTTTCCGAAGGCCAGCAGCTCATCGCGATGGAGGGCGCGGCGCTCCCTCCCGCCCTGCTCGCGGCTGCATGCGGCCGGCTGTGGCTGGCGGCGACCGCGCTCTATGGCGTCGACATGCGCTCGGCGCTGGCCGGCCGCATCGCGCTCTCGCGCGAGACGGGCCTGCCGCTCATCGCGGTGAACGAGGCGAATATGCATGTCCCCGAGCGGCGCCCGCTCGCCGACGTTCTCGCCTGCGTGCGCGAGAAGACGACGCTCGACAATGCCGGCTATCTCCTCTCCGCCAACGCCGAGCGCGCGCTGAAGAGCGGCGCGGAAATGGCGCGGCTTTTCGCCCAAACGCCGCAGGCGCTCGAGGAGACGGGGCGCTTTCTGGAAGGCCTCTCCTTCAGCCTCGACGCGCTCGCGCATAATTATCCGAGCGAGCTGCGCGAAGGCTTTTCCAGCGAGCAGGAGGCGCTCGAACATTACGCACGGGAGGGCGCGCGGACGCGCTATCCGAACGGCGTTCCCGAAAAGGTCGAGGCGCTGCTGCGCCATGAGCTGCAGCTGATCGCCGAGCTCGGCTACGCGGCCTATTTCCTCACCGTGCACGACATTGTGCGCTTCGCGCGCGCAAAGGACATTCTCGCGCAGGGGCGCGGCTCGGCCGCCAATTCCGTCGTCTGCTTCTGCCTCGGCGTCACCGAGGTCGATCCGGCGAAGCACGATCTCCTCTTCGAGCGCTTCGTCTCCGCCGCGCGCAACGAGCCGCCCGACATAGACGTCGATTTCGAGCATGAGCGGCGCGAGGAGGTGATGCAATATATCTACGCGCGCTATGGCCGCGAGCGCGCCGGCCTCACCGCGACGGTCGTCTCCTATCGCTCGCGCTCGGCCGTTCGCGAGGTCGGCAAGGCTTTCGGCCTTTCCGCCGATGTCGTCTCGCGGCTTTCCGGCAATGTGTGGGGAGGAACGGTGCAAGGAGAGGCGTCCCCACCTCCCCCTCGAGGGGGGAGGTCGAGCGCCGAAGGCGATCGGGAGGGGGTGAAACCCCGAGTCTTTGCCGTTGAACCCCACCCCGTCCGGCTATCGCCGGCCGACCCTCCCCCTAAAGGGGAGGGTGTGCGCGAGCCGCGTCTCGCCAAGGCCCTCGAGCTGACGCGCGAGCTGACCGGCTTTCCGCGCCATCTGTCGCAGCATACGGGCGGCTTCGTCATCACGCGCGATCGGCTGGACGAGATCGTCCCGCTCGCGCCCGCCGCCATGGAAGGCCGCACGACGATCGAATGGGACAAGGACGATCTCGACGCTCTGCGCATATTGAAGATCGATGTGCTGGCGCTCGGAATGCTCACCTGCCTGCGCAAGGGCCTCGCTTTGCTGGCCGAGCGCTACGGCGTCACGCATTGTCTGTCGTCGATCCCGCCGGAAGAAGCGGGCGTCTATGACATGATCTCGCGCGCCGACACGATCGGCGTTTTCCAGGTCGAGAGCCGCGCGCAAATGTCCATGCTACCGCGGCTGCGGCCGCGCGAGTTCTACGATCTCGTCATCGAGGTTGCGATCGTGCGCCCCGGCCCTATTCAGGGCGATATGGTTCACCCATATCTCCGCCGTCGCATCGGCAAGGAGGAGGTCTCCTTTCCCTCGGTGGAGCTCGAGCAAGTGCTGCGCAAGACGCTCGGCGTGCCCTTGTTCCAGGAGCAGGCGATGCGCATCGCCATTGTCGCCGGCGGCTTCACGCCGGACGAGGCGGACCGTCTGCGCCGCGCCATGGCGACCTTCAAGCGCGTCGGCACGATCGGAACCTTCCGCGCCAAAATGCTCGCGGGCATGGAGGCGCGCGGCTATAGCCGCGATTTCGCCGAGCGCTGCTGGAGCCAGATCGAAGGCTTCGGCTCCTATGGCTTCCCCGAGAGTCACGCGGCCTCTTTCGCCCTGCTCGTCTACGCCTCCGCCTGGCTCAAATGCCGCTACCCGGACGTGTTCTGCTGCGCCTTGTTGAATTCGCAGCCCATGGGCTTCTATGCGCCGGCGCAGATCGTGCGGGATGCGCAGGAGCATGGCGTCGGCGTGCATGAGGTCGACGTGAATTTCTCCGATTGGGATTGCGCGCTGGAGACGCGCGCGCAGACGACGCCGCCGCATTCGCGCCACGCCTGCATGGCCGGCGACATTCGCGCCACGCATGACGTGCGGCTCGGCTTCCGCCAGATCATCGGCCTGCGCGACACGGATATGAAGCGCCTCGTGGCGCGGCGCGGCGCCGGCTATGATTCCGTGCGCGATCTGTGGCTGCGCGGCGAGCTCGAGCCGGCGACGCTTGAGCGTTTGGCGGAGGCCGGCGCCTTCGCCTCGCTCGGCCTGCCGCGCCGCGACGCGCTCTGGGCCGTGCAGGCGCTCAACCGCGCCGGCGACAAGGACGAGCTACCCCTGCTGCGCGCGCTCTCCTTCGCGCCGCAGGAGGAGGACGCGAACCTTCCGCCCATGCCGCTCGGGGCGGAGGTGGTGGAGGATTATCGCTTTTTGTCGCTGTCACTGAAGGCGCATCCCATGGCGTTTCTGCGTGGGCGGCTGCAGGCGAAGGGGATCACGCCCTGCGCGATGCTCGGCGGCGGCCCTCTCCCCAACCCTCCCCCGCAAGCGGGAGAGGGAGCAGGCTCCGCGCTTCATCGAGATTCCGCGCAACGCCGGCCGCTCCCCTCTCCCGTGCAGCGGAGGGAAGGGGCAACGGGCCAAGGCGCGCGCGAGGGCGCGCGCGTGACGGTCGCCGGCCTCGTGCTGGTGCGGCAGAGGCCGGGCTCGGCGAGCGGCGTGATCTTCATGACGATCGAGGACGAGACCGGAATCGCCAATATCGTCGTCTGGCCGAAACTGTTCGAGCGGCAGCGTCCCGAGGTCATCGGCGCGCGGCTGGTGTCGGTCACGGGGCGCGTGCAGAATGAATCCGGCGTCGTCCATGTGATCGCGCAGAAGATCGAGGATCTGAGCGCCGATCTGCGCCTGCTCGAGCAATCGCGCGGCGCCAAGGCGCGCGAGCCCATTCCGAAGGGACGCAATTTTCAATGAGCCCAGATGATTTTCTCACCGCCTTCGACTCTCCGCCGGGCGCGCTGCAACGCGTTTCGCGGCTGACGCGCCGCATTGTCGCGCCCAATCCCGGCGCCTTCACCTATACGGGCACATGCAGCTACATCATCGGCGAGGGCGAGGTGGCGATCATCGACCCTGGCCCGGCGGATGCTTCGCACATAGAGGCGCTGCTCGCCGCGGTAGCGGGCGAGAGGCTGCGCTACGTGCTCGTCACCCATACGCATCGCGATCATTCGCCGGCCGCGCGCATTCTGGCGGAGAAGACTGGCGCGACCATCGCCGGCTGCGCGCCCTATGCGCCGCCGCCCGATCTCGCGGTCACAGGACCCGGCCTCGACGCCTCGCATGACAAAAGCTACGCGCCGGACCTTCTCCTCGCCGATGGCGGTCAGCTCAGTTTCGGCGGCCTCTCGATCGAAGCCGTCGCGACGCCGGGCCATACGACCAATCATCTCTGCTTCGCGCTGGCCGAGGAGGCGACGCTCTTCACCGGCGATCATGTGATGGGCTGGGCCACGACCGTCATCGCGCCGCCGGATGGCTCCATGAGCGAATATTTCGCCTCGTTGGAAAAGCTGCGCTGGCGCAACGATCGCCTCTACTGGCCGGCCCATGGCGGACCGGTGAAGGAGCCGCAGCGCTATTTGCGCGCCCTGCTCCACCATCGTCGGCAACGCGAGGCCGCCATCCTCGAGCGCCTCGAGGCCGGCGACGAGACGATCGCCGTCATTGTCGCGCGCATCTATGAGGGCTTCGACGCGCGGCTGCAAAGGGCGGCGGCGCTCTCCGTCTTCGCGCATCTCGAAGATTTGATCGAGCGCGGCCTCGCCCGCTGCGACGGTCCGGCGACATTGGAAGCGCGGTATTTCAGAGGGGAGCGAGTAGCGAATAGCGAGTAGAACCACGCTACCCATTACTCGCTACTCGCTCACTTCTCGTTCAGCCCCGCCTGCAGCTCCTCCGCGAATTGCCGGATACGCTTGGCGTTGGCGCCGAAATCATGGCGCCCGTAGCGCGAGGCGGAGCGCACGTCTATGCGCGTCTGGCCGGCGAGCGGACGCAGCCGCACGGCGATGTCGTCGGCGAAGCCCATCACCAATGTGCGGTCGAGAAAATCGAGATGGCCGACGCCGGAGCGGCCGCCGGGCGGGCGCTGGTCGATGACGCGCCAGCCGCGGCTCTGCGCCGTCTCCAGCACCAGCTGATAGGCCTCGTCCGGCTCGAGATCGACGACGATCGGCTCAATGTCGGGATAGCCGTCCCTCTGCCGCTCCGCAGTGTCGGCGTCGAAGCCGGCGGGCGTGAAGCCGGCGCGCGCCGCCACCGCCGCGCGCGAGGTGGAGAAGCGCGGCGGATCGGCCGTGTCGGTCGAGACGTCCGAGAGCACGGGCAGGCGCACGGCCTGGACGGCAAGATAGGCCGGATAGCCGAGCGTCGCCGCCGCGAGAAAGGCGCCGCCGAGCGCCTCGCCCAGCCCGCGCCGGCCCTCCTGCCAGATGACGACGCAAGCGGCGAGAAACAGCAGCAGCGCGACGAGCGCCACCACGATCGCGCCGCCCAGCACGGCGAGCGAGGCCTGCGGCTCCACCGCATTGGCGCGCGCGAGGATCACGGCGATCGCCGCGACCGGGAGAGAGAAAACGGCGAGCCGCCGGCACCAGACCGCGGCGTTGGAGACGGGCTCTTCTGGGATATGGCGCAGCATGGGGCGATCATAGCATCGATCGCGGCCCGGCTCATCCACAGCCGCATGCGGAAGATGCGCGGCGGGCTCCGCGATTTTACGAATAGTTTACCGGGGTAAGGGAGACTTTAAATCAAATGCACGCATTCCTCGAGCGTCCCTCAACCATTCAGTAGAGAGTAGCCGCCATGTCGAAGCTCGTCGCCACCGATTTCAGCGAAGCGCAATCTGCCGACCGTCCGCATGATCTGCTCGCCCGCCTCTATCGCGAGATCGGCATTTCGGCTGTCGCCGCGGCGCTCGAGGTGATGCATCCGAGCCAGGATGAGACCGAGGCCTCCGAGGATGCGCGCCTGCCGGCGATCCTCCTCGAGGAGCAGCTCGCGGCCTGACGGCCCGCAACTCTCTTCTCCCCGACTTGGGACCGCGAGCTATCTCGGCTCGCAGTCCCTTTTTTCGAAGCGAGCCCTAAAGGCTCGCTTTTTTATTCGATGATCGAAGCGACGACGCCGGCGCCGACGGTGCGGCCGCCTTCGCGGATGGCGAAGCGCAGCTTCTCCTCCATGGCGATCGGAACGATGAGGTTCACCTCCATCGCCACATTATCGCCCGGCATCACCATCTCCACGCCCTCGGGGAGCGTCACGATGCCGGTCACGTCCGTCGTGCGGAAGTAGAACTGCGGACGATAGTTGGTGAAGAACGGCGTATGACGGCCGCCCTCTTCCTTCGTCAGAATATAGGCTTCCGCCTTGAACTTGGTGTGCGGCTTCACAGAGCCCGGCTTCGACAGAACCTGGCCGCGCTCCACGTCCTCGCGCTTGGTGCCGCGCAGCAACGCGCCGATATTGTCGCCCGCCTCGCCCTGATCGAGCAGCTTGCGGAACATTTCCACGCCGGTCACGGTCGTCTTCACCGTCGGGCGAATGCCGACGATCTCGACTTCCTCGCCGACCTTGACGATGCCGCGCTCCACGCGGCCCGTCACCACCGTGCCGCGGCCGGAAATCGAGAACACGTCCTCGACCGGCATCAGGAAGGGCTGATCCTTCGGGCGCTCCGGCTGCGGGATATATTCGTCGACCGTCTGCATCAGCTTCAGGATCGCGTCATGACCGATCTCGGGCGTCTTATTCTCGAGCGCCGCCAGGGCCGAGCCCTTGGTGATCGGAATATCGTCGCCGGGGAACTCGTATTTCGACAGAAGCTCGCGAACCTCGAGCTCGACGAGCTCGAGCAGCTCGGGATCGTCGACCATGTCGACCTTGTTCAGGAACACGACCAGCGCCGGCACGCCGACCTGACGGGCGAGCAGGATGTGCTCACGGGTCTGCGGCATCGGGCCATCGGCGGCGGAGACGACGAGGATGGCGCCGTCCATCTGCGCGGCGCCGGTGATCATGTTCTTCACATAATCGGCGTGGCCGGGGCAGTCGACGTGGGCGTAGTGACGATTGGCGGTCTCATACTCGACATGCGCCGTCGAGATGGTGATGCCGCGCGCGCGCTCTTCCGGGGCCTTGTCGATCTGGTCATAGGCCGTGAAGGTCGCGCCGCCCGTCTCGGCCAGAACCTTGGTGATCGCCGCCGTCAGCGACGTCTTGCCATGGTCCACGTGACCGATCGTGCCGATGTTGCAATGCGGCTTCGTGCGTGAGAATTTTTCCTTGGCCATGCTTTCTGGTTCCCGGTTGCGGCGCGTCTCGCGCGCGCGAGCCTTTAAGGCGGTTGCCGCTTTTCTTCAAGAGCGTTCGCGATTCCGCCGGGCCGCCCAAACAAGATAGGGGAGGCGCCGCTGATCGCCGCCTCCCCCTTCGATAAAGAATATTCTCTTTTCTGTCTGAGCCTTAGCGCTCAGAACTTGACCTTGACGCCGCCATAGACCGAGACCGGCGCGCCCGGAACATAAGTGCGCGCATTGGTGAAGCCGCCGGCCGAGGCGGTCGCATTGCCGCTGTTGTCGAAATAGGTCCCGAAAGTATAGTAGCGCCGATCGAAGAGGTTCTGCGCGAGCGCATAGACCTCTATATTCTCGGTGACCTTATAGGAGGTCTTCAGATTGACGACGCCCCAGGAGGGCAGCGGCTTGTCGAGATTGGACTCGTCGCCGCGCAGCCGCACCCCGCTGGTGAAGATGTAATCGGCGCCGAACTTCCACTCGGGCGTGATGAAGTAATCAAAGCCGAGCTTCACGCGATGGCGCGGCACGCCCGGCATCACATTGCCCGGCCGCACATGGATGAGGCCATTGGCGTCGGCATAGGGATTGTTGCCCGACTCGACGTCGAAGGCGCTGCGGAAGGTGGCGTCGATCAGCGCATAATCGGCATAGAGGCTCAGCTGGTCGTTGCGCCAGGCGACGCCGGCTTCGAGGCCCTGGCGGCGGGTGGCGCCGACATTGGCGAAATAGCCCCTGCCCTGGATCACATTCGACGGCAGCGAGATGATGTCGTCGCTGTTCACGGCGCGGAAGATATCGACCTTCCACTCCAGCCGGCCGTGATCCGGCCCGATGTCGTGATAGCCGCGGAAGCCGATCTCGCCCGAGCGCGTCACCACCTGCTTCAGCGGCGGATCGGCGACGAGGAAGTTGTCGATGGTGCAGGGATGATTCGCGTCGGCACAGCCGTTCTCGAGCGCGGTCGGCGCGCGATTGGCCTCCGAATAATTGCCGTAGACCGTGAATTCCGGGATGAAAGTATAAGTGAGGCCCGCGACCGGATTGACGCGCTGATAGCTCTTGTCGCTGTTGAGGCGCACGCCGAGACGATCATAGAGCGTGATTTCCGCGCTGTTGAAGCGCAGGCCGGCGGTGAGGGTGAGCTTATCGGTCAGATCGAGCGTGTCGAGCGCATAGACGCCGTAATAGAGGTTGCGCGCGAAGACCGACGAGGGCTGGAAGCCGCCTTCCTGAACCGAGTTGAAATATTGCAGCCCGGTCGATGTCACATTGAAATCGCCCTGCAGAATGCCGAGCTCGGAATAGCCGCGGAAGTCGGTGAACTGGCGATCGAAGGAGCCGCCGACGATGAGCTTGTTCTTGAAGTCGGCGATCTTCTCGTCATAGGTCCCTTGGATCGCGCCGCCATAGGAGCGCGAATGGGTGCGCGAATAATCGATCGTCGCCGGCAGGCCCCCGGCGAGCACCGAGGACGGAATATAGGCCCCATTGGGTCCGATCAGACGACGCTGCGCATTGGTCGGCACATTGCCGATGAAGGGGTCGTTGTCCTGGCAGACGAAGGCTTTGGCGCTGCAGGTCTCCATATCGGCGATATTGCCGTCGATATGCGCCTGCTGATAGTCGCGGTAATAGAAGTTGCCGTTGAGCTTCAGCGCGCTCGAAACGTCGTAGGAGCCCTTCAGATTGAGGAAGTGCAGCTCATTGGTCGAGCTCTGCGGCGTCGTATAGACGGAGCTGTAGTCGCGCTGGAGCATTTCGACCGGCGTCGCCGCGGCGGCGCCGAGGCGCGTCGTGGCGCCGGTATAGTTCAGATGGAACTCGCTCTTGTCGCCCTTATAGCCGAGATCGAGATAGCCGCGCAGCAGCTCCGAGCCGGAGCGCTGGCGCCAGCCGCTGTCGCCGAGCGCCTCGAACGCCGAGTAGATGGCGAAATCGCCGTATTTCTGGCCGACCTGCGCCGCGCCATAGCGGCGGCCGAAGGAGCCGCCGCGTCCCTCCAGCTCATAGCCCTGCCAGGTGAAGCCGTTCTTCATCTCCAGCGTCAGAGCGCCGCCGAGCGCATTGAGGCCGAACAGCGGATTGCCGCTGACCAGCTCGCTATTGGCGATGGCGACCGTGGGAATGAGATCGAAATTGACGACGTCGCCGAAGGCCTCGTTGATGCGCACGCCGTCCTGATAGACGGCGAGACCCTGCGGCGTGCCGGACACCGGCGAGGCCGTGAAGCCGCGATAGGTGAGATCGGGCTGGAAAGGATTGCCCGCGACATCGACGATGGAGACCGAAGCGTTGCGGCGCTGCAGCGTGTCGGTGATGACGAGCGCGCGGTCGCGATCGAGATCGCTACGCTTGGTGGTGATGGGATTGGTCGGGACCTTCGACCTCTCGATTCCCGCGCCCGCCTCCGGGGCCGCCGCGATAATGTCGATGTCGGGCAGCGCCTCCTGGGCGCGCGCCTGCAGCGCAGGCGCCGCGGCCACCATCAGCGCGACGAGGGAAATTCGGGAACCAAGCATCGTTTCTCTTCCACATGACGGCCCGGCCGCTCGGGCGATTTTCTCGTCGAAGGCGGCGCGCCGCGGGAAAACGAACGCAGAATCAGGGATAACGCCCCGCCTTCGGTTTGCGGAAGTTACGGGCAGTTAACCTACGTACCTATTGCAAAGATTCACAATCTGCTTGCCGCTTTTTCCCGAAATTGGCGAAATCGCGGCGGCAAGACGCTTTTTTCGTTATTGCCCCGCTCTAGGCGTCCGGCCGCTCGAAGACGGATTCTCCCGCGACGAATGTCGATTTCACCCGACCTTGGAGGCGCGCCGTGTCGAAGGGCGTGTTCTTGCAGCGGGAATGCAATTCGGACGGATCGACGACGAAGGGCTCGTCCGGGTCGAAGCGGATGAGATCGGCCGGCGCGCCCTTGGCGAGACGCCCCTGCTCCAGGCGCAGAATCTCGGCCGGCCGCGTGGACATGGCCCGCAGCAGCGTCGGCAGCGGCACATCGCCCGAATGGACGAGCCGCAGCCCCGCCGCCAGCATGGTCTCGAGGCCGACGGCGCCGGCCTCCGCCTCGGCGAAAGGCAGGCGCTTCATCTCGACGTCCTGCGGGTCGTGATCGGAGAGAATGACGTCGATGAGCCCGCTCGCCACCGCCTCAACCAGCAGACGGCGCTCGTCCTCATGGCGCAGCGGCGGGCGCAGCTTCAGGAAGGTGCGGTAGTCGCCGATGTCGTTCTCATTGAGCGTCAGATGATTGATCGTGGTCCCGCACGTCACCGGCAGGCCGCGCGCCTTCGCCTCCTGAAGCGCCGCCAGCGACAGGCCATTGGCCACGATGGAGGCGTGGTAGCGCGCGCCGGTCAGCTCGACGAGGCGCAGATCGCGATCGACGATAATGGCCTCCGCCTCCTTGGGCACGCCGGCGAGGCCGAGCCGCGTCGCCAATTCGCCGTCATTCATGACGCCCTCGCCGACGAGATCGCGATCCTCCGGGAAATGGATGATGAGCGCGTCAAAATCGCGGGCGTAGGTCAAAGCCCGGCGCATGGTCTGGGCGTTGCGCAGCGAGCGCTTGCCGTCAGAGAATGCGATGGCGCCGGCCTCGCGCAGCAGGCCGAATTCGGAGATTTCCTTGCCCTCGCGCCCTTTGGTGAGCGCGGCCATGGGCAGGACGCGGACGCGGCCGGTGTCTCGGGCGCGGCGCAGGACAAAGTCCACGACCGCCGGATCGTCGATCGGCGGCGAAGTGCCGGGGGCGGCGACAATGGTGGTGACGCCGCCGGCCGCGGCCGCCGCCGTGGCGGTGGCGATGGTCTCGCGATGCTCGGCGCCCGGCTCGCCGAGAAAGGCCTGCATGTCGATGAGTCCGGGCGCGAGCACATCGCCCGCGCAATCGACGATTCGCGCGCCCTGCGGGGCGGTCTCGGCCTTCAGAGCCGGGCCGAGATCGGCGATTTTTCCGTCGAGGACGAGGAGCCCTCCGCGCGTCTCCACGCCAGAGGCGGGATCGACGAGGCGGGCGTTCACGAAAAGGAGAGGCGCATGCGTCGGCATGAGGCCTGCTTAGGCCATTTCGCGCGCCAAGGGAACGCGCTGAGGGAACGCGGCGCGGCTATCGCTCCGCTTTCTCCGCATCCTCGAGCGCGGCGAAGCGCACCTGCACATCGGCGCCATCGGCGGGCGGCGAGGCGAGGCGCGCGCGGAACTGCACGCTCTCCCCGGCCGCGAGCCGCACTTTCGGCGCGGCAGCGGTCCAGCTGTAGCGCTCGCGGCCGTCGGCGCCGCGAATGGCCAGCGCCATGGGCGGCACGCGATTGGCGGCGCGCCGCAGATTGACGATCTCGCCCTCGACGGTCAGCACCTTGCGCGTCCCTTCGGTGACGATCTTGGAGGTGACGCCGCGCAGATCGAGCCCGGCGGCGTTGACCTTCAGCCCCATGGCCGAATAGAGCGCCGTCGCGAAGGGCATGACCCGCACGATCTTCTCGCGCATGCCGATCAGCGCCATGGCCCCGAAAACGACGGCGATGATCGCCGCGATCAGCGGCAGCAGGCGCTGGCGCCGCTCGTCGACGAGATCGCTCTCATGCGGCGGCTCCCGCCACAGCGGGCTCTCGTCCAAGTCATGAGCCTTCGGGGCCGAGCCGACCGGGGAGTTGTGCGGGGCGAGGTCGTTGCGCATGGCCGGTCTCCGAACCGTGGGCGGCCGCTTTTGAATCGGCCGCCGACATGTCGTCGATTAGCCGCCGATATGGTTAATGGGCGGTGAACTGCTAATCTCCCGGCAGCGCGATTCTGAGCCCGCCAATGGATACACGCCTTTGCTGACCTTCGAGAACGTCGGCCTGCGCTATGGAAACGGCAGCGAGATATTGAGCGATCTCGCTTTTTCCATCACGCCGCGCTCGTTCCAATTCCTCACCGGACCCTCGGGCGCCGGCAAGACGACGCTTTTGAAGCTCGTCTTGCTGTCGCTGAAGCCGACGCGCGGGCGAATCACCCTCTTCGGCAAGGATACGGAGACGCTGGACAAGGACTCCGTCACCGACATTCGTCGGCGCATCGGCGTCGTCTTCCAGGACTTCCGCCTGCTGGAGCATCTCAATTTATACGAGAATGTCGCTTTGCCGCTGCGCGTCATCGGCCGCGAGGAGACGAGCTATCGCGCCGAGGTGCTGGAGCTCTTGCGCTGGGTCGGCCTCGACGAGCGCATCGCCAGCCGGCCGAGCGTGCTCTCGGGCGGCGAGAAGCAGCGCGCCGCCATCGCCCGCGCGCTGATCGTGCGGCCGGAGCTGCTGCTCGCCGACGAGCCGACCGGCAATCTCGACCCCACTCTGGCGCGGCGGCTGCTGCGGCTGTTCGTGGAATTGCACAAGAGCGGCACCTCGGTGGTCATCGCCACCCATGATCTCGCTCTGATGGATCAATATGAGAGCGCGCGCCGCCTGGTGCTCGCGGATGGGCGGCTGCATGTCTTCGAATGACGCCAAGCCTCGCCCGGAGCCCCGCCTCGGCCTGCGCCCCGCCGCCGCGGCGGCCAAGGAGGCCGCGCCCGAGGAGGCGCTCGGGCGGGAGACGCCGCTCGTTCCCACCTCCTCTATCGCCGGACGCTCGCTCGTCATCGTCATCGCCATCATGACCTTTCTGGCGGCGCTCTCGGCCGGGGCGGCGCTGATGGTCGCCGACGCCAGCGTCGACTGGCGGCGCGAGGTGGCGCGCGAGGCCAGCGTGCAGATCCGCCCTTTGCCCGGCCGCGACATAGAAGCCGACGTCAGCAAGGCGACCTCGGTCCTCGTCGCCGCCGAGGGCGTGCGCGACGTGCGCGTCTATACGAAGGCGGAGTCGGAGGCGCTGCTCGCGCCCTGGCTCGGCCAGGGCCTCGATTTCGCCGAGCTGCCGGCCCCGCGCATGATCGTCGTGAAGCTGGACGACAGCCGCCGCGCCGATCTCGACGCGCTGCGCCGCGAGCTGGCCCAGGCGCTGCCGAGCGCGGCGCTGGACGATCACCGGCTGTGGGTGGAGCGGCTCGGCCAGATGGCGCGCACAGTTGTGGCGGTCGCCGCGCTGGTCTTCGTGCTGATCGTCGTCGCCATGGGCCTCGCCGTCGCCTTCGCCACACGCGCGGCCATGGTCGGCAATCGCGAGATCATCGAGGTGCTGCATCTCGTCGGCGCGGCGGACAAATATATCGCCCAGCAGTTCCAGCGCCGCTTCCTGGTGCTGGGCCTGCGCGGCGGCCTCATCGGCGGCGCCTCGGCCATGGGCTTTTTTCTCTTCGCCGGCTATCTCGCCAGCCGCTGGACGGCGACGCCGGACGGCGATCAGCTGGAGGCCATGTTCGGCAGCTTCTCGCTGGGGCCGCTCGGCTTCACCGTCGTCGGCCTCATCTCGGCCGCGGCCGGGCTGCTCACCGGCTTCATGTCTCAGGAGATCGTGTTCCGCCAATTGCGGCGGCTGGACGGGGCCGAGTAAACTCTAACCGGGCATAAATTCCGCCCGGCCCTGGACGGCCTCGAGCGCCGCTTCCATCTTGTCGAGGATTCGCGGCCGGGGACGGCGACGAGACGGGGACCGGCGACGAGGTGGACGCTTGCGAGCGCATGCGCGATACGGGAAAGCAAGAGGATGGGCCGCGCCCGGACGCTGGCGCCTCGCGGTCCTCGCTCTTTTCTGCTTTCTGGCCTCCGCCTTCGTAGCCGGCTTCATCGGCTTCGCCCTCTCGCTGGAGCGGACCGAATCGACCCTGACCGTGCAGGCCGATGGCGTCGTCGTGCTGACCGGCGGCTCCGACCGCGTCTATGAGGCGGGCGGGCTCTTAGCTCGCGGCCAGGCGCGCCGGCTGCTCATCACCGGGGTCAATCGGGCGACGCGCGGCCATGAGATCGCCAAGCTGCTGCCGGTCTCCCGGGAGCTGTTCGAATGCTGCGTCGATCTCGGCTACCGCGCCCAGGACACGATCGGCAATGCGCGGGAGACGCGCGACTGGGCGCAGGCGCATGGCATCGGCAGAGGCTCGCTCATCATCGTCACCTCCAATTATCATATGCCCCGCGCTCTGGCCGAGCTCTCGGCGGCGCTGCCGGGGGCGGAACTCTATCCTTTCGCCGTGGTCAGCGACCATCTTCGCGTCGAGGACTGGCTCGGCGATCTCGCCGTGACGCGGCTCATCGCGGCCGAATATGTCAAATATCTCTATGTCCTGCTGCGCACCCGGCTGCTGGAGCCGGGTCTCTCCGCGACCGCTCTCGCCCCGGCCGAGACCGCCCGCCTCACGGCGCAAGCGCGCTGAATCGGTCGGCGCAGCGCCCGAGAAAGCGCGCCGGCCCGACCGAGCGGCGGTTCCGTTCGACGAAAAAGCGCATTAGAAGGCTTTCGCGTCCCACCTTTTCGCGAAACCCGACGGGCGACCAAAGCATGCTCTTCCTGCGCTCGCTGCTGTTCCACATCGCTTTCTACGTCAGCCTCATGACGCTGCAGATCATCTGGCTGCCCGCGCTGCTGATGAAGCGGCACGCCTCCATGACGCTCGGCCGCGTCTGGGGGAGAACGTCGCTCTTCTGGCTCGAGAAGATCGTCGGGCTGAAATTCGAGTTTCGCGGCCTCGAGAATATTCCGAAAGGGCCGGTCATCGTCGCCTGCAAGCATCAGTCGACTTGGGAGACCTTCGTCCTGCCGCTGCATTCGCCGGATTTCTCCTATATTCTCAAGCGCGAGCTGGTGTTCATCCCCTTTTTCGGCTGGTATCTGATGGGCGCCGAGCAGATCGGCATTGATCGCGCCAAGGGCGGCAAGCTGCTGCCGCAGCTGATCGAGAAGACCAAGGCGCTGTTCGCCCAAGGCCGGCAATTGTTCATCTTTCCCGAGGGGACGCGGCGTCCGGCGGGCGCGCCGCCGCTCTATAAGTTCGGCGTCGCGATGCTCTATCGCGAGACCGGCGCGGCCTGTCTGCCCGTGGCGCTGAATTCCGGCCTGTTCTGGGGGCGCCGCGCCTTCATCGTGCGGCCGGGAACCGTGGTCATCGAATATCTGCCGATCATCCCGCCGGGGCTCGAGCCGCGGGACTTCTTCGAGCGCATGCAGAACACGATCGAAAGCGCCTCCGACCGCCTCATCGCGGAGGCGGTGGCGCGAGATCCCTCGCTCGCCGCCGTCGTCGAGCGCGGCCGCAAGACGGCGCCGGCGAGCGCCTGAGCCTACCGGCCGTAGGCGGTCAGCTCGCGAGCGCCGGCGGAAAGCGCCTTGCGGTCGCGCAGCGGATAGTCGGCCTCGACGATGTAAGGCCCGCCGCCGACCGAATCGCGCGAGGAGAACAGCACGAAGCGCGCCGCCTCGAAGCGCATGGGCGGAAAATAGCCGCGCGCGCCGAGATAGGCCGCGACTGAGGAGCTGGACGCCCCGCGCAGGCGCGCGAGCGTCACATGCGGCACGAATTTGCGCGGCTCGGGCGGAATGCCGATGCGCCGCAGCAGGCGCTCCTGCTCCGCCTGTAGCTCGGCCAGCGCCGAATCGGCGCGCGCCTTCACCACTATGGCGCGCGGCTTGTCGCCACCGAAGCTCGACAGCTCTTCCAGCGTGATCGAGACGGGAGGACGGCGGATGGCGGCCAGCGTCATGGCCGCGTCATGGCCGAGCGCATCGTCCACATCGCCGATGAAGCGCAGCGTGATGTGATAATTTTCCGCGTCGATCCAGCGGGCTCCCGGAACGCCTCCGCGCAGAGCGGCGAGATCGCCGGCGACGAGAGGGGGGATTTCGAGGGCGGTGAACAGTCTGGGCATCGCAGGTCCTCCATCCTGGCCTCGCAAGGCGCTCGGGGAGTGGGAAAGGCGAAGTCGCTGTCTGCTCGCTCGGCCCCTTGCCCGGCCGCGAATACGGCGGAGCGACGGGGCCGTTGTCGGCGCCTCCTCGCGGATCGGCGCGCCGCAATGGCGCGCGCTAAGGATGGTGTCGGCACTATATCGAGAATGCGACGGCTGTAACGAAAATCCGGCGTGTGAACGGATTTTTTCTCACGGCCTCGCTCGCGGCCTCGCTCAGCGCTGCGCGGCGCCCTGACGCGTCGATCGCAGGGAATCGAGGCGCTTCTCCACCAGAGGCGCGACGCCGGCGACGATCCGCGCCACGCCGGCCCGGCTCGGATGCAATCCGTCGACGAGGGTCATGCCCTTCTCTCCGACGACGCCCTCGAGAAAGAAGGGATAGAGCGGCAGGCCGCGCCGCGCCGAGAGATCGGGGAAAATGGCGTCGAAGGCTTTTTTCTGCTCCTCGCCGAAATTGGCGTTGGCCAGCATTCCGGCGAGCACCACGGCGAGCCCCTTCTCCTCGGCGGCGGCGATGATTTTTTCCAGATTGCCGCGCGTCGTCGCCGGATCGAAGCCGAGCAGCATGTCATTGGCGCCGAGCTCGAGAATCATCAGATCGCCGCCGTCGCGCAGCGCATAGGAGACGCGCGCGAGCCCGCCTCTCGTGGTGTCGCCGGAGACGCTGGCGTTGACGACGCGGGCGTCATAGCCGTCATTTTTCAGCCGGGCCTCGAGCTGCGCCGGAAAGGAGGCGTCCGCCGGCAGCTGAAAGCCGGCGCTGAGACTGTCGCCGAAGGCGATGATGCGCAGCGGCTCGGCCGCGGCGGGCAGAGAGATCATGGTGAGAAGCGCCAAAATCGCGGCGGCGCAGAGCAGCGCCACCGGGCCGAGCGGACGAAAGCGCGGCCGCGCACTGGAAACCGGCGGCGCCTTCGCATATGTCGGGGCGGGCGTCTTTGCCGGCTCGCGAGAGCGGCGGCGGGCGCAGCGGCAAACCATTAGGACCTCCAAAGTGCAGCGGCCGGTCATCGAGCTCGAGGACGTCGATCTCACCCTCGGAGCGGGCGCGGCGCGCGTCCATGTGCTCAAGAACATAAGCCTCGCCGTCGCGCCCGGCGAGGCTGTCGGCCTCGTCGGACCCTCGGGCTCGGGGAAATCCACATTGCTGATGACGCTAGCTGGCCTCGAGCGGCCCGATTCCGGCAAGGTGCTGGTCGACGGCAGCGACCTCGCCCGGCTCGATGAAAATGCGCTGGCGCGGTTCCGTGGAGGGAAGATAGGGGTCGTCTTCCAGTCTTTCCAGCTCATCGCGACGATGACGGCGCTGGAGAATGTCGCCATTCCGCTGGAGCTCGCCGGCCGCGCCGACGCTTTCGAGCGCGCCGCGCAGGAGCTGGAGGCCGTGGGCCTTCGCCATCGCCTCTCCCATTATCCGGCGCAAATGTCCGGCGGCGAGCAGCAGCGCGTCGCCATCGCCAGGGCGCTCGCGCCCGACCCCGTGATTCTCGTCGCCGACGAGCCGACCGGCAATCTCGATTCGGAGACCGGCGCGGCCATCGTCGATCTCATCTTCGCGCAAAAGGCGCGGCGCTCGGCGACGCTGGTGCTGGTGACGCACGACCCCTCCCTCGCCGCCCGCTGCGACCGCGCCGTGCGATTGCGCTCCGGCCGCATAGAGGACGAGGCGCCGGCGTCATGAGGGCGAGATTCATCTCGCGCCTGCCGCTGGCGCTGCGTTTCGCCCTGCGCGACCTCTCCGGCGATCTGCGCGGCTTTTCCGTCTTCATCGCCTGCATCGTCATCGGCGTCGCCGCCATTTCCGGCGTCGGCGCCGTGTCGCGCTCGCTCGCCGACGGCCTCGCCCGCGAGGGGCGCACGATTCTGGGCGGCGACGTCTCCGTCGCCACCACAATGCGGCGGCTCTCGCCGCAGGAGCGCGAGTTCTTGGAGCGCGACGGCCGCGTCTGCGAGATCGGCCTGATGCGCGCCATGGCCCGCTCGGCGAGCGGCGAGGCCGCGCTGATCGAAATAAAGGCCGTCGATTCGGCCTATCCCGGCCAAGGCGCGGTCGGGCTCACTCCCGCGCAGCCGCTCGCCGAGGCTCTGGCGCCGCGCGGCGGCGGCTTCGGCCTCGTCGCCGACGCCGGACTTATCGCCCGGCTCGGCCTCGAGATCGGCGACTCTGTGAAGATCGGCTCCGGCTCCTTCACGCTCACAGCCGAGCTTGCGAGCGAGCCGGACAAGCTCGCCGGGGCCTTCGGCTTCGGCGCGCGCGTGCTGATGAGCCAGGAGGCGCTGAAGGCGACCGGGCTGATGCAGCCGGGCGCCGTGGTGCGCTGGCTGACACGCGTCTCGCTCGGCAAGACCGAAGCCGTCGCCAGCGACGCCGAGGTGAAGCGTTTCATCACGGCGCTGACCGCGGCTTTTCCCGACGCCGGCTGGGATTTGCGCGAGCGGGACGCGGTCTCCCCGCAATTCTCGCGCAGTCAGGAACGCTTCACCCAGCTGCTGACGCTGGTGGCGCTGACCGCGCTGGTCGCGGGCGGCGCCGGCGTCGCCAACGCCGTTTCCGGCTTCGTCGCCAGAAAGCGCGACGCTTTCGCAATTTTAAAAGCGCTGGGCGCGCCGGCCTCGCGCGTCTTCGCAATGGCGCTCGTCGAGGTGCTGCTGGTCGCCGGCCTCGCCGTCATCGGCGGCCTCGCCATTGGCGCGACCTTTCCCTATCTCGCCGACCTCTCTCTTTCGGCCTCCATTCCCCTGCCCTTCGCGCCGACGCTCGACGCGCGCTCGCTCGCGGTTGGAGCGGCCTATGGGCTGCTGGTGGCGCTGATCTTCGCCTTGCCGCCGCTCGGCCGCGCCTATGGGACGCCCGTCGCGCGGCTATTGCGCGACGAGGCCGAGGAGAAAGCCCCTCCCCGCGTCTTTCTGCTCGCAGCGCTCGCCGCCGCGGCTGTTCTCGTGGCCCTGGTCATGCTCACCGCCGCCGACAAGAAGCTCGCGGCGACCTATATCGCCGCCACCGCCACGGCCTTCGTGCTGCTGCGCGGCGTCGCGGCTCTCGTCGTCCGTGCGGCGCGGCGCTTCGCCCATGCGCCCGGCGCGCGGCTGCGCCATGCGATCGGCAATATTCGCCGCCCCAAGAGCCTCGCCGCGACATTGATCGTCTCGCTCGGCGTGACTCAGACGCTTCTCGTCGCGCTGGCGCTGATCGAGGGCTCGATTCACGCGGAATTGTTCCAGGCGCAGAAGAGCCGCACACCGAGCTTCTATTTCGTCGACGTCGCCAAGGAGCAGGCGGACGAATTCGCCGCCTTCCTCTCCTCCTTCTCCCCCGACGCCCGCATCGAGCATGTGCCGATGATGCGCGGCCGCATCGTCGCCGTGAAGGGCGTGCGCTCCGAGAATCTGAAGCCCCCGGACGATATCGCCTGGGCGCTGGAGGGCGACCGCGGCGTCACCTTCGCCGCGACGCCGCCCAAGGGCTCGGAGATCGTCGCCGGACAATGGTGGGAGGATGGACGCAGCGGCCCGCCCCTCGTCTCGCTGGAGGCGCGCGTCGCCGAAGGGCTCGGCCTCGCAGTCGGCGACGAGATCGTCGTCAATGTGCTCGGCCGCGATCTCACCGTCCGCATCGCCAATCTGCGCCGCGTCGACTGGCGCAGCTATGGCATTAATTTCATGATGGTGTTCTCGCCCGACGCCTTCGCCGATGCGCCCTTCTCGGAGATTTTCACCGTCGCCTTCGCCGATCGCGACGATCCGCAGCGCGACAAAAGGCTGACGCGCGAGGCGGCGACGCGCTTCCCGCAAGTCGCGGCGCTGCGCGTGAAAGATGCGCTGGAGGCGGTGGAGAAGATCGCCGATCAGCTGACCTTCGCGGCGCGGGCGGCCGCGGGCCTCGCCATTGTGACGGCGGCGCTGGCGCTGGGGAGCGCGGTGGCCGCGAGCCAGCGCGGACGCCAGCGCGACGCCATAATATTGAAGACGCTGGGCGCGACGCGCGCTTGGCTGACCGGCGCCTTCGCGCTGGAATTCGCTCTGCTCGGCCTCGTGGCCGGCCTCTTCTCTGTCATCGCGGGCGCCGGCGCGGCGGCCTTCATATTGGAGGCGCTGATGCGGATGGATTTCGTCTTCCGCCCGTGGCCGGTCGCGCTGACGACGCTCGGCGCTCTGGCCTTCGCCGTCGGCCTCGGCCTCTTGGGCAGCTGGCGCGTGCTCGGCGAGAAGCCCGGCCCGGCTCTGCGCCGCCAATAAAGGCGAAAAACGCCGCTCCGGCGACGTTTTCGGCTATACGAAGCGGGTTTTTCGCGCTTCCACCCTTGCCGGGAGAGATCGCTCGCCTTAAAAGGCGGGCTTCGCCGGCGTTCAGGGGGCTGGACGCGAGATGATCGCGCTCGCCCTCGAACAAGCGTTGAGCCCATGCCCCAGCTTCTACCCGAACGCAAGAAACTGCCCGTTCCCGACAACGGCGACTTTTCGTTCTCGCAGATCTTCGCCTCCATCGGCGGCGGTCTCGCGGGCGCGGCCGTGTTCGCCGTCCTCACCAAGGGCACTTCGGCGTCGGTTCTGTTCGCCTTTCTCGCGCCGCTGCCGATTTCCATCGTCGCGCTCGGCTTCGGCCTGCGCCATGGCGCGACCGCGGGCCTCATCGCGACCGGCCTGCTGTCGATCTGGCCCAATCCGATCTTCGGCCTCGTCTACGCTTTTCTGGTCGCGCTGCCGGCGCTCGCCGCCGCCTATGTCGTCTCTGGAGCCAATTGGCGCGGCCGCGAGCTGGTGACGTCCCATGCGCCGGCCTGGGCGGTGCTCGCCGCCGGCGGCGCGGTCGCAGCCGCCGTTTCGGCGGCGGTCGCCATAGCGGCGATTCGTTTCGGCAGCCTCGACGAGGCGCTGAACCCGCTGCGGGCGCGCGCCTTCATGGCGATCGAGGATCTCATCCGCACGCAGGACCTCGGCGACAAGCTCGACGCCAGCCAGCTTTCGGCGCTCGTCGTCTTCGCCTTTCCGGCGACGCTCGCCGCGCTCACTCTGTTCAGCCATGCGCTCAATCTCTGGGGCGCAGGCCTGCTCGCCCGCGCCTCGGAGGCGCTGCCGCGGCCCTGGCCCGACATTGCGCAGGAATTCGTGCTGCCGCGCGCGGCGGCCGGGGCCTTTCTCGCCGCCTGCGCCCTCGCCTTTCTCGGCGACCTCCCGGGCGAGATCGGTCTGGTGCTCGCCGAGACGCTCGGCCTCGCTCTCGCGATGCAGGGCCTCGCCGTCGTTCACTTTCTGCTGCGCGGCACGCGCATCGGCGGAGTGACGCTCACCGTCATCTATATCGTCATCGGCCTGTTCGCCTGGCCGATCGTCCTATTCACCGTCATCGGCGTCGCCGATGCGGCGTTTTCGTTCCGAAGCCGCAGGCAAGCGGCGCAGGCGCGGCGCGGCTGAGATCGCCGCGGCATCAATTCGAGAGACACGAGGAGAGAGAACCCATGGTCGATGTCATTCTGCTGGAGCGCGTGGCCAAGCTCGGCCAGATGGGCGACACCGTTCGCGTGCGCGACGGCTATGCGCGCAACTTCCTGCTCGCGCGCGGCAAAGCGCTGCGCGCCACGGAAAGCAACAAGAAGCATTTCGAGACGCAGCGCGCTCAGATCGAGGCGCGCAACCTCACCGCCCGCAAGGAGGCCGAGGCCGTCGCCGAGAAGCTCGAGGGTCAGAGCTTCGTCATCATCCGCCAGGCCGGCGAGAGCGGCCATCTCTATGGCTCCGTGGCCCCGCGCGATATTTCCGACGCGGCGACCGCCGGCGGCTTCTCGCTCAATCGCAATCAGATCGAGCTGCAGCATCCGATCAAGGCGCTCGGCCTGCATAATGTGCCGGTGCAGCTGCATCCCGAGATCGAGGTGAAGATCATCGTCAACGTCGCCCGCTCCGCCGAGGAGGCCGAGCGTCAGGCGCGCGGCGAGGCCGCCGCCGTCCGCGAGGAGACGACGCTGGACGATCTCGGCCTCGAGGTCGGCGCCGCTCTGGCCGAGGCCGGCGACGTCGAGCTCTGATCGCTCGCGACCGATTCGTTCTATCGAAAAAGGCCGAAGACGCCCGCGTCTCCGGCCTTTTTCATGCGCCAGCGATTCGCCGTGGCGAAATTGTCACACTCAAATGATTTCACGCAGATACGCCACAAGCTGAGCTGTAGCATGTGGAAATGACTCACAAAGTCGCTGCGCGCCGTCCGATCGGCCTTCGCGCGATCTTTGTCATTGGCGCCGCTCTCTCCTTCGGGCAAATTCGCCGCCGTTCTCGAGTGCCTGTCGCAACGCGTTCACGAGCATCGAAGACATCCATCAGAGGCAATGAGGCGAAAGGCCGGGCGGACGTTCCCGCGATTCGGGGGAGCAGTCGACCGGCCGCCTATGGCGCTCGACTCCCTCGCGCGGGAGCGGAGCTCCGGTCCTTCGGCGATGTTCTTCGCGTCGTGATGACCATGCTCCGTCCCGTTTCAGAGAGAGAGATGCTCGACCAGCCCGCCTATCGCACGCCGCCACATAACATCGAAGCCGAGCAGGCGCTGCTCGGCGCCATATTGGTCAATAATGACGCTTTCGATCGCGTCTCCGATTTCCTGCGCTCCGAGCATTTTTCCGAAGAACTGCACAGGCGCATCTTCGAGGTCGCGTCGCAGATCATTCGCGCCGGCCGCGTCGCCACTGTGGTGACGCTGAAGACGCATCTGGGCGATATGGAGCTGCCCGGCGGCGTCACCATGCAGGCCTATCTCGCGCGGCTCGCCCGCGAGGCGACGACGATCATCAACGCCGAGGATTACGGCCGCACGATCCATGATCTCGCCGTGCGGCGCGAGCTGATCGTCATCGGCGAGGATATCGTCAATTCCGCCTTCGACGCGCCGGTCGATCAGGCGCCGCGCCAGCAGATCGAGGAAGCCGAGCGCAAGCTCTATGCGGTGGCCGAGACCGGCCGCTATGACGGCGGCTTTCAGCGTTTCGCCGACGCGCTCTCCACCGCCATGGATATGGCGAGCAGCGCCTATCAGCGCGATGGGCATCTCTCCGGCGTCGCCACTGGTCTCGTCGATCTCGACGAGAAGATGGGCGGGCTGCAGAAGTCCGATCTCATCATCGTCGCCGGCCGTCCCGGCATGGGCAAGACGGCGCTCGCCACCAATATCGCCTTCAACATCGCCAAGGCCTATGTGCCGGAGCAGTTGCCGGACGGCTCGATCAAGGCGGCGAATGGCGGCATCGTCGGCTTCTTCTCGCTCGAAATGTCGGCCGAGCAATTGGCGACGCGCGTCATCGCCGAGCAATCCGGCGTGCCCTCCTACAAGATCCGCCGCGGCGACATAAACGAGGACGATTTCCGCCGCATCGCCGAGGCGGCGCGCGAGATGCAGAGCGTGCCCTTCTTCATCGATCAGAGCGGCGGCATTTCCATCGCCCAGCTCACCGCGCGAGCGCGGCGCTTGAAGCGCCAGCGCGGGCTCGATCTGCTCGTCGTGGATTATCTCCAGCTGCTCTCCGGCTCCAAATCGCGCGGCGACAATCGCGTGCAGGAGCTGACCGAGATCACCACGGGCCTCAAGGCGCTGGCCAAGGAGCTGGCGGTGCCGGTCATCGCGCTCTCGCAGCTCTCGCGTCAGGTCGAGAGCCGCGACGACAAGCGCCCGCAGCTCTCCGACCTTCGCGAATCGGGCTCGATCGAGCAGGACGCCGACGTGGTGATGTTCGTCTATCGCGAGGAATATTATCTGCGCAATCGCGAGCCGCGCGAGGGCACGGAGGAGCATATCGCCTGGCAGAACGAGATGGAGCGCGTGCATGGGCGCGCCGAGGCGATCCTCGGCAAGCAGCGTCACGGCCCCACGGGAACGGTGACGCTCGCCTTCGAGGCGGAGGTGACGCGCTTCTCCAATCTCGCCGAGGAGGACAAGCTGCCGGCGCGCATGTGAGCCGGACTCACGCTAGGCGACGCGCGTCGCATCGAAGGCCGGAACCTCGCGCGAAAATGCGTCGAGCCAAGCGAGGAGCGCGGGATATTTCGCGCGCCAAGCGCCTTCGAAACGCAGATCGAGATAGCCGAGCGCGGCGGCGACGGCCACATGGCCGATCGTTGTCGGGCCGGCCGGCGGCGCAGCGTCCAGCGCAGCGAGCGCGCGGTCGAGCTTGCCGCTCTGCAAGGCGATCCAATCGGCGGAGCGCAGCGCCTCCGACCGTGTGATTTCGTAACGGATCAGCAGCGCGGCGTCGTTCATGCCGTCGCCGAGCGCCTGCAGCGTCAGCGCTGCGATTCGCGCGGCGGGATCCTGCGGAATGAGCTTGCCGCCGGCGAGAAGATCGAAATATTCGCAGATCACGCGGCTGTCATAGATGGTCTCGCCGCTGTCGAGGATGAGCACGGGCACCTTGCCGAGCGGGTTTTGCGCGCGCAGCGAATCGGCAGGATTTGTCGTGTCGGCGCCGACGAGCTCGACGCTCGCGCCGAGGCCGAGCAGCTCGGCGACGATGCGGCACTTGCGGGCGTAGGGCGAAGCCGCGGAATAGCGTAGAATGGGCATAGGCTCCCTCACGTCGAAAAAGGCGTCGTCGAGCAATAGGACGTAACGAAGATGACCGCCAGTCCCGAAGAGATCGCCGCCGGCCAAGCCGTCTACACGCCCTCGGTTCTGCGGCTCTACGATCTTCTGGTGCTCGGCCTCTCCAACCGCTTCGTCTGGAAATGTCCGACGCCGCGCCTACGCGCGCTCTATGACGCGCATGTGTCGGGCAATCATCTCGATGTCGGCGTCGGCACGGGCTATTACCTCGACCATTGCCGCTTTCCCGCCGCCGCGCCGCGCGTCGCGCTGATGGATTTGAACGCGGACGCTCTGCGCTTCGCGGCGGCGCGCATCGCGCGCTATTCGCCGGAGAGCTACCGGCGCAATGTGCTGGAGCCGATCGCTTTCGACACGCCGAAATTCGACTCTGTCGGCGTCAATTATCTGCTGCATTGCCTGCCGGGCGCGATAGTGGAAAAGGCCGTCGTCTTCGACCATCTGAAGGCGCGGACGAATGAGGGCGCCGTCTTTTTCGGCTCGACCTTGCTGCAAGGCGGCGTCGAGCGCTCCGGCGCGGCGCGGCGGCTGATGGAATTCTACAATCGTAAAGGCGTGTTCTCGAACAGGGACGACGATCTCGTTGGATTGCGCGATGCGCTCCGGGAGCGCTTCCGCAATGTCGAGATCGACGTTGTCGGCTGCGCCGCCGTGTTCGTCGCGCATGATTGACGGATCGCGCGAGCCTTTCGGCTCGCGCCTCCGACGCCGTCACTCGTAGATCGCGCTCAGCACCACATGGAACTTCGCGACCGAATTGCCGATATTCTTGACCTCGTAATGAATCTCGGTCTCGTCCTTCGTGTCGACTGTCTGCGACTGCGGGAAAGGCTTGACCTCCGTCACCGTGTAATGACGCCAAACGCGCGTCACCTCGAGCGAGGTGTCCTGGTTGAAGCCGGTCGCCGTGCTGCCGGTGGCGAAAGGCACGGCCTGCGCGTCCCACACCGCATTGAAGGGCGAGGCGTTGTTCCACCAGCCATGAACGGTCGCGCCCGGCGCGAGGGTGAGCTCGGTCTTGGTGTCGATGAAAAGCACTTTGGACATTTTCAATCTCCTATCTGAAACCGTCGCGTGAAATCATTGCGATCGGATGCAGAGGAGATTAGTCGCGGCGCGCCTTCATCGCCGTGCGTGCGAGCACAGAGCGCGCTTCAACGAGTCTCGCCATAGAGCGCGGACAGCGGAAAGACGAGGCCAGGCGGATCGAGCGTGATATCACCGTCACGAATGATGCGCGTCAGAATATCGCTCCCCTCCCCGCGACGATGATGAATGACGAGCGGCGAATCTGGATCGACGATGAGATAATGCACGACGCTCTCTATGCGAAAATATCCGACGAGCTTGCCGAGAGCGTCATTGCGCCCCGTGGTGGATGACAGCGCCTCGACGATGATGAGAGGAGTCTCGATCAGCATCGTGTCCGGCGGCAGCTCCGGTCCGCAATAGAGCTGCGCATCCGGCTCGAAGACCGTCGTCGCATCGACCCGCACCGCCATTCCGTCCGGCAGCACATGGCACGGCGCACTTGCGCGACGCACAGCGTCCTGCAGCGCGACCAAGACGGCAAGCTTCGCTTTTGCATGCGCGATTCTCTCCGCCGCCTGGACGAAGACCTCGCCGTCGACGAGCTCGTGACGGCCTGATCGTCCTTCGGCCCAGACCACGAACTCTTCGGCGGTCATTTTCGTCTTCGGCGGAACGCTCATGGAAACATCCTCGTCGCCGAGCGCCATTCGGAGCGTCACCCCTTCAGATCGTCGAAGGGCACCATCACATGCTGGCGATAGGCCGGCCGCTCGCACAGACGCGCATACCAAGCCTCGACATTGGGGAGCGACGGCCGCTCTATGTCGAGCGAGAAATAGCGAAACAGCGTCGTTCCGGCGGGAATATCGGCGAGCGTCGGCTCGTCGCCGGCGAGGAAAGGACGATCCGCCAGCCAGCTGTCGAGGAAGCGATAATGCTGCGCGCAGCGCGCGACGGCGGCGTTGATCGCCGGCCAGTCGCGCTTTTCCTCCGGCGTACGGTAATAGCCCATGAACACGCCGTCGACGAAGGCCGGCTGCAGAGTCGTCTGCGCCCAATCCATCCAGCGATCGGGGAAGGAGCGCGTCGCCGGATCCGCCGGCCAGAACGCCTCGCCGCCATGGCGTGCGGCGAGATAGCGCAGAATGGCGTGAGATTCCCACACCACCACGCCCTCGTCGTCGATGACCGGAATGCGGCCATGCGGATTTTTCGCGCGAAATTGCGGATCGTCCAGCCCGCCGAAAGCGCCGCCGAGCGGCACATGGGCGTGATCGAGCGCGAGCTCGCCGACGAGCCACATGACCTTCTGCACATTGAAGGAGTTGCGCCGTCCCCAGATCGTGAGCATGCGTTCGTCTCCTTCTTCGGCAATCTCGGCGTTGCGGCAATCTAGCCCGAGGCGTGGGCGCGCGCCATTGACGTGGGGTTGCGTTTATCGAAGCGGCGTCGCTGCGCGCAGCGAGAGCAATTCATGAAAGCAAATTGCGTTTCGCCGAAAATCCCCCGGCGAAATGCGTCTTCGGCCGCGACGAAGGCTCAGGCTGTCTCGCCGCCCGCGTCGCCGGCCGCCTCGTCCTCGCCAGCGTCGGCCAAATGCTCGACCGAGACGACGCGCTCGCCCTCCGCCGTGTCGAAGACGATGACGCCCTGCGTGCCGCGGCCCGCAATGCGTATGCCTTCCACCGGGCAGCGGATGAGCTGGCCACCATCCGTCACCAGCATGATCTCATCGCCGCGCCCGACGGGGAAGGAGGCGACGAGCTTGCCGTTGCGGGCGTTCACCGCCATGGCGACGATGCCTTTGCCGCCGCGGCCGGTGATGCGATATTCGAACGAGGAGCTTCGCTTGCCATAGCCGTTCTCGGAGACGGTCAGGATGATCTGCTCGGCCTGCTCCATCTCACGATAGCGCGCCTCGGTCAGCTCGATCGCCGTCGAGGCCTCCTCGGTCTCCGCCGCGCCCTCCTCCGCGCCGTCCGCTCCCGCATTGCGGCGCTGCGCGGCGGCTCGCTTGAGATAGGCGGCGCGCTCGTCGCCGACGGCCTCGAAATGCCGCAGGATCGATAGTGAGATCACGCGGTCGTCGCCAGCGAGCGCTATGCCGCGCACGCCCATCGAGGTGCGGCCCTGGAAGACGCGCACGTCGCTGACCGGGAAGCGAATGCACTGCCCCTCGCGCGTCGTCAGCAGAATATCCTCCTGCTCCGCCGCTGTGGCGACATCGACGATGGCCTCGCCTTCATCGAGCTTCATGGCGATGATGCCGGAGCGCCGCACATCGGAGAAGTCCGAGAGCTTGTTGCGGCGCACCGTGCCGCCCGTCGTCGCGAAGATAGCGTCGAGCGTCGCCCAGCTCGATTCGTCCTCCGGCAGCGGCATGATGGTGGTGATGCGCTCGTCCTGCTCCAGCGGCAGCAGATTGACCAGCGCCTTGCCGCGCGCCTGCGGCGCCGCCAGCGGCAGACGCCAGACCTTCTCCTTGTACGCCCTGCCGAGCGAGGAGAAGAACAGCACCGGCGTATGCGTCGAGGCGACGAAGAGGCGCTGAACGAAATCTTCTTCCTTCGTCTGCATGCCGGAGCGGCCCTTGCCGCCACGCCGCTGCGCGCGATAGGTGGAGAGCGGCACGCGCTTGATATAGCCCGCGTGCGAGACGGTGACGACCATATCCTCTCGCGCGATGAGGTCTTCGTCCTCCACATCGCCGTCGCCATCGACGATCTGCGTCCGGCGAGGCGTCGCATAGGCCTCCTTGACCGCGATCATCTCGTCCTTGACGATTCCGAACAGCTTCTCACGCGAGCGCAGAATCTCGAGATATTCGGCGATCTCGGCGGCGAGCTTGTTCAGCGCCTCGGCGATCTCCTCGCGGCCGAGCGCGGTGAGGCGCTGCAGGCGCAGATCGAGTATCGCGCGCGCCTGCGCCTCGGAGAGGCGGATGGTTCCATCCTCGCTGAGCACATGGCGCGGATCGGCGATCAGCGCCACCAGCGGCGCCATGTCCTTGGCGGGCCATTCGCGCTCCATCAGCGCCTCGCGCGCGGCGGCGGCGTCGGCCGACGTGCGGATGAGGCGAATGACCTCGTCGATATTGGCGACGGCGATGGCGAGGCCGACCTGCAGATGCGCCGCGTCGCGCGCCTTGGCGAGGCGGAATTTGGTGCGCCGCGTGACGACGCTCTCGCGGAAATCCACGAAGGCGACGAGAACGTCCTTCAGCGTCAGCAGCTCGGGCCGGCCGCCATTGAGCGCGATCATATTGACCGGGAAGCTCGATTGCAGGGCCGTATGGCGCCAGAGCTGATTGAGCACCACATCCGCCACCGCGTCGCGCTTCAGCTCGACGACGATGCGCATGCCTTGGCGATCGGATTCGTCGCGGAGATCGGAGATGCCCTCGATCTTCTTCTCGCGGACCAGCTCCGCGATGCGCTCGATCAGCGCGGCCTTGTTCACCTGATAGGGAATCTCGGTGAAGATGATCGCCTCGCGCTCCTTGCGGAGCGTCTCGATCTCGGCCTTGGCGCGCATGATGATCGAGCCGCGCCCGGTCGCATAGGCGTTGCGTATGCCGCCGCGGCCGAGAATCGTCGCCGCCGTCGGGAAGTCCGGGCCGGGCACGATCTCCATCAGCTCGGCGACGCCCATGTCGGGCCGGTCGATCAGCGCTATGGCGGCGTCGATCACCTCGCCGAGATTATGCGGCGGAATATTCGTCGCCATGCCGACGGCGATGCCGCCCGCGCCATTGACGAGGAGATTCGGGAAGCGCGCCGGCAGGACCGTCGGCTCCATCTCCTTGTCGTCATAGTTGGGCTTGAAGTCGACCGTGCCTTCGTCGATGTCCTCGAGCAGGGCCAAAGCCGGCTTGGCGAGGCGCGACTCGGTATAGCGCATGGCCGCCGGCGGGTCGTTGTCGACCGAGCCGAAATTGCCCTGGCCGTCGATGAGCGGCAGCCGCATGGAGAAGGGCTGCGCCATGCGCACCAGCGCGTCATAGATCGCGGCGTCGCCATGCGGGTGATATTTACCCATGACGTCGCCGACGATGCGCGCCGATTTCACATAAGGCTTATCGGGCGTATGGCCGTTCTCGTGCATGGAGAACATGATGCGGCGATGCACGGGCTTCAGCCCGTCGCGCACATCGGGCAGCGCGCGGCTCACGATCACGCTCATCGCGTAATCGAGATAGCTGCGCTTCATCTCGTCGGCGATCGAGACCGGGCGAATGTCTGAGCCGTGCGTCGGAGGCTGCGTGTCGTCTGTGTCGTTCTCGGCCAATGGCTCGCCAATCCGCTTCGATCGTCCCGCGCTCCGCGGCGAAATCCTGCCGCGGCAATGTTGCGCCGGCTCTGGGGAAGAGCGCTTCTCGTCGTCGTCCCGTCTCGCCGACGAAGGCGAGGCGGCTTCAGAGTCCGCCGCCTGGGAGAGCGGCGGGACGCGGAGATCGCGCTCGCGGGACGTTTCGAGCGAAGCGCGCCGAGGCAGGCCTGGCGGCAGCCGTCGGCGACGCTCGAAACCGCCGTTTTTCTATAGGCGATTCTCGGCGGCGACGCCAGTTCGCCCCGGCGCGGCGCGCCGCGGTTCTGCTCGAAGAAACACGGGTTTAGAAAAGCTCTTCAAATCTCTTTCGATTCATTTTCGATTCCGGCGTCAGCTCTGCGCCGCGCGCAGCCTGCGTCGCGCGTTCATGACGATCGTCCGCGCGCTGGCGTCGCCGGGCTCCAGCAGTTCCAGCCCGTCGTCCTCGCTCGACTCCCAGGAGTCGGCCACACGTCCCCGAGCCTCGGAATCGACGAGCGCGATCACGCGATTGGACTGCGCCGCCGCCGGCTCTCCCGCGGTCTTGCCGCCACCGAATCGCGCGCGCAGAGCGGCCGCGACCTCGGTCCAGTCCATCGTCTTCGGCTTTTTGGACGCCGCCTTCTTGGCCGCTTCCTGCGGCGCAGCTTCGGCCTTGGGCGCGGTTTCCGCGGCCTTCTTGGCGCGCAACGCGGCAAATTTGGCGAGGAGCGGCTCGAGTTTCGCGCGTGCGGCGGCGAGCATGATGGCGAAGCGGCCAGCCGGCGCCGCTTCGCCCTCTCGCGGGGCGGCGGCTTGGGAGGCGACCGGCTCGGCCGCCTTGGCGACAGCAGGACCACGCCGCAGATATTTCATCACGAGCAGGCCGGCGAGCGCGACAGCGGCGACCAGCGCCTGCCAGAGGGCGAGCGGCGATTCGCTTTCCTCCTGGGCGGGCGGCGCCGCTTCGGCGATCGGCGCGGGAACGGCCTCTGCGGCGGGCGCGTCGCCCTTGGACGCAATAGCGTCGGACGCATCGGCTTTGGGCGCCTCGACGCCGGCCTCGGGCGCGACAATTCGCTCGGCCGAAGGCTCCGCCTGGGGCGCGACGGCGGGCTCCTCTGCCACGACAGGCGATGCGATCCGAGCGGCCGGCGCGGCGGCGCTTTCCGCCTGGGGCGCTGCAGCGGGGGCCGGCTCGGGAGTCTTCGCGGCGACCGGCTCGCTGTCCAAGATCGGAAGCGGCTCGCGCAGGAAGACCGGAACGACCGGCGCCGGCTTCGCCGATTCGGCCGGGGCCGCGACAGCGATCTTGGGCGCCTCGACGGCGGGAGCGGGAGCCGCGGGCCGTTCGGCCGGACGCGCCTCTTTCCCGGGCTTCGCGGCGACGAGCGGCGCGAGATTCACGATGATGTCGTCATAGCCTTTGCCGCTGGGAGCGCCCAGCTCCTCGATTCGCGTGGTTTCGGGCGCAGGGCGCGCATGGGAGCGGCGCGGCTCGGCGGCGGCGCATCCTATATCGGCGGCCGCGGCCGCCAGCATCAGGCCGCCGGCCGAAAGGCGCGTGAACGGCGTGAAATTCGACCTCATCTGCGAGCTCCGCTGGAATGACGAGGCTTCAGCTTGCCTCGCGGAGTTGAACAAAGCCTTAGCATTGCGATTAACAAAGGGTTGCCGCGCTCATTTTGCGACTCGTTCACGACTGGTTCACTGGCTTTGGCCAATGCTCTCGCCCTCGCTTCCCAGTCCGACAGGAGGAAACAAATGAAGCTGAAGCTCGCTTTCATCGCCGTGCTCGCGCTCGCCGGCGTCGCCGCGCCGGCCGCCATGGCCATGCCGCTCGCGCCGCTGTCCGAGGGCGTCGCCATCGCTCCGCTGACCCAGGAGGCCGGCTGGCGCTGCGGCCCCGGCTGGCACGCGGATCCGTGGGGCCGTTGCGTGCCGAATCGCCGCCCGCCGCCGCCCGCCTATGGCCCGCGTCCCGGATACTATCCGCCGGCCTATGGCCCGCGTCCGGGATATGGTCCGCGTCCGGGATTCCGTTGCGGCCCTGGCGCGCATCCCAATCAATGGGGCCGCTGCGTTCCGAACCGCTGGTGACCCGCCGCGGCGCGCAGCGCAAGAAAGCGTTTACCAGCCTCTTGCCGCGCGCCGCGCGAGGTCTTCCCGTCTCACGCGCAAAGTCTTGCCGTTCGTCGGCAAGTCCTGTATGAGCGGCCTTCTCACGTCGACGTCGAGCTTTCGGCGCCGACGTTCGGGGCCTCGTGGCGGAGTGGCTACGCAGAGGACTGCAAATCCTTGTACGGGGGTTCGATTCCCTCCGAGGCCTCCAGCCCCACCCTTCGCTCTTTTCGGCCGGTAAGACGTCTCTTCGGGCCGCTCCAGCAGGAGCGGATAAGCCTCAGAGACGCTCGACGATCAGCGATTTCTCGAGAGCGCCGAGCTTCTCCGGCAGATCGGCGACCGTATCGGCGAGAGCGGCCGCCAGCAGGCTCTCCGCCACCTCGTGCTTATATTCGTCGAACACCAATTCCAGCGCGTCATAGGAGTCGTCCTGAATCGGCCGCGTCAGCGCGATGCTGGCGTGATCGTCGACCGATTGCGCGAGGCGGTCGAAACGCGCGCGGGTCGTCTCCGGCAACATCGATAAGACCGCCCGCTCATAAGCGCCGTCGAACATGTCGCGCAACGCGAGCAGCTCGCGCATCAGCCGATAGAGCTCTATGACCTCGGGGCTGCTGGACGCTCGGAAAAGTTGATCCATAGGAAATCCTACTCTCTTGAATTCAATAATTTCGAGTTCAACCCGGTTCGGAACGCTTGTCAAGGTTGCGTTTTTTCCGGCGCACGCGCATCACGGCGCGGTGACCGGCCGATGATGGCGGCGCTTGATCGCATCGATCTCCTTCAGCATCGCCTTCAGCGCGTCGATCGCCTCGCGTTCCTGTGCCGTGAGCTCGCATTGCGGATGAAAATGCGCGAGCAGAACGGCCATTGCGTCGCCGATGCGGCCGAGCTGCTTGCCATAGCTGCCGACGTCGGCGAGCACGTCCTCCTCCACCTGCGGCGCGCTCGAGCGGCCGAGATTGATGTTGATGAGGCCGAATTGGCCGCCATAGGGGCTGAAGACGGCGGTCCAGGGGTTGATGGTCTGAGCGACGTCGCCCGACAGCGGGAGCTTGAAATTGGCCATGAGAAGCGGAGCCTCGTGAAAAGGAAAGGCCGAGCTTAGCTCTTTTTTACGAATCGGTCAGCGGATGCGTGAGCGGCTCGGCGCGCCGCCGCGATGCGATCCACAGCACCAGCGAGCCGAGCAGAATGGAGGCGGCGGAGCCCGCCAGCACGCCGATCTTGGTGGCGCGCATGGCCGCCTCATCCGCCTCGAAGGCGATCTGGCCGATGAACAGGCTCATTGTGAAGCCGACGCCGCAGAGCACAGAGACGCCATAGAGCTGGACCCAGCCGGTCTTGGGCGGCCGCGAGGCGATTCGCGTCGCCAGGGCCAGAGCGATCGCCGTGAAGACTCCGAGCTGCTTGCCGAGAAAAAGGCCGAGCCCGACGCCGAGCAGAATGGGCGCGCCCGCTGTCGCGAGATCGCCGCCGCCGAGCGCCACGCCCGCATTGGCGAAGCCGAACAGCGGCAGCACGATGAAGGCGACGAATGGCCCGAGCGCATTCTCGAGCCGGTGCAATGGCGTATGCTCCTCCGGGTCCGGCCCGGAGAGACGCAGCGGAATCATGGTCGCCAGCAGCACGCCGGCGAGCGTCGCATGGACGCCGCTGAGCTGCACGAAATGCCAGAGCGCTGCGCCGAGCAGGAGATAGGGCGTGAGAATCGTGACCTCGAAGAGATTGAGGCCGAGCAGCAGGAACAAGGTGACGCCCGCGCCGAGCATGGGCGGAGCCGCCGGATCGCCGGCGTAGAACACGGCTATGATGACGATGGCGCCGAGATCGTCGAGAATGGCGAGCGCGGTGAGAAACACTTTCAGCGCGCCCGGCACGCGGTCGCCCAGCAGCGCCAGCACGCCGAGCGCGAAGGCGATGTCGGTCGCCGAGGGAATCGCCCAGCCGCGCGCCGCCGGCGAATCGGCGTTAAAATAGGCGTAGATCAGCGCCGGCGCGGCCATGCCGCCGAGCGCGCCGACGCCGGGCAGCACGCGCGCGGACCAATGGCGCAAATGGCCGTCGAGCAGCTCGCGCTTGATCTCGAGGCCGACGAGCAGAAAGAAAACCGCCATCAGCCCGTCATTGATCCAATGCAGCAGCGAATGGCCGGCGATCGGCGTCTCCAGCAGGCTGTGATAAGATTCAGCGAATGGCGAGTTGGCCAGCGCGAGCGCCACAGCGGCGCTGGCCATCAGCACGACGCCGCCCGCCGCCTCGCTGGCGAGGAAGCGACGCAGAGTCGAAGGCGCAGCGTGATGCGGATGCTGTTTCATGGCGAGCGCCGCCCAAGATGAGAAGAACGCGCCACACTTGAGCGATTTGTATTGCTCTGGCAAGAAAATCCGGCTCCGCGCGCGAGCCGCCCGAATATGCGTAGGCAGGAGACACAAATGACTCTCTTTCGCGCCATCGGCCTCATGTCGGGCACCTCCATGGACGGCGTGGACATCGCGCTGCTGGACACGGATGGCGAAAAGCGGCTCGACTTCGGCCCGACTAGCTTCCTTCCCTATTCCGAGCAGGATCGTGAGCTGCTTCGCGCCGCCCTCGCCGAGGCGGCCCGCCTCACGGACCGCGCCGCCCGCCCCGGCGCGGTCGGCGCGGCGGAGCGCCTCGTCACGGAGCGTCATGCGGAGGCGGTCGAAGCCTTTTTGCGCGCGGAGAGCCTCGATCCGGCGAGCGTCGATATTCTGGGGTTTCATGGGCAGACGGTTCTGCATCGGCCGCAGAGCCGGCTCACGGTCCAGATCGGCGACGCGCCGGCGCTCGCCGAGCGGCTCGGCGTCGATGTCGCCTATGATTTTCGCGCCGCCGATGTCGCGGCCGGCGGCGAGGGCGCGCCGCTCGTGCCGGCCTATCATCGCGCTCTGGTTGCAGCGAGCGGGATCGATGGGCCGGTCGCCGTCATCAATATAGGCGGGGTCGGCAATGTCACTTTCGTCGATGGCGACGCCGAGCCCCTCGCCTTCGACACCGGTCCCGGCAATGCGCTGATCGACGATTTGATGCTCGCCCGCACCGGCTCGCCAGTCGACCGCGACGGCGCGACCGCCGCCGAGGGCCGCGTCGACGAGGCGATCCTGCAATCCGTGCTGCTTCATCCATATTTTCATAAAACTCCGCCAAAGTCTTTAGACAGAAATGATTTTTCATTTCGTGCGACAGATGAGCTCTCGCTTCGGGATGCGGCCGCGACGCTCACCGCCTTCACTGCGGCGTCCCTCGCCCTCGCCTTCTCGCAGACGCCCTCGGCGCCGCGGCGGGCGATCGTCTGCGGCGGCGGCGCGCATAATCCGACGCTGATGCGCGCGCTCGCCGACCGCCTGCCCTGCCCGGTCGCCACGGCGGCGGAAGTCGGCTGGATGGGCGATGCGATCGAGGCGCAGGCTTTCGCCTTTCTCGCGGTGCGTGTGCTGAAAGGCCTGCCGCTGACCTTCCCTGGAACCACCGGGGCGCCCGGGCCGACCAAGGGCGGCGAGATCGCCGCCGCGCAGCGCAGCCGCCGCGCCATCGGCCGAGGCAACAGATAGCTCCGGCTTTAGTCGCCTCTTTCATTCCGCCTTGAGGGTTTGATCTTCAAATGCGCGATGGGAGAAGGAGCGAAAAATGACCGAGACGATTCAGCGTGACGAGGACGCCGCCGCCTGGCCGAGCCGGCGCAATCTTCTTCTCGGAGCGCTCGGGGCCGTCTCCGCCGGCGTCGGGGCCGCGGTCGCCGAGCAGGTCTGGAAGCGCAAGGACCTCTCGGCCCGCTTCTTCAACACACTGTCGATCGAGGCCTTCGATCTGCCGCCGACGCCGGGGCTGACCTTCGCGGACGGGCGCCCCATGCCGGGCTTCGGCGCCGCCGATCTCGCGAGCAAGCGCTCGCTCCTCTATCTCTGGGCCTCCTACTGCCCCAGCTGCCGCGCCGAGCATCACCTTTTGATGGCGCTGGCGCAAAAAGGCGTCGCCATCTACGGCGCCGATGTGAAGGACGATCCTGCAAACGCCCGCAGCTTTCTCGCCGAGCATGGCAATCCTTTCGTCGCCGTCGGCCAGGACCAGCGCGCCTTTCTGCAGCGGGCGCTCGGCGCGCGCGGCGTTCCGGCGAGCTTCGTGGTGGCGCCCGGCCCCAAGATCGACGTCGCCATCCTCGGCCCGATAGACGAGAGCGCGATCACGACGCGAATTTTGCCGGCGCTGGCGAAAAACGCCTGAGGCGCGCGCGGCGAGCGAAGGCTCTGAGCACATTGCCGAAATTTCATAATATTAAATTTTGTTAACAAGTAGATTTTTCGACTCTTCTACTATATTGCCAAAAATTAACTTGAGATCGGACCGCATAGAGCAGAGCCTTCGCTCGCTCCCGCCGGTTTGCGGCTCGTGTTTTTCGAGAACCGCCCCCGCCTTCCGGCCCGCCCCGGCCCCGTCTCAGCGGATCGTGGGGACGGCGGGAGCGCTATCGAAACCGAGGTCCTGTCCCATGACGAAATCCATCGTCGTGGCGAGCGCGCTCGCGCTCGCCTGCGCTGTCGGTCCGGCTATCGCGGCCGACCTTCCCTCCACCAAAGCGGCGCCCGCCTTCATTCCGCCGCTCGCTCCGCCGCCGCTCTGGACCGGCTTCTACGTCGGTCTCAACGCCGGCTATACATGGTCCAACAGCGACACTGTCGCCCAGAGCTATTGGGACACAGACGCGGCGGGCCTCGGCGCCAATGCGCTCATTGGCAATTTTCCCGCCTCGATCAACGCCAATGTCTCCGGCTTCATCGGCGGCGGCCAGATCGGCTATAATTCCCAGGTCTCAGATAAATTCCTCTGGGGCGTGGAGGCGGACATTCAGGGCGTCGCCACCAGCAGCTCCACGGCCGCGCTCACCGGCGCCTCGGCCTACACCACGCTCTCGCGCGGGATTGATTATATCGGCACGGCGCGCGGGCGGCTCGGCTATCTCGTCACGCCGACTCTGCTCGCCTATGCGACGGGCGGTCTCGCCTATGGCCAGACCAATCTCTCCGCGAGCTATCTCGGCGCGCCGACCATCGTCGCCTCCGATTCCTATTCCGATCTTCGCATCGGCTATGCGGTCGGCGGCGGCCTCGAATGGCTGTTCGCGCCGCGATGGAGCGCCAAGGTCGAATATCTCTATTACGATCTCGGAACCGCCTCGACGCCCGGCGCCGTCTACGCCTACACATCGGCGCTCGGCTCGCAGATCTCGGGCGCGCAATCCTCGACGCGCTTCGATGGCCATATCGCCCGCGCCGGGCTGAACTATCATTTCGACTGGCTCAAGCCGGCGCCGATCGTCGCCAAATTCTGAGCATAAAAAAAGCGCGGCGCCCAGCGCCGCGCTCCGCCGTCGCAGATAGTTCCCGCGATCAATCGCCCCGCGCGGGAATGGCGATGCGGGGCGGATTGCCGAGACGCTTGTCGAGATAGGCGTCGACATGGGCGATCAGCGGCTCGATGCGGTTCTCGAAGAAGTGGTTGGCGCCCTGCACCACCGCATGCTCGATGACGATGCCCTTCTGAGTCTTCAGCTTCTCGATGAGCCCGGTCACTTCCTTCAGCGGCGCGACGCGATCGATGTCGCCGTGAATGAAGAGGCCCGATGACGGGCACGGCGCGAGAAACGAGAAATCGAAGCGATTGGCCGGCGGCGCGACCGAGACGAAGCCCTCGATCTCCGGCCGGCGCATCAGCAATTGCATACCGATCCAGGAGCCGAAGGAGACGCCGGCGATCCAGCAGGCGCGCGCCTCGGGATTGACGGCCTGCGCCCAATCGAGCGCCGCGGCCGCGTCGGAGAGCTCGCCCGCGCCATGATCGAAAGAGCCCTGGCTGCGGCCGACGCCGCGGAAATTGAAACGCAGGACGGAGAAGCCGCGCTCGGCGAAAGCGTAATAGAGGTTGTAGACGATCTGATTGTTCATCGTGCCGCCGAATTGCGGATGCGGATGCAGGATGATGGCGATCGGCGCGCCGCGCTGCGCCGATTGATGAAAGCGGCCTTCGAGCCGGCCGGCGGGGCCGGTGAAAATGACCTCGGGCATGAAGTTCCTCGTCTCCCCCGCGCGAAAAACGCGCTTTTTTCGTCGGGCTGTTTTCGCCGGCGCCGAAAATGCGTTATGCTCCAGCTGGAGCGCCCCTTGCCGGGCGTCCACGCGTCCGGCGCGCGCCGAACCCGCGGCTCATTTTCGGCCGAGCGGGCCTTCTAGCATGTGTGACGGCGCTCATTGCAAGAGTTTTGAAGGGTCGCGGCGCATTCTCGCCCCGCCGATCCATAGCTCGGCTGCATGCGGCGTTTCGCGAAGGGTCGAGAATTCTTGGTCGATGTCGTTCCTTGTCCCGCTCCGCTCGAGATCGAGGCTTCGCTGGCGAGGACGGCCAAAAGCCGCGATCCGGGCCTCGACTTCATCAAAGGGATTTTGATCCTCCTCGTCGTCTTCGGCCATTCGATCCAATGGATCGTCCATGCGGGAACGGAAGACTATTGGGACGACGGGCTGTTTCGGGCCATCTATCTCTTTCATATGCCGGCCTTCATCGCCGTCTCCGGCTATCTCGCCGCGCGACGGATCGACGCCGCGACGCGTCTCGAGCAACTCCTCTTTCGCCGCACGTTGCCTCTGCTCCTCGCAATGGCGGTCTGGGCGGGAATTTTGGCCTGGCCCAACCTCGCGCGCGCCTACGTCGGCCTAGAGACCCATTTCCGCTCGGATGTGTGGAGGGATTTTCGCGGCTCCTTTTGGTTCCTATGGGCTGTCGTCGTCGGCTCCGCCGGAGCCTTCGCCGCGACGCGGTTCGGAGCCTATGAGCGCGCGGCGCTGCTGCTGATCGCGGCCGCGCTGCTGCTGGCGCCGCTGCCCGACTTTCCGCCCTCGGCCATTCGCTACACGGCCGCCTTCTATCTTATCGCCTTTCTCGCCGGACGCGCCGGCGTGACGATCCGCGCTATCCCGCCCCACGTCGCCGTAGCGGCCGGGGCGGCGGCTGCAGTCGGATGGCTGTTCTGGACGCCGGACACCTACATCTACAACAATGGCTTCGCCTATTGGCGGCCCGGCGTCGCCGGCCAATTGGCGCTGATGCTGCCGGTCTCTGTCGCAGCGACGCTGGCCTTTCTGCGCGGGGCGGTCGCCCTGCACGACAGGATCGCGCCATCGGCGGCGGCGCGGATCGTGATCGCCATCGGCGGAATGACGCTGGAAATCTATCTCGCGCAGACAGTGGCGTTTCGCGCGAGCTCGCTGCTGCCCGAATTCGCCGCCGGCTATCTCGACGCGGCGGCGGCGACCGCGGTCATCGTCGCGGGGACGGCGACGCTCGTCGCCCTCTCCCGGCGCCTTCCGGGCGGCGAGCTGCTATGGGGACGCCTGCCGGCTCTCCCATTCCGCGCGCGGAACGATTAGCTTCACATCATGTCCGCCCTGCGCGCCTATCTCGACCATAACGCCACCACGCCGCTGCGACCCCAGGCGCGCGACGCCATGCTCGCGGCGCTGGCGACGCTCGGCAATCCCTCCTCCATCCATGCCGAAGGCCGCGCCGCCCGGGCGCTGATCGAGGCTGCGCGCGGGCAGATCGCCGCGGGACTTGGGACGAAATCGCGCAATGTCGTCTTCACGTCCGGCTCGACCGAGGCCGCCAATCTGATTTTGACGCCTTTCTTACAACGAGACCAAACTACGGCGGAGATCGATCTGCTGCTCCTCGGCGCCGGCGAGCATCCGGCGGTTCTGGCCGGCCATCGCTTCCCCGCCGCGCGCGCCGAGACCATAGGGCTCGACCCGGAGGGCGCGCTGTCGCTCGACGCGCTGGCCGATACGCTGCAGCGCAACAAAGGCAGACGAATTCTGCTCGCCCTGCAGGCCGCCAACAATGAGACCGGGGCCATTCAGCCGGTCGCCGCGGCGGCCGATCTCGTCCATGCGGCCGGCGGGCTTCTCGTCTGCGACGCCACGCAGGCGGTCGGCCGGCTGGAGACCACATTCGCGGCCCTGCGGGCCGATGCATTGTTCTTTTCCTCACATAAGATCGGGGGCCCCATGGGCGCCGGCGCTCTGGCGCTCGCGGAGGACCGCCTCCATATCAGAGAGGCGCTTCTGCGCGGCGGCGGCCAGGAGGGCGGACGCCGCGCCGGCACCGAGAATGTGGCCGCCATCGCCGGCTTCGCCGCGGCTTTCGCAGTCGCGAAAGACAGCATGGCGGTGGAGGCCGAAAGGCTCGGCGCGCTGCGCGACCGGCTAGAGGCGAAAATCGCGGAAATCTGGCCGGAAGCCCTGTTTCTCGGCGCAAAAGGCCCGAGGCTCGCCAATACCTCGGCCTTTCTGACCCCAGGGCAGAAGGCGCAGACCTTGCTGATGGCGCTGGACGTCGAAGGGGTCGCCCTCTCCTCCGGCTCGGCCTGCTCCTCGGGCAAGGTGAAAGCCTCCCATGTGCTCGCCGCCATGGGGCTAGAGGACAAAGCCGCGCTCAGGGCGAGCTTGGGTTGGAGTTCGACCGCGGAGCATGTAGATTTGTTTGGTATCGCTTTTGCAGGGGTCGCGAAGAGGATCAGGGCGCGGCGGACGGCCGCCTGAAGGGCGGCTTCGGCGGCTCTAATTTCGGCCGGCGGGCCTTGAACCCGTCGAGACGAGGAGAGGACACATGGCGGCTCGCCAGGAGACGGTGGCGCGCGTCGAAGAAATCGACGTCGACGCATATAAATACGGCTTCACCACCGATATCGAATCCGAAAAGGCCCCGAAGGGCCTCAGCGAGGATATCGTCCGCTTCATTTCGGCGAAGAAGAACGAGCCAGAATGGCTGACCGAGTGGCGGCTCGAGGCCTATCGGCGCTGGCTGACGATGGAGGAGCCCAAATGGGCTCGCGTCGACTATCCCGCGATCGACTATCAGGACCTCTATTACTATTCCGCGCCGAAATCGACGCCCGGCCCCAAGTCGCTGGACGAGGTCGATCCCGAACTGCTGCGCACCTATGAGAAGCTCGGCATTCCGCTGCGCGAGCAGGAGGCGCTCGCCGGCGTCGAGCAGCGCAAGGTCGCCGTGGACGCGGTGTTCGACTCGGTCTCGGTGGCGACGACCTTCCGCGAGGAGCTGTCCAAGGCCGGCGTGATCTTCTGCCCGATCTCGGAAGCGGTGCGCGAGCATCCCGAGCTGGTGCGCAAATATCTCGGCTCAGTCGTGCCGGTGACGGATAATTTCTACGCCACGCTGAACTCCGCCGTCTTCTCGGACGGGTCCTTCGTCTACATCCCGCCGGGCGTGCGCTGCCCGATGGAGCTGTCGACCTATTTCCGCATCAATGAGAAGAACACGGGACAGTTCGAGCGCACGCTCATCATCGCCGACGCCGGCTCCTATGTCAGCTATCTCGAAGGCTGCACGGCGCCCAAGCGCGACGAGAACCAGCTGCACGCCGCCGTGGTCGAGCTCGTCGCTCTCGACGACGCCGAGATCAAATATTCGACGGTGCAGAACTGGTATCCGGGCGACAGCGAGGGCAAGGGCGGCATCTACAATTTCGTCACCAAGCGTGGCGATTGCCGCGGCAAGAACTCGCATATCTCCTGGACGCAGGTGGAGACGGGCTCTGCGGTGACGTGGAAATATCCGTCCTGCATTCTGCGCGGCGACAATTCGCAAGGCGAGTTCTATTCGATCGCAGTGTCGAACGGCTATCAGCAGGTCGACAGCGGCACGAAGATGATCCACCTCGGCAAGAACACCAAGAGCCGCATCATCTCCAAGGGCATCTCCGCCGGCAATTCGCAGAACACCTATCGTGGTCAGGTGTCGGCGCATCGCAAGGCGGAAGGCGCGCGCAATTTCACAAATTGCGACAGCCTGCTCATCGGCGACAAATGCGGCGCGCATACCGTGCCCTATCTCGAGTCGAAGAACGCTTCCGCCGTGTTCGAGCATGAGGCGACGACGTCGAAGATCTCCGATGACCAGCTGTTCTACTGCATGCAGCGCGGCCTTTCCGAAGAAGAGGCGACGGCGCTCATCGTCAATGGTTTCGTGCGCGACGTTCTGCAGAAGCTGCCCATGGAATTCGCAGTGGAAGCGCAGAAACTGATCGCAGTCAGCCTCGAAGGCAGCGTCGGTTGACGTATCGATGAGCAAAGAGGCGCTCTGCGTTTTTTGAGCGCCTCTTTACGAGGCAGGCGAGCGACGAAACGGCCCACAAAGAGCGGCCCCCGAATTGCAACGTCCCTCGCAAGACAGCGAACAGCCAACAGGACGAGACCATGATCGAAATCAAGAATCTCCACGTCTCCATCGGCGAGCGCAAAATTCTCGACGGGCTGAACCTCACGGTGAAGGACGGCGAGGTGGCGGCCATCATGGGGCCGAACGGCACCGGCAAATCCACGCTCTCCTATGTCATCTCCGGCCGCGAGGGCTATGACGTCACCGAGGGCGAGGTGCTGCTCGACGGCGAGAATATTCTGGGCCTCGAGCCGCATGAGCGCGCCGCCAAGGGCGTGTTCCTCGCTTTCCAATATCCGGTCGAGATTCCGGGCGTCGCGACGATGACCTTCCTCAAGGCCGCCGTGAACGCGCAGCGTCGCTCGCGCGGCGAGGAAGAGCTGCAGACGCCGGACTTCATGAAGCTGATCCGCGAGGCGTCCACCAAGCTCGGCATCAACATGGACATGCTGAAGCGCGCGCTGAACGTCGGCTTCTCCGGCGGCGAGAAGAAGCGCATGGACATTCTGCAGATGAGCCTGCTGCAGCCCAAGTTCGGCATTCTCGACGAGACCGACTCCGGCCTCGACATCGACGCTCTGCGCATCGTCTCCGAGGGCGTGAACGCGTTGCGCTCGCCGAACCGCGGCTTCCTCGTCATCACGCATTATCAGCGCCTGCTCGACTACATCAAGCCGGACACTGTGCATGTGATGGCCAAGGGCAAGATTCAGAAAACCGGCGGCCCGGAGCTCGCGCTCGAGCTCGAGAAGAGCGGCTATCGCGATTATGTCGGCGAAGCGGCGTGAGGGTGAGATCATGACCGTGCAGGCGATCGACAAGAAGAGCGAGGCCGAGACGGCCTTCGCCGGCGCCTTCGAGGCGATGAAGGGCAAGGGCGCGCCCGCGTTGCGCCAGGCCTCGTGGGAGTTCTTCACGCGTAAAGGGTTGCCGACGCGTCGCGTCGAGGCGTGGCACTACACCGATCTGCGCGCCTCTCTGCGCACAGTGGCTCCTCTCGGAGCGCCGGGCGCCGTCACTCTGCCGCCGGCGAGCCTCGGCCGCGTGCGTCTCGTCGTCGCCGACGGCGCTTTCCGTCCCGATCTGTCCGATGTCGCCTCTCTGCCGGCCGGCGTCGAGCTCGCCTCTCTCGCCGACGTCCTCACCAAGGAGGACGCTTCCGTCCTCACGGCGCTGGGTCTGCCGGAGAACGCCGGCGCCGATGCGGTGGTCGCGCTCAATGCGGCGCTGATGCAGGACGGCGTGGTTCTGCGCGTCGCTCCGGCGACGGAAGTGGCGAAGACGATCGAAATATTGCTGGTCTCCACCGGCGACGAGGCGCGCTCCTCCTTCACACGCTCTCTGGTCGTCGTCGGCGACGGCGCCAAGGCGAAGATCGTCGAGACGTCGCTCGCCCTCGCGCCTTCCGGCGCGCAGGAGAATCACGTTCTCGCTTTCGCGATCGGCGCCGGCGCCGAGGTCGAGCATATCGCCGACGTCGGCCCGCAGTCGGAAGCGGCGATACGGCTGTTCAGCCTGCTCGTCACCGCGCAAGCGAAGGCGTCGTTCAAATCACTCGGCTTCGTCGAAGGCGGCGGCTTGGTGCGCCGGCAAATCTTCGCGCGGCTCGCCGGCGAGGAGGCGAGCGTCGCGCTCGACGGAATTTCCCTGCTCGGCGGCAAGGACCATGCGGATACGACGCTCGTCGTCGAGCACGCCGCGGCCCATTGCCAGAGCCGTGAGCGTTTCCGCAGCGTGCTCGACGGCCAATCGACCGGCGTGTTCCAAGGCAAGGTGGTGGTGCGCCCGGGCGCGCAGAAGACTGACGGCTCCATGCAGTCGCGGGCTCTGCTGCTCAGCGAGAACGCCACGATGAACAATAAGCCGGAGCTGGAGATTTTCGCCGACGACGTCGTTTGCGGCCATGGCGCCACTTGCGGACGTCTCGACGCCGACCAGCTCTTCTATCTGGTGGCGCGCGGCCTGCCCAAGCATGAGGCCGAGGCGCTGCTGATCGAAGGCTTCGCCGGCGAGATCGTCGAGGCGCTCGGCGAGGAAGCGGTGCGCGACGTCTATTTCGAGCGCATCCGCAGCTGGCTCGGCAAGCGAGGGGGAGCGAAGTGAACCAGCCGCTCTTGGCCGAGGCCACGCCCGCCTATGACGTCGAGGCGATCCGCCGCGACTTTCCGATCCTGGCCGAAAAGCCCTATGGCAAGGATCTCGTCTATCTCGACAACGCCGCCTCGGCGCAGAAGCCGCGACAGGTGATCGAGCGCATCTCCCAGGTCTACGAGCACGAATACGCCAATGTGCATCGCGGCCTGCATTATCTCGCCAATGCGGCGACCGACGCCTATGAGGGCGCGCGCGAGACCTTGCGCCGCTTCCTCAACGCCGGCGAGCGCGAGGAGATCATCTTCACGCGCGGCGCGACGGAGGCGATCAATCTCGTCGCCTCCTCTTTCGGCCTCGCCAATATCGGCGAGGGCGACGAGATCATCCTCTCGATCATGGAGCATCACTCCAACATCGTGCCCTGGCATTTCCTGCGCGAGCGCAAGGGCGCGGTGCTGAAATGGATCGAGACCGACGATGACGGCGTCTTCTCGCTCGAGGATTTCGAGAAGCTCATCACGCCGAAGACGAAGATCGTCGCGCTGACGCATATGTCCAATGTGCTGGCGGCGCCGACGCCGATCGCCGATATCGTGCGCATCGCTCATTCTCATGGCGTGCCGGTGCTCGTCGACGGCTCGCAGGGCGCGGTGCATCTCGATGTCGACGTGCGCGCGCTGGACGTCGATTTCTACATCATCACCGGCCATAAGCTCTATGGGCCGACCGGCATCGGCGCTCTCTATGGCAAGCGCGAGTGGCTGGAAAAGCTGCCGCCCTTCGCCGGCGGCGGCGAGATGATCGAGACGGTCACGCGCGACTATGTGACCTACAACACGCCGCCGCATCGCTTCGAGGCCGGCACGCCGCCGATCGTGCAGGCGGCGGGGCTCGGCGCGGCGCTCGAATATATGCAGAAGATCGGCCGCCCGGCGATCCGCGCCCATGAGGCCGATCTCACCGCCTATGCGCATGAGCGCCTCTCGGTTATACCGGGGCTTCGAATCTTCGGTCACGCCAAGGACAAAGGACCGATCGTCGCTTTCGACATGCCGGAGGCCCATGCCCACGACATAGCGACCGTCATCGACCGCTCTGGCGTCGCTGTGCGCGCCGGAACCCATTGCGCCATGCCGCTGTTGCAGCGCTTCAACGTCACCTCCACCTGCCGCGCCTCTTTCGCAATGTATAATACGCGCGACGAGGTCGACCGCCTGGCGGAAGCGCTGCTGAAAGCGAAGGCGCTGTTTTCTTGATAAGGAGACAGAATCGTGACCAAGACCGATGACGCGGTGGAGCCGCAGGAAGTCGTGACCGGTCGGGAGCTGACGCGGGAGGAGCATCAGCCCCTGCCCGCGGGCCGGTCCAAGGAAGATGTCGAGCGGCTGACGCAAGGCATCATCGCCGCGCTGAAGACCGTGCAGGACCCCGAGATTCCTGCCGATATTTTCGAGCTCGGCCTCATCTACAATATCGATATCACGCCCGAGGACGTCGTCTATATCGACATGACATTGACCGCGCCGGGCTGCCCCGTCGCTGGCACGATCGTCGAGCAGGTGCAGAGCTCGGTGAGCTTGGTGCCGGGCGTGATGGCCGTGATCGTCAAGCTCGTCTTCGAGCCGCCATGGGATCAGAGCCGCATGTCGGACGAAGCCCGCATGACGCTCGACATGTGGTGAGAATGAGGAGAGCCGATGGAAGCGCCCGCGCCGAAAATCGACGGGTGTCTCGAGACGGCTCTCTATGTCGAGGATTTGGCGCGCGCCTCGCGTTTTTATGAGGATGCGCTGGGCCTCGAGCCCATGTTCTCCGATCCGCGGCTGATCGCCTATGATTGCGGACCGCGCAGCGTGCTTCTACTGTTCGCGCGGGAAGCAATGGGCGAGGCGGTGGTTCTGCCGGGGGGCGAAATACCGCCGCACGAAGGTCGCGGGCGCTTGCATTTCGCGCTCGCGATCCGGCCCGAGGATTTCGGCCTGTGGGAGCGACGGCTCGCGGAGAAGAATGTGCCGATCGAGGCGCGGATGGAGTGGCCGCGCGGCGGGCGGAGCCTCTATTTCCGCGATCCAGACGACAATCTCGTCGAGCTGGCGACGCCGGGCATATGGAAGAATTATTGATCGCGACGTCGAGCCGCGCATCCACGCGGCGGACGAAGGGATGTAGGGAGCGAACAGATGAACGTCATGAGCCTCAGCGACTCCGCGGCGGAGCGCGTGCGCGGCCTGCTCGCCGGCGCCGAGAACCCCAATATCGGCCTGCGCATCTGGGTGGAGAAGAGCGGCTGCGCCGGCATGGCCTATAAGATGGAGCTGGCCGAGCCCGCGCCCGGCGACGAGGTGATCGAGGAAAAAGGCGCGCGCGTCATCGTCGCCGGCCAGGCGGTCATCTATCTGCTCGGCACGCGCATGGATCTCGACGTGCAGCAATTCTCGTCGAGCTTCGTGTTCCAGAACCCGAACCAGACCTCGGCCTGCGGCTGCGGCGAGAGCGTCGAGCTCAACCCGGTCGATCCGAGCGTCGCGGAAAAGCATGTGGCCGGCTGAGCCCGGGAATCAGATGCGAGCCTGAAGGCTCGCGGTCCAATGTGCGCCCTGGACCGTGAGCCTTCAGGCTCTCTATCGGCCGGCCGGTCCGCAAAACGGATTGCGCCGGGCCGCGTAAGGCGCTAGGCCGCAGGCTCGAAATCGAGCGCGGGATATCGCAATGGCGGCAGGACAAAAAGGTCTCACTTACGCCCAGGCCGGCGTCGACATAGACGCCGGAAATCGGCTGGTGGACCTCATCCGTCCCGCCGTGCGCGCGACGCGCCGTCCGGGCGCGGATGGCGAGATCGGCGGCTTCGGCGGCCTCTTCGACCTCAAGGCGGCGGGCTTTTCCGATCCGGTGCTGGTCGCCGCCAATGACGGCGTCGGCACCAAGATCAAGATCGCCATAGAATCGGGCCTCCACGGCACGATCGGCGTCGATCTCGTCGCAATGTGCGTCAACGATCTCGTCGTGCAGGGCGCCGAGCCCCTGTTCTTCCTCGACTATTATGCGAGCGGCAAGCTCGAGCCGGATGCGGCGGCCGCCGTCGTCTCGGGGATCGCCGCCGGCTGCGTCGAGGCCGGCTGCGCGCTGCTCGGCGGCGAGACGGCGGAAATGCCGGGTCTTTACTCCAAGGGCGACTATGATCTCGCCGGTTTCGCCGTCGGCGCCGCCGAGCGCTCCCGCCTGCTGCCGCGCGCCGAGGTGAAGGAAGGCGATCTCCTCTACGGCCTGCCCTCCTCCGGCGCCCATTCCAACGGCTTCTCGCTCATCCGCCGCATCGTCGCCGAGTCGGGCCTCGCCTGGGACGCCCCCGCGCCCTTCGCCGCCGGGCAGACGCTGGCCGAGGCGCTGCTCACGCCGACGCGCATCTATGTGAGGCCGCTGCTGGCGGCGCTGAAGCGCAGCGAGAAAATCCTCGCCCTCGCCCATATCACTGGCGGCGGCTTTCCCGACAATCTGCCGCGCGTGCTGCCCAAGGGCCTCGGCGCCGCGCTCGATCTCGGCGCATTTCGGCCGCCGCCTGTCTTCTCCTGGCTCGCGCTGACGGGCGGCGTCGCGGAAGCCGAAATGCTGCGGACCTTCAACTGCGGAATCGGCATGGTCGTGGTGGTGGCCGAGGATGGCGCGGAGGAAGCCGTGGCGGCGCTGCGCGAGGCCGGCGAGACGCCGATCGCCATTGGCGAGATCACATCGGCGGGCGACGGGCCGCGCGTCGTCACGCGCGGGACGCTGCCGCTGTGAGCCGGCGGCAGCGCACAGCGATCCTCATTTCCGGGCGCGGCTCCAATATGGACGCGCTGATCGAGGCGGCCCGCGCGCCGGATTTTCCGGCCGAGATCGCGCTGGTCGTCTCCAATCGCCCGGAGGCCGCAGGCCTCGCCAAGGCCAAGGCGGCGGGAATCGCCGTCGCCGCGGTCGATCACAAAATCTACGCCGGCCGCGAGGAGTTCGAGCGCTCGCTGCAGATCGTGCTGGAGACGCACAGAATCGAATTTCTCTGCCTCGCCGGCTTCATGCGGCTGCTGACGCCATGGTTCATCGGCCAATGGCGTGGGCGCATGCTCAATATTCACCCGGCGCTGCTGCCGTCATTTCGCGGCCTGCACACGCATGAGCGAGCGCTCGCCGATGGCGTGAAAATCCACGGCTGCACCGTGCATTTCGTGGTTCCAGAAATGGACGAAGGGCCGATCGTCGCCCAATCCGCGGTCGCCGTGCTCGATTCCGACACGCCCGACAGTCTCGCGGCGCGCGTGCTCGAGCAGGAGCATCTGCTCTATCCGCGCGCCTTGCGGCTCGTCGCCTCCGGCGCCGTCAGAGTCGAGGGCAATCGCGTTGTCGGCGCGAGCGCGTCGCCACAGCCGGCGCTCGCCGTCCCCTCCCCCGGCTGATCCTGCCGCGGACATCCGGCGCCCGGGCGAAAGCCATGGCCGAAGGGATAGGACGCGCCGCCCTTGCAGGGGCTCGGAAGCGCGAACCAGCAGAGATAGACGCCGATAGCCAAAAGCTTTGCGAGGCCGAGCGCGCCGTCGAAGGGCGTCGCTACGAGCAGAATCGTGAGCGCCAGCAAGCCTGCCGCCATCGCCCCCCAATAGACCCAGCGTTTCGTCATCAGATTGCCCTTGCCGCCGTCATGCGGATCAGCCCCAATGTTAACGCAAAGATACGAGACTTACTAATCTTTGTCGGTCACGAATATGATCTTTGCAGTTTCTCGATCATATTCTCGAAGCGGCTTCCGCAGAGAGGTTTCGACAATGATAAAATTATACTCGTTCGGCCCTTATTTCGGCCTCCCGGATGCAAGCCCCTTTGTGCTCAAGACCATGGCGCTACTGAAATTCGCCGGACTTCGCTATGTCGAGGATCATTCCGGCTTCGGCCGCGCGCCCAAGGGCAAGCTGCCCTTCATCGACGACGAGGGGACCATCGTCGCCGATTCCACCTTCATCCGCCTCTATCTCGAAAAAACCTATGGCATAGATTTCGACGCCGGCCTCACGCCCGAGCAGCGCGCCGCCGGCTGGGCGATCGAGAAAATGCTGGAGGAGCATTATTACTGGCTGCTGGTGCAGGCGCGCTGGATCGACGACGGCAATTTCGCGCGCGGGCCGGCGCAATTCTTCTCGCGCGCGCCAGCGATCGTGCGACCGCTGGCCAAAGCGCTGATCCGCAAGAAGATCGCCCGCACGCTCACGGCGCAGGGACTCGGCCGTCATACGAATGAGCAGCTCGCCGAGCTCGGGCGGCGCGACATAGACGCGCTCTCCACCCTGCTCGGCGACAAGCCCTATCTCTTCGGCGCGGCGCCGAGCGCGGCGGACGCCGCCGCCTTCGCCATGGTGACGGAGACGCTGGTGTCCGAGCTCGTGTCGCCGCTCCGCGATGCGGTGGCGAGCAAGCCAAATCTCGTCGCTTATCGCGACCGGCTGCTCGCCGCCTATTTTCCGAGCTATGCCGCCGGCTGACTCAGCCGACGATCTCATTGCCGGAGAAGAACTGCGGGATCTCGATCGCCGCCGTCTCCGGCGCGTCGGAGCCATGCACGGAATTCTCGCCGATAGAGACGGCGAATTCCTTGCGGATCGTGCCCGGATCGGCGCTGGCCGGATTGGTCGCGCCCATGACGGCGCGATATTTGGCGATGGCGCCCTCGCCTTCCAGAACCTGGACGACGACCGGGCCGGAGGTGATCGATTCGATCAGCTCGCCGAAGAAGGGGCGCTCCTTATGGACGCCATAGAAGGTCTCGGCCTGCGCGCGCGTCAGCTGGATGCGCTTCTGCGCCACGATGCGGAGCCCAGCGTCCTCGATGAGGGCGTTGATCTTGCCGGTAAGATTACGCTTGGTGGCGTCCGGCTTGATGATGGAGAATGTGCGTTCGATCGCCATGGGCGCGTCGTCTCGTCGAGTTCGAGGATGGGATTTTAGATCGCGGCGCTTATAGCCGTCGGCCGGACGCCCGGCAACCCGGCGCGAACGGCGACAATTTTCCATTCGGCCGCAACCGCGCGGCCTCGCGGCGAATTGCCCCTGGCGGCGAGCGCTGATATGGCCAGAATTGCTCGCTTCATCGCTTCTATTTGAGAGGAACGCCCGGACATGCCTTTCACGCCGCGCCCGCTCGTCGCCGGAAATTGGAAAATGAACGGGCTTACGGCGTCGCTCGGCGAGATCGAAACCATCGCCGCGCGCTATGACGCCGCCTTGCGCGACAAGGTCGAGCTGGCGATCTGCCCGCCCGTCATTCTGCTGGAGCGCGCGGCCCGCATTCTCGCCGGCGCGAAAATCGCGCTCGGCGGGCAGGACTGCCACGAAAAGCCGAGCGGCGCGCATACGGGCGATATTTCCGCCGAAATGCTAGCCGACGCCGGCGCGTCTTACGTGATCGTCGGCCATAGCGAGCGGCGCGCCGATCATGGCGAGGGCGATGCGCTCATCCGCGCCAAGGCGCAGGCCGCTCTGCGCGCCGGGCTCACGCCCATCGTCTGCGTCGGCGAGACGCGCGCCGAGCGCGACGCCGGCCGCGCATCCGCGATCGTCGAAGCGCAGCTGGGCGGCTCGCTGCCGCAAAGCGTCGCGCCGGATCATATCGTCGTCGCCTATGAGCCCGTATGGGCGATCGGCACCGGCCTCACGCCGACGCCTCTCGACGTCGCGCAAATGCACGCCGCCATCCGCGCCCGGCTCACCGCCCTCTTCGGCGCCGGCGCAGAGGCGACGCGCATTCTCTATGGCGGCTCGGTGAAGCCCGCCAACGCCGCCGAGCTGCTACGCGTGAAAAATGTCGATGGCGCGCTCGTCGGCGGCGCCTCTTTGACTGCGAAGGAGTTTCTGGAAATCGCCGAAATCTATCGCTGACCGGCGATAGTCTCGCAATCGTTTCGCGATAGAGTCTCGGCGCGTAAGGGCGTCTTCGTCACTTTTTCATTCGCCTTTCATTGCTCGCGAGGAGATTTTCAATGTCCTACACGCTCATCGTCGCGACCTTCGTCGTCACCACATCGCAGGCCGCCGGCGCAGTGGCGACCAACGCCATTCCCGGCTACGCCACGGAGGAGAAATGCGTCGAGGCCGCGCGCAAGCTGCAGCCGCGCGCTTCTCTCGGCATAGCCGCGGAAGGCAAGGAAAACGGCACGCCGCTGAACACGCGCATGACCGGATATTCGGGACTTTGCGTGCCGGCGCCGTGAGGCCGTCAAGGGCGCGCCGCGAACCGCGGCGACGTGAGGAGTAAGAGAAAGCAATGGTCTCCTGTCCCTTCTGCTCGACGCATTCGCTCGCGCTCCTCGGCGAGAACGGGCTTGCTTTCGCGATTCGAGACAAGTTCCCGGTGCGCCCTCTCCATTCGCTGATCGTCACGAAGCGGCATGTCTCCGACATTTTCGAAGCGACCTCCGACGAACGTGAAGCGTTGCATCGGCTCGCCGCCGAAGTCCGCGCAGCGATCCGCCTCGAAGATCCGACAGTCGAAGGATTCAATTTCGGCTCGAATATCGGGATCGCCGCGGGGCAGAAAATCTTTCATGCGCACATCCATTTGATTCCTCGACGCTCGGGGGATACGCCGCCGCCTGCGGCGCAACCGGCCAATAGAACGCCGGCGCATCGCGGTTGACACCCTGCCCCGCTCCGCTTAACTCTGCCGCCATGACCCTCGTCCGCACTGCGCGCTACTACTGGTATTTTAGCTATCCTGCGCCGGCGGCGACGGGAGGCGAGCGCGTGTGAGCAAAAGACGCGAAGCCTGAAAACCCCGAGAGCCGCCAGTCCCGCTGGCGGCTTTTTTGTTCCGCCGGCGTGACGCAAAATAAAAAAAGGAACCCGCCGTGCCGACAGAGACCGACGACCTTCGCATCGTCAAGATCACCGAATTGAGCCCGCCCGCCGAGATCATGCGCGAGCTTCCGCGCAGCGAGAAGGCGAGCGCCGTCGTGCTCGGCGCGCGCGCCGCCCTGCGCGAGATTTTGCGCGGACGCGACGATCGCCTCGCCGTCGTCATCGGCCCCTGCTCGGTCCATGACCCCGACGCCGCGCTGGAATACGCCCGCCTGCTCGCCGAGGCCAAGCGCGAGCTCGGCGACCGGCTCGAGATCATCATGCGCGTCTATTTCGAGAAGCCGCGCACCACGGTGGGCTGGAAGGGCCTCATCAATGATCCGCGTCTCGATGGCAGCTTCGACATAGAGGCCGGCCTGCGCCTCGCGCGGCGGCTGCTGCTCGAGGTCAATGAGCTCGGCCTGCCCGCCGGCTGCGAGTTCCTCGACATGACGACGCCGCAATATATCGCCGATCTCGTCGGCTGGGGCGCGATCGGCGCGCGCACCACCGAGAGCCAGGTGCATCGCGAGCTCGCCTCCGGCCTCTCCTGCCCGGTCGGCTTCAAAAACGGCACCGACGGCAATGTGCGCATCGCGCTCGACGCCGTGCTCTCCGCGTCGCAGCCGCATCATTTCCTCGCCGTCACCAAGGACGGCCGCTCCGCCATCGCCTCCACCAGCGGCAATGAGGACTGCCACATTATTCTGCGCGGCGGAAAGACGCCCAATTACGACGCCGCCAGCGTCGACACCGCCGCCAAGGAGGCGGAGAAATCGCGCGTCTCCCCCTATCTGATGATCGACGCCTCCCACGCCAACAGCAGCAAGAAGCCCGAGAATCAGCCCGCCGTCGTCGAGGATGTGGCGCGGCAGATCGAGGCCGGCGAACGGCGCATCATCGGCCTGATGATCGAGAGCCATCTCGTCGCCGGACGGCAGGATATCGTCGCCGGCAAGCCGCTGGTCTATGGCCAGAGCGTCACCGACGGCTGCATCGACTGGGCGACCTCGCTCGCCGCGCTGCGCCGGCTCGCCGCCGCCGTGGGGCAGCGGCGCGCCTCGGGCGGAGCGTCCACGGGTCTGGCCGCGAGCGCCTGACCCCGCGACGATCCGCCGCAGCGCCCTGGGACCGCCCCATATGCGACACAATTAGGGCGCGACGGCGGGAGCGGGGCTCGGCCCGCCTGCGAGAGGAGTTGACGTCATGGAAATTTCTCTGGAACAGGCCGTCGAGATACATGCGCGCGCGCTCACCCGCCGGCTACGGCGGGACGCGCCCACCAATGCGCGCGCGCGCGCCGCCGATCTGCAAACGGCAGGCGACAGCGACGGCCATGGCGTTTGGCTTCGCGTCGCCGAGACCGCCGAGCGTCTGCTGAGCGAGAAGGACCGCGCCGAGGCTGCGCTGAATAGGTAGATTCCACGATAGGAACTGTCACAAAAGGTCATCGTCGTCGGTTTAGCGCTCTGCGGCAGAAACGAGTCGTGGAGCCGACCGATGATGCAGATCGCCGAAATGCTGGCGCCGAGCGGCCTCGATCCCTTGCCGCTCGCCCGGGTCGCCCCTTCGAAGGCGCATGAGCGGACGCTGGCCAGCTATCTCCTCAACCGCCATCGCGGAGCCGCCGCCGTGCGCGATATTCTCATCGCGGATATTCGCGGCTTCGTCGATCTCGGCCAATCGCGCGCAGCCGCCGATCTTCTGGTCGTGCTGAGCATGCTGCTGGCGCGCTGGCCGGAGACGCGCCGGCGCGCGCCGCGTCCGCTGGCCTGGGACGCGACGGCGCCTTCGCCCCACGACGTCTGAGCCCGAGCCGGCGAATCAGGCGCGCGGCTCCGCTTCGAGCGCGCGCGTCAGCTCGCCGATGATGCGCTCGACCAGCGCATTCTCGGCGTCGAAATAGGCGCGCTCCTCGCGCTCCAGCTCATCGAACTCGTCGGGCTCGCAAATCTCCTTGCGAATGTCGCAGAGCCGCTCGAAGCGTCGGCGCAGGCTACCGACCAGCGCCTCGGCGTCGCTGCGCGCCAGGGTGAGCATGATATCCCGCTCCATCTCCTCCTCCCCTCTCGTCGCTCCCGCCCTCTCGCCAGAAATGGCGTGCGACGCGCGGGCGCGCAATGAAACGTCGCGCCCGCGCGCGGGAAAAGGATTGAAGCTTCTGCGGTCAACGCCAGTTAGAGCAAAACTTTTCTCGCCCGCCGGACTCGGGCCGAAGCGAAAGGATGGCTCCCCATGGAACGTCGCGAATTCGTCGCCGCCGCCGTCGGCGCGGCCGCCGCCCTCTCCGCCACGCGCGCGCTGGCCGAGGATCGCACCGCCGATCCGCATGCCGGGCACATGATGCACGGGCCGAAATTTCAGGCGCTGATGAAGACCAGCGCCGAATGTGTCTCCACCGGCAATGAATGCCTGCGCCATTGCTTCGGCATGTTGTCGATGAACGACGCCAGCATGGCCGGCTGCACCAAGGCCGCCTATGATCTCGTCTCCGCCTGCGCCGCGCTCGAATCGCTGGCGGCGGTGAACTCGACCTTCACGCCGACGCTGGCGAAGGCGGTGGGCGATATTTGCATGGCCTGCAAGAAGGAATGCGACCGCTTCCCGCAATATTCGGAATGCAAGGCCTGCGGCGACTCCTGCAAGGCCTGCGCGGACGAATGCCGCAAGGTCTCCGTCTAGAGCGCTTTCCGATCGAACGGAATCGTTCGATCGATCAGAATTCGCTCCCACGCGAGAATCGAGAGCGCTATCCGATCCAATCGGATTGGATAGCGCTCTAAAGTCTCAATAGCGGATGAGCGTGCGCAGGCCGACGACCAGAGCGTTGCGCAGGCTCCTGACGCCATTCGGATCGCGCGGATCTGCGATATTGCCGCCGGGGCGGCGGATATATTGCAGATCCGGCTGCAGCGTCCAGCCGGGAATGAGGCTCGCTATATAGGTCGCCTCGACCAGCGCCTCGCCGGAGCGAATGGGCGCGAATTGATTGCCGAAAGCCGCCGTATCGCGATCGAGCCCACGCGCGCCATTCGAGACGCGCGCATAGCCGACGGCGACGCCGAAGAGATCGTCCGGCCGCGCCGGCGCGCCACGGAAAGAGACGCCGGCGTCGGCGTAGAAATTCACCAGGTTGCGATCATTGGGCGCGACCTCGGCGCGCGCGAAAGCGCCGGCGCCGCCCGCCTCCGATTTGAAGATCTGCTGATCGACCAGCGCATAGAGGCCGAAATTGCCGCGACGGCGCAATGGAACGCCGACGCTCGCAGGATCGGCGAGCGAAAGTCCGTCGGCGCCGAAACGCTCATCGGCGAACACGCCGAAATGCCGCCAGCCGCCGATCTTGGCGACGCCCGGCAGATCGTCCACCGCATATTTCCACTGCCCCTCGCCGATGACGAAAGGCGCGTCCTTCAGACGAAAGCGCAAGCCGTCGGCATTGCGTCGCTGCGGATCGGGAGACTCGAAAGCGCCTTGCGGCCCGGCGGGATCGCCGTCGAAGACCGCGGCGAGAAGAGCGAAACGCTCCGTCTCCCATTTCGCGCGCGCGCCGAGATTGGACAGCGGAAAAGCGGCGCCGCCGGCCGGCAGATCGACGATCGTGAGCGCCGGCCAGCCGAAGCTGTTGTTGACGAAAATCTTCGCCGATGCGCGCGTCATGAATTCCTGATCCGCGCCCATCTGGCCGAGGCGAATGGAGCCGCCCTCGGCGACGCTTTGCTCGAGCCAGGCCTCGAAGAGACGCGTCGTCGGCGTCGCCTCTATATTGCTGACGGGCATCAGCGCGCCCGTGTAGAATTGATCTATGCCGCGCCCATGCAGCTGCGAGGCGTTGGCGTGGAAGACGAGGCCCGTGAAGCCGAATGCCTTGTCGAGATCGGCGTCCAAGGCGATGCGCAGCTTGCCGTCATAGATCGTTCCGCGCCGCAAGCCGCCGGAGACGTCCGAGAAAGTCTCGCCGATATATTTGAGGCCGAATTCGAAGCCGCGCGCGGCGAGCGCGTCGCGCGCCGCCGCGGGCTGCGCCAGAGTGTCGGGAAGGCTCGTCGCGACAGTCGGCGGATTGTCGCTCTGCGGCGTCGGATCATGATGATCGCCGCCGCGCGCCGCAGCGACCTGCGCGAAGACCAGCGCTGCGCATGTCGCGCCGAAGCCGATGATGATCCGAAGCGCCTGCATTCTCGTCCTTCGCCTATTCCCCCCGCCGCAGCGTAAAGGCCGCGACGCGGGAAATCAACGCGAGCGCGGCCGCTACTGCGTGAGATGCGAGGCGGAGGAAACGGCGTTCAGGAAAAGGGTCGACAGCGCCGAGCTGATGTCGCCGCCCGTGTTGACCTCGAAGAAGAGATCGGGGGAAGAGGCGCAGCTCTTCATATTGTCGGCGATCTGCGAGGCGAAGGTAGCGACGGTTCCCTGATAGAAGCCATTGCTCGGCACGGGATAATAGGTCGTATAGAGAACCGCGATCCGAATTCCGCGGTTCTTGATCGTCGTGCAGAAAGATGTGTCCACCGGCTGCAGGCAACGATAAAACGAGCCATAGGCGTTCGAATAGTTCCAATTCAGCGACGTCGTGCAGGTTCCGCTGGAATAATAGCTCGCATCGATAACGCCGTCCGTCACCAGCATCAGCACTTCCAGCGGCTTGTCGCCGGCGACGCGGGCGCCATTGCCGGGCGCAGGCATGGTCGCGTTCAATCTGGTGAGCGCCTGATTGAGATCGGTCATCGCATCATTGGTGTTCAACGCGCCGCCCGTCGTGACCGTGTCGTATGTCGAGTCGCTGGTCGGATAGGTGTAGGGCATATTGGCCGCGAGCACATTATTCGAATCCATCAGCGGCGGCGTCATCGTTCCGATATTGGATTGGATGTGGCTCACATTGCCGCTCGTCGTCGGGACGAGATTCTGCATCATCGTCACGCCGTAATTGAAGCTATAGGCCGCGAGGCGATAGGTCGCGCCATTGGAGGCCATCGTCGATTGCGCAGTCGTGGCGAGGCTCATCGCCGCGTCCCGAACATTGTCGATGCGCAGCTTTATTCCGTTGTTCTCGGCGTAGGAATAGCTGTCGATCGTTCCCCAGCCGGGATAAGGCGTCGAGTATTCATTGTCGCTGACATTCTTCTCATGGCAGGCGAAGGCGCATCCGAAGGCGTTCATCGCCGTCACGCCCGCCTGCGTGGCGGGCAGCTCCATAGACGGCGAATTGTCGAGCAGCAGATAAAAGTCGATATTGCGCGCCGTCGTCGCGCTCGCCGAGGCGGTCACCGTTATGTTCGATGTCCGCAAGCCGTAGAAGGCGCCGAAGGAATTCTGCACCTTCGTCGTATAGGTGACCGACACGTTGCGCGTCATGGAGCCGGACGCAGGAGTGTCGCCGCCGTTGATCGTGAGGCTAGCGGCGTCATAGGTCACTCGCGTGATCTGCGTCATCTGAGCGGCGAACATCGTCGCCGCCGCCGCCTGGGCGACGGTCCAAGACTTCAGCATCATCGGCGGCGTCGTCGCGGCGAGCGCGGCGGCGTCGGCCGCGGCGTAGAGCTGCGTCTTGATGCGCCCCGCGGTCGCATAATCGATCGCGCCGCCGGCGGCGATCATCAGAGGGATCGCCGTCAGCGCGAATATGATCGCGACATTGCCTCGGCGATGCGCGAAGAATCTGCCGAGGGCCCGAAAGATCGTCATGCGTCGCGTGGCCTTTTGGTTCAATTCACCCGTGGCACGGATGAGGTGATGCGGGGGTTGATGTAGAATGTGTAGCGGATCGGCACCACCGGGATCATCTTGGCGCCGAAGGGCGGCGTGTAATCATAGCGCACATAGGCATAGATCAGCGACGTGTTCAGCTGCGCCATGCCGGTCGGAAGCACGAAGGTCGAGCCATTGACGAGACCTGTCGTGTTGAGGGGCTCGTTCCACGTGACGGTCGTATTGTTACTTCCATCGGTCGTGAGCTCGGCGAGGATGATCGTCAGATTGGCGGTCGAAAAAGGCGCAATGACCTGCGTCGAGGCGTTCAATATCGTCGTGAGATCGGCGGTGGACACGCTCGCGCGCCGCGCGACGAGATCGGTCAGCGTGCGGCCGGTGATCGCCACCTTGCGACTGATGGTGATCGCCTCGCCGAGCGTGAACTCGCTGACGAGGATCAGCACAGCGATCGGAATCATCAATGCGAATTCGACCGCGATCATGCCGCGCTCATCGCGCCGAAGCGCGCGCGCCGGACGAAAGAAGACCGAGAGGGGGCGACAAAGGCGACGCATGCTCAAGAAGCCGACTCCGATGCTTACGAGTAGGGCTCCACCTGGAAGACGGCTGTCGCCATCAGCAAGCGCTTGCCATTGGGCAGATTGGCGAGATTGAATCCGAGCGGGCCGCCGACGACGGGGAACTGATAGATGACGCGCAGCACGAGAATGCTGCCGACGCCGCCGGTCTGGAATTTCCAGCTATTGGTGACATTGCCGCTGGAATCGTAAGTGAGAGTCGGCGCCGATGTGTCGACGGAGGAGAAGGCGCTGGCGGATTGAAGATCGACCATCACCTGTGTGCAGGTGAAGAGCGCGGTGAGGCCGCCGCAGACCGTGTTCTTGAATTGCGTCTGGTCGAGCCCGCCCTTCTGGACCGCGCCGGTGAGCAGCGTGCGCGCCGATTTCTCGACGGCGGATTCGAGCTCCTGCTGCGCGAGAAACACCACGCCGACCTGGCAGATCGCGATCAGAATCGCAAACAGCGGCGCCGCGATGAAGGCGAATTCGACGATCGCGCCGCCGCGACGACAGGCGAGCAGCCCCGCGCCACGGGCGCGCGGCTTCGCCGCTCCTTCGTCTATGTCCTCGCCGCGCATGCCTGTTCTCGCTTCCCGCCGCAGCATGACCGGAGCCGCCAAACAAAGAGTTACCAGAGCTCGGCTATTTCCGCCGGCGGCGCGGCGCCGGCCCCCGAGGCGCGAGCGCGACGCGCCTTCGTATTGACGCGCCGCGCGCGGGGCACTTATCTACTGCGGCTTCGCGCCATCTCAGGACGAGGACATTCGAGATCGATGTCGTTTTTCCGTTCCGCCGGCCTCTGCCTCTCGCTCTCTCTCGCACTCATGGGGTGCGACGGCGGCTCCAATCTCGGTCCTGTCTCGGCGGAAGAGCGCGAGGCGCTGATTCGCAATGCGGCGACCACCGCGCCGAATCTGCAGCCCGGCGAGAAAATCCGCGTCACCGTCTTCGGCGAGGACCGCCTCTCCGGCGAATATGAGATCGACCCCGCGGGCTTTATTTCGCTGCCGCTGGCCGGCACGGTGAAGGCGGCCGGCTTCAGCAAGCCGCAGCTCGAACAGGAATTGGCCAAAAAATTCCGCGGCGAATATCTGCGCAATCCCAAGGTGACAGTCGATGTCGCGAGCTTTCGCCCTTTCTACATAATGGGCGAGGTCGGCAAGCCCGGCGAATATTCGTTCAAGAGCGGACTCAATGTGATGAGCGCGATCGCGCTCGCCGGCGGCTCGACCTATCGGGCCAGCCGATCGACCGTTCTCATCCAGCATGTGGGCGAGCAGGGGTTCAAGGAATATCCGCTGGCGCCCACGATTCCCGTGCTGCCGGGCGATCTCGTGCGCGTGCCGGAGCGCTATTTTTGACGGCGCCGCCCCGCGCCGCGCCCCGAGGGACTAAGGGGCGCAGGCTTGACTGCGAGCGCGTTTCACTTACAAGCTGAACGCCTTCGAGAGGGCGTTATGAAGAGCAATTTGCTGCCGAATGGCGTCGCGGCGGGGATCGCGCTCATAATTTCCGGCGGTTCCGTCGCGCGCGGCGAGGAAATTCCGGCCGGCGTCACCGCCATGGGTCCAAGTCCCGAGGAAGGCCTCGCGATCGACGGCTGGATCGTCTATCCGTCCCTCTTCATCGGCTCCGTCTTCAACGACAATATCTACTCCACCGCCACGGATCGGCGCTCGGCCGTCGGCGTGCGCGTGCGGCCGTCGGTCCAGGCGGGCCTCGACAATGGCCTGCACAAGACCACCGCCTATGTGAGCGCCGATGCGCAATTCTATCCGGGGCTCGGCTCGCAATTCCGGCTGTCGCCGACGCCGACGACCGATGTCGACCCCACCAATGTGGCCGGCCGCGCCGGGATCAATCACATTTGGTCGCCTTTCAACGACCTCAACGTGTATCTTTCCGCCGATTACACGCGGCAGAGCGGGCTCTTCGGCTCCAATTTCGGAGCCACGGCGCCCAATGTCACTGTTCCGACCGGCTATACAGTGTCGGCCTCGCAGCAATTCTCCAATCAGATCACCGGCTCCCTCGCCGTCGAGAAGAAGATTGCCGATTGGTTCGTCCGCGCGACAACCGGCGTGCAATATGTGTCCTACGACAGCCGTCCCATCGCCTCGCTCGCCGCGAGCGGCGATGCGCAGAATGGATTGAGCTATCGAGCCTCGCTGCGCGGCGGCCTGTGGCTCTCGCCGATGTTCTACGGCTTCGTCGAGCCGACGCTCGATCTGCGCCGCTATGAGAGCTCGATCTCCGACACCAATGGCTATCGCATCGTCGGCGGTTTCGGCTCGGAGCTCATCAGCCTGTTCCGCGGCGAGGTCTATGGCGGCTATCAGAGCCAGTCCAGCTTGCAGAATTTTTCCGGCGGCGAGGTCGCCAAGCCCGCCTTCGGCGCGCGGCTGCATTATTATCCGACGCCCTATCTGACATTGACCGCGACGGTCGACCAAATGCTCGCCGCCGCCGCCGCGCCGACAGCCCTCGCGGGCAGTCTCGGCCAATGGTCGCCGGCGACGCTCAACACGCAATCCAAGCTGCAGATCGACTACGCCATCTCCCCATTCTGGACCGCTTATGCGCGCGGCGGCTATGGCGAGACGCGCTGGACCAACTCGCCGCGCGCCGACACGATCTGGGCGGCGGGCGTCGGCGTCAGCTACACATTCTGGCGCAATATCGCGATCTCGCTGGACTATCAGCTCCAGAAGACCAGCTCCAATGTCAGCGGCGTCTTCGGCGCCATCGGCTATTCCACGGCGAGCTGGGGATTTGCGCAGAATGTCGTGTCGGCCGGCGTGACCTATCGCTATTGAGCGCGCCGCGCCCGGCAGCCGGCCGCGCATGCGCCGCCCTCGACCCGCCCTCATTCGTGGCGATATGATCTCCCCTCCGCAACCGCGCCATCGGGGTGAAAACGCCGCATTCACCCCTCGGCGGCAGCATGGACAAGCGCCTTTTGCAGAAGCTCGCGCCCTTTTCGCGGGAGTCCTCGCTCCCGACCGAAAACGCCCATGAGCCGGGGCGCGGAGCTTTCGCCGCTCTCAAGGCGGAGGGCGGCTTCGAGGCGCTTCTTCTCCTCGGCCTCGTGCTCGGATTGGCCTTCGCGCCCTTTTGGCTCGGCGGCAATCGCCTGCCGGCCTGGGGCGTGAACGGCCTGTATTTTCCGGCGCTGGCCATTCTCTTCGAGCTCGGCGTCCTCTTCGCCGGACGCCGCCATGCCGTGTCGATCGCGGCCATCGCCGGCCCGGCGGCGCTCTTCGGCGCGGCGCTACTGTGGATTTGCATTCAGGCCCTCCCGCTCGCCGCGGGAGCGCTCGCGCATCCGATCTGGGCAATGGCGAGCGAGGCGCTGGAGCGTCCGATCGACGGCGCGATCTCGGTCGATCGCGGCCAGACGCTCGTCTTCCTGCTCCGCCTCGTGACGGCGGCCAGCGTCTTCTGGCTGGCGCTCCAATTGTCGCGCCGCTCGCATCGCGCGCATGTTCTGTTGCAGGCGATCACCGTCATCGTGGCGGCCTATTCCGCCTATGGGCTATTTCTGTCGGCCTTCTTCTCGGCCGCCATTCCTTTCTTCGACGCGCCCGCCCAAGGCCTTTTCGTGCGCTCCACCTTCGTCAACCGCAACAACTTCGCCACCTATGCGGGCATAGGGCTGGCGACGACGCTCGCGCTCCTCATTCCGCTCGCCGATCGCGACGCTCCGCGCGAAACGGGGGCGCTCGCCGCTCGGCTGGCGCGGCGGCTGCAAGCGGCGGGCCTCGCCGGCTGGCTCCTGCTGGCGGCGGCTTTCGTGATCTTCGTCGCTCTGCTCGGCACAGTGTCGCGCGGCGGCATTCTGGCGACGATGCTCGCCGCCGGCGCCCTGCTCGCCCTCGCCTATTCGCGCGGCCGGCGCGGCGGAGAAAGCGCCGGAGCCGTCGCCCTCGTCGCCGCAGGGCTGGCCGCGACGATTTTCTATTCCGGCGATCTCATCATCCGCCGCGCGCTCGACGCCGGCCTCGACGATGGCGGGCGCCTCGCCGTCTTCTCCATCACGCTTCGCGCCATTCTCGACACGCCGCTGCTGGGCTATGGATACGGCGCCTTCGCCACGCTGTTTCCGCTCTACCGCGACCGCTCGATTCCGACCGCCGATATATGGGACAAGGCGCATAACGCCTATTTGGAGGCATTCTTGGGGCTCGGTCTCGTCTTCGGCGCGGCGCTCATCGGCGCGCTCTTCTGGCTCGCGGCGAAATGCGTCATCGGCGCGGCGACGCGGCGACGAGCCTCGGCTCCCGCCGCGGCGGCCGCCGCCTGCTCGCTGCTCGTCGGCGTCCATTCTCTCGTCGATTTCGGCGTTCAGATAGAGGCCGTGGCGCTCACCTACATGGCCATTCTCGGCGCCGGCGTCGCGCAGGCCGAGAGCTCGCGCATCTCCCTCTCCGACTAGCCCGCTGGAACACGCATTCGATGCTGAAACGTCTCGAGACACAAAGGGAGGCGCCCGCGCCGGCCGAAGCGGAAGCCGGCTTCGACATCCATGGCTATGTCAATTTCGTTTGGCGTCAGTGGAAGCTGATCGCCGGCGTGACCGCGCTTTTCCTGCTCGTCGCCGCCGTCGAGACGGCGCGCACGACGCCGCTCTACACCGCCTCGGCGCAGCTGCTGCTCGATCCGCATAAGGAAAAAGCCGGCGGGCAGGACGCGATCATGACCGACGCCGCGCTCGATCTGCCGACGATCGAGAGCCAGATCGCCATCATCAAATCCAGCGCGCTGCTCCGCCGCGTGGTGGAGAAGGAGCGGCTCGTCGAGGATACGGAATTCGGCGCGCGGACCCGCGTCGGCGGCGGCGGCCTCCTCGACCGCCTGCGTGAGCTGCTCTCTCGCAATGCGCCGCAGCAGGCGCCCGCCAGAACAGTCGCCTCCGCGCTCGGCGGCTCTCCCGAGACCGTCGCCACCGTCGAGAACGTCAAGCAGGCGGTGGCCGTGGCGCGCGCCGGCCAGGCCTATGTGATCAACGTCTCCTTCACCTCCGCGGACAGAGAGAAGGCCGCCAATCTCGCCAATGCGATCGCCGACGCCTATGTGGTCGACAAGCTGGACGCGCGTTTCGAGGCGGCGCGGCGCGCCTCCGCCTGGCTGTCCGATCGCCTCGTCGAGCTGCGTCAGCAGCTGCGCGAATCCGAGGAGGCGGTGGCGCGCTTTCGCGCCGAGAACAATCTCACCGGCGCGACGCCCGGCGCGACGCTCAATCAGGATCAGCTCGCCCAGCTCAACGGCCGTCTCGTGCAGGCGCGGGCGGAGACCGCCGAGAAGAAAGCGCGGCTCGACATGCTGCAAAAGCTCGAGGCGCGCGGAGGCGGCATAGGGCAGCTGCCGGACGTCTCCAGCGGAGCCAGCGCGGAGCTGCGCCGACAGGCGAGCGATCTTTCGCGCCAGGAGGCGGAACTGCTCGCGCGCTATAATCCGAGCCATCCCTCCGTCGTCAATCTGCGCGCGCAGATCGCCGACGTTCATCGCGCCATCGCCGCCGAGTCGCAGCGCCTCGCCGCCAATATTCGCAATGAGCACGAGCTGGCGAAGGCGCGGCAGGAGGCGATCGAGAAGACGCTGCGGGAAGTGACCGGCGCCAATGATCTCGACAATACGAAGGCCATAACGCTGCGCGAGCTGGAACGCACCGCCGTCGTCAACAAGAGCCTCTTCGAGGATTTTCTGCAGCGCGAGCGCGTGACGCAGGAGCAATCGACCTTCGAGGCGCGCGACGCGCGCATCATCACGCCGGCGCTGGCGCCGGTGACGCCGACCTCGCCCAAGCCGCTTCAATCCCTGCTCGCCGCTCTCGTCCTCGGCCTTATGGCGGGCGCGCTCGGCGCCTATGCGCTGGAGATGCTCAACGCCGGCTTCGCGACGCCGCGCGAGATCGAGGATTTTCTCGCTCTGCCGCTGCTCGCCTCCATCTCGCGCATGGACCACCGCGAGCTGTCGGTGAACGGCGCCGTCGTCTCCATTCCCGAATATCCGCTCGCCAAGCCGCTGTCGCGTCTCAGCGAGGCGCTGCGCTCATTGCGCAGCGCCATACAGATGAGCGACGTGGACAATCCGCCCAAGGTGTTGCAATTCACCTCGACCATTCCCGGCGAGGGCAAATCCACGCTGGCCATTGCGCTCGCCGGCTCGGCGGCGCAATCGGGACAAAAAGTGCTCGTCATCGACGGCGATCTGCGCCGTCCCTCGGCCTCGCGCTATTTCGGCGCCGATAAGAAGCTCGGCCTCGTCGATTGCCTCACCGGCGCGGCGGAGCTGCATTCGGCGCTCGTCTACAATGAGACGTTGAAGCTCTGGTTTCTGCCCGCCGGCGGCAAGACGCAGAACCCGCCCGATCTTCTCTTGTCCGAGCGGCTGCGGACGCTGGTCGCGAGCTTGCGCGAGCAATTCGATCTCGTCGTGATCGACACGCCGCCCATGGGTCCGGTCGTCGATCCGCTCATCATCTCCAATCTGGTCGACAAGGTGATCTTCATCGTGCGCTGGTCGTCGACGGCGCGCGAGATGGTGGCGCATTCGATCGAGCGGCTGTCCGGCCACAAGAAGGTCGCCGGAGTGGTGTTCAATCAGGTGATCGACTCCAAAGCGCAGAAATACGGCAAGCACGCCTATTCCTATTATTACGGCGGCCGCTACTACAAGAAATACTACGCCGAATGAGCCGCATCGCGACCGCCGTCGTCGTCATCGCGCTCTGCATGGCCGCCATGGCGGCGGCCGCGCGAGTCCTCTCCTTCGGCCTCGCCGATCTTTCCGCCGAGGCGAGAACAGCGCGAAAAACCCTCGCGCCTTTCCTCGACGATCCTATGGTCGGAACATTGGCGCGCGCGCGGCTGCTCGAGCTCGACGGCAGCGCGAGCGACGAGGAGCGGCGCGAGCGCGCGCGCAATCTGCTGACCCGCGCTCCGCTCTCCGGCGGCGCCTGGCTCGCTTATGCGCAGGCCGGATTCGACACCGACGAGCCGATGGCCAAGGTCGAGCGCGCGCTTCTCATGTCCGCCCTCGTCGGCCGCAATGAGGGCTGGCTGATGGCGCGGCGCGCCGCTTTCGCCATTCCGCTCTGGCCGCAGCTCTCCGCCGCCGCGCGCCGCAGCATCATCGACGATCTGCTCGGCGGATGGGCGGGGGCGGCCGGCGCCGATCGCGAGGCGCTCGTCGCCATCGTCTATCTCTCGCCGGACCAGACAAAGACCGACATGCGCGAGGCGCTGCTGCGCGCCGGCGCCGCGGGCGAGACGGTCATCGTCGAAATCGGCCTCACGCCCGCGGCGAGGGAAAGATGAGCCCTATGGACGAGCGCACAACGGCCTCGATGCGCGACGACGCGCGCAGGCCGATCGCCATCATAGAAGCGCGCTCCGGCTGGCGCCTCTATGATTTTCGCGAGGCCTTCGCCTATCGCGAGCTGCTCTATGTGCTGGCCCTGCGCGATCTCAAATTGCGCTACAAGCAGACCGCGCTCGGCGCCGCCTGGGCGCTGCTGCAGCCGCTGACGATGATGATCGTGCTCTCCATCGTCTTCGGACGCCTCGCCGGACTTCCGTCCGATGGCGCGCCCTACCCCGTCTTCGCGCTGGCGGGCCTATTGCCCTGGACCTTCTTCGCCAATGTCGCGCCGACTGCGGGCGCCTCGCTCGTCGCCTCGTCCAACATCGTCACCAAGGTCTATTTCCCGCGCCTGCTGATCCCGCTGTCCACGGCGGGCGCGCCGCTCGTCGATCTCGCTATCTCCTCGCTGCTGCTCTTCGCCGTCATGGCGTGGAACGGAGTCGGCCTGTTCTGGAGCCAGCTCGCGGCGCCCTTCTTCATGCTCGGCGTCGTCATCGCGGCGCTCGGCGTCGGCGTGCTGCTGTCGGCGCTCACCGTCGCCTATCGCGACTTTCGCCATATCGTGCCCTTTCTCATCCAATTCTGGATGTTCGCCTCGCCGGTCGCCTATCCCGTCTCCCTCGTTCCGGCGGAATGGCGCTGCCTCTATTTTCTCAATCCCATGGCCGGCATGATCGACGGCTTCCGCCACGCGCTCATCGGATCGCCGCCGGACGCCTTCGGCGTCGTCGTTTCCGGCGCCTCGGCGCTCGTGATCTTCTGCCTCGGCGTCGCCTATTTCGCACGCGTCGAGCGCGGCTTCGCGGATATCGTATGATGCGCAGGGGCGTCGCCATCCGCGCCGAAGGCGTGTCCAAGCTCTATCGCATCGGCGCGCCGGCGCGCGCCTATCGCACGCTACGCGAGGCGCTGATGGAGACCGCCGCCGCGCCTTTCGCGCGGCTGCGCGGCCGCGCGCGCGCGGCAGAGGCGGACACGCGCTTCTGGGCGCTGCGCGACGTCTCCTTCGAAATCGCCGAGGGCGAGATCGTCGGCGTCGTCGGCCGCAATGGCGCCGGCAAATCCACTCTGTTGAAGATCCTCTCGCGCATCACCGATCCGACGCAAGGCCGCGTGACGCTCGCGGGCCGCGTCGCCAGCCTGCTGGAGGTCGGCACGGGATTTCACCCCGAGCTGACCGGCCGCGAAAACATTTTTCTCAACGGCGCCATTCTCGGAATGCGCCGCGCCGACATTGCGAAGCGCTTCGACGCCATTGTCGATTTCGCCGAGATCGAGCGCTTCATCGACACGCCGGTGAAGCATTATTCGAGCGGGATGTATGTGCGCCTCGCCTTCGCCGTGGCGGCCCATCTCGAGCCGGACATTCTCGTCGTCGACGAGGTGCTCGCCGTCGGCGACGCGCGCTTTCAGCAAAAATGCCTCGGCAAGATAGACGAGGTCTCGCGCAAAGGCGGCCGCACCGTTCTGCTCGTCAGCCATAATCTCGCGGCGGTGAAGAGTCTCGCGACCAGCGGTCTCGTCTTCGACCGCGGACGGCTCGCGCTGCAGGGCGGCGTGGACGAGGCCATCGCCGCCTATGGCAGGCTGCAGCAGGACGGCGGCGTCGACGAGGCCGAGCGCGACTGGGGCGCCGGCGCGCATACGCGCATACGCTCGGTCGAGCTGATCGGCGACGACGGCCCGACGCGCGTCTATCTGCCGGGGACGCCGCTGCGGCTGCGCATCATTCTCGACACGGATGGAACGCCGGGCCTCTCCGTCGATGTGTTTCTTGCCAATGCGCAGCGCGCGCGCATCGCGCTCTGGTCGTTGAGCCATTTCGACGCCATGTCGCTGCCCGCAGAGCCCGGCTGCTATGAGCTGACGATAGAGGCGGCGCCGATCCACCTCGCCTCGGGACAATATTGCATCGATGTCGCCACGGCGGTGACGATGGTGAATTGGGATCACCAGGTCCATGAGGCGCTCATCTTCGAGACGCCCTTCTCCAATGTCGGCGGCGGCAGCTGGGACTTCACGCAATCCTTCGGCTTCGGCTTCGTCGCTCTGCCCTCGACGACGCCGCCCAAGCTCGCGCGGCTCGGCGAGAGGCGCGCATGAATCTCCTCTATTGCGGCTGCGCGCCGGTCGAGCGCTCCTGTCACGGCTCGCTGTTTCTGTATCGCCTGCTCGAGTCGTGGCCGGCCGAAAATCTGCGGATCGTCGAGGGCTATCTCGGTCCCTCCGACCCGGCGCGCCGCCTGCCGGGCGTGCGCTATGCGGGATTGACGCGCAAGCCGCCGCGCCTGCAATTCACACGCTTCGCGCCCTATTTCGAGGCGGCGGTCGAGCGCTTCGCTCCCTATGACGCGCCGCGCGTGCAGCGGCGCGTCGGCGATTGGCGCGTGGACGCCGTCGTCACTGTGGGGCAGCATCATTCCTGGCGCGCGGCGGCGGCCTTTGCGGCGCGGCGCGGCCTGCCGCTGCATCTCATCATGCATGACGATTGGCCGCGCACCGCTCTGCGCAATGCGGCGCATGAGCGCGCGCGCGATCGCTATTTCGGCGAGGCCTATCGCAACGCGGCGTCGCGGCTCTGCATCTCCGCGCGAATGGCGGAGGACTACGCCGCCCGCTATGGCGCGCCGGGCGATGTGCTGCCGCCGTTCCGCGCGCGCGAGGCGACGCCGCCATCGCCGCAGGCGCGGCCGGAGCGTCCCTTCACGCTCGCTTTCGCGGGCAGCGTTCATTGGCCGGGCCTCGCGGCGGCGCTGCGCGACGCGGCGGCGGCCATGGCCGCCATCGGCGGGCGCCTGCTGATCTTCGGACCGCTCAGCGCGGCGGCGGCGCGATCCATCGGTCTTTGCGACGCCTCGACCATCATCGGCGGCATGATCGCGGGGCAAGATTTCCTCGCCGAGCTGACGGCGCGCGCCGACGCTCTGTTTCTTCCCTTCTCCTTTTTCGAAAACGAGCGGCGCGCCATGCGCCTCTCCTTTCCGAGCAAGCTCGTCGATTACACGCTCACGCGCCTGCCGATTATTCTCTATGGCCCGCCCGACTGCACTGCGGCGGAATGGTCGCGCGCCAATGGCGACGCGCTGCTGCATGTCGAGACGCCGGATGTGGCGGCGCTCGCCGCGGCGCTCGCGGCATTGGCGCGCGATCCGCTGCTACGCCAGCGCCTCGGCGAGACGGCCGGCGCTGCCGGCGACCGCGATTTCTCCTATCGTAGCGCGCAGGCGAAATTCGCTGCGGCGCTCGGGCTCGGAGAGGCGCAATGCTAGAGGCCAGCGACGCCGCGCCGACGATCAGCGTGATCGTGCCGACCTATGGCCGCGCGCAATCGCTGCGACGGCTTCTCGAAACCCTCGCGACGCAGACGCTCGGCGTTTACGAGATCGTCATCGCCGATGGCGGCGGCGATGCGGAGACGCGCGCCGTCGCCGAGGACCCGCTCTGGCGCGCGCGCGGCCTCGTCATCCGTCTCCTCGCCGTCTCGCCGCCCAATGCCGTGCGGCAACGCCGCTCCGCGATCGAGGCGTCGCGGGGAGCGCTGCTGCTGCTGCTCGACGATGATGTCGCGCTCGAGAAAGACTGCGTCGAAGAGCTGGCCCAGGCGCTCGCATCGCGGGCCGACAGCGTCGGCGTGATGGCGAATATGAGCAATGACGGCTGGCCGCCGCCGACGCGCGTCTGGCGCTTCGTGCTGCGCCGCCTGCTCGGCTTTCGCGAGGGCGAATGGCAAGGGCGCGTCATCGGCCCGCTGCTGCGCTACGGTTTCTCGCCGGCGCCCGCGGATATCGCCGAGATCGAATGGATCGGCGGCGCCGCGGCGATGATCCGACGTTCGGCCTATGTGGCCGCAGGGGGCTTTTCCGATTTCTTCCTGCATCGCTGCACCATGAGCGAGGATGTCGATCTCTCCTTGAAGCTTCGCCGCTTCGGCGCGCTCTATTTCGCGCCGCGCGCGCGCATGGCGCATTTTCACGCGCCGGGCGGGCGCGTCTCGGCGCGGATCGCCGCCGAGGACGACATATTCAATCGTTACATGATCCTGCGCCGCACGCTCGGGCGCTCGCGCGCTCATGCGCTCTCGCTCATCGTCGCTTACGCAATTCTCGAATCTCTCGGCTCGACGTTGCGGCTGCTCGGCGCCGCGGGGCCGCTCTCGTGCGAGATTTTGCGCGGGCGCGCGAAAGGCCTCGCCCGCATCGTCGCCGGATGGGCGGAACGATGAGCGAGACGCCGCAGATCACCGCGACCGTGGCCGCCTTCGCGCGCGTCGCGCAGACATTGGACACACTGCGGCGGCTCGAGGCGTGCCGTCCGCCGCCGGCCGAAATCATCGTTCACGTCGACGCCGCGCGGCATGATTGCGCCGATGCGGTGCGCGCGGCTTTTCCGGCGGCGCGCGTCATCGTCAGCGAGACGCGCGTCGGGCCGGGCGGCGGACGCAGCCGGATGACAGAGGCTGCGCGCCACGCGCTCATCGCCGCTTTCGACGATGATTCCTATCCGCTGGACGCGGATTTCTTCGCCCGCGCCGGCGAAATTTTCGCGCGCTTCCCCGACCTCTCTCTGGCGACGTCGCAGATCGTCCATCCCGGCGAGACGCCGGCGCCGGATCGGCGCGCGCTGCGCGAGACCTGCGGCTTCAATGGCGGCGGCGCCGTGTTTCGGCGCAGCCATCTTCTCGAGGCGGGCGGCTATCTGCCATTGCCGCTCGCCTATGGCGTCGAGGAGGAGGATATGGCGCTTCGCCTCATCGAGCGCGGGCGCCGGCTCGTCTTCACGCCCTATCTGCGCGTGTTCCACAATTCCGATCTCGCGCATCACGCCGAGCCGCGCATCAATGCGGCGAGCATCGCCAATATCGCGCTGCTCGCCTTTCTGCGCTATCCGCCGCGCTTCTATCCGCTGGCGGCGCTGCAGATCACCAATCGTGTCTTCTTCTGCCTGCGGATGGGACGCAGGGGCGGCGTCCTCGCCGGACTGGCGATGATCCCGCATCATCTTTGGCGAATGCGCGCGCACAGGCGCCTCGTGTCGAAGGCTGCGGTCGCCGCCAAGCTCGCCTTGCGCAAAGGAGGCTGGAGCGATTTCTGACGCGCATGACTCCACGGATTGGATCGTCTGCCAGATCGGCGCGCGCGAGCATTACGCCCTGCCCGCCGCTCTGCACGAGCGCGGCCTGCTGCGCGCCTTCCTCACCGATATATGGCTGCCGCCCGATCGTCCATGGAGCCGCGCGTTGCGCGGCGCGAGCCCGCGTCTCGCTGCGCGCTATTCGGCGCGGCTCGAAGGCGCGCGCGTCCTCGCCGACACGCTCCCTTCCATCGCCTCGCGGAGCGTCGCGCGGCTGGCGCCGGGCGCGAACTGGTCCGGCCTCCACGCCGATAATCTGCGCTTCGATCGTTTCGCCGCGGCGCGGCTGCAGAGCATGCGCGCACCAACGGGCGGGATCGCGCTCTGCTACGGCTACGCCGCCGCGCAGAGCTTGCGCGCGGCGCGGAGCCGCGGCTTCGCCGCCATACTGAACCAGATCGACGGCGGCCCGCAGGAGGCGGCGCTGATCGCGGCGCTGGCGGAAAGCGAGGGCGCGCGCGCGGAGGCGCCGCCCGAGGCCTATTGGCGCCGCTGGCGCGAGGAATGCGAGACGGCGGATATGATCCTCGTCAATTCCGCCTGGGCGCGCGATTGTCTCGTCGCCGAGGGCGTCCCAAGCGAGAAGCTCGCCGTCGCGCCGCTGATGTATCGCGCCGAGACGCCGAGCGCGGCGCTGCATTACCCGGAGCGTTTCGATGCGGATGATCCGCTGATCGTGCTTTTTCTGGGAGCCTTCTCGCTGCGCAAAGGCGCGCGGACGCTGCTGGAGGCGGCCGCCATGCTGCGCGGCGAGCCGATCCGCTTTCTCGTCGTCGGACGCGATGAGCTGGGCGCCGCCGCGCAAAAGGATTATGCCGATATTCGCTTCCTCGGTGAGGTTCCGCGCGACGAGACCTCAAGCTTCTATCGAAAGGCGCATGTGTTCGTCCTGCCGACGCATTCCGACGGCTTCGCGCTCACCCAGCTCGAGGCGCAGGCGCATGGGCTGCCGGCGATCGTCTCGCGGCGCTGCGGCGACGTCGTGCTCGACGGCGCGAGCGGCCTGCTGCTGCCGGATCAGAGCGCCGCATCGCTCCGCGACGCCCTGCTCTGGGCGCTGCGCCATCCGCAGCGCCTCGCCGCAATGTCGGCCCGCGCCATCTCCCGCGCCGCCGATTTCACGCCCGAGGCGGTGATCGCGCAGCTGCGCGAGATCGGGCGGGAAGCGCTGCGCCGGCGCGCCGCGGCCGCGGGAGCCTAGCGGTCATGCGGCCGCTTCCCGGCGACGCCGGCGTCGCGCTCGCCGGCTCGGCCATCATCGCCGCCGGGGGCGTCCTCGCCGTCGCGCTGACGCCGATCGACTACGCGCCGCAGGGCGCCATGTTCCTGCCGGCGGCGGTTCTGGCGATGAGCCTTCTCGCCATCCCGCTGATGCGCGCGCTGGTCGAGGGGCTGCACGGACTGCTGCATGCGGAGAATCTTCTCCTCGTCGCGATCATCTATTGGGTCCTGCTCGATCTGCTGCAGGGCGCCTATCCGCTGGACGAGCTCGGCCGCGACGATGTGATCGCCGCGCTGGAGACGATCGCCGTCTTCGCCCTCTTCATCCCGCTCGGACGGCTCATCCCAGCGATCGGCGCGCCGAGGCCGATCGCACGCGCCGCGCGAGCCGATCTGCCCGTGCAAAACGCCTTCATCGCGGTCTGCCTCTGCTTCGCCCTTTGCATCTCCTCCTATGGAATTCCGGCGAGATTCGATCCGGCGCGGATGATCGACGGGCTGTTTCAGCCGCGCTTCGCTGCGCCCTGGTCGCGCGGCGATCTCGGCGGCTGGGACGCTTTCATCGATCATCTCGCCTATTTCGGCTATGTGCTGCCGGCGGCGACGGTGCTGGTGGCGACGCGCGCCAAGGCGCGCTGGGCCGATCCGCGCGTCTGGATTTCCGTAACGCTCACCGCCATTGTCTGCGCCTTCATCGCGCAGAGCGGCGGCCGCCGGATCATCGGCATGATGCTGGGCTCCGGCCTGCTGCTGTGGATGATATTGAAGGAGCGCTTCTCCTTCGTGCGAACCGCGGTCGTCGCCGGCGGCGCGGTCGGCGTGCTGAGCCTGCTGCAATTCATTCTGCTCATCCGCAATGTCGGGCTCGACGGCTTTCTGAGCGGCGACGTCGGCCTCGATGATTTCGAGTTCGCCGGCCAGTTTCATGTCGACGACAATTTCCTGCGGCTCGCCCAGATCATCCATTACTTTCCCGATGTCGTCGAATATGTCGGCTGGAAGCAGATTTATTACGTGCTGGTGCGTCCCATTCCGCGCGCGCTCTGGCCGGACAAGCCGATCGACGCCGGCTTCAGCCTGCCGGGGCTCGTCGGCAAATCCGACGTCTCTCTCTCCAGCTCGATCATCGGCGAGCTCTACGCCTCCTATGGGATCGCCGCCGTCGTGCTCGGCGCGCTGCTGCTCGGCTGGGCGGCGGCCTCCTGGACGGCGCTGCTGCGCGAGCGCAGCGAGAACGCCCGCGTTCTCTACTGCCTCGGCCTGATGGTGTTCTTCGTCGGCATGCGCTCGATGCAGGAGATCATTCTGATGACCTACGCCGTGCTCGCATGGACGGTCGTCAGCCTCGTCACCTCGAAGAAAACCGGCGCCCGATCCGGCGCCACGACGCCGTCTGAACGAGACGATAGCGAGCAGAAATGCGAACCATCGTCATCGTGACCAACATGCCCTCGCCCTATCAGGCGCGCCTGTTCGATCTCCTCGCCGCGGACGGGCGGATCGCGCTGCGGGTCATCTATGAGCGCATGCGCGCGCCCGATCGCGAATGGCGCGCGCCGACGCTGGCGCATGAGCACGCTTGCTGCGGCGAGACGCCTTTCGAGCGCCTCGCGCAATGGATGCGCGATAGCGATCTCTGCGTTTTCGGCGCCTATCGCCATCCGATCGTGCAACGGCTGCTGAAGCTGCGCGTTTCCTCCGGCCGTCCTTTCGCCTTCTGGGGGGAGCGCTTCGGCTATCAGGCGCCGCCCCTTCTCGGCGCGCTCTATCGGCGCTGGGCGATGCGCGCCTTTCACGCGAGCGCCGCCGAAATGTGGGGCATGGGCGAGATGGCCGTCGCCTCCTATCGGCGCGAGTTCGGCCCGCGCCGGCGCTATCGAAACTTGCCCTATACCTCCGATCTCTCCGGCTTTCTGGCGATCGAGCGCGGCGACGCCGCGCCGCGCGCGCCGCGCCTCCTGTTCTCCGGCGCGCTGATCGCGCGCAAAGGCGTCGATCTCCTCCTCACGGCTCTCGAGCGAATGCTCGCCGAGGGCGTCGCGCTCGAGGCGATCTTCGTCGGCGACGGACCACTGCGCGCCGATGTGGAGCAGCTGGCGCATCGCTTTCCAGATCGCATCGAGCGCATCGGCTTCGCTCAAATGGAGGCGTTGCCGCAGATCTACGCGCGCGCCGATGTGCTGGTGGCGCCCTCGCGTCACGACGGCTGGGGGCTCATCGTCATCGAGGGCATGGCCGCCGGCATGCCCGTTCTGGGAAGCGATCAGACCGGCGCCGCGGTCGAGCGCGTCACCGCGGAAAATGGATGGCTGATTCCGGCCGCCGACGGCTCCGCGCTCGAACGGGCGCTGCGCGACATCGCACGCACGCCGATCGCGCGGCTGCGCGCCATGGGCGCGAATGGCCGCGCGCAGAGCCGCGACTATCGCGTCGAGACCGGCTGCGAGCGGCTGGTCGAGGCGATGCTCGGCTGCCTCGCCGAGGCGCGCTGAGGGAGGCACGAGACTGCGCATTCTCCATGTCACGCCCACCTATCTGCCGGCGGTCCGCTATGGCGGCACGATCCATGCCGTGCATGGGCTCGCCAAGGCGCAAGCGGCGCTCGGCCATGCGGTCGAGGTCTATACGACCAATGTCGACGGCCCCGGCGTTTCGCCGACGCCGCTCGGCGCGCGCGTCGATCTCGACGGCGTCGGCGTCACCTATTTCGCGACCGGGCTGGGACGGCGCCTCTACCGATCCCCCGCAATGGGCGAGGCGCTGCGGCGCCATGCGGCGGATTTCGATATTCTGCATCTCCATTCCGTCTTTCTGTGGCCGACATTGGCGGCGGCGCGCATCGCGAGGCGCCACGGCGCGCCCTATGTGCTCTCGCCGCATGGAATGCTGGTCGCCTCGCTGGTGCGCGCCAAGAGCGCGCTCATCAAATCCGCCTGGATCGCTCTGTTCGAGCGCCGCACCATTCGCGAGGCGGCGGCGCTCCATCTCGCCTCGCGGCGCGAGGCGGAGGACCTGCGCGCCTTCCGCTTCGATCTGCCGCCTCTGGCCGTCATCGGCCACGGCGTCGACGCCGCCGAATTGCGAGCAGAGCAGACGATCGGCGGCGATATCGCCGCGGCCATCGCCGGCGGCCCTTTCGTCCTCGCCTTCGGACGCATCGACTGGAAGAAAAACCTCGCCGCTCTGATCGAGGCCATCGCTCTGACGCCCGATCTACGCTGCGTCATCGCCGGCAATGACGAGCATGGCCTGGCGGGGGAGCTGGCGCGTCTCGCGGCGCGGCGCGGCGTCAGCGGGCGCGTGACCATCGTCGCGCGACAGATCGGCGAGCCGGATCGATCGGCGCTCTATCGCGCCTGCGCCTGTCTCGCGCTCGTCTCGCTCAATGAGAATTTCGGCAATGTCGCGCTCGAGGCCATGTCGCATAGCCGGCCGGTCGTCGTCTCCCGCACGGCCGGCGTCGCCGAGACGGTCGCGGCCGAGCGCGCAGGCGTCGTCGTCGCGCCGGAGGCCGCCTCTATCGCGCGCGGGCTCGCGATCATAGCGGCAGACGCCCGCGCCGCGGAGGAGATGGGCGCGCGCGGACGCGCCGCTGTCGAGCGGCGATGGAGCTGGACCGCCGTCGCCGCGGAAATGGTCGCGCAGTACGAAGATGTGCTAAAGCAATCTTCCCTGCGAGGCGTCCCGTAATGACCCGCCCTTCCCTGCTGGATCGGATCACCCCGGTTCTCCTCACCTATGACGAGGAGCCGAACATCGCCCGCATTTTGTCGCGGCTGCGCTGGGCGAGATCCATTATCGTCGTCGACAGCGGCAGCGCCGATCGAACGCTGGCGATCCTGCGCGCCGATGCGCGCGTGCGCATCTTCTCGCGGCCTTTCGACAATCATGCGAGCCAATGGCGCTTCGCCATGACGCAGACCAGCGTCGCCACCGAATGGATATTGCGCCTCGACGCCGATTATCGGCTCGGCGACGCGCTCATCGAGGAATTGCGCGCGCTGCGGCCGGGGCCGGATGTCGCGGCCTATGAGATCGGCTTCGATTATGAGATTTTCGGCCGACCGCTGAGCGGCTCGCTCTATCCGCCGAAAACCGTGCTGCTTCGCCAGGGGCGTTTTTCCGTCTATGATCGCGGCCATGCCGAGGGCTGGCGCATCGACGGCCCGGTCCAGACGCTCGCGGGCAAGATCACCCATGACGATCGCAAACCCACGGCGCGCTTCGTCGCCTCGCAAATTCGCTATATGGCGCGCGAGGTCGAGCGGCTGGATGCGGACGAGCCCCCCGCGCTGATCCGCCATCTGCGCAGCGTTCCGCCGCTGGCGCCGATCGTCGTCTTCCTCTACGCCTATTTCGCCAAGGGCCTGTTTCTCGACGGCCGCGCCGGCCTCTATTACGCGCTGCAGCGGCTCGTCGCGGAGTCGATCCTCGCCTTGATGGCGCTGGAGAAGCGGATGACCCCGCCGACCAAGACCGCGCCGGCGCCGCAGCAGGCCGCCGAGCGAGAGCAAGTCCGCTAGCCTCTCCTCAGATCGACCGGCCCGGCGCGAGCGCGGGCGATTTCGCGCGTCCCTGTGGACGCAGGCCCATCGTCTCGGCCCTGCCACGCGCGCCTTCGAACTCGCGCCGATACCAGCCGGTCGCGTGCTCGACCGCGGCGCGATTCAGCCTTTCCCCAGTGAAGGCGATGGCGAGCGTGCCGAAGGCGATGGCCAGATCGAGCCGCCAGGAGGCGTGGCGAATATACCAGACGTCGAGCGCGTTTTTCTCCTCGGGCGTGACCAGCGTTCCGCCCTTGATCTGCGCCCATCCGGTGACGCCCGGCCGCACGCTGAGGCGCCGCCGCGGATCGGCCGGCTGATCGACAGGCAGCAGAGGGCGCGGGCCGATCAACGACATATGGCCGATAATCACATTGTAGAGCTGCGGAATCTCGTCCAGCCGAGCGGCGCGGATGGCGCGGCCGATCCTCGACAGGCGCCGTTCCTTGGGCACGCGGCGGCCACGGCGGTCGAAGGGCGGTCGAAAGGTGCGGAACTTATAGACGAAGAAGCGCTCGCCATTGCGTCCCACCCGCTGCTGCCAGAAGACGATGGGCGCGCCGACGTCGATGAGGATGGCGCAAGCGACGATCAGCGCCATCGGCGCGGCGAAGACGAGCAGCAGGCTCGTCGCCAGAAGATCGATGACGCGCTTGGAGCCGAAATAACCCGGCATGTCGAAACGCCCGTCCGGCGGCCCTCCGAGCCGCGTCTCCGGCCGCGCCTGCCGCGGGGCGAGATTGAGCGCCTCCGCAATGGGGATGCAATCGCGGCCGCGCGCGTCGCATTGCGCGGCGACGTCCTTCAGCAGCTCGGCCGGCAAGGCCTCCTTGTCGTCGGCGAGCCACACTTCGTCGATCTCGACGCCATGCTCGGCATATTCGTCCAGCACCGCGCCAATGTCCTGCGGCAGGGCGACGATCGAGACGCCGCCGACCTTGCGCCCCACAAAGGAAGACCGCGCGTCCAGAGCGGCGACGATCTGCGTCGTCCGCGGCAGCTGATAGTCGATGAGCTCGATCGCCGCCGAGGCGAAGCGATCGACGCCGATCAGGATCACGCGACGCAAGGCCGTGGACGGATCGGCGACGCTGGTCTCTAGCTCCCTGCGCCAGACCTCCCGGTGATGCAGCCGGCTCACCCCCCGGATCGCGACGAGGCCGGCGGCGAGCACGAGGACATAGATCAGCGGCGTGGAGCGCGGCACGCCCTCGAGGCGCGTGAGCGTGAAGAGAACCACGCTGCTCGCGGCGACGGCGCAGGCGGAGGCGACGCAAATGTCGATGGCGTCGCGCAGCGAGAAAAACTGCCCCATGCGGTCGCCGAGGCGGAAGCCCCACATGACCAGCAGCGTGCAGGCGATGGAGAGAAAGGCGTAGCGAAAAGGCGCGGGAATGTCGCGCGTGAGATCGCCCGCCTCGAGCAGCTGAGGGTCGCGCAGGGCGAGGGCGATGAAAGGCGCCGCCGTAGCCCAGCCGATGTCGGCCAGCCGGAGGCGAAAGGCAGTCCCATCCCTCGATGCCGGCGACGCTACCCTCATATTGAAAATATTCCCAGCGCAAACAGATAGTTGCGGCCAAAAGTGGGCGCTCGATCTTGAGCATAGCCGAGATAATATGTCAACAATGGGGCGCCTCCGCTTCCACGCCTGCTTCAGCGCGTGCAGAAAAGCGCGACGAAACGCGGCCCGTCGCGATTTCGTCGACGGACGATATGCTCTAGACTTGCGGCCCGTCGCGGCGGGATTCCCAGCGCGGCGAGGACCGGGCCGGTGAGATGACGATTTCGAGATTGACGCAATTTTTGGCTTTGGAGACCGGGCTTCCGACTGTCCTTCCTCCCGATCTGCGCATTTACGCCGTCGGCGACATTCACGGACGCGCCGATCTTCTCGACACGCTCGCGCGGCGGATCGAGGCGGAGCTCGACGCCGCGCCGGTGGAGACGCTGACCATCTTCCTCGGCGATTACATCGACCGCGGGCTGCAATCCTCGACCGTGGTCGAATGGCTGAGCCGGCGCGATTTTCCGACGCCATTCATCGCGCTGCGCGGCAATCACGAGGAGATTTTCATGCGCTTCCTCGAGGACGAGTCCGTGCTCGAGAACTGGCGCAAGTTCGGCGGCGTGGAGACGCTGCATTCCTATGGGGTGGACGTCTCCTCCATCATGCGCGGCCGCAATTACGAGGAGGCGCGCCGCGCGCTGACGTCCCGACTGCCGGATCACCATCTGCAATTCCTGCAGGAGACGCGGCTGACGGCGAGCTTCGGCGATTATTTCTTCTGCCATGCGGGCGTGAAGCCCGGGGTCCCGCTCGCCCAGCAGAAGGCGGAGGATCTGCTCTGGATCCGCGAGGCGTTTTTGAGCTTCGAAGGCCGCTGGGAGAAAATGATCGTCCACGGCCACACGCCGGTCTCCGAGCCGGATATTCAGCCCAATCGCATCAATGTCGACACGGGGGCTTTCGCGACCTCGGTGCTCACCGCCGTCGTGCTCGAGGGCGACAGCCGCCGCATGCTGTTCGCGGACCGCTTCTGACCGCGCCGCGAGCGATGCGCGAGCACGCGAGGACGGCGTTCTGGCTCGATGCGCGCAGCCGCAAGCTCCGCGCCGCGGCGCAATTCCTCCGCCGGCGCTGGCCGCCGCTGCTCGGCGCGATATTCCTCGCGCTCCTCGCCGGCGCGGCGTTCCTGGCCATGGCGACGCCGCGCTACACGGCCTCCGCGCAATTGCTGATCGAGATGCGGCCGGATCGCTCGATCGGCGCCGATGCGATCTTGGCGCATGCGCCGGTCAATCGGCAGACGATGAAGAGCGACATCGCCGTCATAAGATCGGCCGCGCTGCTGCGGCGCGTCGTGGAGCGGGAGAGGCTCGCCGACGATCCCGAATTCGGCGCCGCCGCGCTCGACCGTTTGCGCAGCGCCCTCTCCGTCGCCCAGCTGCGCTATTCGCCAGTGATAAAAATCGCCGTCACCGCGACCGATCCGGCGAAAGCGGCGCGGCTCGCCGATGCGATCGCCGACGCCTTCGTGGTCGACAGGCTGGACACGCGGCTCGAGGCGGCTCGGCGCGCCTCCGCCTGGCTCGCCGAGCGGCTCGTCGCGCTGCAACGCCAATCGCGCGCCTCCGAGGAGGCGCTGGCGCAATTTCGCGCCGCCGCCGGCCCCTCCACGCCCGCGGAGCAGCAGTCCGCCATCGCGCAGCGCGCGGCGGAGGCGCGGGCGGAGGCGGCCGAGCGAAAGGCCCAAATAGAGCTTAGGCAGTCGCCCGGCCTCGGCGGAGCGCTCGACGAGCTTCGCCAGCGCGCCGACCAACTCTCCCGCCGCGAGGCGGAGCTGCGCGCCCGCTATACGGCGGCGCATCCTTCCGTGATCGCGCTGCGCGCCGAGATCGCCGATGTCCGGCGCGCCATGGACGCCGAGCGACGCCGTCTCGCGGCCGGCGCGCGCCAGGAGCTGGAGCAGGCGGAAAAAAGCAGCGAGGCCGCCGAAGCCGCGCTGCGCGAGATTTCCGAATCCGAGGCGCGCGGCAAGGAGCGGCTGGTGCGGCGAAACGAGCTGGAGCGCGCCGCCGCCGCCGATCGCAAGCTGCTCGACGAGACGATGCGCCGCGCGCGCTTGGTGGAGGAGCAAGCCAAATTCGAGCCGCGCGACGCGCGAATCATATCGCCGGCCCTCGCGCCGAGCGCCCCGTCCTGGCCCGACGCCGAGCAGACGCTGCTGATCGCGCTGGCGCTCGGCGCGATCCTCGGGCTCGGCGCCGCCTATGCCTGCGAATTGAAGGATGCGGGATTCACGACGATCGCGCAGATCGAGACGACGCTCGCCCTGCCCCTGCTCGGCTCCATTCCCAAAATTGCATCGAGCGACCCCGCCCTCGTCGATCTCGTGCGCGCAAAGCCTCTATCGCGCGCCAGCGAGGCGCTCCGGGCTCTGCGCAGCGCCATCGCCATGAGCGATGTGGACGATCCGCCCAGGCTGATTCAGCTCGCCTCCGCCGTCCCTGGCGAAGGAACGACGACGATCGCCGCCGCGCTCGCCGCCTCCGCCGCGCAATCGGGCCTGCGCACGCTGCTGATCGACGCCGATCTGCGCCGCCGCGCCGCGTCGAAGCTCTTCCTCGCCGAGGAGAGGCCCGGCCTCGTCGAGCTGCTCATCGGCTCCGCGAGCCCGATCGCCGCGATCTTCTTCGATGAGACGCGGGGGCTGTGGGTTCTTCCGGCCGGCGGCGAGATACAAGCTCCCGCCGATCTTCTCGCCTCCGAGAAGATGAAAACGCTCCTGGCCGCGCTGCGCGGAAGCTTCGATCTCGTCATCGTCGACACGCCGCCGCTCGGCCCCGTCGTCGATCCGATCGTCGTCGCCGGCCTCGTCGATAAGACAATCATCATCATTCGCTGGGCGGCGACGGCGCGCGAGACGGTCGCCCATGCGATCGAGCGGCTTCCCGATCGCGGCGGAATAGCGGGAGTCGCGCTCAATCTGGTGAGCGAGGCGAAGGCGCGCAAATACGGCCCCTACGCCTATTCGCCCTATGCGGGCGGAGGCGCCTTCGACGCCTATCATATCGAGTGAGACGCGCCGACGAGCGAGCTCCGCGGCGCGGCTTCTGTCAGGCTTCGGCGGCGGCTCTGCCGCGCGCCGGCGCGCCGCGCTTCTTCGCCGCGGCGGCGCCCTTCGCCGACGGCTTGCGGCCGAGACCCAGCGATTTGGCCAGAGCCGAGCGCTGCGCGGCGTAATTGGGCGCGACGATCGGATAATCGCTCTTCAGATCGAAGGCGGCGCGATACTCCTCCGGCGTCAGCTTGTGCTCGGCCTGAAGATGACGCTTCAAGGATTTGAACGGCTCGCCACAACAAAGGCAAGAAATCGCATCCGCGGTGATGGATTTCTTCACAGGAACGGCAGGCCGCCACTGCTTAGCCTCGCCCTCCGTTGCATTCGTCGTCTCGGCGTCGCCACCGCCGAAGGCTTTTTTCACGGCCGCGATGACAGAGGGAAGATCGAGAGGCGCAACAGTATTATTCGAAAGATAGGAAGAGAGTATCTGCGCGACGAGCGCTTTGTCTTCGGCTTCGGACATGGCTTTTTCCTCCGCGGTCGAATCTTATCGATTGGAGCCGATATCGAAGTCGATTGCAATCGGCGACTTCCCGCGCCCAAAGATTCGGCCCCAGTAACAAGCTCAATTTCGATGATATAGGCCGCGGAACGTCGAATTGAAATAGAAACTCCGCCGAATATCGCCGCGGCGCGGCCACGCACTGTAGGGGACGCCAGGCGACCGACAAAAAAATCGCCCGATGAGCTTTCGTCATCGGGCGGCGGAACAGATCGTGCGTAGGGTAGATCAGAATGGTGGGCGCGACAGGGATTGAACCTGTGACCCCTACGATGTCAACGTAGTGCTCTCCCGCTGAGCTACGCGCCCCCGGCGCCGTTCGGATGCTTGCTCCGTCCAGCGCGAGTGACGCCCGTATAATGGCTGTCGGGCCGAGGCGCAAGCGCCCTTCGACAGTTTCCACGCCCTGTCGTAAAACCGCGGCCTCGGCGTCGCCGAACGTTAAGATTTCCTTCCGCACGCAATGGCTTCGGGCGAAATAATTCATTGCCCCGCGACGACTTCGCCCCTTGCGGGCCTTGGAATTCATGTCACACTGACGTCGTCCTTCTGTCATCAACCAAAGGAGGCGCCGTATGTCGCTACAGACCCATCTCGTCGAGCTCGAACGCCGCCATCAGGCGCTCAAGAAAGAGATCGAGCAGGTTCAGCACCATCCCCGATACGATGATTCGAAGCTCCACGAACTGAAACGCAAAAAGCTTCAGCTCAAGGACGAGATCAACAAGCTGCGGCAAGGCGTCAGCCTGCACTGAGCAGATTGCGATAGAGGTCTAGCGTCGAGGCGGAGAGCTGCTCTCCGCCTTTTTTTGTGGCGGGGGACGGCGCCCTGGCCGATGCGGGCGCCCGGCTTGCTTCGCGGCGTCTATGGTCGCAGAATTTTCTGCCATAGCGAGAGCCGAGAATCCCCATGCCCCCTTCCCCGCGCTATCGCGCCGAAACCCTCCACGCCACGCTCGGCGACGGCTTCTTCGACCCTGTGGAGCCCGCGCGCTTTCCGCAGCACATATTGCGCTATCGCAATCAGCGATGGGCGGCGCGCGTCGGCCTGGACACGCTGACGGAAGAGGAATGGATCGCCCATCTCGGCCGTTTCGAGCCGCTGCCCGGCGGCTTTCCGCAGCCGCTGGCGCTGCGCTATCACGGCCATCAGTTCCGCACCTATAATCCCGACATAGGCGACGGCCGCGGCTTTCTGTTCACGCAGCTGCGCGACGCCGAGGACGGACGCCTGCTCGATCTCGGCACGAAGGGCTCGGGCCGCACGCCCTGGTCACGCCAGGGCGACGGCAAGCTCACGCTGAAGGGCGGCGTACGCGAGATTCTCGCCACAGAGATGCTGGAGGCGCAGGGCGTCGACACCTCCAAGAGCTTCAGCCTGATCGAGACCGGCGAGCCGCTCTATCGCGGCGACGAGCCGTCGCCGACGCGCTCCAGCGTGCTGGTGCGGCTCTCCCATTCGCATATTCGCATCGGCACGTTTCAGCGCCTCGCCCATCTCGACGACCAGGAGGGGCTCGGGCGGCTCATCGACTATTGCGTCGCCAATTATTTTCCCGAGCTGGCCGGCGAGCCGGCGGAAAGCCGCGCCGGCGCTTTTCTGGAGCGCGTCGTGGCGCGCGTGGGGCGACTCGGGGCGCGCTATATGGCCGCAGGCTTCGTCCATGGCGTTCTCAACTCGGACAATATCAACGTCACCGGCGAGAGCTTCGACTATGGGCCGTGGCGCTTCGCGCCGCGCTATGATCCGCAATTCACCGCGGCCTATTTCGACGACAGCGGGCTCTATTCCTTCGGCCGTCAGCCGGGCGCGCTCGGCTGGAATCTCACGCGCCTCGCGGAGACCATTCTGCCGCATGTCGGGCTGCAGCGCGCCGAGCAGATTCTCGGCGGCTTTCAGGCCGTCATCCAGCGCGAGTTCCAGCTCGCTCTGCTCGACCGCTTCGGCCTGCTGCCGGCGGAGGATCCCGAGCAGGACGCCGCGCTCGCCAAAGGATTGCTGGAATTTCTCGGCAAGACGCAGGCGCCCTTCGAGCAGACCTTCTTCGATTGGCGCGGCGGCATGGCGAGCCGCGAGCGCGCCGCCGCGAGCCCGGAGGCCGCCGCCTATGACGCGCCGGAATTCCAAGGGCTGCGCGCGGCGCTGGCCGCGCATGCGACATCGCCCGCCGCCAATCTCGACCATCCCTATTTTCGTCGCCCCGTCCCCTGCACTATGCTGATCGAAGAGGTCGAATCGATCTGGGCGCATATCGCGGAGCGCGACGATTGGAGCGCGCTCGCCGACAAGGTCGCGCAGATCGCTTCGATGCGCGAAGCCTATGCGCCGGCGCCTGCCGGGGGATGACATTCGGAAAATGAAGCGCTCGCTATGCGTCTCTCTGTTTCTCGCTCTTTCGAGCGCCGCCGCCGCCAAAAATCTGCTGATCGACAAAGTCCCGCCGAGCGGGGCCTGCTTCTTCCGTCGCTATGACGAAGCGCATTTGCGCGCGCATCCCGGCCAGACCGTCGTCTCCGTGCGGCTGTCGCTGCAGCGCGAACTCGCCACGACGCCGGAGGACGCGCGCGATCTGCGCGTCGAGCTTCGCCACAAGGGCCATGGCAAGCCCTTCTATGTCGTCGGCGGCTGCGTTTGGAGCGAGGAGGCCAATCGCGACGTCTCCGGCTCCCGCCTCGTCCGCTCCTTCCGCAAGGACGCCACCGCCCAATGCATGGCGCGCGGCGGCCTCGGCGGATCGGCCGAGGAAGGCGGCGCGTTTCCCATCGATCTCGCCGAGGATGGCGTTTCGGTCACGCTCTACCTGGACGAGGGCGTGAGCGGCTGGCGCGGCCCGGACCAGAAGAAGAAATCCGTCTATCTGGAGCTGACGCGCCAAAACCGCGTCTTCGAGCTGGAGCGCGTCGATCCGGCCGCCTGCGTGGAGCTGGACAAGTCGATCGCGGTCGATTGAGACGGAAGATTAACGGGAAGGCGTCGCCGCCTTCTCATTAGGACTTGAAGATGAACATGATGCGAGGCGATAATCCTCGCGTCACGACTCGCCGCCGAGCGGCGCTCGGGCAGGTTGGCGAATGGTGGATGAGCTGAACGAAGCCGAACGCGATGCGATCCGGCAAGAAGTCGAGCGGCTGAGGCTCGAGCACAAGGACCTCGAGGATGCGATCGACGCCCTTCTCGCGGTCGGCGCCGTGGACCAGCTGCAAATTCAGCGGCTGAAGAAAAGAAAATTGCTGCTGCGCGATCGCTTGGCGTTTCTAGAGGATCAGCTCACGCCCGACATCATCGCCTGATGCGGGCGAAAGCGGCGCTACTTCCACATTCTGAGGCCGATCGCCACGGCGAGCGAGACAATGGCGACGATCGCGAGGACCGCCACGAGCCTTACGGTTTCCTTGCTGTCTTGGGCGCTCCCCATACGGTCCTCCGCCGTTATTTTTTCAATTTTGGCGAGCCTATGCCTGTCCTAGAGAGATACAATATGCCGAGATGCGGCGGAACAGCGCAGCAGGTTCCCGACTCGGACAGCATTTTAGCCGCCCGAGGCTTCAATCATCCTATCTTACACGTTTAGCGCCGGACGGCCAAAACCTCCCGCCGCCGGCGGGCGATTTTTCTTTTTGAAATCTCCGCCGCTCCACCGCCGTTGACACGCGCGGCGGAAGAGGCTCCCCTCTCCGCGGCGACGCCGAGCACGAGCGACATCTCGATCTTTCGGCGGATCGGAGGCGCGCATCATGGGTCGTAACGAGCGGGGCCGCAAAATATTTCTGGCGGCCCATCGCTACATCGGCCTTTTCGCCGGCGCGGTTTTCGTCCTCATCGGGCTCAGCGGCGGCCTGCTCGCCTTTCGCGAAGACATAGACGAATGGCTGAACGCTCCGCTCATGCGCGTCGAGCCGCCGACGCCGGCCGTCATGCGTCCGCTCGACGAAATTCTCGCGGCGGCGACCGCGGCCATGCCGGCGGAGAGCCGTCCCGAGCGCATCACTCTGCCGCGTCATGCGAAAGCTGCGGCGATCATCGCCTATATGGTCGAGACCGACGATCTCGACAGCTCGTTCCGCCAGATTTTCGTCGATCCGTACCGCGCCGAAGTGACCGGCGACCGCTTGCTCGCGCATGGCGACGATGTTTTCGCGCAGCCGCTCGTGCAGATCGTCATGGCCTTTCATTGGACGCTGCTGCTCGGCGTGAACAACGCCTATCTCATCGGCTGTCTCGGAATTGCGCTTTTCGTCTCGATCATGCTCGGACTCTCTCTCTGGCCGCCGCGCAATGGCGATTGGCGGATGGGACTGACGATCAAATGGGGCGCGAGCCGCGAGCGCATCGTCTATGACGCGCATCGCAGCGTCGGCGCCTATTTCGCCATTCTGCTGCTGGCGACGCTCGCCACCGGAATCGCGATGATCTTCAAGCCGGCGACGCATTCGCTGGCGACGCTGATCTCGCCCGTGCGGCCCGAGCCGGACTTTGGACGATCGACGCCGATCGACGGCCGCGCGCCCATCGGCCTCGACGCGGCCGTCGCCAGCGCGGACAAGATTTTCCCGAAAGGTCGGCTGCATTGGGTGCTGCTGCCGAGCGGCGACGATGGCGTCTATGTCGTCGGCAAGCAGTCGGAACGCGAGCCCAACCGCGCCAAGACATTCCGCAATGTCAGCGTCGATCGTTACAGCGGAAGCGTGCTGCAGATTCAGGACCGCGACGATTTCACCACGGGCGAGAGGCTGCTCGAATGGCTGTTCCCGCTGCATTGCGGCGAGGCTTTCGGCGTTCCGGGCCGCGCGCTGGTCGCGCTGACCGGCCTCACGCCGCTCGCCCTCTATGTGACCGGACTATTGCGATGGCGGCAGAAGCGCCGCGCTCGGCGTAAATAGATCACTGACCGACCGAGATCGGCATGGCGATCTTGTCCTCCTCGCCCTTGCCTTCGCCGAAAGCGAGCTCGAGGAGATATTTGCCCTTGTGATCGACCGAGGATTCCAAGGTCACGAAGCCGGCCGGATGCGGCTTCGAAGGGACAGAGGTCAATAGCTCGAGGCCGCCTTTGGCGTCGCTCTTGTAGAAGGCGAGCGCGACGGATTGGCTCCGCACATCCTTCTCCATCAGCGTGACGGAGAAGATCACCTTGCCGGTGCCCGGCACACGATCGCAATATTCGTCATATTTGCTGAGGTCGGTGATGGGGCCGCCGGCGCTGCTGTCCGAATCCCCGAGGAAATAAGTGGTCAGCCGCGCCGAATAGAAATCGCTGACCTTGAGACAGTTGGCCATGGTGCGATCACCCGCCTTGACCGCCGGCCGATAGAGATGCGCGTCAAGAAGATCATTCCAATAGAGGCTGAAGGACGGTCCCCAGAGCGAATAGGTGAAAGCGGCCGCATTGCCGGCGGCGATCGCCACGACGGCGAGGAACAACAACAAATTCATCCGGCCGTTGGGACTCATCGCGGCGGCTTCCTTTCCCTTAAGCTGCGCTCGATCGGCGCTATTGCGGCCGCACCTCGAACTCCCAGGCGCCGCTGACGAGATGGCCGTCGGCCGATAGCGCGCGGTAGCGGACCGTATATTTTCCGGGGCCGAGCGGATTGACGCCGACCGAGACATGGGCCGGATCGGCGCGATCGATCGCGGCGTCGCGCTTGTCGACCCGCTCGCCGGAGGCGGCGATCACCGCCAGCGCCGCGAAAGCGTCCCTTATGCCGGCGTCATACCAGACATCGACCTTGCCGATGTTTCCGGGCGCGACGCCATCCTGCGCCGGCGAAGTGCGCACGACGATGGCGTGAGCCCATGCGCGCGGCGAGGCGAGACAGACAGCGAGGCCGAGCAGGAGAAGCGCCGCGCAGCGCGGCGCGACGGCTGTTCGACGAGGAGCGCGATGAGGAGCGGCGGCGGGAAGGTTCATGGTTTCCGTTTGTCGTGCGTCCCGTGATGCTAAGCGCCCTCTCGCGCGTGAGCAAGGCGCTCGCGCCGCCAGCGATTGTGCGACGCAGCGAGCGCGCCGGCCCGCCTCGACCCTATCCGCTTCGGCCTTGTCTCGGCCGGGCTGATATGCACTATTTCAGCTTCTTGCATACGTCGCCGTGTCACGAAGCGTCAAGAGAGACGATGGCGAGGGAGAGATGATGAGAATAACGCCTTCGCCCTTCGCCCTGCTCCTCGCCATTCTCGTCCTTCTCGGCGGCGGGGCGGCCGCGCGGGCGCATACGGCGGACATTTCCAGCAGCCGCATCGTGCCGGAAGGAGGCGGCCGCTATCGCCTCGACGTCGGTTTTCTCGGCGCCGATATCGAGCGCATGTTCGCCGAGAGCAAGCCGAGCGCCGCCGATGTCGATCTCACCGAGCCCGGCGTGATCGAGGCGATGATCGGCAAATTCATTCAGAGCCGCGTCGCCCTGCGGAACGAGGCTGGCGAAACCTGCCCGAGCGAGATCGTCTCGGTAGGCTCGGACCCCGCCAATCCGCGCGATTCGAAGGTCGTGCTGCGCCTCGATTGCAGCGCCGTCGCGGGACAGATCTTCTATGACCCCTATCGGCTGCTGGAGGCGCAGGGACGCCGCGCGAAGCATCTCGTCGGCATAGGCGAGCGCGACGCCGACGAGCGCCTCACCGAGGCGCAGCGTCTCGGCGCGGAGCCGGCGCCCGGCGAGGCGATGGTCTTCCCCGGCGACGCGCCGATCGATCTCTCCAAGCCGCTGCTGACGCCCTGGCAGCTGGCGCCGAAATTCTTCGCCGCCGGGATCGAGCACATAATGACCGGCTACGATCATTTGTGCTTCCTCATCGCGGTGATGCTGTGGGCGACGCGCGTCTGGCCGGTCGTGAAGCTGGTGACGGCCTTCACCGTCTCGCATTCGGTGACGCTGTCGCTGGCGGCGCTCGGCCTCGTCGATCTGCCGAGCCGCTGGGTGGAGATCGCGATCGCTCTGTCGATCATTTACGTCGCCGTCGAGAATTTCTTCACCTGCAAGGTGGAAGGCCGCTGGCGCGACACTTTCGTCTTCGGCTTCATCCATGGATTCGGCTTTGCGAGCGGGCTCATCGAGATCGGCGTGCCGCAGCGCGCCCTCGTGCCGGCGCTGGCGAGCTTCAATCTCGGCGTCGAGGCGGGGCAGATCGGCGTGGTGCTGGTCGCGCTGCCGCTGCTTTTGGCGATCGATCGATTTTTCTCCCATGGACTGCGCGATCTGCGCCTCGTGCGCGCCGTCTCCGCCGTCATCGCCTGCTTCGGCGCCTATTGGCTGGCCGAGCGCATTTTCGGCGTCGGCTGAGGCCCCGCGACCAATGCGCGCATGAATTGCGACACGCACCCTTTTCAATAGGGACATCTACGTATATAGCGTTACGTAACGGCTTGCCGTGACAGCGCTTGCCGCGATCGAGCGCCTTCCGCGCGAGCGCGGCAAGCAAAGCGTTTTTAGACAGTAGAGCCGATTATGCTAGAAAATTTCACCCAATTTCGAGAGGCCGACGATAAGGACGTAGATTTCGTCGAGCCGCATCCTGGCCGCGCTTTCGGCGGCCGCCTCGCCTATGAGCTGCCGCTCGTGAGCGTCGTCATCACCAATTACAATTATGGCCACTTCCTGCTCGAGGCGCTCAATTCGGCGCTCACGCAAACCTATCCGCGCATCGAATGCATCATCGTCGACGACGCCTCGACAGACGAGAGCGATCTCGTCCTTCGCGCCATTCGCGCCCGCCATCCGCAAGTCGCGATCGTCGCGCATGCCGAAAACCTCGGCCAGACGGCCGCCTTCCATACCGGCTTCGCCGCCAGCTCCGGCGCTTATGTGGTGTTTCTCGACGCCGACGACATGCTCCTCCCCAATTTCGTCGAGACGCATATCTTCGTGCATTTCTCGCTGCGGACGGCGGTCGGCTTCACCTCCTCGGACATGCTGCAATCCACCAATGAGGGCGTCGTCCGAACCTCCTGGAGCGCGTTCGGCGATTTCATCGCCTCGGGACGCGGCGTCCGCAAGGAGCGCCTGCGCCCCTTCCATCTTTGCGGCGATCTCTGGCCCTTCGCGCATGCGCCGCTGGACGATGTGAGCGCCCGCGTGCATTTCATCGACGCGCATGAGCTGGGCGATTGGGTCTATGCGCCGACCTCGGGCAATTGCTTTCGGCGTGACGCGCTGACCTTGCTGCTCGGCGGAGGCGGCTCTATGCCGCTCCGGCTCCATGGCGACACTTATCTCAACAAAGGCGTGCGGCTGCTCAGCGGCGTCGCGCTCATCGACGCCCCGCTGACCATCTATCGCATTCACGGCGGCAATGGATTCGCCGGCCACGCCGAGCTCTGCGGCGTTCACAACGCCGATCCGACAAAGGCGTTCAAGGCGGAGTATTTCGCCTGGCGCGCGGTCGTCGATCGGCTGATCGACGATGTCGGCGCGCTGACCGATCGCCTCGGCGTCGACCGCTATGTCAGCGCGCTGATCTGCCTGCAGAAATCCCACATCGTTCACCCGGACTTTCGGGAAAACGAGAGCCTCTCGCGCTATATCGAGACGCGATTGGCGGCGCAGGCGGATCGAATTCGCGCCAGCCTCGGCGCGGACGCATTCGCCGAGCTGTCGAGACGCGTGACGCGCGCCCGCAAGCGCCATATCGGCGCGAAGAGACGCGCCCCGCGCGCCTGGGTGAGGCCCATTGCCGAGTTTTGTCTGACCTTCGGACGCTTGCTCAGTCTCCCGGGGCTGAGCAAAATCGGCGATCAGCTCTGGCATTACTGAGGAGCGCATCGCCGAGAGCGGCGAAGCGCGAGACTCGGCGCCCACGCTTGCATCACAGGACTCGACCGCCTACTCTGTGAGCAAGCCGAAGGTTTCCCGGAACCAGACGCAACAGCGAGACGCCCCGACGCCGGATGTAAGCGCGGGGCGTTTTTGCATTTGGCTCTATGTCGGCTCGGGCGGCTCGACGATAGACGCATCAGTAATAGCGATAGTGGCGATGCCGGTGAGCGTGGCGACGCCAACCGTAACGCCGGGGCGCGGTGACTGCGCCGATGATCGCGCCTCCTGCCGCCCCGACTGCCGCGCCAGCGAGCGTAGGGCCGGCAAGGCCTCCAGACGCCAGAGCGCCGATGCCCGCGCCACCGAGTCCGCCGATGATCGCGCCGCCTGTGGCGCGTTGTCCGGGAGTGTAACAGCCCGAGAGAGACAGCGCAGTGACGAGCGTGACTATGAGAATCAAAGCCTTCCGCGGCAGCTGTCCATTCGCGAGAGCAATCATCGCAACAACCTTCCACTCTCTGCGAGCCGTCGCCTTATGGCCATTCCGGCTTCGCTGCTCGTCTCAGCCCAGGCCAAGCTTCTGATCGAATTGCGCCGATTACGTGGAGTCGCGCGTTGACGCTTCAGGCTCGAGGAGTGCGCCTGCAGCCAGCGGCATATTATCGACGTCTCGGAGCGCGGACGTGCGCAGCCGTTCGCGGGCATATATTCGACGCTACCGACCTTAAGGCGTTGAAGTTATTGGCGCGCCCAACGGGAATCGAACCCGTGTTTTCGCCGTGAAAGGGCGACGTCCTAGGCCTCTAGACGATGGGCGCGGGCTGCGCCGACCGGAGGGCGGCGCGAAGCGGGCGCAGATATAGAGGGCTGCGCTCGGGCTGACAAGCGCCAAGACGGCCTTCTCACAAGCCGAGCGCGAGGCTTCGACGGCGCCGACGTTGCACATCGCCGGCAAAGGCCCTAGAGGCGAGGCCATGCTCTCCATAGACGATCTCACTTACAGGCTCGGCGAGAGGCTGCTCTTCGACAAGGCCTCGGTCTTCGTGCCGCCGCGGACGCGCGCGGGCTTCGTCGGCCGCAATGGCGCGGGCAAGACGACGCTCTTCCGAATCATCTGCGGCGAGATCGCCGGCGAGAGCGGAACCATCTCCCTCCCCGCCAGGCTGAAGATCGGCCGCGTCGAGCAGGAGGCCCCGGGCGGACCAACGGCGCTCGTCGATTTCGTGCTGGCCGCCGACACCGAGCGCGCGACCCTGCTGGAGCGCGCCGAGACCGAGACCGACCCGCATGAGATCGCTGAAATCCAGACGCGCCTCGTCGATATAGACGCCCATGCGGCGCCGGCGCGGGCGGCGGCGATCCTCTCCGGCCTCGGCTTCGACGCGGAGGCGCAGCGGCGCCCGCTCTCGGAATTTTCGGGCGGCTGGCGCATGCGCGTCGCCCTCGCCGCCGTGCTGTTCTCGCAGCCGGAGCTGCTGCTGCTCGACGAGCCGACCAATTATCTCGATCTCGAGGGCACGCTCTGGCTCGTCGATTATCTCGCGCATTATCCGGCCAATGTCGTCGTCATCAGCCATGATCGCGATCTGCTCGATGCGGTCGCGACGCATATTCTGCATCTCGATCGCGGCAAGCTGACGATCTACAAGGGCAATTACAGCTCCTTCGAGACGCAACGGCTGGAGGCGCGCGCGCTCGCCGCCAAGGCCGGCAAAAAGCAGGAAGAGCGCCGCCGCGAGCTGCAGGCCTTCGTCGATCGTTTCCGCGCCAAGGCGACCAAGGCGCGTCAGGCGCAATCGCGCCTCAAAATGCTGGCGAAGCTGGGGCCGGCCACGGCGGTCGTCGACGACGAGGTGCTGCCGATCTATCTGCCCTCGCCGGAAAAGCCGCTGTCGCCGCCGATCATCGCTTTCGAGAATGTGAGCGTCGGCTATGGCGAGCGCACCGTGCTGTCGCGCCTGTCGCTCAGCCTCTCCAATGACGATCGCATCGGATTGCTGGGCTCCAACGGAAACGGCAAATCGACCTTCGCCAAGCTGCTGGCGGGACGGCTCGAGCCCAAGAGCGGCAATATGGTGCGCGCCGCCAAGCTGGAGGCGGGATTTTTCGCTCAGCATCAGGTCGATGACCTCAACGAAAAGGACTCGCCCTACTCCGTCTTCGCCGCGCTGATGCCCGGCGCGCCCGAGGCGCGCATTCGCGCGCGGGCGGCGCAGACGGGCTTTTCCGGCGCGCGGGCGGACACCAAGGTGGAGCGCCTCTCCGGCGGCGAGAAGGCGCGGCTGCTGCTCGGCGTCGCCTCCTTTTATGGACCGCATCTGCTCATTCTCGACGAGCCGACCAACCATCTCGACATCGACAGCCGCGCCGCGCTGGTCGAGGCGATCAACGCCCATGAGGGCGCGATCGTGCTGGTCTCGCATGACCGCTATCTTCTGGAGGCCTGCGCCGATCGCCTTTGGCTCGTCGAAGGCGGCACGGTGAAGGCCTTCGACGGCGATGTCGACGAATATGCGCGTTACGTTCTGGCGCGCGCCAATGGCGACGCCCGCGAGCAGCGCAAGGAGGAGGAGCCGCGCGAGGCCCCTCGCCCGCTCAAAGGCAAGCGCGACGCCGGTCAGTCGCGCCGCAAGCTGGCGGCGGCGGAAGAGCGCATGAAAAAGCTGGCCGAGCTATTGGCGCGCGTCGACGCCGCGCTCGCTGATCCGAGCGCGTTTTCGCGCAATCCGCAGGAGGCCAATCGCCTCGCCCAGCAGCGCGCCGATCTCGCCTCGGCGCTCGCCGAGGCGGAAGATCAATGGCTCTCGCTCTCGGACGAGGGGTAGGGATTCAGGCCGATTTGCGCAGGACCAGATCGGCGAATTCCTGGTGGCGCGCGATATAATCGGCCACGAAGGAGCATTCGGGAACGACCTTCAACCCGCGCGCCCGCGCCCATTGCAGCGCGCCGCGGATCAGCTCCGTGGCGGCGCCTTTGCCGCGCAGCGCCGGCGGCGTCTCTGTATGGGTGAAGACGATGGCGCCGGGCGCCATGCGGTAATAGGCGACGGCCGTTCCGTCTTCGAGATCGAGCTCGAAACGATCGAGCTCGACATTGTCGTGGACAGCGCCATGCGCCTTGCGCGGCGCGCTCTTCAGCTGGGCGATCGAACCCATTTCTCGTCTCCTCGATTGCCCACCGCCGATGTCGAGGTGGTGAATGCAGTGCAGCAAATTAAGGGCCAGACGTTAATTTTTCTGGCCTCGGCGGGCTCGGCTCTCGCCTCGCTGTCGGTTTTCCGCCACGCCGGCGACGGCCCACGCCCTCGCCTTCGATTCGCCTCTCTCACATGAGAAACGCCCATTTCTGTGGCGCGCTTGAAAGGCTCGAGCGGATGGGCACAATGCCGAAATGAGCGAATCTACTTTGTCTACCGTGGTCGAGACCGAGCCGCCGCCGCGCTTGCGCGCCTTCGCGCCCTTCGAATGGATGGTCGCCTTCCGCTATGTGCGGACGCGGCGCGCCAATGGCTTCGTCTCGGTGATCGCCGGCTTCTCCTTTCTCGGCATCATGCTGGGCGTGGCGACGCTCATCGTCGTAATGTCGGTGATGAACGGCTTTCACCGCGAGCTGATGGACAAGATCGTCGGCATTGACGGCCACGCTTTCGTCCAGGCGGCCGAGCGGCCGCTGAACGATTGGGCCGAGGTCACGGCGCGGCTGCAGCGCCTGCCGGGCGTCAAGCTCGTCGCCCCCATGGTGGAGGGCGCAGCCGGCGTCTCCTCCCCCTATGGGCAGTCAGGCGCGCTGGTGCGCGGCATACGCGAGCAGGACATTCTGCGTCTGCCGGGCCTCGCCGGCAATGTGAAGGACGGGACCTTCCAGGGCTTCGACAGCGCCGGCGGCGTCGCCATCGGCCAGCGCCTCGCCGAGTCGCTCGGCGTCCGCGTCGGCGACAATATCAGCATCCTCATCGCCAAGGGCGCCTCCACCCCCTTCGGCGTGGCGCCGCGCATAAAAGCCTATCCGGTGACGGCGATCTTCCAGATCGGCATGTCGGAATATGACCGCGTCTTCGTCTACATGCCATTCGCCGAGTCGCAGCTCTTCTTCAATCACGAGAATGAGGCGACGGTGATCGAGGTCTTTCTCGACGCGCCCGACGCCGTGGACAAGTTCCGCGCCGACATAGACGCCAATATCGATCGGCCGATGATGCTCACCGACTGGCGGCAGCGCAACAAGACCTTCTTCGACACGCTGCAGGTCGAGAGCAATGTGATGTTCATCATATTGACGCTAATCGTGCTGGTGGCGGCGCTCAACATCATCTCCGGCCTCACCATGCTGGTGAAGGACAAATCCTCGGACATCGCCATTCTACGCACCATGGGCGCGACGCGCGGCGCGGTGCTGCGCATCTTCCTCATCATCGGCGCGTCCATCGGCGTCGTCGGCGACATCGCCGGTTTTCTGCTGGGCCTGACGCTCGCCAAAAACCTCGACGCGATCCGGCTGCTACTCAACAAGCTCATGCACGCCAATCTGTTTCCGGCGGAGCTTTATTTTCTGTCGCGCCTGCCCTCTATCGTCGAGCCGCGCGAGGTGGCGCTCGTCGTCGTCATGACGCTCGCGCTCGCCATTCTCGCCTCCATCTATCCAGCCTGGAAAGCGGCGAGCCTCGATCCGATCGACGCCCTGCGCCACGAGTGAGGCCCATGACAGTTCTCGAGCTTTCCGGCGTCGCCCGCCATTATCGCGAAGGCGACGGGCGTCTGGACATTCTCATCGGAGCCGATCTCACGCTCGCAGCCGGCGAGACAGTGGCGCTGATCGCGCCTTCGGGCGCCGGCAAATCCACTCTGCTGCATATCGCCGGCCTGCTGGAGCGCGCCGACGACGGCGAGGTGCTCATCGCCGGGCTGGCGACCTCCGACATGAGCGACAATGAGCGCACCAGCCTGCGCCGCTCGACGATCGGCTTCGTCTATCAGTTCCACCATCTGCTGCCGGAGTTCACCGCGCTCGAGAATGTCGCGCTGCCGCAGGCGATCAACGGGCTGGATCGCCGCGAAGCGGAGCGGCGCGCCGCGGAATTGCTCGATTATCTAAGGCTCGGAGCCCGGGCGAAGCACTTGCCCTCGCAGCTGTCGGGCGGCGAGCAGCAGCGCGTCGCCATCGCTCGCGCGGTCGCCAATGCGCCGCATGTTCTGCTCGCCGACGAGCCGACAGGCAATCTCGATCCGCGCACCGCGGAGCATGTCTTCGCGACATTGATGACGCTGGCGCGCAACACCGGCCTCGCCGCGCTGGTGGCGACGCATAATCTCGATCTCGCCGCTCAGATGGATCGCCGCGTCACGCTCAGCGACGGCCGTCTCGTCGAGCTCGCTTGACGCGTTCCGGCCGGACGCACGCCCGGCCGGAGCATTCATGACCAAAAAGATCAGGCCGACTTCTTTTTCTTGTCGATGAAGCTGTTCTTATACCAGAGGCCGAAGCCGACGAGGCCGAGCGCGGCGAAGAACACGGCGATAATGGTGTTCTTGTCTTCCGTGGTGCCGACCGCGAAGGGGAAGCGCGAGACATATTCGCGTCCATCGTCGGCCTTCGCCTTCACGAGACCGATGAAGTTGCCCTTCTTGGTGAAATTATATTCGAAGTTGAGCGTGCCGGTGCGGTATTTCTTCGGCGGCAGATAAACCTCGGTGTTCTGCTCGAGATTCTCATTGTCGTCGCTCTGGCCGACATTGCGGAGAATGCGGATCTCCAGCGCCATGTCGCGCAGCTCGTCCTGCACCGCGTCCAGCACGATGATCGTCGGGCCGACATCGGGAATGTCGTCGCAGAAAATCTCGCGCGACTTCAGCGGCTGATAGCCGGTGAAGTTCATCGTGTCGGGGCCGATCTTCATGATGCATTGGCCGGTGTCGGAGCTCACGCCGCCATGCGCATGGGCCTCGCCGACCAGTCCGGCCGTCGCCATGGCAAGAGCGACCAGAAGTCGAAGATTCATCTTTTCTCTCCCTATCCATGTTTGTCGCCGCTTCTCATGAGCGGCTGCAGCACTCTCGCCGACCGTGGCGTCGATGACCGCGATGCGACTCGGCCTCTCGGGCCGATCTCCGCTCCCGGCTTTTAGCACACACTCCTATCGACATAGGGACGAAGTTTTCGCCCGCAAACGAGCCGGCGCGGAAATGCCGCGGCCCTCGGCCGCCGGCGAATGAGGCCCCGATCGCCCGCAGCTCGTGCTCCAGCGCTGGCTTCCACACTTTCGGGCGGTCGGCTCCAGACCTTCAAAATCCGCCAGCGGCAAAAAGTCGCAACCCGTCCAGCCGGCCTGAATCGGGAGATTACGTACGTAAATTTTGTTGCGGGAATTAACCATGAGCGAAGACGCGGCCGAAATTTCTTTAAAAATTTAAGTAACTCGGTAAGAATTGTGAAACCATTCGAGATAGGAGACGAAACATGAATGCGGTAGTTTCGAAGAACGACATCACCTCCGCTGTCGCCGCTGAGACTTATGTTTCCCCTTCCGACTTTTCGGATCCGCTGGATTTCATCCGTCAGCGTTCGTCGCTGGAGATCCATCGCATGGATGATCTGGATACGATCCTGGTGAGCAAGCTCGCCTGCGGTTTCGATCGCGACAGCATCGAGGGCCTGACCTTGTTGCTGCGCAAAATTTCGGAAGGCCATCTGCCCGGTCTCAAATATCTGGTTTTCGACTTCGCGCACTGCGACGATTCGACGGCGGTCGCCGCGGAAGGCTTCGACGAGCTGGCGTCCGCGACCGCGCGGCTCATTCTCGACGCGCCGGTCATATCGATCGCATGGGCGAGGACCTATCTGAACGGAGCGGATCTCGACTTCGCCCTCTCCTGCTCCATGATGGTGGCCGACCGCTATGCGCGCTTCTGCTTCGAGGCCGACCTCGCCTCGGCCATCGGCGTCTATGGCGCGCTGGCGCAAAAGCTCGGCTTCGTGAAAGCCGAGCGGCTGATGGAAAATGGCGAGATCCTCACCGCCGAGCAGATGCAGGAACTCTGCCTCGTCAAGCATATCGTCGAGAATGGCGAAGGCCTGGTGGGCGCGGAGAGCTATGTGCGGCAATGCGGGCGCCGCTACAACGCCTCCTACAGCATGTTCCGCGCACAGCGCATCAGCGCCCCGCCGGTGCGTCGGGTGGAGACGGCCCCCGCCGCGAGCCGGCGCGTCTGAAAGGGCATTATATCGCGAGACGAAATTTCACCCGGCGCCCGCGGAAGGTGGGCGCCGGGCGCTTCTTTCAGGCGACGACCTTCAGCTTGCCGCCGCGCGCGACGCCGGAAAACATCTGCGCCAGCTCCTCCTGCGGCTTCGCCGTGCTGTAGAGAAAGCCCTGCATCAAATGCACATTCTTCGCGAGCAGCAAGGCGCGCTGCTCATGCGTCTCGACGCCCTCCGCGACGAGATCTATGCCGAGCTCGGCGGTCAGCAGCGACACCGCGCCGACGATCGCCTGCGTTTTGCTGGAGACGCTGAGCTCCGAGACGAAGCTGCGATCGAGCTTCACCTTGTCGACAGGAAAACGATTTAGATAGCCGAGGCTGCTGAAGCCCGTTCCGAAATCATCGAGCGACAGGCGGACGCCGATCGCGCGCAGGCCGGCGATCTTGGCGGCGGCGTCCTCCGTGTCCTGCATGAGCGTCGATTCGGTGATCTCGATCTCGAGCCGGCTCGGCTCCAGCCCCGCGGCGTCGAGCGCGCTGCGAACCCGATCGATCATGTCCGGCTGCTGGAACTGCCGCGAGGAGAAATTCACGGCGACCCGCGCCGCCGAAGGCCACAGATGCGCGTCGCGGCAGGCGCGGCGCAGCACCCATTCGCCCAGCTCGACGATCATCCCCGTCTCTTCGGCGATCGGGATGAAGGAGGAAGGCGGCACATAGCCCAATTGCGGATGGCGCCAGCGCGTCAGCGCCTCGCAGGTCGAGATGGATTGGTCGCGCGCGTCGTAGATGGGCTGGTAATGAACCTCGAGCGTCTCGGTCCTGAGCGCCTCGCGCAGCTCGCGCTCGATGCGCCGCTTGCTGACCAGCGCATCCTCCATCGACGTCTCGAACCATATGGCCTGCCGGCGGCCGGCGGCCTTGGAATGATACATTGCGAGATCGCCGCATTTCAGCAGCCCCTCGACGGAGACCGCGTCCCGCGGCGCGATGCAGAGGCCGACGCTCGCGCCGATGACGATCGTATGGCCCTCCACCACATAAGGACGGCCGATCGCCTCGATGACGCGGCGCGCCAGCGCGTCGGCCGGCGGCGTCTCGATCGTCGGATGCATCAATATGCAGAACTCGTCGCCGCCGAAGCGCGCCACCATATCGACCGAGCGCACGCATTCGCGCAGGCGCTCGGCGACGGCGCAGAGAAGCCGGTCACCGATCGTATGTCCGAGCGTGTCATTGACCTCCTTGAACTGATCGAGGTCGATGCACAAAAGCGCGAGACTAAGCCCGCGCTTGCGAATGTGCCGCAGATCGCGCTCCAGCCGCTGCTGGAACTGGAATCGATTGGCGAGGCTGGTCAAAGTGTCGAAATGCGCGATCCGCTCGATCTCGCGCGCCGCGCGTCTCTGCTCGGTCACATCCTCGACGACGGTGACGAAGGCGCCATTGTCGGCCGGCTCGCAGCGAAAATCGAAGATGCGATCGCCGATCTCGCGAGAGAAGACGCTGGTGCGCGGCAGCGCGGAATGCGATTCCCATTGATCGGCGAAACCGCGCCATTCGGATTCCGGCATGGCCGCTTTGTCGGCGATCCGCCGCGCCAGCCCTGCGAGAGTGGTCGGCGCGCCCTCCTCGTTTATCTCGAAAAACTCGAGCAGGCGGCGATTGACGACCGTCAGCCTCTTGTCACAATTGCCCATGCAGAGCCCATGGCTCATGCTGTTCAGCGCCGATTTGAAGCGCCGGCGCTGTATGTTGGCGTCACGACCGTTGCGCAGCGCCGATTCGAGATTTCCATGCAGGAATTTCGTCGTCGAGCGCAACGAGACCATGACGAGAACGAATATGGAGGCGAGGCCCCAATAGCGCAGATCGTCATGCAACAGCGCAGCAACAGTCAGCGGCGTGCAGAGACCCAGCATTTGCGCATAGACGATTCTGGGGCTTCCCGCATTGCGTCCGGCGAGCATGCCGACGCCGCTCATCATGATGACGATGCCGTAATAGCCGCCGATCTCGTCGTGATGCTCCGAGAAGAGGATCGCGACGCTGAAACCAACCGCGGTCATGAAGCCGACGCCGCCGACCGCGTAGCGGATTTCCCATTTTCGCGCGTCGCGCCGGCGCTCCTCGAGCGGCGTCATTGTGTGGGCATAGAGAACGTAGAGGCGATAGGCGGCGAAGCAGGCCATCACCGCCGTCAGGAGGAGATAGATGTCGTGCCGCGTCATCATCCAAGCGCTCAGCGGCGCGATCATCCCGCCGACGAGTCCAGCGGCGAAGGATCCGGGTGTGCCGAACAGCGTCTCGACGAGATCGCGATAAATCTCCTCGCGGATCTCGCTATCCTCGATTTCGCTCGCATTGACGTTCGACGACATGGAACGGTCTTTCCAGTTCGCTGCCGCCGGCCGGCGCAGCATAGTCACGCCGATCTCGGCCGTTGGCCAGAAAGCCGCCCCTGAGCGGCGACCAGCCTCTCCATATGACGCAAGTCGGGCTCGCCGATCGAAAACGAGCAATCCACCCACAGCTCGACGACGCGCAGCAGCTCCTCGCGCGTGATCGGAAAGCAATTGCGACGCAAATCGGCGAGCGCGCGCCGCCGCTCCCAACGCTCCTCGCCGCCCTCGCACATCCATTCGAGCGCGGTTTCACGCAGACGGCCATCGGGGGCCAATACATCCACGACGCCGAGCTCGTGCATTTTCGATCCCGAATGGGCGGCGCCCGTTGCGATGATCTGCTCCGCGAGCGCCACGCCCAAGCGGCGCTTGAGAAAGGTGACGGCGCCCATGCCAGGAAAAGTGTTGAAGGCGACCTCTGGAACGCCGAGCTTGGCGCTCTCCTCGGCGATCAGGAAATCGGTCGCCATGGCCCCCTCGAAGCCTCCGCCGAAGCATTGGCCTCGGACAGTCGAGACAGTGATGAGCGGCAGGCCGAACGCTGAAGTGAGGCCAAACATCACATCGATGCAGACATGAGCGTAAGTCAGCAGGCTGTCCCTGTCCCGATTGCGGACCGAGGACGAAAACGTCGCCAGATCGCCGCCCAGGCTGAACACGCCCTGCTTGTTCGAGTTCATGACGAAATAACGGATCGGCCAGCGCTCGGCGTAGGGCGACTGCGCGAGCGCCTTCAGCGATTCGCGCATCTCGACCGCCTCCAGCAGCATGGCGAGACTATAATGATGCGGAGCGCCGATCTTATAATTCATCCATACCGAACGGCTCTCGGCGTCGTAGGCGACTTCGAGATTCTGGAATTCCCAATCAGGAAATTCATTCGGTTTTTGAAGCTTATGCTCCAAGGCTACCGTCGCCATGGCCACTCCGGGAGTCGATGCCACAAGTCGATCTCGCAAGTCGATGTCAGCGCGCCCCGGCTGGAGCCCATGTCGCAAAACTAGCCCGAAATCGATGCGATTACATACTATTATTCTACCTCGGTTATCGTAGAGTTACCCGGACCGCCGAGAGTCTCATGCAACGGCGCGCGCTGATCGGGTCATGTCGTACGACGACAAATCTCGCGAATATTGCACGCAGCCGCCGCAGCGCGCAACTGCGGGCCAGAATCGCGCGCCGCCTCCGTCACTTCACCTCGAACCACGCAGCGAGCCCCGCGGCCTCGTGCTCGAGGATATCGTCATGCACGGCCCATTTGCCGGGGCTGTCGGCGACGAAGGCGACATGCTTGGTCTTGCCCGGCGGCACCACGACGCCATTACGCCAATAGGGCTCCCAGCCGTCGTCGAGGTCGTGCAGAAGCCGCACGCAATGTCCGTGGACATGCATCACGGCGACGACATCGGAACGATTGACGAAGCCGAGCGTCACCGGCGCGCCGCGCTTCACCTGGAACAGAGGCGGCCCGCCATAGGCCTTGCTCGGCGCGCCATTGATGCGCCAAGGCGCGCCGGGAGCGGCGGGCGGCTCCAATGTGAGATCGACCTTCTTGGCCGCCTGCAGCTTTATCTCTATGGGTAAAAGGGGATTTTGCGCCGCCGACGCGATCGGCGGGCGCGACGCCGCCTTGCCGCCGTGGGTGGTGAAGATCGCCAGCTCGCGGTCGGGCTCGCCGTCCATGCCGCGCAGAATCAGCTTTGCGGCGGCGTTCTCGGCCCGCGGCAGATCGAACAGCAGTTCGAATCGCGCGCCGGGCGCGGCGGGAATGGTGCGGCGCACGGGCTCGAAGGCGTCGCAGGGCTGGCTGTCCACCGCGACGACGAAGGGCTGAATATTGTCGAAGCCGACGAACATGATTCGCGCATTGGCGAGATTGGCGAGGCGCAGGCGAATGCGCGCGCCCGGCGCGAAATCGCGGCGCGCCGGAGCCGGGGCGCCGTCCACCGCCACCAGCGTTCCGATGCGCCCCGCCCCGGCGGCCGCGGCCGGCGAGGCGAAATCGGCTTCGATCGCGCCATTCTTGTCCAGCCGCCAATCGTCGAGCGCGAGCAGAAGATCGGCGTCGGCCTCCAGCGGCTTGGGCTCGTCGACGACGACGAGGCCCTTCAGCCCGCGGCCGCAGAGTTCCGGCGTCGCCCCGAAAACAGAGGGCCGATAGCAGAAGAGGCCGGCGTCGACCAATTTGCGGCGATAGTCGAATCGCCCGCCCGGCCCGACCTCCGCCTGGGTCAGCGGCGCGACGCCATCCATGGCGTTGTCGCCGCGCATTCCGTGCCAATGGATGGAGAGCGGCTTGTCGAGGCCATTGGCGAGGCCGACCGCCAGCTCGTCGCCCAGGGCGTAGCGCAGCAGCGGTCCCGGAGCCCTCCCCTCGAATCCCCAAATCTCGGTCGCATGCCCCGGCTCCGGCAGCAGATTCGCCGTCCCCTTGCGCGCCGTCAGCGTTTTGGGGCCGGCGGCCGGCGGCTCGGCGCGGGCGTCGAGAGAGACGAGGGTCGCAGCGACTCCGCGCACGAAAGCGCGGCGTGAGCAGTTGAACGGCATGATGGCTCCGGTTTCTCCTCGCCGCCGCATATGGCCCGAGCGGAGCCCGGCTTTCAACAGGGCGCGAACCTACATCCCCACAGGTGACATTTTCTTTAGCGCCGGCGGCGCGTCGTGCTATAGAGCCCCCCGCCCGAGCCGGCGCGCGGCGGCGTTCGCGCGTCGACGCTGGCGTTTCGAAGCCGGCGTTTCGATTGTCGCCGCGACGTTTCGACGCCGGTTGGCTCGTGGCTTCGGTCCTTTGGCGTTTCGCCCGCGAGCCGGCGGCTCGTCGGGCGTTTGCGCGTCGGGGCGCGGGCGTGGCGGAACTGGTAGACGCGCCGGATTTAGGTTCCGGTGACGCAAGTCGTGGGGGTTCGACTCCCTCCGCCCGCACCATCCGACGCGCGCCGGCGGCAGAGATATTTTCCCGGCGCACGCCGGACTGGTCGAGATTCGAGAAGGCGAAAACGACATGCAGGTGACGCAGACCCTGTCGCAGGGCTTGAAACACGAGTTCAAAGTGGTGCTTCCGGCCGGCGACCTCGCCGCCAAGCTCGAGTCGCAGCTCGTCGAGCTGCGCGGCAAGGCGCAGATCAAGGGCTTCCGCCCCGGCAAGGCGCCCATCTCCTATCTCAAGAAGATCTACGGCAAAGGCATAATGAGCGAGGTCCTGCAGGAGGCCGTCAACGAGGCCAATCGCAAGATCGTCGAGGACAATAGCCTGCGCGTCGCCATGGAGCCGCGCCTCGACTTCCCGACCGATCAGTCCGAGGTCGAGAAGGCGCTGGAGGCCGAGGGCGACTTCTCCTATTCCGTCGCCTTCGAGGTGCTGCCGGCGATCGAGCTCGGCGCTTTCGACGACATCGCCATCGAGCGTCCCATCGCCGAGGTCTCGGAGGAAGAGGTCCAGAAGGCGATCTCCGATCTCGCCGACCGCATCCGCGAATTTGAGGATAAGGAAGGCGCCGCCGCCAAGGGCGACCGCGTCACCATAGACTTCACCGGCAAGCTCGACGGCGAGCCCTTCGAGGGCGGAACGGGCGGCGACGTCAATCTCGTGCTCGGCTCGGGCTCTTTCATCCCCGGCTTCGAGGAGCAGCTCGAGGGCGCCGCCAAGGACGAGCAGCGCGTCGTCAAGGTGAAGTTCCCGGACGATTACGGCGTGCCGACGCTCGCCGGCCGCGACGCCGAGTTCGACGTGACCGTCAAGGCGGTCGCCGGCCCGAAGGAGCTGCCGATCGACGACGCTTTCGCCACCAAATACGGCTTCGAATCGCTCGCCGAGCTGACCTTCGCCGTGCGCGGCAATCTCGAGGCCGATTACGCCAAGGCCTCGCGCGCCAAGCTGAAGCGCTCGCTTCTCGACGCTCTCGACAAGAAATACAGCTTCGAGCTGCCCGAGGGCCTCGTCGCCCAGGAGTTCGACACGATCTGGTCGCAGCTCGAGGCCGAGCGCAAGCGCTCCGGCAAGAGCTTCGAGGACGAGAACACGACGGAAGAGGCGGCGCGCGAGGAATATCGCAAGATCGCCGAGCGCCGCGTGCGTCTCGGCCTGGTGCTGGCCGAGATCGGCCAGGGCGCCGGCGTCACCGTCGAGGACAAGGACGTGACCGACGCGCTGGTCGAGCGCGTGCGCGCCTTCCCGGGCCGCGAGAAGCAGGTTTGGGACTATTACCGCAACAATCCCCAGGCGCTCGCCCAGATTCGCGCCCCCCTCTATGAGGAGCGGGTCGTCGACCATCTGGTCGCCAAGATCAGCGTCACCGACAAGACCGTGACCAAGGAAGAGCTGCTCGCCGCCGAGGAAGACGACGATCTGGCCCAGCCCGCGGCCTGATCCGGCGCGCCGACCCGGGGCCGATTAAGGGCGGCCCCGGGGTTTCCGCTCGCCCCTTTTGCGGTTTCTGTCTGGACGGCTTGCCGCAATATGCTACCAACGAGCCAAAAGCTGGCTCGTGGCTTTCACTCCATGCGGGGGAAAGACGGCGGGTCGAAGAGGCCGCCGCGAAGCCGGGAGCGCAGAGCCCCGCTGCGCGGAGCCTCGGTCGCAGGCCAGTCAAATCTAAAAAAGGCGCAAAACAGATGCGTGATCCGATCGACGTCTACAACCAATATCTGATCCCCCAGGTGATCGAGAACACGAGCCGCGGCGAGCGCGGCTTCGATATCTATTCGCGCCTGCTGCGCGAGCGAATCATCTTCATGACCGGCCAGGTCGAGGACCATATGGCCTCGGTCATCATCGCTCAGCTCCTCTTCCTCGAGGCGGAAAATCCCAAGCGCGAGATTTTTCTCTACATCAACTCGCCGGGCGGCGTCGTGACCTCCGGTCTCGCCATCTACGACACGATGCAATACATCAAGCCCAAGGTGGCGACGCTCTGCATCGGCCAGGCGGCCTCCATGGGCTCGCTGCTGCTCTGCGCCGGCGAGGCCGGCAACCGCATCGCGCTGCCCAACGCCCGCATCATGGTCCATCAGCCCTCCGGCGGCTTCCAGGGCCAGGCGTCGGACATCCTCCGCCATGCGGAGGACATTATGAAGATCAAGCGGCGTCTCAACGAAATCTACGTCAAGCACACCGGCCAGGACTATGACACGATCGAGAAGACCCTCGATCGCGATCATTTCATGTCCGCCGAGGAGGCCAAGGCGTTCGGCATCGTCGACCGGGTGGAGATCAACCATCCCGACGATCCGGCCGAGGCCAAGGCCTGAGCGAGATCAAATCCCGGCGCGCCCGCTTTTCTCGCTGGTCGAGCGAGGCGGGCGCGCCGTTCCGCATGTATCGGGGCGCGCATGTTTCGTAAAATTCTGATCGCCAATCGTGGCGAGATCGCTTGCCGCATCATCAAGACCGCCCGCCGCATGGGCATAAAGACGGTCGCAGTCTATTCAGACGCCGACGCCGACGCGCTTCATGTCGAAATGGCCGACGAGGCCATTCATCTCGGCCCGCCCCCTGCCGCGCAATCCTATCTGCTCATCGACAAGATCGTCGCGGCCTGCAAGGAGACCGGCGCCGAGGCCGTGCATCCGGGCTATGGCTTTCTCTCCGAGCGCGCCGCCTTCGCCAAGGCGCTGGCCGAGGCCGGAATCGTCTTCATCGGCCCCAATCCCCGCGCGATCGAGGCGATGGGCGACAAGATCGAGTCGAAGAAATTCGCCTCCGCCGCCAAGGTGAATGTCGTTCCCGGCTATCTCGGCGTCATTCAGGACGGCGAAGAGGCGGTCCGCATCGCCAATGAGATCGGCTATCCGGTCATGCTGAAGGCCTCCGCCGGCGGCGGCGGCAAGGGCATGCGCGTCGCCTTCAAGGCCGAGGAAGTGGTCGAGGGCTTCAATCGCGCCCGTTCCGAGGCCGCGTCCTCCTTCGGCGACGATCGCGTCTTCATCGAGAAATTCATCGTCAACCCGCGCCATATCGAAATTCAGGTGCTGGGCGACAAGCATGGCAACGTCATTCACCTCAACGAACGCGAGTGCTCCATTCAGCGCCGCAATCAGAAGGTGATAGAGGAAGCCCCCTCGCCGCTCCTCGACGAGGAGACCCGCGCCGCCATGGGCGCGCAGGCCGTCGCGCTCGCCAAGGCGGTGGATTACGACTCCGCCGGCACGGTGGAGTTCGTCGCCGGCCAGGATAAGAGCTTCTACTTCCTCGAGATGAACACCCGCCTGCAGGTGGAGCATCCGGTCACGGAGCTCATCACCGGCATCGATCTCGTCGAGCAGATGATTCGCGTCGCCGCCGGCGAGCCTCTGTCGCTGCGCCAGGAGAAGGTGACGATCAACGGCTGGGCGGTGGAGAGCCGCATCTACGCCGAGGATCCGACCCGCAACTTCCTGCCCTCCATCGGCCGTCTGGTGAAATATCGCCCGCCGGAGGAGAAGCGCGAGGGCGCGATCACCGTGCGCAACGACACGGGCGTCGCGGAAGGCCGCGAGATTTCCATCCATTACGATCCGATGATCGCCAAGCTCGTCACCCATGGCCCCGACCGCCTCGCGGCGATCGACGCCCAGGGCAGCGCGCTGGATCGTTTCGTGATCGACGGCATTCGCCACAATATCCCCTTCCTCGCCTCGCTGATGCAGCATGAGCGCTGGCGCTCCGGCCAGCTCTCCACCGGCTTCATCGCGGAGGAATATGCGGGCGGCTTCGCCGCACCGCAGCCGGATGGCGAGGTCGCCCATGTGCTGGCGACCGTCGCCGCGCTGGTCGATCACATTGGCAACGAACGCAAGCGATTGATCAGCGGACAGCTCGGCCACGGCCGGCCGTTCGAGTTCGAGCGCGAGCGCGTCTGCGCGCTCGGCGAGCAGTCGTTCCATGTCTCGCTGGACACGCAGGGCGAGGCGCTGATCGTCCATTTCGAGGAGGAGGACGGCCGCACGCGCCGCATCTCCTCGCATTGGCGGCCGGGCGATCCCGTCTTCGAGGGGACCATAGACGGGGCCTCCATCTATGTGCAGATTCGGCCGATCCTCAACGGCTTCCAGCTCTCGCACCAAGGCGTGGCGGTGGACGCGCGCGTCTTCACCAAGCGCGAGGCCGAGCTCAACGCGCTGATGCCGAAGAAAAAGAATGTCGGCGTCTCCAAGCATCTGCTCTGCCCCATGCCCGGCCTCGTCAAGACGGTAGACGTCGTCGAGGGCCAGGAGGTGAAGGCCGGCGAGCCGCTCTGCATGGTGGAAGCCATGAAGATGGAAAATGTGCTGCGCGCCGAGCGCGACGTGACGATCAAGAAGATCGCCGCCAAGCCGGGCGACAGCCTCGCCGTCGATGCGGTGATCATGGAGTTCGCCGAGTAGCGCCCCAGCGCCGCGAGAGCGCCCACGGGCGCGGCTCGCGGCCCTGCGACTGAAAAGCCTCGGGGCTCACCGAGCGCGATGTCCCTATGACGACCGATCGGCTCCGCTCCACAAAAGGAGGCGGAGCCGACGCCGTCTCTCGCTCCGCCGTCGAGCGCTCCGCCCATCCTCAGCCCATCATCGAAGCGAACGAACGCATCGCGCGCGGGCGATAACGCCCGGCGCCAAAGCGCGCGCGCGGATGCGCTTTTCCATGCGCTCTCGACTGTTCGCCGGCGCCTCGCCTCGAGCTCGGCTTGACAAGCGCATCGAGATAATACTCTATATTTTTGATAGGATTAATACACAAAGAAGGTTCGTCCATGTTCCGCTCAGAGCCTCGAGGCGCATCAAAGACAAGGTTTTATCTTCTATCCAGCGCTTCGTGCGTCGCCTATTTGGCCATGACGGCAATCACACTGTCTACTCGAATAGGCGAGTCTTTCGCCCAGGACGCGCCGGCTCCGGGCTCTGTCAATGTCCAGGTCGGCGATGTCGTGGTCCCCGGCGAGGAGGATAATGGGGGCGAAACCTCGCGTCCTGTCCTGGAGGCGCAGAAAAAGGCGCGCTCCGTCATCGTGGTCGAAGAGAAGACCATCGAGCGGGAGAACATCAACCGCGCCGACGAATTGCAGCAGAAGATCCCGAATTATCGCGCCAATAACGGCGGCACGCAGCAGTCCTCGCGCCAAACCATGCGATGGGTCGGCATCGGCGCCGGCACCGGCGTCGGCACAGAGTCGCCGACAGGCTATGTCGTCGACAATGTCTTCTGGAGATATTGGGGCTTCCAGTGGATGGACCTCTTCGATCTCAAATCATTCGAGATCGCCTATGGGCCGCAAGGCACGGCGGGCGGAAAGAACGCTGCGGTCGGCAATCTGATCATCAACACGAGACTGCCGTCCTTCACCCAAGGAGCGACGGTCGAGACCAATTTCGCGAATTACAACCGCGTCATCGAGAAAGTCTCGGTCACGGGTCCGATCGTCGACGACGCGCTCGCCTATCGCGTGAGCTTCTTCATGGACAAGGGCGACGGCTGGATTCGCGATCAGGTGAGCGGCGCCGGATATAAGAACACCGACCGTTGGGGCGTCCGCGGGCAGCTTCTCTATGTCGGCGACGAGATCACCGACCGGCTCATTTTCAATTACAGCACGTCTCACGAATATAATGGTTACAACAGCGCGCCCTACGCCGACACCACCCTCGTCTACGCCAATGGCACGCGTCCGAGCTCGACCTGGGTCCAGAACGTATGGAAGAAGCTCGGCAAGCCGATCCTTTCCTTGGATCCCTATAAGCCGTCCATCTCGCGCATGGGCGTCGACCCGGTGAGAACCATCACCGCCACCAATGAGCTCAACATAGGGATCGGCGACAATATCTTCACGTCGATCTCGGCCTATGGGTTCAACCGAAACGAGCAGCGCTATTTCGAAGAGACGCAATTGCTGGAGCTCTGGCGCGACGGCATGGACACTTATGTCGGTCAGGCGTCGCAAGAGTTCCGTCTGACCTCGCCAAAGGATCAGGAGCTGGCGTGGACGACCGGCCTCTATTTCCTCAACGACGACTCCGCCAACCAGATGCACCATGTCGAGTTCGGCTCCGACGCCGCGAAATGGCTGAACATGCCGGGCGCGCTGCCCGGCGTGCAGGATTGGTGGTACACCAAGGCGCGCGACATTCAGTTCGCCGCCTATGGGCAGGCGACCTGGCATTATGACGAGCAGCTGGCGCTCACCCTCGGCGTTCGCAACAGCTACGAAATTCGCCAGGGCTCGGTGAGCCATCTCAACCGATATTATCCGACCGTCTCGATCGTCGATCAGGATCAGGCGATCATCGCGGCGAGCGGCTTCGGCCTTTCCGACCGCGGCGGCGCGACCACGCGCTCCAACCATGTGACGGCGATCTTCAATCCGCAATATCGATGGGACGAGAACATCCTCTTCTATGGAATCGTCGGTCGCGCCGAGAAGGCGGCCGCCGTCAACACGAGCGGCAATCCGACCTATTCGACCAATGCGACCGGGCAGAAAATCTTCAGCGCCTGGACGCCGCTCTTCACCAAGCCCGAGGTCTCCTGGGATTATGAGCTCGGAGTCAAGACGAACTGGCTGGACAACAAGCTCCAGCTCAACGCCAATTTCTATTGGAACGACTTCTATAATTTTCAGACCACGACCGTCGACTCCTCGCGCGTCGACGCGCTCGGCGCGCCGATCTCGGTGTCGTCGCTCGGCAACGCCGACCATGCGCGTCTGCGGGGAATAGAGCTGGATGGCCGCTGGAGCCCGATCGACAGGCTGTGGATCAGCGTCAACGCGGCCTTCTCCGATGCGCGATGGGTTTCCTATCCCGACGCCGCCCCGCCGACCGATTGGCAATGGACGTCGGGAACGCCGAAGGCGCCCCAATATCTCTCGCTCTCCAACACGCGCTGGCAGGGCGTTCCGATGTGGACATTCAACATCGGCGCGAATTACGAGCAGCCGCTCGGGGCCGTCTTCGCCGATCTCGGCGGCTTCGGAAAGTTCGCCGGCCTCGACGACTGGACCTCCAAGCCGATCACCGCCTTCGGCTATTTCAACGTCAACTGGCAGGACAAGACGCAGCTGACCAATCCATGGTCCATTCTGCAATATTGGCAGGGAAGCTATGCGATCGTGAACGTCGGCGTCGGCATCCGCACCGACGACGACAAATACAGCCTCAGCTTCTGGGCCAAGAATATCGGCGACGAGAGACCCTACACCGCGTGGGACACGGGCTCCGCCTCCAATCCTGCGAGAGTCTCGCTCACGCGCTGGCCGGCGACCTTCGGCGGGGCGTTTCGCGTCAAGCTCATGTAGAGCGGCGACAGATGAAGGCCGCGGATTCGGCGACGCGTCGAATCCGACGGGATTTCTTCACGTCGATCATACGCGCCGCTGCCTATCCTGCGCCTCGACATTTCATCTGGTATTGTCGAGGTGCGTCTTGCGAGCTTATCCTTTCGACGCGACGCGGCGCCGCCGTGGCCGCAGCATCATCATGCTGGCCTCGGCGCTGTCCTTGCTCGCGGTAACAGAGGCTGTGGCGCAGCCTTCTCCTGCGCTCAAGCTGCTCATTCTCGGGGACAGCCTCAGCTCCGGTCTCGGCGTGCCGGAGGGCTATGGCTTCGGCCCGGCGCTGGCGCGCCGCCTGCGCGCCGACGGCTATCGCAATGTCGATGTCGTCAATGGCTCGATGGCCGGCGACACCACCGCCGACGCCGCCACGCGCCTCGCCTCGACGCCGCAGGACTATGACGCCGACGTCGTCATCGTCGAGCTCGGCGGCAATGACATGCTGACGCAGACCGACCCGCCGGTCGTGGCGCGCAATCTCGATTGGATTCTCGATGGCTATAAGAAGCGTGGAACCCGCATCGTCATCGGCGGGATGCTGTCCAAGCCAGAGCTCGGCTTCGTCTATAATGTGACCTTCGATCAGATCTATCCGAAGCTCGCGGCGCGTTGGGGCGCCTCGCTCTATCCCTTCTTTCTCGCCGGCGTCTTCGGCCATCCGGCGCTGATGCAGGAGGATCACATCCATCCCAATGCGGCGGGCGTCGCCCGCATCGTCGCGGGAATCGCGCCGCTGGTGGAGCGCAATCTCGACGCGGCGGCGGGCAGGCGCAGAGTGGCGGAGGCGCGGTGAGCCGCTCGCGCTAATCGCGACCTTCGAACACCCGCGTCACATGCCCCATCTTGCGGCCGGGACGCGTCTCCTTCTTGCCGTAGAGGTGGAGCGAGGCCTCCTCCTCCGCCAGCAGCTCCGGCCATTTGTCGACCTCATCGCCGATCAGATTGCGCATCTCGACGCGCGCGCCATGGCGGCGCGTCGCGCCGAGGGGCCAGCCGGCGACGGCGCGCATATGCTGCTCGAATTGCGAGGTCACGGCGCCGTCCAGCGTCCAATGGCCGGAATTATGCACGCGCGGCGCGATCTCATTGACGACGAGAAGCTCGCCGCCCCCCGTCTCGACGACGAACATCTCCACCGCGATCACGCCGACATAATCGGACGCCTCGGCGATCTTGCGGGCCATTTCGACGGCCGCCGCCGCCGTCTGCGGCGAAATCCGCGCCGGCGCGACGGTCAGCGCGAGAATATGATGCTCATGGACATTCTCGCAGACGTCATAGGCGCGAAAGACGCCGTCCGCGCCGCGCGCCGCCACCACGGAGACCTCGCGCGCGAAGGGCACGAAGCCCTCGAGGACGCAAGGCGCGCGGCCGAGTTGCTCGAAAGCGTCGGAAAGATCGGCGCCCTCGCGCAGCATGATCTGGCCCTTGCCGTCATAGCCGAAGCGCCGCGTCTTCAAAATGGCGGGCGAGCCGAGGCGCGATGCGGCGGCGGCCAGCATGTCGGCGCTCTCGACATTCTCGAAAGGCGCGGTCTCGATGCCGAGGCCGCGGACGAAATTCTTCTCGGTGAGCCGGTCCTGCGTCAACGCCAGCACGCGCGGATTGGGCCGCACCAGCGAATGCGCCTCGAGAAACGCCGCCGTCTGCGACGGCACATTCTCGAATTCATAAGTCACCACATCGACGGCCGCGGCGAAGCCGGCGAGCGCCGTCTCGTCCTCGAAAGCGGCGATGGTGCGCGCGGCGCAGACGTCGAAGGCGGGGTCATCCGCCACGGGCGAATAGACATGGGCGCGCAAGCCGAGCCGCGCGCCGGCCTTGGCCAGCATGCGGGCGAGCTGGCCGCCGCCCAATATTCCAATAGTGGAGCCGGGGCGCAGACTGGTCATTTGGCTCCCGCATCGTCGCTCGGCGTTTCGGCGACCTGCTCGGTCTGTCGGCGCCGCCATTCCTTCACGCGCGCGTCGAGATCGGCGTCGCCGCGGGCGAGAATCGACGCAGCGAGCAGAGCGGCGTTGATCGCGCCGGCCTTGCCGATGGCCAGAGTGCCCACCGGCACGCCCCCCGGCATCTGCACGATGGAGAGCAGCGAATCCATGCCGGAGAGCGCGGCGCTCTCGATCGGCACGCCGAGCACGGGAAGCGTCGTATGCGCCGCCGTCATGCCGGGCAGATGCGCCGCGCCGCCGGCCCCGGCGACGATGACCTCGAATCCCTCCGCCTCGGCGCCTTTGGCGAAGGCGCTGAGCCGGTCCGGCGTGCGATGGGCGGATATGATGCGCGCCTCATAGCCGACGCCGAGCGCATCGAGCGTCTCGGCGCCATGCCGCATGGTGGCCCAATCGGATTGGGACCCCATGATGATCGCGACAGGCTTCTTGGACTGCGCCACGGCTCTTCCGGCGGGCTGGAGTGCATGAAGCACAGCCCCTTAGCCGAACCGGCGGCGGGGCGCAAGCGAATGCGCGCCTCCGCGCCGACGCGCCGAATGGCGGAGCCCGCCGGCCTCCGCTATCATCGCGCAATATTGCGGGCGGTTGCGGGGGCGAAATGGATATCAAAGGCATGCAGGAGGCGCTCGCGGCGCTGAAGAGCTTGATCGGAACTTTCGGCCTCGTTCTGGCGATCGGCTTCGCCATCGTCAACGCCAACGCCATCGGCGACGGCCTCGCGGCTCTCGCGGATCGCTTCGGCGGCCTGCGCGGAGCGGAGATCGCCGGCGTCAAGCTGGATTTCGGCGAGGCGACGATCGAGCAGCGCGTGCCGCCCGTGCTGTTCGAGCGGCTGGACGCCAAGGACCGCCGCCGCGTCGCCCGCGATTTGAACGCGCTGGAGCCGCGCATGGCGCTGCGGCTGCTGCAGGTCGGCCTGCTGGCCAATCTCTGCGAGTTCGACAGGCCGACGACCTCGATGATCGACGATTTCAGCACCGATCATCATCTGCAGGATCGCGGCCTCGCGACGCTCATCGACAATCCGCAGATCAAGGCGAAAGTGGTCGCCGAGCTGGCGAAGGCGGCCAAAAAGTCCGACATAGGCGAGCCGCGCGCCTGCTACGACATCACATTGACGGACCACGGCTGGGATGTGCGGACCGCGCTGGTCCATGTGGTGAGCGCCGGCTTCGGCTCGGCGCCGATCGTCCGCGAGCCGGCGCCCGAGCCGAACGTCGCCCAGGAGCAGCGCAGCCTCTCCAAAAAGCGCTGACACGCCCGAGTTTAAGGACGCGCCTTAAGTATTGATCAGGGTCCCCTCGCTACTCTGCCTTCCGTGGCCGGCGGTGTGTCGCCGGGATTAAGGGACCATGTCGATGTCCAGCTCCATCCTCCGCACCGCCATTGGCGGGGCGTTCATCACGCTCGTCGCATCTCAGTCGCTCGTTCATATTCTCACCCAGGTGCAGGCCAAGACCTCGCCCTACCGCCAGCAGGCCGATTACGCCGCTCCGATGCGGAGCTTCGCGCCTGTCGCGCCGGCGGCCCCGCTCGCCGCGCCCGGCGAGACGACCATCGCCGCCGATCGGCTCGGCCAATATTCCGCCAATGTCGAGATCGAGGGCCAGCGCATCCGCATGCTGGTGGACACGGGCGCGAGCACGGTCGTGCTGTCCTATGAGGACGCCGCCGCGATCGGCTATTTGCCGGCGCCCGTCGATTTCAAATATCCCGCCCAGACCGCCAATGGCGTCACCCGCATGGCGCGCGTGAAGCTGCGCGAGGCGCGTCTCGGCCAGGTCGTGCTGCGCGACGTCGACGCCTATGTCGCCGAGCGCAGCGCTCTGGGCGCCAGCCTGCTCGGCATGACCTTTCTGTCGCGTCTGTCCCGTATCGAGGCGGGAAGCGGAAAGCTGGTTCTGCGTCAGTAGGCGTCTGGCCTCATCTGCGGGCTCGGCCCTCTCGCGCGGGAGCGGGAAACATGCGATTGTCCGCGCATGTCGCTCCCCCGCCAGCTCTCCGTCTTCGCCCTGGTGGGCGTCATTGCGACAGCGCTCCATTATGCGGTGCTCGTCGGCCTCGTCGAGCTCGCCGCCTGGACGCCAGTGCCCGGCGCGCTCGCCGGCTATCTCTCCGGCGGAATCGTCTCCTACATCCTCAACCGCCGGCACACTTTCGAGAGCGTGCGGCCGCATGAGGAGACGACATGGCGCTTCGCCCTCGTCGCTTTCGTCGGCTTTTGCATAACTTATGGCTTCATGAATCTTTTCGTGGAGCGCATGAGCGCGCCCTATCTGCCGGCGCAGATCGTCACCACGGGAATCGTCTTCTTCTGGTCCTTTCTCGGCAATCGCCTGTGGACCTTCCGCGCCGGGCCGGCGTGAGCGGCCCGCCCGGCGCCGTTCTCGTCAGGCCGCCTCGCGGCGCTCCACTTCAACGGCGCAGACGTCGCGGCGCGACGGCGGCGGCGCCCATCCGCGCATCTGGTCGCAATTATAGGCGACGACTAGCATGATCTGCGCGCCGTTCAATTGCGAGAACAGAGACCGCGGCAGCGCGAGACCATCGCCCTGCGTCCAGCGCCAGGGGCGATGCTCGCCCGCCTCTTCTGGATGGAAGGATTCGGCGAGCTGCGGATGATCGAGCGAAATTCGCGCGATCTCCCGCCCGTCCGTCGCCACCAAGCCGCTCAGAGAGAGGCCGAGGCGGCGCATGTCGGCGCAGAGGCCAGTGTCATCCGCCGGAACAAAGCTCGTCGAAAGCAGCCGAATGTCCTGCGCGTCATGCGGAAATGAGAATATCGCCGAGCCTTCGGCGCGGATCGGCGAGATCTCCGCTCCATCGACGAGGAGGCGCACGCAGGGATCGAGCTCGCGCCGATAGCCCAGTCGCTCCGCCCGGGCCATGAGCTGCTCGCGCACGGCCGCGATCATCGCCGCCGAAGCGAAGGGGCGGCAGAAGTCGGAGTCGAAGCGCCGCTCCGACGCCGGCGAGCCTTGGATGTCGAGGAAGAAGCCGCGCTCGCCGGTCGCGCTGTAGCTCTCCGAGGCAAGATTTTCGGCGATCAGAATATCGTGGCTCTCGAGTTCGACATGCCAGTAATCGACTGTCTCGACCGGGACTCGCGCGATCGTCGCGCCATTGACGAGGCTCTGCGCATGGATCAGCGCCTCGCCGACGCAATCGACGCAGAGACCATGTCCCGGCGAGACATAGAGATCGCGCGCCGGACGATTTTCGCCGAAAGCCCCGGCTGCGATGCGCACCGGCCAAGCGTCGCGCGGCGTCGCGCGCGCCGTGCAGTCGATCTTGCGATGGCCGATCCACACGATCGGACGCTCGCGCCCTTCTGACGTAACGACGAGATCGCCGATGCGCAAATTCTCGACGGCGATCTCGCCGCGCGTCGTGCGGATCAGCGTGCCGGTGACGAAACAGGTCACGGTCGCGCTGAAATTGGTCGCGGCGAGCGGACTCTTCTGGACGCCCGTGTCCTGAAGATAGGCTTGCTGACGCGGATCATAGTATAGATCGACATTGGGGCCGACATAGCTGCCGTTTCCGCCGGTCTGATTGCCATTGGCGGCGGGATAGTCGGTCACGAAGTTGAGGCCGTTGTAGTCGACATAGGCGCCGTTCGGGCCATTGCCGCTCGGCCAAAAATGATTGTCCGCGCCCTCGGTCGATCCGCTCGGATCGACAACGCCGGTGACATTGTAGACCGTTCCATTCACGGAATAGGTCCCGCTCGCATTCGTGACAGTGTGCGAGCCGTCGGTATTCAGTGCATCGGCGTATGTCAGATTGAGCGTGACGTCGATTTTGGGAGTTCCATCCGCCGCATTGGCGGGAATTGTATAATTTACTGTAGAAGTGCCCATCTTGATCACCTTACGAACCAACACCACAGAAAAAACAATTTCAAATCAGAAGCATGGGAGATATCGATCTCGACCTGAACCTCGATTTAATTTCAATAATCGAAATAACGCTTGATTTGAATCTTTTGATAAACCGCAAGTTGCAATCGATCAATCCGTTGCAGCTCGTACGTCGCCTCCGTCGCGCCGTGATCCCGCCCTCATCCGCCAATGTTCTGAATGCGGCCCCATGTGCTCTTGGTGCCCCATATGCCCTGGCGCAGCGCCTCCAATTGCACGATTTGCGAGTGGTCGACGAAGAGATTGACCTCATTGCCATAATTCTTGACGTACCATTCGAAGACCGGCGGATCGGCGGCCTCGAACATCACTTTCTCGAGCCCGAGCTTGTCTATCACGCGCGCAGCGACATCGGTGCGCCAGCGCGTCACATTCTCGGTGATCCCTTCGCTCTCGATCATGATGATGTCGGCGCCGGCGTCGAGCGCGCGCTCGGCCTGCGCGATGAGCCAGGAGACGTCGCGCGTTCCCTCCGCCTCCAATTCCACCGCCGCCGTATCGCCGCCGGCGCCGAATTGAATGCCGACCTCGGGCTTGGCCTTCAGCCCCGCCTTCTTCACCATGCGCACCAGCCGCAGCAGGCTGTCGGTCGGCAGGCTGACGAAGCCCGCCGATATTTCCACCACATCGAAGCCGAGCGATTTCGCTTCCTCGATATAGCGGCCGATGGCGTCGGGGCCGAAGCGCATCACATTCTCGAGCCAGCCGCCGGTCGAGATATAGGCGCCATGGTCATGCGCGGTCTTGTTGAAGCTCCGCACCGCCTCGGGCGGCATCAGCGCGAAGGAGCCGCCGGCATATTTCACGCCGTCGATCCATGCGCCCATGGTCTCGAACAGATCGGCGAGATGGCGCTTTCCATAAGCGCTGTAATAAGGCCCGCGAATTTCGGTGAGCCCCCGCTGGCGCGGCTTGCCCGTGCGCGCGGCGCGGGGAATGAAGGAGAATGTGGTCTCGGCCATGGCGTTCGCCTCACGTGCTCGAGTGCGAGCCGGAAGGCTCGCGGTCCAACGCGGTCCCTGCCGCGAGCCTTCAGGCCCGCATTCGTCGTTCTCCCTGCGCCGATCCGCCGATGCGTCCGAGCAGTCCCGTCAGCTCCGCGACGCGCCGCCGCTCGAGCGTCTCGACCACATTGGCGATGGCGTCGCGCTCGATCTCGCTCGTCTTCTCGCGCGTGACGCGATCGAATTTGCGCCGCGCCGCCTCCCAATCGAAGGGATCGGTATAGAAGCCGTGATAATCGTCGCGCGCGCAGGCGAGCAGGCGCCCATCCTCGAGCTCGATCGCGAGCCGCGCCGGCAGAAATTTCGGAAACAGAGCGGTCAGCTCCGGCGAAGGGACGATCGTCACCTTGCGTAGCAGCGTCTGCGCATCATCGGCGAGAATGCGCTGCGGCGCATATTGTTCCGGCTGCACCTCGCCGTCGATGAGCGCGACGGCGAGCATATAGGGAAGGCTGTGATCGGCCTCCTCCTTATTGCGCACCAGGCGCTTGTCGCCTTCTTCTCCGCCGCCGATGATCTGAAAGGCCACGGCGAAAGTCTCGAGCCGCGCCTCGCGCACGGCCGCCGCGGAAAACCCCGGCCGCGCGCGAATGTCGAGCGCCGCGTCGATCGCCGATTGCGAATGAATCTCGGCATTGTGCTTCTTGAGAATCGTGTGCGTGACGCTCTCCAAATCCTCACGCAGCCAGTCGATCTCGAAATGTCCGGCGATCGTCTCCTCAAAGCCCTTATTGCCTTCGAAGACTTGCCGCGGCCCGGTGATCCCATGCGCGGCGAGCAGCGCCGCATGCGTCGCCGCCATTGCGGTATTGGGATAAGCGAGGCCCTTCCAATGCGAGAGCGCGCCGGTGCGCGTCACGCGCAAGGCGTTGTTCGCCGTGCCGCTGATGGCGATGGCGTTGGCGATCTGTTCGGGCGAGAGACGCAGCGCCTTGGCGACGCCGGCGGCCGCGGCATAAGCGCCCTGCACCGTATGGTCGAAGCCGCGCGCCCGCACCGGCGCGACATCGCTCAAGCGCGTCTGCACCTGATAGGCGACGGCGAGCGCCGTCAAAAATTCCGCGCCGCTGGCGTCGCGCATTTCCGCCGCGGCGAGAACGGCGCCGAGATTGTCGGAAGGATGGCACGTCTCCCCCGGCGCGAGATAGCTGTCCATGAAATCGAGATAGCGGGAGAGCGCGCCATTGTAGAAGGCGGCGCGATCGGGCGCGGTCTTGCCGCCGCCGATGAGCGTCGAGATCGGCGCGCCGCCGAGCGCAAACGTCATCTCGCGGATCGCCTCAATCGGCGCCGCGTCGAGCGCGCCCAAGGCGACGCCGATCGTGTCGAGAACGCGGATTTTCAGCTGGCCGAGCGCGGCCTCGCTCATCTCCTCGAGCCGCGCCCGATCGACGAATTCCGCGAGCGTCTGAACCTCGGTCATTGGCGAGATTCCTTGCAGGCCGGTACATCTGGCGCGCCGGCCGGCGGCATCAAGCCGTCTTCGCTCACGTCCCTCGCGGCTTCGCCCGCGTCGTCGGAGCCGCGCCGGCGGGATCGTCGGGCCATGGATGGCGCGGATAGCGGCCCTTCATCTCGCGCTTCACCTCGCTCCAGGAGCCGGCCCAGAATCCCGGCAGATCGCGCGTCGTCTGAATGGGCCGATGCGCCGGCGACAAGAGCTCCAGCGTCAAGGGAACGCGGCCCTTGGCGAGCGTCGGATGCGTGGAGAGGCCGAATAGCTCCTGCACGCGCACAGATAAGAGCGGCCCATTGGCGGCGGCGTAATCGAGCGCATGGCGAGAGCCGGCGGGCGTCTCGAAAAAGGCGGGCGCCTCCTGATCGAGCCGCCGCGTCAGCTCATAGGGAAGCAGCGCCGAAAGCGCGGCGCCGAGATCGTCGGCCGTTATGGCGGCGACGCTGGCGCGGCCGAGGATGAAAGGCGCGAGCCAAGCTTCGACGCTCGGCGCGAGGCCTTCGTCGCTGACGTCCGGCCAATCGTCGCCCTCGGCGCGGCGCAGAAAGGCGATGCGGTCGCGCAATTGCTCCTGCGCCTTGCTCCAAGGAAGACGCGCGACGCCGAGGCCGGCGACGCCGCGCGCGAGAATGCGCGCATTCTCCTCGCTGGCCTCGACCGAGAGATTCTGCTCGGCGAGACGGATCGCGCCGAGCCTGCGAAACCGTCGCCGCCGCAGGCTCGCGCTCGGCGCGTCGAAAATCGTTTCGTCGCGCGTCTCGATGCGATCGGCGGCGATGCGCTCCACCTCTTCGGCCGAGAGCGCGCAAGCGGCGAGAATGCGCGCCTGCGCGGCGCGGCCGGTGATTTCTGCAATGGCGAGGAAAGACGCCTTGGCGAGAACGTCATGCGGCGGCACGGCGGCGGCGCGGCCATTGGCCATCAGAAACTCGCCGCCGGCGCCGCGCGCTTTGGCGATGCGATCGGGATAGGCCAAGGAAATGAGCGCGCCATCGGAGAGATCCGCTTCCGCCTCCCGCCGGACGGCGGCTTTCGCTTGGCTCGCCCAGCTCGCCGAAAGCCGCTGCGCATCGCGAGCGCGGCGGGAGCCGTCGGAGCGGAAACGATCGAGGCGATCCGAGAGATCGCTGGATGTCCCGCCCAGCCCGCGCTCGGAGAGCAGCAGAGCGAGATCGGCGGCGCGTTCGGCCTCGCCATGGCGGGCGGCTTCCAAGATCATGCGCGCGAGGCGCGGCGCCAGCGGCAGCGAGCGGATCGCGCGGCCGGTCGCGGTGAGTGCGCCTGTTTCATCCAGAGCGCCGAGCGCGCGCAGCAGAGCGACGGCCTCCTTCCAGGCCGGCGCCGGCGGCGGATCGAACCAGGCGAGCTTATTCGGATCGTCGAGGCCCCAGGAGCGCAGATCGAGCGCGAGGCCGGAGAGATCGGCGGCGAGGATTTCCGGCGCGGCGAAAGCCGGCAGCGAGACGGTCGCGGCCTCGTCCCACAGGCGATAGCAGACGCCCGCCTCCGTGCGCCCCGCCCTGCCCCGTCGCTGATCGACGCTGGCGCGCGCGGCGCGCACTGTCTCGAGCCGCGTGAGGCCGAGATCGGGCTCGAAGACGGCGACGCGCGAGAGCCCGCTGTCGATGACGACGCGGACGCCTTCTATGGTCAGCGAGGTCTCGGCGATGGACGTGGCGAGCGTCACCTTGCGGCGCCTCGGCGCAGCGGGCGCGACGGCGAGGTCCTGCTCCTTGCGATCCATCGCGCCGAACAACGGCGCGATATCGACATCCGCAGGAAGGCGCCGCTCGCCGAGAAAATTGGCGACGCGCTGAATCTCGCCCTGCCCCGGCAGGAAGACCAGGATCGAGCCCTTCTCCTCCGCCAGCGCGCGTGTCACGGCGCGAATGACGGCCTCTTCCAGACGCTCATTGGAGTCGCGGCCGAGATAGCGCGTCTCCACCGGAAAGGCGCGGCCCTCGCTCTCGATGACCTCCGCGCCGCCCATGAGGCCGGCGACGCGCGCGCCGTCGAGCGTCGCCGACATTGCAATGATGCGCAGATCGTCGCGCAGCCCCGCTTGCGCGTCGAGCGCCAGTGCGAGGCCGACATCGGCGTCGAGCGAGCGCTCGTGAAATTCGTCGAAGAGCACGGCGACGACGCCCTCGAGCATGGGATCGTCGAGGATCATGCGCGCGAAAACGCCTTCGGTGACGACCTCCACGCGCGTCTTCGCGGAGATTTTCGACTCGAGCCGCATGCGCAGGCCGATCGTCTCGCCGACGGATTCGCGCAGGCTCGCGGCCATGCGCGCGGCGGCGGCGCGCGCGGCGAGACGGCGCGGCTCCAGCAGAATGATCTTGCCGCCCTTCGCCCAATCGGCGTCCTGCAGAGCGAGCGGAATGCGCGTCGTCTTGCCGGCGCCGGGCGGCGCCACGACGACGAGATTGCGCTTTTCGGCGAGCGCCGCCGTCACGCGCGGCAAAACCTCGTCGATCGGCAGACGGTCGGCGAATGCGATCAAGGATGCGCCCACGCTCTCACGCGCGGGGCGCGCTCACTTCTGCTTAGCGATGATCTTGTCCTTGATCTTCTCATAGACGCCTTTGGGGAGGATGTTCTTTTGATAGAGCTCGTCCTTGCCCTTATAGGGCCTCCCCTTGATGATCGCCACGGAGCGCGCCTCGCCTATGCCGGGCAGCGCGTCCAGCTCTTCCTTGCTCGCGGAGTTTATGTCGAGAAGCTCCGCCGGCTTCGGCGCGGCCTCCTTGGCGGGCGGCTCCTTGGCAGGTTGCTCCTTGGAAGGTTCCTGCGCCGGCGTCGCCGGCTGCTGCTTGGCGGGCGCGCTCTTGCCCGCTTTGGCGATGGAGGTCGCAGGCGCCTGCGCCAGCGCGGCGGCGGCGAAGACGGACAGGAAGGCGAGAAGGCAAAGGCGCAAAATATTCCGCATGACGAGACCTCGCATAAGGACGCCGCGAGGGTAGCGTCTCGGCGAGACGCGGTCGAGCGCCACAGGCTGCGGTCATCCCGCAGCGAGCGCCCGCATCGCCGCCTCATGCACGCGCTTGTCGCCTGCCGCGATGATCGCGCCGCCCTGCGCAGCCGGGCCGCCGTCCCATGTGGTGACGATTCCGCCCGCGCCTTCGACGATCGGGATCAGCGCGACAATGTCGTAAGGGTTGAGATTGGTCTCTATGACCAAATCCACATGGCCGGCGGCGAGCGCGCAATAGGCGTAGCAATCGCCGCCATAGCGCGAGAGCCGCGTCTCTGCCTCCACTCGGAAAAAATCGTCGCGCAGGCGCTCGTCGATGAGCCGCGGCGAGGTGGTCATCAATGTCGCCTCGGCGAGCGTGGCGCAGGGGCGCGTCTGCAGCTTGCGACGCTCCTCGGTCGGCGCCGGCTGGGCCTTCCAGCCCGGCTGTGGATGGTGATGCCGCGCCGGCCCGCGCCAATAGGCGGCCTCGCCGTCGCCGGAGAAGCGCTCGCGCGTGAAGGGCTGATGCATCAGCCCATAGCAGGGCCGCCCGCGATGCTGGAGCCCGATGAGCGTGCCCCACAGCGGCAGGCCGCAGATGAAGCTCTTGGTGCCGTCGATCGGATCGAGCACCCAGACATATTCGGCGTCGGCGCGGAGATTGCCGAATTCCTCGCCGATGATTCCATGGCTCGGAAAGGTCGCCTCTATGAGCCTTCGCATGGCGATCTCGGCGGCGCGGTCGGCCTCCGTCACCGGATCGAAGGCGCCGCCCGGGGCCTTGTCCTCCGCCGCGAGGCTGGTGCGGAAGAAGGGCAGGATCGCCTCGCCGGAGGCGTCGGCGAGGCGTTCGACGAATTTCTCGAAATCGACGGCGGTCATTGCCTCTCCGGGCTCTAGGTCTCTCCCCTGTTTCAATGAAACCGGGGAGCGACGCTAGGTTTTTGTTTCGAAGCGTCTCCAACGCCGAACCGGCGTCCACTTCGGCTGGAAGCGCTGTGGATTTACTCGGCCGCGGCGCGCTGCTCGCGCGGGCCGACGATTTGCGTCAGCAGCCGCACGATCTCGCCGAGCCGGGAGGCCAGCAGATCGAAATCGACGCTGCGACGCAGATCGGTCTCGTTCATATAGAGATTTCGTGAAATTTCGATCTGCACCGCATGCCAGCCGGCGCCCGGCCTGCCGTAATGCTCGGTGATATAGCCGCCGGCATAGGGCCGATTGCGCTGCACATGATAGCCCCATTGGCGCAGCCGCGCCTCGATCGCCTCGACAACGTCGCCCGAGCAGCTCGCGCCGAAACGATCGCCGAGCACGAAATCAGGCTTGCGCTTGTCGCCGCGGCCGGTCGCGCTCTCCTTGGCGACGCTGGAGGGCATGGAATGGCAATCGACCAGCAGAGCGACGCCGAACTTGCGACGCGCGCGCTCCATCAACCCGCGCAGAGCGGCGTGATAGGGCTTGTGCAGGCTCTCTATGCGATGCAGCGCCTCGGCGACGCGCAGCCGGCCGGAATAGATCTCGCGGGCGTCGGCGACGACGCGGGGAATCGTGCCGAGCCCCGCCGCCACTCGCAGCGAGCGCGTGTTGGCAAATTCCGGCAGCGCATCCTCGAACATGCGCGGGTCGAGCTCATAGGGCTCGCGATTCACGTCCAGGAAAGCGCGCGGAAAATGCGCCTTGAGCAGCGGCGCGCCGATCGCGGGCGCGAGGGCGAAGAGCTCGTGCACATGCGCATCCTCGGACCGGCGCAGATTGGCGATGTCGAGCCGCGAGCTGGCGAGAAAGCTCGCCGGATAAATGTCGCCCGAATGCGGAGACGAGAAGACGAGCGGCGAGGAGAGCTCGGCGGGCTCGACCAGCTCGAACGGAACATGGAGCTCGGGATCGGCGGGCGTCGGGCTCGCGGCCCGCTCCTCGTCCATCATCGTCGACGCCTCATCGCTCTCACTCTCCTATCGCCCCCTCGAGAGAATATCGCGGAGGGGCAGCATAGACTCTTTCGGCGGGCATATTCCCGAAAATTTCGGTTCATGCGAAACAAGGGCCAGAATTTCACGAGCGGGCGTGAGCGGGTCCTTATTTTCACCCGATTTTTACCAAACTGCGCCCTTATGTCCTAGAACATGCGAGGAGCGATATGACCGACAAGATTGCCGCGAAAATCCTGCTGGCGGAGGATGATACCGACATGCGCCGCTTTCTGGTGCGCGCGCTGCAGACGGCCGGGTTCGCCGTCACCTCCTTCGACAACGGCCTCTCCGCCTATGACCAGCTCCGGGTCGAGCCTTTCGAGCTGCTGCTCACCGATATCGTGATGCCGGAGATGGACGGCATAGAGCTGGCGCGCCGCGCGACGGAGCTCGATCCCGATATAAAGGTGATGTTCATCACGGGCTTTGCGGCGGTCGCCCTCAATCCCGACAATCAGGCCCCGCGGCAGGCGAAAATCCTCTCCAAGCCCTTCCACCTCAAGGACCTCGTCAATGAGGTGCAGCGCCTGCTCGCCGCCTGACCAGAGCGGCGCGACGCGGTTTAGAATTGCGGCGCCGCTCGGGCGACCTTGCTCCTTTGCGCGCCATGCGCTATGAGCGCCGCCAAACGCCGGCGTCGGCGCGGCTCTCTTTTCGAGGAATGACGATGAAGAAGGAAATCCATCCCGACTATCACACGATCAGGGTCGTGATGACCGACGGATCGGAGTATTTCACGCGCTCGACCTGGGGCGCCGAGGGCGACACGCTCAACCTCGACATCGACCCCAAGACGCATCCGGCCTGGACCGGCGGCTCCGCTCAGCTGCTCGACCGTGGCGGCCGCCTGTCGCGCTTCAACTCGCGCTTCGGCAATCTGTCCTTCGGCAAGAAGTAAGCGTTCGGTCTTCACCGGCGCCAAAAAAAGCCGCGCTCGAGAGCGCGGCTTTTTTGGTTTCTTCTCACGAAGCGGAGCGTCTCACAGCCCCGGCGCGAAAGCGTTGCGCAGCCTCTGCAGCTGGGCCTCGACCGGGCTCTCCGCCCTATTCTGCGGATAGCCGGCGTCCGAGCCATAGATCAGCTGATCGAGATGCATCACCCGCGCCTGCAAGCGCAGCGAGTGAATGGCGAGGTCGCGCAGCTTTTGCGGCAGATGCGCGAAAACGTCTGGATTGGACGCGAGCTCCTGCTGCGACAGCCGCACCTTGTGCTTGTCGCTGGCGGCCTGCGCGCGCGTGATCTCGCCCTGATTGACCGCCCGCTGCAGCAGCAGCCAGGAGGCGATCTGCATCAGCCGCGTCGTCAGCCGCATGCTCTCGGCCGCATAGGCCAGAGCCTCGGATCGCGGCAGCGATTTGGCGTCGTCCCGGCCATCGCCGTCGAGATAGGCCGCCGCCTCCTCCACCAGCGCCATGCCCTCGCGAAACATGGCCCCGAACGCTTCCGACCCCGCCAGCTTCTCCACGAAGGAGACGGGAGTCTGAATGCTTTCCACCGAATCGGACGCTTGCCCCATCATACGACGCTCTCGAACGCTCGAACGCCGCGCTCGATCCGCGCCGTTCCGATGAGACCTATGTAACGCAAATTTGCGGGGCGCGCCTTATTAGGTTTTGCTTAACCTTAATCTTTGAATCCGTACGTATTACGCCCGAGGTCACGGCTCGCGAGCCGCCTAAGCGCGGGGCGGCCCCCCGCCTCTCCCCGCCCGGCCGATGCCGATGCGACGCATTCGCGACCGGCTTTAAGCAAATGAAATATCGCCTTTTATCGGCCTGCTTTAACCATCGCTCGAAGAAGGACGCGAAATTCCGCCGCGACGGCGCGCGGAGGCGCGGAATGTCCTTCCAGCCAAACAGCTTAGGCTCAGCCTTTGATGTTGCGCTGGAGCTCCACGCCCGCAGTGCGCTCGGCGCCGGCGACCGTGCGGCCGAGGCCCGCCTTCAGAGCGCCGGCGCAGAGCGCGGCGACCGCCAGCAGCAGGCCGACGCGCAGCAATTGCCAGCGATCGGGCGCCGCGGGCCGGCCATGGAGCGCGATCGAGCGGCCGTTTTTCGGGGCGGCGTCGCTCCGGCGAAGGGTCGCGGCGGGCCGGCCGCCTCTCGTCTCGACGATTTCCACAGGATCGAACGGCACGGGACACTCTCCAACAGACGGGGGCCGAGGGCCTCACTCTGGCCAAATGGCGCTTTCGAAACGGTGAAGGCCGCGACGGACGCCGCCGTCAGGGTTTATCTCCGGTTAACGCCGGGGCGCGGCGAATGCGGATAGCGTGCGAGTGAATGCTTGACGCGCCCGCCGCCGGCCTGTCATTTGAGGCCTCGCCCCACCTCCCCCCACACGCGCCATTCTTCAGGACTCCATGATCCGATCCGCATTGATGAACGTCATGACTGCCGCCGCCATAAAGGCCGGGCGCAGCCTGAAGCGCGACTTCGGCGAGGTCGAGAATCTGCAGGTGTCCGTAAAAGGCCCCGGCGATTTCGTCTCCGCCGCCGACCGCCGGGCCGAAAAGGTCGTGTTCGAGGAATTGTCGCGCGCCCGCCCTGGCTATGGCTTTCTCATGGAGGAGAGCGGCGCCGTCGAGGGCAGCGACAAGACCCACACCTGGCATATCGATCCGCTCGACGGCACCTCCAACTTCCTGCACGGCATCCCGATTTTCGCCGTGTCCATCGGGCTCGAGCGGGAGGGCCAGCTGGTCGCCGGCGTCGTCTATAATCCGGCGACCGACGATATGTTCGTCGCCGAGAAGGGCCAGGGCGCCTATCATAACAACCGGCGCATGCGCGTCGCCTCGCGCAAGTCGCTCGGCGACTCGCTCATCGCCTGCGGCATTCCCCCGCTCGCAGCAGTGGACCGCCACGCGCTGTTCCAGACGGAGCTGACCGCCGTCATGGCCAAGACCGGCAATATCCGCCGCATGGGGGCCGCCGCGCTCGATCTCGCCGGCGTCGCCGCCGGCCGCTACGACGCCTACTGGGAGCGCGGCATCAAGCCCTGGGACATCGCCGCCGGAATTGTTCTGGTGCGGGAGGCCGGCGGCTTCGTCAGCGATCTCGACGGCGGCGGCGACATGCTGCCCAAGGGCGCGATCTGCGCCGGCAATGAGACGATCCATCGCCTCCTGCTCGACACAGTGCGCAAGGCGCGCGCGTGACAGGCGGCCGCCCGATAACCGGCCCGCGCATCGTCGCGCGCCGCGATTCGGACTGGGCCGCGCTCACCGACCTCTGGGTCGCGGCCTGGCGGCGGACCTATGCGGACATTGATTTCGAGGCGCGCCGCGACTGGCTGAAGAATCACATTGTTCAGCTGGAGCATGGCGGCGCGCGCACGCTGCTGCTGCTCGAGGGCGCCGGGCGGATTCTCATCGGCTTCGTCACCGTCGATCCAGCGTCGCATTGGCTCGATCAGCTCTGCGTGCATCCAGAGCGTTTCGGCTCCGGCGCGGCGGAGGCGCTGATCGAGGCGGCGCGCAGCCTCTCGCCCGCGCGGCTGCGGCTCGACGTCAATCAGGACAATGAGCGCGCGATCGCCTTTTACGAGCGCGAAGGATTCGTGCGAATCGGCGAAGGCCGGCCAAGCCTCGCGGGCCGGCCGACGCTGATCATGGAGTGGTCGTCGGCCACCGCGCCGGCCTGAGCCGCGCGGAGGCCGATCCGAACATCAGGCGCCGCTCTTCTCGCCGACCAGCGCGAGCCGAACCATATTGGTCGCGCCCGGCGAGCCGAAGGGCATGCCGGCGACGATGATGATGCGGTCGCCCGGCGCCGCGAAGCCCTCGCCCAGCGAATTCACGCTGGCGCGATCGACCATATCCTCCACATCGCGCGCGTCCTGAGTCTCCAGCGCATGGACGCCCCAGACCAGCGCCAACCGGCGCGCCGTGTCGCGATTGGGCGTCAGCGCCAAAATCGGCGGGCGCGGCCGCTCGCGGGCGATGCGCAGCGCCGTGGCGCCGGAGGCCGTCCAGGCGCAAATGGCCATGGAGTCCAGTGTCTCGGCGACGTCGCGCGCGGCGACGGCGATGGCGTCGGCGGCGGTGGGATTGGGCGGCGCATTGCGCTGAGCGTTGAGGATGGAGCGATAGACGCCGTCGGTCTCCACCTCCTCGGCGATGCGGCTCATCGTGGCCACCGCCTCGATCGGGAACTGGCCGGCGGCGCTCTCCGCGGAGAGCATGACGGCGTCGGCGCCCTCATAAACGGCGGTGGCGACGTCGGACACTTCGGCGCGGGTGGGAAGCGGGGCCAGAATCATCGATTCCAGCATTTGCGTCGCCACGACGACCGGCTTGCCCAGCCGGCGCGCGGCGCGGGTGATGCGCTTTTGCAGGCTCGGCACCTTCTCGAGCGGCACCTCGACGCCGAGATCGCCACGCGCCACCATCAGCGCATCGGATTGCTCGATGATCTCGTCCAGCCGGGCGATGGCCTGCGGCTTCTCGATCTTGGCCATGACCAGCGCGCGCGGGCCGACGACGCGCTTGACCTCGAGCACGTCCTCCGCGCGCTGCACGAAGGAGATCGCCACCCAATCGACGCCCTCGATCAGCGCCGCGTCGAGATCGGCGCGGTCCTTGGGCGTCATGGAGGTGATCGGAATATCCGTGTCCGGCAGGCTGACGCCCTTGCGATTGGAGACGCGGCCGCCGATGTCGACGACGGCGCGAGCCATGTCGTCCGAGGTCTCGACCACATGCAGCCGCACCTTGCCGTCATCGATCAGAATGGCGTCGCCGATCTTCAGCGCCTGCAGAATCTCGGGATGCGGGAGCTGCACGCGGACGGCGTCGCCGGGCGTCGGATCGGCGTCGAGGACGAAATGATCGCCCTTGCGCAAATGCACCGGCCCGTCGGCGAAGGCGCCGATGCGGAGCTTCGGCCCCTGCAGATCGACCAATATGCCGATGGCGCGGCCGGTCTCGGCCTCGATCTCGCGGATCATGCGCACATAGGCGGCGAGCCCGGCATGATCGGTGTGGCTCATATTGATCCGAAACACATCGGCGCCGGCCGTGGACAGGCCGGCCACGACGGTCTTCTCGACGCTCGCGGGACCGAGCGTCGCGATGATCTTCACGCGCCGCAACCTTCTCATTTTGTCGCCCAATCCTTCTTTGTCAGAGCCGCGCGGCCGTCTTCGTCACTGAGTCGACGACGGCGTCGGATCTGTGAGCTGCACCGTCCAGTTCTTGGCGTCGCGCCCCGTGTCGATCTCGAAGAAGCCCGTGCGGTCGAAGCCGCGCGCGAAGCAGTCGTCTCGCCCATCGATGCGGAACTCGCGATCGCGCGTGCACATGAACGCCTTGCCCTTCCACTCTCCGCCGCGCTCGTCCATCGCATATACGTAGTAGTACTGCGCTGCGAGCGGTCCGCGCAACAGCGTCTCACAGGCGGAGGCGCGTAAATTCCACCACCCTTCCGACAGCCAATTGCGTCCGTCCGTATAGGCCAAGGACACGCTCACCCTGTTCGTCGTGTTGTTGCATAGGCGAAAATCCGCTCGAGCGCCGGATATAACGCAAAGACAACACGAAATAATCACAAAGCGAGTCATGCGGCCGGGCATGGGCGGAACAGTCGCGAGAGGGTCGAAGAGCGGCGCCGCGGACCTTCGGCCCGAAGCGGCGATGCACAGCCAAACCACGGGACGGCCGCTTTGTCCACCCCGACGACGCCTCGCGCCGCGCAATCTGGCCGCGGGCGTGGCCGTCTTGTCACTGTCGTGACCTAGCGTAAACTTCGAGACAGCTTTTCCCGCTGGGCCGCGACGGTCCGGGCACGCCCTTTTCAATGGAGAGCATCATGTCGCAATTGCTCGAGACGAAATCGGAGATTCACGCGGAGGTGACGGCGCCCGCGCCACAGTGGAAGACGGATTTCTACTGGATATTGCGCATTCTCTGGGCCTGCCGCGTGAGCGTCGTCAGCGCCCTCGCCGGGCTTCTCCTCTTCGGCCTCGTCGATCAGGCCCAAAATCTGTTCGCGGACCGCTCCTTCGACGCGCTGCTCTTCGGCGCGCATTATTGGCTCTTCGTCTTCGCCTCTGTCTTCCTGGTCTGGGCCTTCCCGGTCCATTACGGCGCGCGCCGCGTGCTCGAGGACGCCGATTCGGCCTGGATGATCCCCTATCTGCTGCGCGTCGAGATGCGCGACAATGACATACGCTCGGTCCGCGACCATGTGCGCCGACGCTTCGGGCATGTCATATTATGGACGCCGCGCCTCCTCGGGCTGATCCCTTTCGTCGCCGTGGCGCTCGGGCTGCGCGGCGCGCTGGCCTCGATCGAAAACGCCGCGATACTTCCCGAGGCGACGGCGACGCGCGACCAGATCTATGCGCTGCTGGCGCTGGACGCGGCGACGGCCGTCGCTTTCGTCTATTTCGTGGCCAAGCGCCAGCGCATCGCCAAATTCATCGGCGCGAGCATGGATCTGCGCCAGCTGACCTATGCCTCGCTGCACGCCACCATGGCGGTGTTCGTCTCGGCGCTGATCTGGCCCTTCTTCCTGTCCGACCATGCGCCGCGCGCCGTGCTGGTGCCCTTTCTGCTCGGCAGCCTCGTGCTCGGCGCGAGCTGGCTGGTGCGCAAGGGCTATGAGACCGGCCGTCCGCTGCTGCTGATCGCCATTCTCTTCGCGGCCGGCATAACGGCGGCCAATACGCATCTCGACGATGTGCGCGCCCTGCCCGCGGCTTCCGGCGCGCCCTCGAAGGCGGATCGGCAGATCGACATCGCCGAGGCGGTGCGCAATTGGAAGACGGCCAATGGCTGCACCGAGACGGAATGTCCGCCGGCGCTGATCGTCGCGGCCGAAGGCGGCGCCAGCCGCGCGGCCTATATGGCGGCCACGGTCATCGGCCATTTGATCGATCGCGACGGCGATCTCCACGATGCGCCGCAGCTCGGCTCGCCCGGCCGCCGCATCTTCGCCTTCTCGGGAGTCTCCGGCGGCGCCTTCGGCTCGGCGATCTTCCGCGCCGCTCTCGCCGACGCCGCGGAAAAGGATGCGCCGACGCCGCCCTGCGTCAATACGGCGCGCGTCTGGGTCGGCGCGCATGAGCATCGCGACCCGACCAAGAGCTGGCGCGATTGCCTGCAATTGCTGGTCGCCGGCGATTATCTCTCGCCGGCCTTCGTCGGCCTCGGCTTTCGCGACAATTTCTCGCCGCGCAAATTTTTCTTCGGCGAGGAGAGCTGGATGGAGGATCGCGCCGCTCTGCTCGAGAAATCCTGGGAGCGTCATTACGACTTCGTGACCAACCCCGCCTATAAGAAAGACTATTGGACCGGCGAGCTGATCCAGACCGGCGAGCCCTGCGCGAGCGGCGCCGCGACCGGCATGTGCCGCCGCCTCGGCTATGCGCGCGCGACGCCGGCGGGCAAATGGGCGCCGCTGCTGCTGCTCAACGGCACGTCGGTGGACAGCGGAACGCGCATCATCGGAACCGATCTGATCTCGACGCGCCCGGCGCCCGCGACAAATTCACGCGCGCCGCTCTATCCCGCCGCCTATGATTTCTTCGAGATGATCTCGACGCCCTGCAAGACGCCGCAGGGCGACATGTGCCCGGCCGCGGCGCATGGCGCCGAGGATGTCGCGGCGCTGCGCGACGGGCCGGACATTCTTCTCTCCACCGCGGCTCTGCTCAGCGCGCGCTTCCCCGTCATCTCGCCAGCGGGAACGCTGCGCGCCAAGGACGACGCCTCCCATGGCGACCGCATCGTCGACGGCGGCTATTTCGACAATGCCGGCCTCGCCTCCGCGCTCGATGTGGCGCGCGCGCTGAAGGGCCAAGGCGTCACGCCGCTGATCCTGTGGGTGCAGAACGATCCCGTGGGCGCGCTCACCGACGATACGCTGCCGCCGCGCGCGGCCGGCACGCCGCGGCTGGGCGCGGCGGGGGTGAGCTTCGTCTCCGATCTCTTCGGCCTCGTCGCCGCGCCCGTGGACGCTCTGCTGGCGACGCGCGCCGGCCATGCGGCCGAGCAGGCGGCGCTGGCGCAGCGCAGCCTCGTCGAGATGAACGCCGACACCGACCGCTACGCCGGCGACATGACGGCGAGCTTCTTCCAGATCGGCGTCCGCGTCGCGCCCGTGCTGGTCGCCGATGGCGGCGACGATCCGCTGCTCGACGCGACCTGCGCGCGCTTCAAGGGCCAGACCTTGTCCATGTCGAAAGTATCGATGAGCTGGTGGCTGTCGCAATCGGTGCAGGCCGATCTCGACGCTCAGCTCTGCGACAAAGCCAATCGCCAGAGCCTGCAGGATCTCATCACGCGGCTGAAGCAGAAGCTGCCGCTGGTGAAAGCCGAATGGTGAGAGCCGGAAGGCGCCGCGGCTTCAGCCGCGGCGCAGCAAAGCGGCGGCGCGCGGCGCGTAATAGGTGAGAACGCCCGCCGCGCCCGCGCGCTTGAAGGCGGTGAGGCTCTCCATCATCGCGCGCTCGCCGTCGAGCCAGCCATTGGCGGCGGCGGCCTCGATCATCGCATATTCGCCGGACACCTGATAGGCGAAGGTCGGCGCATGAAAGGCGTCGACGACGCGCCGCACGATGTCGAGATAGGGCATGCCCGGCTTGACCATCACCATATCGGCGCCCTGCTCGAGATCGAGCGCCACCTCGCGCAACGCCTCGTCGCTATTGGCGGGGTCCATCTGATAGGTGCGCTTGTCGCCGCGCAGAGTCTTATTGGTGCCGATGGCGTCACGGAACGGCCCGTAGAAGGCCGAGGCGTATTTGGCGGCGTAGCTCATGATCTGCACATTCTCGAAGCCTTCGGCGTCGAGCGCTGCGCGGATCGCGCCGATGCGGCCGTCCATCATATCCGAGGGCGCGATGACGTCGGCGCCGGCGCGCGCCTGATTGACCGCTTGCGCCGTCAGCACGGCGACGGTCTCGTCATTGACGATCTCATCGCCGACGAGCAGACCGTCATGACCATGGCTCGTGTAAGGGTCGAGCGCGACATCGGTGATAATGCCTATGCCCGGAACCGCCTTCTTGATCGCGCCGCAAGCGAGGCAGACGAGATTTTCGGGATCGAGCGCGGCCGAGCCATGCGGATCGCGCAACGCCGGATCAGTATTGGGAAACAGCGCCACCGCCGGCACGCCGAGCGAGGCCGCCTCCTCGATCGCCTCCAGCGCCGTGTCGATCGAATAGCGATAGACGCCGGGCATGGATGCGATCGGCTCGCAGCGCCCTGCCCCATCGAGCAGAAACAGCGGCCAGATGAGATCGTCGGCGGAGAGCCGCGTCTCGCGCACGAGGCGGCGCGCCCAATCGCTCTTGCGATTGCGGCGTGGGCGCGCGGTGAGCGCGAGCCGCGCAGACGCCGCGGTGAGCTTGCTTACGGGAGAATCCATTGGCGCGACCTCCAGCGCGGCCGCGGCGAGAAAGGCGCGCGGCGGCGGAGCGTGCCTAGCATGGCGCTCGCCGCAATGGGAAGACTGCGAAACGTCCCAACATTGACGCCCTGCCGCCTTCCGGTCTAGAGCCGTCGTCACCTCCGAGGCCGCGCTCGCATCCGCGGACGCCCCGCGACGAGCAATGGGAGCCGATGGCGGAACGCGTGAACTCCGGCGCTCTCTCTTCATCGCGGAGCGCGTTTGCGGCGATCATCGCCTCGCTCTGCGCGACCGCTGTCGTCGCAGCGCCTCAGCCACAGCCTTCGAGCGATCGTCCTCCGCACGCCGCCGCGCGCCGCGCGCCGCGCGCGCCTGCGCCGCCGAAGCGGCCGCCGGAGCAGCGCGCGCCGCAGCCGCAGCCGGCGGAGACGCCGCCCGCGCCGCCGCAGGAGCTGCCGCCGCTCGACACATCGACGCCGCCGCCCTCGCTGCCGCGCGCCTCACGCGAGCGCATGCGCCAATGCGCCACACAATGGATGAAGATAAGGCAGGAAGGCCGCACGGCGGGAACGAGCTGGCGCGATTTCGCGACCAGATGCCTCACCCGTTGATGGCCTGACAGAGGCGTCTCGCTCGCCGCCGCGGACCTCGCATGGAGGCCGGCGGCAAAGCGCGAGAGCAAGACAGCCGATCGGAAACAGGGAGCGCGGGCCGAGCCGGCCCGGGCGAGAAATGCTGCGAAACGCGTTCACGATGCGAGGTGGATCGGCTGCGCATGGCGAACGCGTTTCGGGCCGCGGGTCTTTCGTCAGACCGCTTCCGAGCTTTCGGGAGCCGGAGGAGTTTCCTTGGCCTTGCGCGGAGCGCGACGCTTGACGGGCGCCTTGCGCACGGCCTTCTTCGTCGCGGTCTTCTTCGTCGCAGTGCGCTTCTTCTTCGCGACGCGCTTCTTCGTGGCGACGCGCTTCTTCGTCGCAACGCGCTTCTTCGTCGCCGTCTTGCGCGTGGTCTTGCGGGCGACCTTCTTCGAAGCGGCCTTGCGCGTAGCCTTCTTGGCGGTGGCCTTCTTGGTCGCGGCCTTCTTGGTCGCCGCCTTCTTGGTCGCAGTCTTACGAGCACCCTTCTTCGCGGTCGCCTTTTTCGCAGGCTTACGCTTCGTCGTTGGTTTCGCCATATTCAGTCCCCTTGATCCATATCGTCGGAATGTCGCTATGACCGACAATAGGCCGCAATAGCGTAACGTGGTTAAATAGTCGTTCAAGTGGCGCTTTCACGAATTGCTCGCGAATGCGATGTCGCTTAGCGCGCGACGGCGACGAATGCGCGCGCCGATGAACAGAAAAACGCATGTCGAAAACGACGCGTGAGGCAGCGCGGAAGACACATGTCGAATGCGATTTCGGCGGCGCTCGAAGGACGCGTCGCGCATCGCGGACGCCGCCGCGCCGAGATGTCGGCGCAGACTGCGCAACCCTCGACGAGAGCATTCAATCTATTGTTTTCCTTCAATGACTAGGAGATGCGCGCAATTGCGCGCAACGCATCGGCGAGAAGCCGCGCGCATGACGATGAGAGATTTCGCGCTTGCATTTCACGCTGTCGCCGACGCTCGAAGACGATCGCGTCGCATGTCTCGACGCACTCGCGACGACGCCGGCGCCGCCTCTGCGAATGTCGTCGCGCGCGCGCTCGCGGCGCTGCCGACCATGTGAAAAAAAATTGTGCGCAGCGTGCGCGCCGCGTCTCGCGATAGCTGCGCTGCGGCCATGACGCGGCGTCGATTCGATCGAATCGACGCCGCCGGTGATTCGAGTTTCGGCTCTGCCCAAAGCGTCTCAGACGCCGAGACGGCTCTTCAGCAAGTCATTGACGGCTTGCGGATTGGCTTTGCCGCCGGTCGCCTTCATCACCTGGCCGACGAACCAGCCGAGCATGGTCGGCTTCGCCTTGGCTTGCGCGACCTTGTCGGGATTGGCGGCGATGATCTCATCGATCGCCTTCTCGATCGCGCCCGTGTCCGTCACCTGCTTCAAGCCGCGCGTCTCGACGATCTCGCGTGGATCGCCGCCCTCCTGCCAGACGATCTCGAACAGATCCTTGCCGATCTTGCCCGAGATGACGCCGGTGGAGATGAGATCGACAATGGCGCCGATCGCCTGCGCGGACACGGGCGAGCGCGTAATGTCGAGCCCCTCCTTGTTGAGGCGGCCGAACAGCTCGTTGATCACCCAATTGGCGACGAGCTTGGCGTCGCGGCCCTTCGCCGCCTCCTCGAAGAAGTCTGCGCTCGCGCGCTCGGCGACGAGCACGCCCGCGTCATAGGGCGGCAGGCCGTAATCGGCGACGAAGCGCGCGCGCTTCTCATCCGGCAGCTCGGGCAGTTCGACCTTCAGCGCATCGACATAGGCCTGATCGAATTCCAGCGGCAGCAGATCGGGGTCAGGGAAATAGCGGTAGTCGTGCGCCTCCTCCTTGGAGCGCATGGAGCGCGTCTCGCCCTTGCCGGGATCGAAGAGGCGCGTCTCCTGAGCGATGACGCCGCCGTCCTCGAGAATGCCGATCTGGCGGCGCGCCTCCACCTCCACCGCCTGGCCGATGAAGCGGATGGAGTTGACGTTCTTGATCTCGCAGCGCGTGCCGAAGGGCGCGCCGGGCTTGCGCACGGAGACGTTCACGTCGGCGCGCAGCGAGCCCTGCTCCATATTGCCGTCGCAGGAGCCGATATAGCGCAGAATGGTGCGCAGCTTGGAGACATAGGCGCGCGCCTCCTCCGCCGAGCGAATGTCCGGCTTGGAAACGATCTCCATCAGCGCGACGCCGGAACGATTGAGGTCCACATGGCTCTCGCTGGGCGAGAGATCATGGATGGACTTGCCGGCGTCCTGCTCGAGATGCAGACGCTCTATGCCGACGGTGATGCGCTCGCTGGGCGTCACATCGACGATGACTTCGCCCTCGCCGACGATCGGATGCTTGTACTGGGAAATCTGATAGCCCTGCGGCAGATCGGGATAGAAATAATTTTTCCGATCGAACACGGAACGCAGATTGATCTGCGCCTGCAGGCCGAGGCCGGTGCGAATGGCCTGTTTGACGCATTCCTCATTGATGACCGGCAGCATGCCCGGCATGGCCGCGTCGACGAGCGAGACATGATTATTGGGCTCGCCGCCATATTCCGCGGAAGCGCCGGAGAAGAGCTTGGCCTTGCTCGTCACCTGGGCGTGTATCTCCATGCCGACGACGACTTCCCAGTCGCCGGTCGCGCCTTTGAGGAGCTTGCTCGGCTGCGTCTCGCGCGTGTTCATGTCTTTCGTCCTCGAACCGTGTCTATCGTTGAGGGAAGCTTACATCTAAGATCGACGCTCGTCATTGCGAGCCGAGGGCGAAGCAATCCAGGGGCCGATGGCCCCTCGATCGCGCGTCGCCGCTCCGCTCCCAGCAATGACCGCTCAGGCGCCGGACGGCGTCTCGCTTTGCTCGCGATCGCCCATCAGCCGCTCTTCATAGCCGATCGACCATTCGATCAGCGCGCGCCACAGCGCTTGGCCCAGCTCGGTCTCGAGCCCCTCGCGCTCGGACGCCGCGGCGACGCGCGCCAGCACTTCGTCGACGCGCTCCGGCACACGCGCGGGAATCCCGAGCGAGGGTTTCACCGCCGCGGCGCGCTCGATCTGGCGCTGACGGCGCGCGAGCAGAGCGACGAGCTCGTCGTCGAGCGCGTCTATGGTGGCGCGCACGTCCGACATTTCGTCGCGCGGTTCGCGCTTTGCGGCCTCTGCTCTGCGCGTCATTTCGCGTCTGTCCACCAGGGCTGCGGGAAAACGATCTTCGGCGCCGCGCTCTCCAGCGCTGCGGCGAGCGAGAACAAGGTCGCCTCGTCGAAGGGGCGGCCGATGAGCTGCAGGCCGAGCGGCAATCCATCGGCGCCGAGCCCGCCCGGCACTGCAATGCCCGGCAGGCCGGCCATGTTCACCGTCACGGTGAAAATGTCGTTGAGATACATTTCGACGGGATCGGCCGCGCCCTTCTCGCCTTGCGCGAAAGCGGTGGAAGGCGTCGCGGGCGTCAGCACGGCGTCGACGCCGGCCGCGAAAGCCTCGTCGAAATCGCGCTTGATGAGGCTGCGGATCTTCTGCGCGCGCACATAATAAGCGTCGTAATAGCCGTGCGAGAGCACATAGGCGCCGATCATCACGCGGCGGCGCACCTCGGCCCCGAAGCCTTTGGCGCGCGTCTTCTCATACATGTCGGCGATGTCGCGGCCCTTCTCGCGCAGGCCGTAGCGCACGCCGTCATAGCGCGCGAGATTGGAAGAGGCCTCCGCCGGCGCGATAATGTAATAGGCCGGCAGAGCGAAACGCGTATGCGGCAGGGAAATCTCGACGATCTCGGCGCCGGCGTCGCGCAGCCAGGCGACGCCCTGGTCCCACAGCGCATTGATCTCGGCGCCGCCGCCGATGCGATATTCCTTGGGGATTCCAATGCGGCGGCCCTTCACCGAGGCGCCGATCGCCGCCTCGTAATCGGGAACCGGCGCATCGACGCTGGTCGTGTCCTTGGGATCATGGCCGGCCATAGAGCGCAGCATGATCGCCGCGTCGCGCACCGTGCGCGTGATCGGTCCCGCCTGATCGAGCGATGAGGCGAAAGCGACAATGCCCCAGCGCGAGCAGCGGCCATAGGTCGGCTTTATGCCCACAGTGCCGGTGAAAGCCGCCGGCTGGCGAATGGAGCCGCCCGTGTCGGTCGCCGTCGCGCCGAGCGCGAGACGCGCGGCGACGGCGGCGGAGGAGCCGCCCGAGGAGCCGCCGGGAACGATCTTGGCGTCGTCGAACCCCTCGCCCTTCTTGCGCCGCCAGGGCGAGACGACAGGGCCGAAGGCGCTGGTCTCATTGGAGGAGCCCATGGCGAATTCGTCGAGATTGAGCTTGCCCAGCATCAGCGCGCCGTCGCGCCACAGATTGGCGGAGACGGTCGATTCATAAGTGGGCGTGAAATCGTCGAGGATGCGGCTCGCCGCCGTGGTGCGCACGCCCTTGGTGCAATAGAGGTCCTTTATGCCGAGCGGCAGGCCCTCGAGCGGACGCGCCTCGCCGCGGGCGATGCGCGCGTCGCTGTCCTGCGCGGCCGCGAGCGCGAGCTCGGGCGTCTCGGTGAGGAAAGCGTTGAGCGCGCGCGCTTTCTCTATCGCCTCTATATGGGCCTTGGTCAGCTCCGTCGCCGACAGCTTCTTCGCAGCGAGCGCATCGCGCGCCTCGGCGAGGGACAAATGCGTAGGATCGGACATGAATGCGTTTCGCTCGTTCGTGTCTTATTCGAAAGCCCGCGTCGCGGGCGTCGCTCGTCTTTGCGGAAGGCGTCTATTCCACGACCTTGGGCACGACGAAATATTGATCGTCCTTTTCCGGCGCATTGGCCAGAATGGCGTCGGCGAAGCCGCCGTCGGTGACGACGTCCTGCCGTTTCTTCATTTGCATGGGCAGAACGGAGGTCAATGGCTCGACGCCTTCGACGTCGACGCTCGACAGCTCGGCGACGAAATCCAATATGGCGTTGAGCTCCGCGCCGAGGCGCTCGACCTCTTGGTCCTCGACGGCGATGCGCGCGAGATGGGCGATGCGGCGGACAGTCGCCTGATCGACGGACATTTTATGGAGCTCCGTTCCGACTTCGTCCCGCGCGCTATACCACTCGCGGCTTCGAGGGCGCAATGCGCGCGTCCGCCCGTGATGCAACGAGCGCGCCGGATTTCCAGAAAGCCGCGCGACGTGCTAGGCGAATAGGCATGACCGCCGGACAAAAGACGCTCGAGGAGCTCGCCGCTCTGCTGCCGCAAAAAAGCAGGCTGATCGGGCTCGATGTCGGAACGAAGACCGTGGGGCTCGCGCTGTCGGACGTCGAGCGCCGCCTCGCGACGCCGCTCGAGACGATCCGCCGCGTGAAATTCACCAAGGACGCCGAGCGGCTCGCCGCCTTGATCGCGCAGCATGAGATCGCCGCGCTGATCGTCGGCCTGCCGCTCAACATGGATGGGTCCGAAGGCCCGCGGGCGCAAGCGACGCGGGCCTTCATGCGCAATTTCGACGCGATGCGCCGCACGCCCTACGCCTTCTGGGACGAGCGGCTTTCCACCGCCGCCGTCACCAGAGAGCTGCTGGCGCAGGACGTCTCGCGCGCGAAACGGGCCGAGGTCGTGGACAGAATGGCCGCGGCCTATATTCTGCAAGGCGCCCTAGACAGGCTGGGGCGCCTCGCTACGGGAGGCTAGACGAGCCGGCTCACCACCAGCCGCGACGCCAACCCCAGCCGCCGCCCCAGCCGCCGCCGCCGAAGCCGATGTTCAGCGCGCCGCCGAGAAGACCGGCGCCGGCGCCGATGATGCCCGGGCCGCCATAGCCATATCCATAGGAGGGATAGGCGTAGGTCGCCGCGACGACCGGCACGGCGACAGCCGTCGCCACCGGAGCCGCGACATAGGCCGTGCGGCGCTCATACAGCGGATAGTAGGCGGTGCGGCGCTCGATGATGCGACGCACATAGACCGTGCGGTGCTCGATGCGGCGCGGCGGGCAGAAGTGCGCCGAGCGGCCCGAATGAATGCGACGATAATGGACCTCGTCCGTCGCCGCCGGAAGCGACACGGACGCCACATTCGCCATTCCGACCGGACCGGCCAGAGCGACGCCCGGCGCGGCGATGCCGATCACGGCGCCAGCGGCGCCCAGCAGAGACAACTTCACAACCTTGCTCATGACTCAAGCCTCCTCGTGGCTCTCGCCCCCCTTTCCAGCCGCCCGCAGCGGGCGACCGGAACCTTTCGTCACGGCGCGATCCGCGCCGGCGCAGACGTTCATTCAGTTACGGCAGACGCGACGGCGCAGACGACCAGATGCGCAGGGAGGAGCGCGGTCGGTGAAGAGAAGCCAACGCACATATCAGTCCCCCAACTCATCGGTCGCTGAACTCGCGCCTCATTGAAAAATTCCCGTTCATGCCGTCGCTCCGCTGAGAGAAGCGCGGCCCAGGTGAAGGGGAACTAAGGCGCGCTTACCGGCCGTCCAGACCATCGAGGGTCAAAAAAAACCCTCCGTTAACGCTCCCGCCGCGCCGGGACCGCCTCGATATGAAAACTTTTAGTTGTATCGAGCGGCATTTCGACGGCTTCCGTAGTCGCCGCCGAGCGAGGCCTTCAAAGGGAAAATCGCGTCGCCATTGCCGCGGTCGCGTTGACAAGCCGTCGACGAAGAGGCATTTTACGACCGTAGGTTGAAATCTGGAATCGCCGGTGCCACGCATTGCGCCGATGCGAGGAGCCGATGTCGAAGAGCGCAAAAGCAACGACCGCCGAAATGAACGCGCAGGAGGCGTCGACCGCTTCTCTCGCCGTCTATATCGCGCAAATGGCGGGCGAGCTGGCGATGATGGCCGACCGGTCCGAGCTCACAATGCTCGCCTATTTCCTCAATCTGGCGCGCGTCGAGGCCGAGGCGAAATCCCGCGAGCACGCCGCCGAGGAGCGCGGCCGCGCGTAGAGCCTCGGATCACGCCAAGGAGACGAGATTGGCTCCGTGACGCGCGAGCCGCCCGGCGAGATCGAGCTCCAGCAGCGCGGCGTTGACCTCGCGCGCGGGCAGGCCCGCCGCGCGCACGAGATCGTCGATAGCGACCGGCGCCGGCCCGAGCAGCGCCATGACGCGCGCCACAGGATCGACCGTCTCCGCCTCGCGCTCCGGCGCGGCGACGATCGGCGCGCTCGCCGGCTGCGGCGCGATGGGAGCGGCGCGATCATGCGTGAAATTCGGCGCCTGCTCCTGCAGCGAGAAGAGATCGTCCATCTCTTCCCAGAAGGGCTCGTCCTTCGGCGCGCCCTCCCCTTCTCCAAAGAGATCGCCCTGCCTTCCGACGCCGGCGGCGAGCGCGCGGGTGACATCCTCCGCGCCGGCGCAGAGAGTTGCGCCCTGGCGCAGCAGATCATTGGTTCCCTCGGCGCGCGGATCGAGCGGCGAGCCGGGAACGGCGAACACCTCGCGGCCCTGCTCCATGGCGAAGCGCGCGGTGATGAGCGAGCCGGAACGGCGCGCCGCCTCCACCACCACGACGCCGCGCGACAGGCCCGAGACGATGCGATTGCGACGTGGAAAATCACGCCCGCGCGGCTCCCATTCGAGCGGCATTTCCGTCACCACGGCGCCGCCGCGCGCGATGATCTCCTCGATCAACGGGCGATGCTCATTGGGATAGGGCCGCGCATGGCCGCCGGCGAGCACGGCGACGGTCCCGGCCGCGAGGCTCGCGCGATGCGCGGAGAAATCGACGCCGCGCGCGAGGCCGGAGACGATGACGTAATTGTCCCGCGCGAGGCCTTGCGCCAGACGCTCGGCGAAGGTCAGCCCCGCTGCAGAAGCGTTGCGCGAGCCGACGATGGCGACGCAGGGACGCGACAGAATTTCCGCCGAGCCGCGCAACGCCAGCAGCGGCGGCGGCGCCTCTATCGCGCGCAGCGGCTGCGGATAATCGGCGTCGCCGAGCGAGACGAAGCGAATGCCGAGCTTGGCCGAGCGCTCCATCTCGGCGCGCACGTCGTCCGGCTCGGCGATGCGGATCATGCGCCCATGGGCGGAGCGCGCGAGCAGATCGGGCAGCGCCTCCAGCGCCGCCTGCGCGCCGCCGAACTTGTTGACGAGCTGGCGAAAGGTGCGCGGCCCGACATTCTCCGAACGAATGAGCCGCAGCCAATGAAAGAGCTGCTCCTCCGTCAATCGCGTCGCGGAGGAGGAAGCGCTCATGCCTTCTGCCCAATGCGGCTCTCATTGCCGGAGAGAAGCCGGCGGATATTGTCGCGATGCTTCCACCACAGCAGCGCCGCCATGGCGGCGAAGACGACGGCCTCAGGGCCATGGCCCATCGCCGCGAGAGCGAGCGGCGAAGCGAGGCTCGCCGCCAACGCGGAGAGCGAGGAGTAGCGGAACAGCGCCGCCATCGACAGCCACACGGCCGCGAAGGTGAGGCCCGCCGGCCAGCTGATGCCGAACAGCGCGCCCAAAAATGTCGCCACGCCCTTGCCGCCGCGAAAGCGCAGCCAGACGGGCGCTATATGGCCGATAAAGGCGGCCGCCGCGGCGATGACGGCGCCGTCCGGCGATATCTGCGCGCCGATGAGCGCGGCGGCGACGCCTTTGAGCGCGTCGAGCAGCAGAGTGGCTGCGGCGAGATCCTTGCGGCCGGTGCGCAGAACATTGGTCGCGCCTATATTGCCGGAGCCGATCGAGCGAATGTCGGTCGTCCCCGCGAGCCGCGTCAGCAGAAGGCCGAAGGGGATCGAGCCGAGCAGATAGCCGACCGCCAGCGCGCCGAGCTCTGGAAAAGAAGAAAACGCCAAGGAGAAGGACCCGCGCCGCGCCGCCGGCGCCATTCGCCGAACGCGGCGCGCAAACTAGTCGAGCCCGAAGCGCGCCGCAAGCCGAGCCCGAAGCGGCGCCGAAATGCGCGACGCCTCGCGCTGGCGCGAAAGCTGCTTCGACATTCGCACAAGCTTGGTTTTCTCATTTCGAAAATTCATATTCGAGCCCGGCCATGATCGATTTCGAAAGCCTCGTCGAGCTCATCTATCGCGCCGCCACCGATCCCGATCTCTGGCCGCGCGCGATGCACGAGCTCGCCGCCTCGGCGGACGCCGCCGGCGGAATCATTCTCACGCGGCGCAGCGACTCCTGGGTCGGCTGGCGACATTCCCCCGAAATGGTCGGCGTCGACGACTATCTGCGGTCGCCGGCCAGCGCGCGCAGCGAGGCGCCCATAAGGCTGCTCGCCGCCGACCGGGCCGGATTCCTCGACGCCGAGACCGTGTTCACGTCGGAAGAATGGTTCGCCGATCCGGTGATGACGCATTGGGGAACGCCCAATGGCCTGAGCCATGCCGCCGCCACGGCCATGCCCATGCCGACAGAGGATTTCGTGGTGGTTCATATCAGCCGACGCATCGGCCAGCCGGCCTTCTCGCCCGCCGATATCGCGCGGCTCGACGCGTTTCGTCCGCATCTCGCGCGCGCCGGCTTTCTGGCGGCGCGCTGGCGGCTCGAGCGGCTGCGCGCCGCCACCGAAGCGCTGGCGCTGATCGGCCTCCCCGCCGCCGCTCTCGACGCGCGCGGGCGCGCCCTCGCCGCCAATTCGCTCATCGAGACGATGACGCCCCATGTCCTTTGGCTACCGGACGACCGCGTCGCTCTCGCCGACTCCGCCGCCAATGGCATGCTGCGGCGCGCGCTCGCCGATGTGTCGAGCCCTGCGGCCACGACCCCGCGCTCCTTTCCCGCCCGCGGCCGCGACGGCGCAGCGGCGGTCGTCCATCTCATTCCGATGGCGGGCGAATCGCGCGATCTTTTCGACGGCGGCTGCGCCCTTCTGGTGGTCGCGCCCATCGCGCTCCGCCAAGCGCTCGACGCGGCGGTGATCCGCGGCCTCTTCGATCTCACCGCCGCCGAGGCTTGCGTCGCCAGCGGCATCGTCTCGGGCCTGTCTCCGGGGCAGATCGCGAGGCGGCAGGGCACGACGCCCGCGACTGTTCGCAGCCAGCTCAAGAGCGTCTTCGCCAAGACGGGAGTCGGCCGGCAGTCCAGCCTCGTCGCGCTGCTGGCGAGCCAGCTCAAGCCGCCGCGTCCGCCGAAGGACTAGGATCGCGAACCGCTCCGCGTCCCGTGCTAGCATCACGTCCCATGTCGCGCGCCGGCCGCCTCTTCGAACTCTTGCAGCTCCTGCGCGGGCGCCGACGCCCGGTCAGCGGCGCCGAGCTCGCGCGCGCGGCCGGCGTCTCCTTGCGCACGCTCTATCGCGATATCGCGGCGCTGCAGGCCATGGGCGCGGAGATCGAGGGCGAGCCGGGCGTCGGCTATGTCCTGCGGCCCGGCTTTCTGATGCCGCCGCTGATGTTCTCCGAGGAAGAGATCGAGGCGCTGGAGCTCGGCGCCAAATGGGTGGCGCAGCGCACCGACGACGGACTTTCGCGCGCCGCGCAGAGCGCGATGGCGAAAATTTCCGCCGTGCTCCCGCAAGGGCGGTCGTGCACGTCGGACGACGCGCTGATCGTCGGCCCGCCTTGGTCGCGCGCGCATGTCGCCGAGCTGAAGCTGCTGCGCCGCGCCCTGCGCGAGGAGCGCAAGCTCGCCATCTCTTACGCCGACGGCAAAGGCGCGCGCACGAGGCGCGTCGTCTGGCCGGTGGCGCTCGGCTTTTTCGAATCGGCCCGCGTGCTCGTCGCCTGGTGCGAGCTGAGAGGCGATTTTCGCCATTTCCGCGCGGATCGCATCGAGGCGGCGGAAATGCTGGAGGAGCGCCCGCCGCGCCGACGCCAGACGCTGCAAAAGGAGTGGCGGCGCTCGATGCTGACAGAATCTGACAGCGTGTCGGCTTATGGACGTCTCGCGTCCCCGACCGCGAAAGGAGATTCTATGTCGAAGATCGTTTTCTACACCAATCCGCAATCGCGCGGCATGATCGTGCATTGGCTGCTCGAGGAGATCGGCGCGCCCTATTCCGTCGAGATCCAGGAATATGGGACCACGATCAAATCGCCCGAGTTCCTCGCCATCAACCCCATGGGCAAGGTGCCGGCGATCCGCCACGGAGACAAGGTGGTGACGGAGGCCGCGGCCATCTGCGCCTATCTCGCCGACGCCTTTCCGCAGGCCGGCCTCGCGCCGCCGACGGCCGAGCGCAGCGCCTATTATCGCTGGCTGTTCTTCGCCGCCGGCTGCGTGGAGCCGGCGATGAGCAATCATTCCGTCGGCTGGGACCCGGCCGCGGACAGGCAGCGGAGCTTCGGCTACGGCTCATACGCCGCCGTGCTGGACACTCTGGCGAAAGCGCTGGCGGGGCGGCGCTATATCGCCGGCGATGCCTTCAGCGCGGCCGATGTCTATCTCGGCTCGATGATCGGCTTCGGCATGCGCTTCGGCGTGCTGGAGAAGCGGCCGGAGTTCGAGGCCTATTGGGCCGGCCTCGAGAATCGCCCGGCGCGGCTGCGCGCCCTCGAGCACAATGAGAAGCTCGCCGCGCGGCAGGCATGGGCTCCCGCCTGAGACCCTGAGCTCCCGCCTGAGACCAGAGCGCTGTCGGCGGGGCGAGATGGCCCCGCCTCCGATGTTTTCTGTCGAGAGCTCTGCGCGGGCGGCAATTTTCCCGAGCGGAGCCGCCCCCCATGCGCTAGAAAGCTGCGGGGCGAAAGCGCCATCGAAGCGACAGAGATGACGGAACCAGAACGCAGACCGCGCCCGCGCGCCTTCCGCCTCGACGGCGAGCAGATCGTCCCCCCCAAAAGCGCGAAGCCGCAGGAGGCGGAACGAGCCCAGCCCAGCGTCTTCGAGGCGCAGATCGACGTCTTCGCGCTCGAGGCCGAGACCGCCCCGCGCGACTTCGTCGAGGAAGAGAAGGCGATCGAGGCCGCGCAGAAGCGCGGCGTGCTCCGCAGCATGCTGGTCTCCTGGGGCGGATTGTTCGTCTCGGCCGTGGGCGGGCTGCTGTCGCTGGCCGCCGGCATGTGGCTCACCAATCTGGTCGAGGACCTTTTCGCGCATTCGGCCATGCTCGGAACTGTCGGGCTCGCGCTCGCCGGCCTGGCGCTCGTCGCCGCGGCGGCGATGCTGGCCAAGGAGATCGCCGCCATCGCGCGGCAGAATCGCATCGCCAAGCTGCATATCGCCCTCGCCGAGGCGCGGCTTCGCGACGACATCAAAGCCGCGCGTGAGCATGTGAAGGAGCTGTGCAAGCTCTATGAGGATCGCCCCGAGACCGGCCGCGCGCGCGCGCTGGTGCTGGAGTTCTCGCAGCAGATCATCGATGGGCGCGATCTCGTCGATCTCGCCGAGCGCCATATCGCGCATCCGCTGGACGCGCAGGCGCGGCGCGAGATCGCCGACGCCTCCAAGCGCGTCTCCATCGTCACCACGGTCAGCCCGCGCGCTCTGCTCGACGTGCTGTTCGTCGCCGCGCAGGCGATACGGCTGATGCGCCGCATCGCGGAAATCTATGGCGGCCGACCGGGAATGCTGGGCTTCTTCAAGCTCGCGCGCTCGGTCGGCGCGCATCTCGCCATCACCGGCGGCCTCGCCATCGGCGATTCGCTGCTGCAGCAGGTGGTCGGCCATGGCATCGCCGCCAAGCTCTCCGCCAAGCTCGGCGAGGGCGTGCTCAACGGCCTCTTGACCGCGCGCGTCGGCCTCTCGGCCATGGCGGTCTGCCGGCCCATGCCCTTCAGCGCCGAAAAGGCCCCCGGCGTCGCCGATGTGGCGCCTTTCTTGTTCGGCGACCGCAGCAGCGGCGGCTGACGATATGGCGGCGCGGATTTTCCCTCTCGAGAAGACAAGCGGATGAAGATCACCACCTGGAACATCAATTCCGTGCGCCTGCGCATGCCGATCGTCGCGCAATTCTTGAAGGAGCACGCGCCGGACGTCATCTGCCTGCAGGAGACCAAGTGCCGCAACGCCGAATTCCCCTATTCGGATTTTCGCGCGCTCGGCTATGAGCATTTCGCCATCAATGGCCAGAAGGGCTATCACGGCGTCGCCATCGTCTCGAAGCAGCCGCTGGAGCTGCTGGAGACGCGCGATTTCTGCGAGAAAGGCGACGCCCGCCATGTGTCGGTCGGCGTCCCCAATGGCGGAACGCCGGTCACGATCCATAATTTCTACGTGCCGGCCGGCGGCGACGAGCCCAATCGCGAGATCAATCCGAAATTCGCCCATAAGCTCGATTTTCTGGACGAGATGGCCGAATGGATCGCGCGCGACCGCGTGACCGACGGCCGCGTGGTGCTGGCCGGCGACCTCAATATCGCGCCGCTGGAGCAGGACGTCTGGAGCCATAAGGCGCTGCTCCAAGTGGTGAGCCATACGCCGATCGAGGTGGAGAAGCTCGGCCGCGTCATCGACGCGGGACGCTGGATCGACGCGATGCGCCGCTTCGTGCCCAAGGAGGAGAAGCTCTATACGTGGTGGAGCTATCGCGCCTCGGATTGGGAGAAATCCGACCGCGGCCGCCGGCTCGATCATATTTGGGCGAGCGAGGCGCTCTCCGAAACGCTGCAGCAGATGCATGTGCTGCGCGAGGCGCGCAATTGGACGCGCCCCTCGGACCATGTGCCGGTGACGATCTCGCTGGCGGTCTGAAACGAGTCAGGCGTTGACCTGCGCCCGCAGCTCGGAGAGCGAGGCGAAGCGCCGCACGCGGCCCTCGCCGCGAATCTCGACCGAGCCGTCGGAAAACATCACATAGAGCGCGCCGCCATTCTCATAGCGGTCGACCTCGACCGGTTCCGCCTCGACATAGCGCTTGGGCGCATAGGCTTCGAAGCCCGGCGGCGGCGCCATGGCGGTCGGCGGGGCCATCGCCGGCGGCGGCTCCATCTCCGGCGCCGGGGCCGGCTGCGATATCACGGGAGCGGGCGCCGGAGCGTCGACGCGCGGCGCCTGCGGAGAGAATGTCGCGAGCGCGTGGTCGAGACGCGACAGAGCGGCGGCGATCGCCACAGTCACCACGCCGCCGGAGAGCGCCACCGCGCCCGCGATGAACAGGCTCCAGCCACGCTCGATCTGGATTTTGTCCCAGCCCTCGAACATGGCCGCGACGCCCCACGCCGCGAGCGCCGCGCCGAGCCCGAAAACGCCCCAACGCGTCAGCCGAAAGAACCAGACGCTCCGCATGTTCCGCCTCTTCGATCTCACATGGCGACAAAGATCACGCCGCCGAACGCTTGTTAGCACGCCGGCTCGCGCGCCGCTCCGACGGTTTTCGCGCTGCATTCGGCGCGACAATTCCGGCGCGATTGTGGAGGCCCGCGGCGCCCTTCGTCGACCGGCGCCTGCACATAATATTCAAGCCCGTAGAAAACAACATATATGCGTCGTAACGCCACATGGAATTCGACGATATGAATACAGACATCAAAAGTAGAGACAAACGTCTCTCGGACGGAAAGCGGCGACGATCCGCCTAATTCAGGGGAGTCGAAACCATGGATACGCGCTCTTCGAGGCGTAGCTTATTTATGCTCACCTTTCTTCTCGCTTCGGCGATGGCTGAAAATGCTTTCGCTCATGGAGGAGTAAAGCTCGAGCAGGACGAATGCGTGACGACGGTCGGGCCGGTGAAAGTGCATTTCATCGGCTATCAGCGAAAGGGCGAGCCGGAAGAATTCTGCGACGACATCGCCCAGACGGGTCCGACGGTAATCGCGCTGACCGCTATAGAATTGGGTCGCCAGCCCGATTCCTACATGGCGCAGAATCAGGCGCCGTCTTCCGCGCCGCCCGCCCCGGCCGTGGATGTGCGCGACATCGCCATCGGCGTGCGCATCGTCAAGGAGGGCGGCGAAGGAGCCGATATAGAGGCGGCGACGCAATTCTACGCGCCGCCGAAGACACAGCGCAACGCGACCATGACCTTCGAGCACGACTTCAAGGAGGCGGGAAATTATGTGGCCATCATCACCGTCGCCGATCGCGATGGGCATGAGTGGAGTTCGCGCTTTCCCTTCCGCGTCGGCGTGCTCAGCCTGTGGAACACGATCGAATATGTTCTCTATGGGATCGGCTTCCTCGGGCTTTCCGCCGGCCTCTGGCTGATCGCCTGGCGGCGACGGCCGACGGAGCCGGCGCATGGCGCCGCGCTGCATCAGGCCGAATAGCCGGCTTCCCCACCCGCCCGATCCGATCGGGCGGGTTTTTTCGCGCCCGGAATGCGCTTGTCGTCCGAGCTTTGCACGAAAATTGTTAGACTGCGGCCGTGCGAGATTGCTTGGAGCCCTGCCGGGTTCTAGGTAGAGGCGAGCGGAGAATGCTGCGCTCGCGAACCCCAGTCAGGAGCAAGGATTATGACCTTCACCCTTCCCGACCTTCCCTACGCCTATGATGCGCTGCAGCCTTATTTGTCGAAGGAATCCTTCGAGTATCACCACGACAAGCATCATGCGACCTATGTCACCAACGCCAATAATCTGATCAAAGGCACCGAGTTCGAGGGTAAGCCGATCGAGGAGGTCATCGTCGCCTCCTACGGCAAGAACGTGCCGATCTTCAACAATGTGGCGCAGATCTACAACCACTCCGAATATTGGAAGTGGCTGAAGCCGAATGGTGGCGGCGCGATTCCCGCCAAGGTCGAGAAGGCGATCGTCGAGTCCTTCGGCTCGGTCGACAAGTTCAAGGAAGAGTTCCAGACCCAGGGTCTCGGCCAGTTCGGCTCCGGCTGGGTGTGGCTCGAGATCAAGGACGGCAAGCTCGCCGTGCGCAAGACCCCGAACGCCGAGAACCCGCTGGTGTTCGGCGCCAAGCCGCTGCTGGTCGCCGATGTGTGGGAACACGCCTATTACATCGACTACCGCAACCGCCGCGCCGACTTCCTCAAGGCCTTCCTCGAGCATCTCGTGAATTGGGAATATGTCGAGGAGCTCTACGAGGCCGCGACGAAGTAAGACAGTTTCATACGGCGGCGGCGCGATGCGTCGCCGCCGTCAAATTTCCAAATCGCCGCTTGCACTCGCCGACGAAGTCGAGACCATAGCTCCAGCCATTTGAAATCGCCCGGAGCAAATGCCGTGGCATATGTGATCAGCGCAAGTCTCGAACAGCACCCATCGCCCTATCCTTGGTGCGAGGTGCGTGAAGAATTCGCGGCAGGGCAAAAATTCATGACATGGCAGAATGTGGTCGGTGAACGCATTCGGCCGGAAGCTCAGCCGCAATCGGTTTTGCGCGCAGACTATGTCCCTGAAGAGGACTTCTCACCTCATAATCCTGATATTTCGTTTGTTTCTGGCGGGGCTCCCTGTCTGAGCGTCCAGGTGCGCGACCTCATCGAGGCGCTCGAGCCGGGCGTGCACCAATTTTTCCCCGTCGACATCTATGATGTCGACGGAACGCTCCGAGAGCCGCGTCGCTACATTCTCAATGCCTGTCGACTCGTTGATGCGATCGTGGAAGGAAGATATTCGACTCTCAATAATGGCGATCGCCTTTATCGTGCAGGCTCACTCCATCCATTAAAAATTCGTCGGCAAAACGCGCGTAATTTTCATCTTTGGCGAGACAAGCAGACGACTCACTCGTTTCTATTTATATCCAATGAATTGTATAGGCGAATAAAAGAAGCGGGCTTTGGGGAATTCGATCTCGGAGTCGCAGACGAGGTCTGAATGCAAATCAATGCGCGCCCGGCAAGTACCGTATCGCCGCTAGAATAATGCCGGTCGCGACGACAGTCAGACCGCCGAGCTTCACGGTCATGGGTAGCTCCAATTCTCGAATTTCGGAGCGAACCGCCAATATGTCCGTCTTGGTGGCGAGTTCCTGACTCGTCGCCTCGGCAAAGGCTTCGGCAGCCGCTTTCGCCTGCTCATGCGTGAACCCGCCCGCCTCGAGCTTTTCGACGAATTTCAGCGTGTCGAATGCAACGCTCACAGAAAGAAGCTCCTCGCGAGGACGAGATGTCTCTTACAAATAGCGCGGTTCTCGCTCTGTGGCGAGGCGTCTTTCCGACGCTCGCTCTCGTTCAGACCAAGCTCGCGCAGAACCTCTGTATCTTCGTGCAGGCGTCCTCCAGCGTCGCGTTCGACGCCGCATAGGACACGCGGAAATTCGGTCCCGTGCCGAAGGCCGAGCCCTGCACCACTGCGACGCCTTCCGCCTCCAAGAGAGCGGTGACGAAATCCACGTCGCTCTCGATCACCTTGCCCTCCGGCGTCTTGCGGCCGATCGCCTCCTTGCAGGAGGGGAAGACGTAGAACGCGCCCTCGGGCGACGGGCATTGCAGATATTTCGCCTGGCCGAGCATGGAGACGACGAGATCGCGCCGCTCCTGAAACGCTTTGCGGAACACGGCGAGATGATCCTGCGGACCTTCCAGCGCCGAGAGCGCCGCCCATTGCGCAATGGAGCAGGCGCCAGAGGTCTGCTGGCCCTGCAGCATGTCCATCGCCTTGATGAGCGCGGCGGGGCCGGCGGCGAAGCCGATGCGCCAGCCGGTCATCGCATAGGCTTTGGAGACGCCGTTCATCGTCAGCGTGCGGTCGAAGAGGCCGGGCTCCACCTGCGCGATGGTGGCGAATTTGAAATCGCCATAGACCAGATGCTCATAGATGTCGTCGGTGAGAATATGCACCTGCGGATGGCGCAGCAGCACTTCGGCGACCTGTTTCAGCTCGTCATGCGTATAGGCGGCGCCGGACGGGTTGGAGGGCGAGTTCAGCACCAGCCATTTGGTGCGCGGCGTGATGGCGCGCTCGAGGTCCGCCGCCTGCAGCTTGAAGCCATGCTCCATCGTCGTGTCGACGAAGACGGTGGTTCCGCCGCAAATCGCGACCATCTCGGGATAGCTGACCCAATAGGGAGCCGGGACGATCACCTCGTCGCCGGGATTGATCGTCGCCAGAAAGGCGTTGAAGAGAATGTGCTTGCCGCCGGTGGCGACGATGACGTCCGAGGCCTTGTAGTCGAGGCCGTTCTCGCGCTTGAACTTCTTGGCCACGGCCTCGCGCAGCTGCGGAATGCCGAGCACCGGCGGATAGCGCGTCTCGCCGCGGCGGATCGCCTCGACGGCGGCGTCGCAAATATGCGTCGGCGTGTCGAAGTCCGGCTCGCCCACCGAGAGCGAGATGACCTCCCTGCCCTGCGCTTTGAGGTCACGCGCCTTCTGCGTCACGGCGATCGTGGCGGAAGGTTTCACGCGTGACAAAGCGTCGGCGATAAAGGCCATTTGGGGAACTCCTCTGGGCATGTGTGCGCTGCACAATCGCGGTCTCGAAGATAGACGCCGCAGCGGCGCCCGGCAATCGAAAATCCGTCTCCGCCCCCGCGTCGAAACGAAGCGATTAACCTCTCCCTTCTAGAGTCGCCCTGCTCCGCTCGCGCCGGGGCCTAGGGAGACTCGACATGTGGGAGAAGCTGCGCAGCGGCGATTGGCTCGACGCGGAGCGTCTGCGCGTCTATCCGCTGATGCTGCTGCTGCTCTCGGCCGGCTGCATCGCCGCCGTTCTGATGACGGCGCAGGGCCGCTTCGACGCCAATGGCCATCCGCTGGGCACGGATTTCAGCCAAGTGTGGGTCGCCGGCCTCGAGACCTTGCGCGGCCATCCCGAGACGCCTTTCGATCTGCAGCGCCACATCGCCGCGCAACGCGCCGAATTCGGCGCCGACAGCGACGTCTATGGCTGGCACTACCCGCCCTATTTCCTCGCGCCGGCGGCGGCGCTCGCGCATCTGCCCTATCTCCAGGCGCTCGCCGTCTGGCAGATGGCGACGCTCGCCCTCTATCTCCTCGCCGTGCTCGCGCTGATGCGCGGCTCCACTGCGCCGCCCTGGCGCGTCGCGCTTCTGGCGCTGGCCTTTCCGGCGACGCTCGTCAATCTCGGCCATGGGCAGAACGGATTCCTGACCGCCGCTCTGCTCGGCTTCGGCTTTCTCGCCCTGCCGCAGCGCCCGGCGCTCGCCGGCGTCTCTTTCGCGCTGCTCGCCTATAAGCCGCAATTCGCGCTGGCGTTGCCGGTCGCGCTCATCGTCGGCGGATATTGGCGCGCGCTCGCCTCGGCCGCCGCCGCGCTGCTCGTGACGACGCTCGCCAGCCTCCTCGTCTTCGGGCCGGAGAGCTGGATCGCCTTCGCGCAAAATCTCGACGTCACGCGCGATCTCGTCGTCGAGCGCGGCGCGGCCGGCTTTCCGAAAATCCAAAGCGTCTTCGCGGCGGCGCGCCTGCTCGGCGCCGATATTGGGACGGCCTATGCCGCGCAGGCTCTGGTCACGACGACGACCCTCGCCGCGCTCGTGTGGCTGTGGCGCAGCGGCGCCGATTATCGCGCCAAGGCCGCCGGGGCGATCGTCGCGACATTCCTCACGACGCCCTATTGTCTCGACTACGATATGACGGCGCTCGCGCCCGCTCTCGCGCTGCTCGTCTCCTGCGGGCTCGAACGCGGCTTCGGTCCTTATATGAAGAGCGCGCTCGCCGCGGCTTTCGTCATTCCGCTCGCGGCGCGTCCCATAGCGGCGGCGGCGGCGCTGCCCCTCGGCGCGGTCACGATGGCGGCGTTGTTCACGATAATTCTCTCAAATTCGCGCGACGCATGTTTTCGCCACGCGGGCGCCGCCCCATCGCTATGATCGACGGCCGGACGACCACAAAAAATTCACTTCGCGAAAAAAATCGGCGCCCGTTGCTCGAGGCGTGAAACTTTTTGGGCGGCGCCGCCGTTTATTCTTCGCCGAACGATCGTGGGAGCGGTCGCGACGCGTCGGACGTTCGGGGGAGCGTCCCGGAGAGGGTGCGTCATGTCGTTGGTGGATAAGTTCGAAGACCGTATGGAGCCGGCTTTCACGCGCAGCTTCGACCCGGAATCGGCTCGTCGTCAGTTCAGAGTTTCACTCATTCTCGTCGCCGCAATGGCGCTCGCGGCCTTCATCCTGGGCTTCGCGCTGCCGCTGAACGCGCCGCGGAGCTCGCCGCCGACCCCCGCCATCTCCTCAGACGCCGGCGATATCTATATCGGCCGGCTGGTCGGCGTCGACTGACGGCCACGGAGCCGCGCGCTGCGCGGCTCCGCCCGAGCGTAGCGTTACGGCTTCTTGGCCGGCTCTTCGTGGTGATCATGATCGTGATGATCGTGATCGTGGTGGTCATGGTCATGGCCGGTATGCTCGGCCGGCTTGGCCTCGCCGCCTTCTGGATGGGCCTTTTCCCAACGCTGCAGCGCCTCCGCGTCATGCGCATGCTTGGCGTCGGGCGCATCGACCGCCGCGTCGACAGTCACCTCGCCCGCCTTCTCGAACACGAGAACGAGCTCGATTCCCCAGCCGACGGGATTGATCTTCTTCACCTCGGCGAGCACGACATGCGCGCCTTCGGGCGAGAGCGTCGTCGTCTTGTCGGCCGCGATGGCGATGCCGCCTTCGGCAACCGTATGCTTGGCGTCCGCATGCAGCGTCACCTTGCCGATATTCGGCGACTTCACCGCGATGAGCGTGTCCGCGCCGCCCTTATTGTGGATGAAGGCGTAGAAATACGCCGTCGTCTCGCCGTCCTTGGGCGCGCGCACCCAGGGATGCTCGATCGTCAGCTTGCCGAGCTCATATTCATGAGCCTGCGCCGAGCGCATCGGAGTCAACGCGCCGAACGCAGCGCCGCCCAATAGAGCGCCGCCCGCCGCCAACAGATCACGCCGCTTGATCATCATGTGCGTTCTCCCTAACTAGCCCGACGAAAAGCTCGTCGGCTGCATTCGTCGCTCTTTTCTCGGCGAGGCTCTCGCGGCCTCGTTTCGCCGCATCGCGACCATGCGACGAATTGCGCGCCATTTCTTCGCCCGCTCAGTGCTGATGCGGGGAGACGTAGACGACGGGCTCCTTCGCCGTCAGCGCGATTTGCGCCTTCAGCAGAGCGAGATTGCCGTCGTCGGTCCCGAAATGGCGGAAGCGGGCTCTCACATAGCCGGAACGATCGATGAGGAAATGCCCTTCCGGGATCTCATTGACGACCGGCTCGTCGAGATAATGGTTGATGATCGAATAGGTGAGCTCTGTGGCGTCGGGATGGCTCGGCGTCAGCGCGTTCGGATCGGCCGGGCATTCGCCGAAATAATCGGCGACATGATGCGCGCCCATCGCCTTCACCGTCTCGGCGGCGGCCTTCAGGCTCGCGACGCGATCGGCGAAATCGGCGTCCTCCGGCTTGCAGCGCGCGAAGGAGACGAGCGTCGGCACGCCGCGCAGCTTCTCGAGGTCGTCGATCTCGCCCTTTGGATCCTCCAGCGCGAAATTGGGCGCGACCAGCCAAGGAATGACGCCCTTGGGACTCAAGAAGCGCGACTGATTGGAGTTGGACAGAACCGTGAGAAAATTGATGAGATCCCAGCGCTCGTCCTCGCCTATGGCGTCGGCGAAAGGCGGCATGACGCCGCTCTGCCCGCCATAGGTCAGCCAATGGAAAATATCGCCGAGCGTATGCGTCGCGACATGCGGCGCGGTGAGATCGGCGGGCGGAACCTTGAGATCCTTGGCCATGGGTCCATTGCCTTCGCCGGTCACGCCGTGACAGGGGATGCAATTGGCCTGGAAGGTCTCGAAGCCGCGCTTCACAGAGGCCGCCGTGTAAGCGATGGGCGGATCGGTGTAGGTCTCGGGATAGGCCTGCACCGAAAGCGAGACTGTTCCACAGACCGCCGCGGCCAGCGCCAGCGCCGCAGTCGAATATTTTCGCCAATCGCGTAGCTGCGGCAAAGGCGTGAAGCCCACGGCCGCGACCAGCGCCGGCGCGAGCCAGGCCAAGGCCGCGGCCACCGCCAGCGCCGCTCCGGCGACGCCCCATTGCCAGGTGGGATCGATCCAGGGCGTGACCTTGAGACCCCAGGTGCCGGCATAGGTCACGCGGAAAGGCAGCGGCCAATAGACGTTGTTCTCATGCGCCGCCGGCGTGATGGTGGCGATCCAGCCGGCGATGAACAAGAGGCCGAGCGCGCAGCCGCCCTCGAAGCCGCCGATTTTCGCATACCAGCCGAGATCGAAATCCTTCTTCGAGGAGCCGAGCGTCAGATAGCGCGCCAGCGAGAGTGCCAGCAGCAGAGCGGCGCAGAGCAGCGCCAGCTTGACGCTGAGCAGACGGCCGTAGGGCGTCGCCAGCATGAAGCCGAAGCTGCCGACCGTCTCCCACGCGAGGATGAGGCCGCTGATGAGCACGATGACCATCGCGCCCTTGGCGACGAGCGACCAGCGCTCGGCGAGTCGCCAAGCGACCTCCGGCGGCTTGCCGCGGCCTGTCAGCATCCAATAGACGAGGCCGAGCAGGCCGCCGATCCAGGTGAGGCCCGCCAGCGTGTGGAAGGGGAAGCTCAGCTGCGTGTAGATCGGCAGGCTGTCGTCCACCGCATGGCCGGTGACGGAAACGACGGCGAGCACGGCGAGCCCGAGCCCGAGCGTCGCGCGATCGAGCCAGAGATTGGAGACCCGCAAGCGCGCCAGCGTCGCCCCGGCGAAGACCGCCGCGAGAATCTGCGTCGCCACCCAAGCCTTGCCGATCACCGTGCCGGAGATGAACTGCAGCAGCGCGTCGGAATCGACCGGACGGCCCGCAGGGATGATGTTGCGCGCCGTCGCGACGATGAGGCCGAAGCCGAACAGCAGGCGCAAGACCGCGGCGCCCGCGATCACTTTCTTGAAGCGCGCGCCATCCTCCTCGATGAGGCGGGGCAGCAGCAATAGTCCGACGGCGAGAGCGGAAAGAACGCTCTCCACGAAGCGAAGCGTCGCCAATTCCATTGATTTCGACTTCCGTTACGCTCGCGAGCGCGGCGCGGCGCCCCGCCGATCGGCGCCGCCCGCTTTATTTTTTAAAGTTGCTCGTGAGCCAGACTTAGTGAGCGTCCACCGTGAACTCGTATTTCCCCTCGACGATGTGGCCATCCGAGGAGAGAACGCGATATTTCACGACATATTTGCCCGCCGCGAGATCCGGCGCGTCGAGCGTCAGCTCGCGCGGCTTGTCGGGCGCGCCCTTGGCGCCTTCGACGATGGTCTTGCCATCGGCGCCGACGATGGAGATCGTCGAATAGGCCGCCTCCACGCCGCCGCCGAAGCGCAGCTTCACGAATTTGGGCGAGGCGGCGACATGATCCTTGGCCGACGGAGAGGCGTCGACCAGAAAGGAATGCGCGAGCGCCGCTCCGGCGCTCATGCATAGAAACGCCGCCACGAGGCCGGCTCCGAACTTCACCTTCATCGTCGCTCCTCCGCTTATTTATTATCAGATCATGATCTGGTCTGTCGGCCGCACCCGTTCAAGACGGGCGGCGGTCACGATGACTTCAGCGCGTCCGCAGGCTCGGCGGTCTTCGGCTTGGGGTGGCTGTGACGCCAATAGGCGCCGACCATCAGCGCGATCAGCACGGCGCCGAGCGCCTGCGGCACGAAGGACCACAGCGTCTGACCGACCATGAATTTGAACTGCTGGGTCTCTTTCTCGCCATTCGCTCGCGTGAGCGTCACATAGCCGATGAAATGGCCCTTTTCAGTGAATCTGTGCTCGAAGTTGAAGGTGCCGGTCTTATAGAGCTTCGCCGGCAGATGAACGATGGTGAGCGGCTCGAGATCCGTATTGGCCGAAATCGGCGTCAGCGGATCGCGAATGATGCGCAGCTCCAGCGGCAGATCTCGAAAATCGGGATTGGCGATGTCGAAAGTGAAGATGACGCGGCCGACGAAGGGAATATGGTCGCAATATTGCTCGCGCGCGCCTTCCGCCTCATAGGCGGTGACGTGGATCATGTCATAGCCGAACATGACCATGCACATATTGTCCATGACCATCGCTTCCGGGCCGTCGCCGCCGGCGCGAGCCGGAGGAGCGGCAAAGGACGCGAAGAGCAGCGCAAGCGCCAATAGGCACGGTCTCACGGATCGAACGATCATCGGCTTCCTTCCTCCCGACCACGCGCGCACACAGTCGCCGCGGCGCTTTTTCTTCGAGCTTTCGAGAGAGCGAGCTCGCCTCGCCCTCGCTCGTCCCGATTTTTCTTAGTGCAAAAAGGAATCGATTTGAAATCGCTATTTCGTCGATCGGCCGCGGCGTAGCTGCGCTCCTGCGGACCACTGCCAGCGTGAGACTCTATGGATAAATTCTATGCGCGTTCTGGCGCAGACGCGACAATTTCTCCTGCGTCCAAACGCCGCATATATCGCAGTCCGATATAATTGCCGCGTTCTTGCTGCGAGCCCCGGAATCTACCCCGATCGCAAAAAGAAAGCCGGCCGGGCGCGAGGCCCGGCCGGCGGTATTTTCAGCCTTCAGAGAGTTCGATCAGGGCATGTCGCCGGCGACGAACTTCGGAATGACCGGGCCGCCGATTTCGGTGGCGTAGCGCTTGCCCGACGGGCCGAAGAAGAACAGCAGACCGCCGATCTGGCTGTCCGTGTCATAGGCGAGGTCGGAGAGACGCTCGATGTCCCAACGCGCGTCCTGCACCTTGATCTCGATCGTCTTCGTCTCACCCGGCGCGATCGGCGTCGGATCCGTCGACAGACCACGGTCCGCCAGCAGATAGTCGGGGAACTCCGGCTTCGTCGTGAACACGTCGGGGTTCAGGAAGCGGAGACCCGCCGCCGTATACTCGCCGAGCTTCAGCGGCTCGTCCGTCTTGTTCGTGATCTTCACCTGAACCGTCAGCTCGCGGCCCGGCACCTTGTAGACGCCGCCCTTGAGATCGGCCGTGACGACCTTGGAGCCGACGCCCACAGTGCCTTCCTCGGTGATCGGCGTCAGCGGCTTCTGCAAGCCGGCCTGAAGCGGGATCGTGCGCGGGAAGGTGCTGTTGGTGACAGCGTAGCCGATGATCGTCGCGAGGATCGTCACCGCCAGAACGATAGCGCCGACGCGACGGTCGTCGTCACCGATCTGCTCGTCTTCCTTGCCTTCGCTGACGCGCAGGTAGGAAGCGATGAGGCCCTTCTTGAAGAACCAGTAGAGGATCCAGGCCGCAGCCGCGATCATCCACGGGAAGTGCCAGGCGTAGATGCGGTCGATGCCGTAGGTCTCGAGGTCCACGGTCGTGCCGTCCAGCAGCGTGACCGGGTCCTTGAAGTCGGCCATGTCGCCCTTGATCTCGATCCACTGGCCGGGTCCGATGATCGGGCCGCCGCCTTCGACGTTGATCTGCGCATGGACGTGCCAACGGCCGGCGCGGCGCGCCTTCAGCTCGATCGAGAAGGCGTAGTCCTTGCCAACCTCGAGCGAAACCGAACGCGGAGCGAACTGCTCGCCGATGAACTGAGCCGTGCGAACCAGAACCGGGCCGGGCTCGCCGGCGTTCAGGAACGACGACTTCGGGTTCGCCACGGCCTGCGGCCAAGCCGAGAACACGTGCACCTTGCCCGAAAGCACCAGCGACTCGTTGACGTTCAGAGACGTCTTCGACCACTTCACGTCATACCAGTTCAGCGTGCGCATGCGCAGGAACGCCTGCTGCGACTTCTCGCCGTGCGCCGACGCCGGAGCGACGGAGCCCATCGTCGCAGCGACCGCAGCCGCCATGCCCAGGCCGAAGAGCCGAGCGACGCGTCCCGTCGCCAGCACGGCCATTCTCTCCAACAGTTTCATGGAACAACCTCCCAAGTTTCTCTTCGCGGACCGGCCCGTCGGGCCGATCGTCCGCTGTCGTCCTTGCCGGAGCGGCTCTCCCGGGCTCTCTTCTAAGGAGCCCTTCGCAGCCGCCCCTCCTCGCGTGAGGGATCGCGATCCGTCGCCTTGCGGCAGATCAGATCTTGGTGATCACCTTCGTGGTGGAGTACCACTTACCGACGAACCACCACAGGAAGTACACGAGCATCGACACGAAGCCCGAGAAGAACGCGGCCACCGGCACGACGTCCTTACCGAAGGTGCGCAGCGTGCCGCGCTCGACCATGCGGATGTATTCCGGCATCGAGGTGCGGACGAAGTGGAGGCCGATCAGATCAGCCAGAGACATCAGCTGACCATGCTGCTCCGTCGCCTGATGGAAGGCGGCGATCGCCGGCCAGTTGTTCGGGTAGAACAGCAGACCCCAGCCCAGGGCGCCGACCACAGCCGTGATCACATAGGAGCCCGACAGCAGCAGGATGATGTCCAGCCACAGAGCCGGAACGACCAGAGCGGACGGGAACACCAGGCTGATCGGGAAATAGGTCCAGCCCCAGAAGTTCACGTAACGGTTGATCCACTCGCCGATGAGCAGACCCAGAACCGCGAAGGTCGCGCCGAACGGGAGACGGAAGTTCTCCCACAGGAACGCCTGAGCCGCAGCCGCGAAGGTCACGCCCAGGATCGGGATGACCGTCGGCCACATACGACGGTCTTTCCAGTCGACCCAGAAGTCCCAGTCGCCGGCCGTCAGCATGAAGTGAATATGATAGCCGCCCAGCACTGCCAGAAACAGCAGCGTCAGAATCAGCCAATCGGAGGTCTTAACGCATCCCGCCGCTTCCGCGACAGAATGGAAAGGCCCGATAGCCCCCCCGCTCTTCGATGTAGACATCACTCTTCTCCTTGGTGTCTGTCCGCCCGGCGTCTTCGCGCCGGCGTCTCGAGACCTGCCTCCGGCTCTCTCGCGCCGGATTGTCCTTAAAGCTTGCGTCCCCGGCGGCCGCCCTCTCCCCCGCTCCCCGAGACCCCGTCCGAACCGCCGCTGCGCGGCCGTCCGAACGAAGCCTTCGTTCCGAGAGCATTCGGAAATTTCATTCGCCGGAGGCGGCCGTCCGCAGAGCGGGCGGCCGAGTGTCAGGCTGCGATCAGCCGATCAGCGCCGCAACGCCGTCCTTGCCCAGCAGGCGCTTCACGCCGGCCAGGATCTGAAGGACCACGCCGAACACGCCCAGCGCCATCCAGCCGAAGAACACGAAGCCCCAATGCAGCGGAGCGACGAACAGCTCTTCCATGAACCAGAAGGTGTGGCCCCACTCGTTCAGGCCGACGTTCGGGATGATCATGAACGGGCCGATGGCCACGATCAGGAACGCCAGCGAATAGCCGTGCGCGAAGAACGGAATGCGGGTCTTGGCGTAGAAGAACGAGCCGACGCCGAAGATCGAGTAGATCGGATAGCTGAGATAGAACTCGATGATGTGCGACGGCGTGAAGTCCGTGTCGCGAATCACGGTCATATGCCAGGTGCCGTCCTGCTCCGTGAAGAAGCTGGCGCCCCAGTAGATGGCCACCGAGTAGACCGTCAGCCACTGCAGCAGCACGACGTGACGGCGAAGCTCCTCACGCGGAGAAACCGCGTCGACATTGCGGTCGCGGGTCTTCCACAGATAGCCGGCGAGGCCCAGACCAGCCACGAGCTCGAGCGGAATTTCCGTCCACAGCATCGTCAGCCAATAGGTCTGGAACTCGGGAGCGAACGAGTCGAGGCCCGCGCGCCAGCCGAAGATCTGCTCATAGATGCGGATGAAGAGGTAGAAAACATTGAGGACGGCAACGCCGATCCACATGCCCTTCAGGTCCACGATGGCATCTGAGCCGGCGGCTGCGCCGGCCGATGTCTCTGTCGTTACGCTCATCTCAATTCCTCCTAAGTGCTCCCAGGGATTCTCGAAGCGATTTCGCCGCGTCCCGCCTCCCTGCTCGGCACGCGCCTTCGTCTCCAACGGTTGATTGTCGTTGCCGCGGCCTCGCCCTCGGCGCGCCGCTCTCCCGACCTCCCGTTCTCACCGCCTGACGACCCCTCCAAAAGGACCCGCCGACGGCGTTCTTCTTCTTTGCTCGGAGACGAATTTTTCTCGAAACCGCCGCGCGAAACGAAAGCCCCAGCCCCCCGGCGCCTCCCAGCGCCAAAACATCCAAAACGCCCTCGTCCGGCGAGCCGCAACCATTTCCGTTCCGCCTCGTAATGACAATATCCAATAGGGTGGGTCAAAATAATCTATAGAATGGTATCTAGCACGCTATCAGGTAGTTTATGCGGCGCCGCACTTTCGGGCGCTCCCACCCGCGGCGGTTGTCGCCGGAGCCGCACTATCCGCATATAAATCCTTTTAATTCAGCACTTATAAATTTCAGCAACGCCTATAGATCAGGCGCCACAGCCTCAGACGGCCCTCCCCGTCCAGGCTGTGACAGAATGACTTGAGCCGCGGCGCGGCGCCCGTCAGCGGGCGGCTCTCGCCGGCTCGGAAGCCACAGCGTCCAACGCATTGCGCAGGTCCGCGGCGCCCTTGTCGCGCGCGGTGAGCGGCGCCAATCCGAAGCGCGTCTCGATCGTCGCCAGAATCGACGACGTGTCATAGCTCGTGTGGTCGACGAATCCCTTTTTCGCGAAGGGCGAGAGGATCAGCGTCGGCACGCGCGTTCCGGGACCGAAGCGGTCGATCTGCGGCGGCGCGACATGATCCCAGGCGCCGCCGTTCTCGTCGGCGGTGACGATGACCAGCATGTCTTTCCAATTGGGGCTGCGCCGCAGACGCGCGACGACGTCGGCGAGATGGGCGTCGCCGGTTTTCAGATCGGCGTAATTGGGATGCTCGTTGAACTTGCCGACCGGCTTGTAGAAGGACACGGCGGGCAGCGTCCCCGCCTCCGCCGCCGCGAAGAAATCGTCGGCGTCCTTCAAATGCTGCTCGCGCGCCGGCGTTCCGGGCGCGAAATTGGCGAAATAGAGGAAGGGCTGGTGATGCGTCTGAAAATATTCCGGCGCCTCGCGCTGGCGGATGCGCCCGGCCCGCATATCGTTCCAGCCGCCGGCGTACCACGCCCATGAGACGCCTTGCTCGGAAAGGCGATCGCCGATCGTCGGCTGAGTCTGCGGCGGCAGGCCGACGCCCGACGGGGATTCGAGCGGCGAGAGCGGGGTCGGCGGCTGCATCGTGCTGATCACGAAGCCGTCGCTGGTCACGGGCCCGGACTTTTTGTAGCGCGGCGGGCCGATGCGCGCGCTCTTCGGCGAATCCGGCGCACGGGCCAGAAGGCCGGTCGCCTCATCGGCCTCGGCGATCAGCGACGGCGGCGCCGAAGGAAAGGTCGGCGCGCAGGCGCAGACGAGGAACATGTGATTGACGAAGGAGCCGCCGAAGAAGCCGTGGAAGAAATGATCGGCGAGCGTGAACTCCTGCGCGAGCCGCCATTGCGCCAGCGAGCGGCCGTCGTAATAGCCCATCACCAGGCCGCCGGCGCCGGAAACGGCGGCGAAGCGATCCATCTTGCCGCCGTCGATCTGCTCCTTCTCCTGGAAGAAGTCATGCGTCAGATCGGGCGTCTTCTCCGCATTGGGCAGAAAAGCGTCGATCGCGAAAGGCGCATTGGGAAGAACCGCGGGAAAGCGGGAGTCGACGCCCTTCTCGCCACGGATCGGCGGCAGCTCGCCGAAAGGCCTGCCGTCGACATCGACCTGGACGAAACGATCCGCGCCTATGCCGAGTCCATCGGCGCCGGGATAGAGGCCGAAGACATTATCGAAGCTGCGATTCTCCGTGTAGATCACGACGATATGGCCGATGGCGGCGAAAGGGTTTCGCGCCTCCGCCGTTGCGGGGCCGGAAAGGCCGAAGAGCAGCGGCAAGAGCGCCGCTCCGGCGAAAATTCGCGATCGTGTCGAAATGCGTGCCTGTGTCCAAACGCGTGAGCGATCCATGGCGCGGCTCCAGTCTCGATAGCCTCGTCGAAGGCGTGATGGGCGAAGGTAGAATGCCGCGCGCCATAGAAAAAGCCTCCGCGCGGCGATGCGCGGAGGCTCTTCGATGTCGGGCGAGAAGCGGCTCAGTGAGCGTGCTTCGCGGCGAGCTCCTGCTGCGGCTGAGGCGTCGCATTGGTGCGGCCCGGCAGGACCGGATATTCGACCTTGGGCTGATCGCCGGTCAGCGCGCCGAGGAAGGCGACTATGGCCGTGGTCTCGTCCGGCGCCAGCTCGAGGCCGAGCTGCGATTTCGCCATGACATTGACCGCCTCCTCCAGAGTCCACACCTGGCCGGTGTGGAAGTAGGGAGCGCGCAGCGCCACATTGCGCAGCGGCGCGACGCGGAAGGAGAAGACGTCCGCCGGGCTCTTGGTGACGTTGAAACGGCCCTTGTCAGCTTCCGGCAGAATGGCCGCCGCCGGCTTCTCCACCGCGCCGAACTGCGTGTAGCCGCCGCCGCCGGCGTTCACGCCGTCGTGGCAGCCGCCACAGCCCTTGTCGAGGAAGAGGCGCAGGCCCTTCTTCTGCGTCGCGTCCAGCGCCGCCTCGTCGCCGCCGAGGAATTTGTCGAGGCGCGAATTGGGCGTCACCAGAGTCGATTCGAAGGCCTCGATCGCCTTGGCGAAATTGTCGAAGCTCGCCGGCTTGTTGTCGCCGGGGAAGGCCTTCTGGAAGGAGGCGACATAGGCCGGAATGCTGTTCAGCGTCGCCTCGACATTGGCGGGCGTGTTGTTCATCTCGACGCCGGCCTGCACCGGGCCCTTGGCCTGGGCCTTCAGATCCTCGGCGCGGCCGTCCCAGAACTGGGCGACGTTGAACACGGCGTTGAGAACGGTCGGCGCGCGGCGCGGACCCTTCTGCCAGCCATGGCCGATGGAGGTCGAGCCGGCGTCGACGCCGCCGAGGCTCAGATTATGGCACGAGTTGCAGCTGATGAGCTGGCTCGAGGAAATGCGCGGATCGAAGAACAGCTGCTTGCCGAGCTCGATCTTGGCAGGTGTGACGTCGTTGTTCTTGACCGCCTTTGTGGCCGCGGCCGGGGTGATCGGCTTGAAAACGGCGTTGGCGTCCGACCGCAGATCGCCAGCGACCGCGGCGAAAGGGACCAGCGCCAGCGCGCTCAGCGCAGCGATGAATGCTCGTGACATTTTCCCAGGGCTCCTCCGATGGGGATCGAGCTTGCGCTGCGAACAGCCGAGGCCCGAACCGCCGCCCGCCTACCACAAGCTGGGCTCACGGGCAAAGGCGATAATGCGCCAAAATGGGAGAAATCATGTAATTGCAACTATAGCTCGACGATTTTTCCGGTCATGTCGAATTGATGACGCCGACCTGCGCTCAGATGATTTTCTTGCGCTCGGCTATGGCAATATTTGTTGCGCCGCACAGCCGATGTTACTGGCGAAGGCCAAGACAAAAACATGCGCTCGGGCGCGAGGCGCCTTGCCGATGAGAGAAATTCCGGGCAGGATCATGGCCATCGCGCCGAGAAAAGAAGCGGCTCCTATCCGACAGGCGCGACGGGGAGGAAGACATGGCCGTGCGCAAGCGCGCCGCGACGACGCTCGCGGCAATGCTCAGTCTTTCGGGGCTCGGTTTCGCGGGGGTCGGCGTCGCCGAGCCGCTGGGGCTTCCCCCGGTGACGATCCCGCAGGACAATCCGCAGACGGCGGACAAGATCGCGCTGGGCAATCGCCTGTTCCACGATCTACGCTTCTCCTCGGACGGCGCGGTCGCCTGCGCCACCTGCCACAAGGACGATCACGCCTTCACCGACAGCCCGCTGCGCACATCCGAGGGCGTCGGCAAGAAGACCGGAACGCGCAACGCCCCGACGGTGATAAACGCGGCCTATTTCACCTCCTTTTTCTGGGACGGCCGCTCGCCTACGCTCGAGGATCAGTCGCAGCATCCCTTCCTCAATCCGGTCGAGATGGGCCTGCCGACGCATGAGCCCATTCTGCTCATCGCGCGGTCCGATCCCTTCTATGTCGAGCTGTTCAAAAAGGCCTTCGGCAAGACCGGCGACGGCGTGACGATGGAGGAGGTGAAGAAGGCCATCGCCGCCTATGAGCGCACAGTCATCGCCGGCGATTCGCCTTTCGACCGCTGGCGCTTCGGCAATGAGGAGAATGCGATATCGGAGGCCGCCAAGCGCGGCTTCGAGGTGTTCGTCGGCCAGGGCCGCTGCGTCTCCTGCCATGTGATCGAGCAGACTCAGGCGCTGTTCACCGATAATCGCTTCCACAATATCGGCGTCGGCATCAATCGGGCGCAATTCGACGTGCCTCGACTCTCCGCCGAATTCCTTAACGCCAAGGCGAAAGGCGCGGACGTGGACAAGGCCGTGCTGACCGATCCCAAAACCTCCGAGCTCGGTCGCTTCGCCGTCACCGATCAATTCGACGTGATCGGCGCCTTCAAGACGCCCACCCTGCGCAATGTCGCGGTGACAGCGCCCTATATGCACGACGGCTCGCTGAAGACTCTGAAGGATGTCGTCAAGCACTACAATAATGGCGGACGCAGCGAGGGCGATCCAGCCCAGGTCAACGACTATCTCTCCGGCGGCATTCGTCCTCTCAATCTCTCCGAGCAGCAGATGGACGATCTCGTCGCCTTCATGGAAACGCTCACCACGCCGGCCTATTTCGGCGCCAAAACGAGATGAGCGCGCCGCGCCACGCGGTCACGACAAGGGAGCGGAGCAGATGAGCGAATTCGTCACCAGGCGCAGCGTGCTGGCGGGAGCCGGCGCCGGCGCGGCGCTGACCACTCTGCCGATCAGCATGGTCACGCTCGCCTTCGGCGGGGAGCGCGAGGATTTCACCTTCACCTATATTTCCGACGCGCATATTCAGCAGATCAAGGGCGCGAGCTTCGTGCGCAATTGGGATCAGGGGCTGAAGCGCGCCGTCGCCGAGGCCAATCTGGTGAAGCCGGAATCGGATTTCGTCATCTTCGGCGGCGATCTCGCCCAGCTCGGCAAGCGCGAGGAGCTGGACCACGGCGCCGAGATTCTCTCCAAGCTGAAAGGCAAGCTGCACGCCGTCATGGGCGAGCACGATTATTATCTCGATCTCGGCGATTATTGGAGCAAGCTCTACGGCCCGCATTATTACAGCTTCGACCATAAGGGCGTGCATTTCATCGTGCTGAACTCGATTTTGACGAGCGAGCAATGGACCTTCCATCGCTGGCCGACAGCCGAGCAGCGCATGCTGGAAATGGCGGGGCTCGACAATCCGAACGGCTCGCCCTTCATGGTCGGCGACAAGCAGCGCAAATGGCTCGCCAATGATCTCGCCAAGCTGGACAAGAAAACGCCGATCGTCGTCTTCTCCCATTCGCCGCTGCAGAAGATCTACAAGGGCTGGAATTTCTGGACCGACGACGCCGAGGATGTGCAGGCGCTGCTCGCGCCTTTCGACAGCGTGAACGTCATCTACGGCCATGTCCATCAGATCCAATATAATCAGATCGGCAACATCAGCTTCAATTCGGTGATGGCCACCGCCTGGCCCTGGCCCTATCCGCAGAGCTATGCGCAGGCCGAGAGCCATCTGCCCGTGCTCACCATTCCGATGAATCGCGCCGATCCTTTCTTCGAGCGCGACGCCACCGGCTGGCAGCTGATCGACATAGGCTCGGGCCGCGTCACCGCGCGCTATCAGCTCTGGGACAATGACCAGCGCACCGTCGCCTTCGACCACAAGGCCGGGCATCCGGTCGATATCGCCTATCAGGAGCCGACGCAGCGCCGTCTGCCGCAAACTCATTATTGATCGGAGTTCGTCATGCTTCGCTCGACCTTGCTCCTCGCTTTCAGCCTCGCCGCCTTCGGCGCGACGACCGCGCGCGCCGATGAATTCACCAAGACCGACGTCGAGCGCTATCAAAAGGAATTCGAGCAGGTGGCCGCCAAGGGCCGCGAATTATGGACGAGCGGCGCGCTCGGGACCAATGGCGTCGCCTGCGCGCAATGCCACCCCAACGCCGCCAACACGCACCCAGAGACCTATCCCAAGTTCCAGAAGCAGCTCGGCAAGGTCGCGCAGCTTTTCGAAATGGCGAATTGGTGCATTCGCAATCCGCTGCAAGGCGCCAATCTCGCGCCCGACGATCCGCGCATGACGGCGCTCGTCTCCTACATTACTTTCGAGCGGCGCGGCGTGAAACTCGCGCCCGGCCAGCACTAGGAGTTCGCCATGCGAAAATTTGCTCTCGCCCTGCCCGCTCTGCTGATCGCCGGCTCCGCCTGGGCCGCCGCGAGCGACCAGCCCGGCGCCGATGCGCAGAATTTGGCGGGCGCCGCCCCGGCTCAGGCGACGGCCGCGCCCTCCCCTTGCGCGGGCTGCGCCGGTCACGATTGCGCCAATTGCCCGCTGGCCCTCGCCGCGGCGCAGGAGATCGGCGCGGCGCAACCGCCGGCCCCGATCCGCTGCAATGTCGACTGATCACGCGCTGCGCTGAATGGTTCGGGGCGTGACGACGCTCACTCGTCGATGCTCCAGCTCGCGACCTCGCGCCCGTCGCCGTCCAATATGCGGAATCCATGCGGCAGCGGCTTATGCTTGCGCTGGACGATCACATTCGAGAACAGCGACTTGGCGTGAGTGACCGCCTTGCGCACGTCGCTGATGTCGGTGTTCATCCGATCGATGACCTGCGCGGTCATTCCCTCTGGAGCGACGCCGACGAATTCGATGACGAGCATGGGAGCCTCCGGGTCAGAACCAGGAGGTCGGGCGCGCAAGGGGCTCCGTCAAGGCGCGCTGCGGTCCGCCCTCAGCCCAGCGACATCTTCTCCCCGAACAGCTTGCGATATTCGCCGAGCGCATAGCGGTCGGTCATTCCGGCGATGTAATCGGCGACATGGCGGGCGCGGGCGGCGCCCTCTTCGGCGCGGGCGAGCTCGGCCCATTCCGGCGGCATTTGCGCCGGATTGTCGAAATAGACCGGGAAAAGCCGCGAGATCACCTGCTCGGCGCGCTCCCAGACGCCGACCACCTTCTCGTGCCGATACATTTTGGGGAAGAGAAAGGCTTTGATCGACCGATCCGCCTCGGCCATGGGCGGCGAGAAGGCGATCGTCGCCACGCCGGCGCGGCGGACATCCTCCACACTCTTCGCTCCGACGAGGCGCAGGCGCTTCTCCGATTGGATGATGGCGTCCTCGACGAAGCGGGTGATGACCCGCCGGCCGAGCTCGTGAATGACGCGCGTGCGCTCCAGCGCGCCGTAGACGGCGCGAATCTCGTCCAGCATCACGCCGATGAAGGGGACGGCCTCGATATCCTCGAGCGAGAACAGGCCGGCGCGCAACCCGTCGTCTATGTCATGGGCGTCATAGGCGATGTCGTCGGCGAGCGCGGCCGCCTGCGCCTCCGGCCCCGCGAATGTGTCCAGATCGAGCGGAAACAGCGCGTCGAACTCCGCCACATAGGGGGCGAGCGCGCGATTGGCGCGCGGGCCGCGCAAAGGGCCATTGTGCTTGACGAGGCCTTCCAGCGTCTCGAAGGTGAGGTCCAGCCCGTCGTAGCGGGCGTAGCGGCGCTCGAGCAGAGTGACGACGCGCAAAGCCTGGGCGTTGTGATCGAAGCCGCCATAGGCCTCCATGCAGCGCTGCAGCGCATGCTCCCCGGCATGGCCGAAGGGCGTATGGCCGAGGTCATGGGCGAGCGCCACCGCCTCGGCGAGGTCCTCGTCCAGCGCCAGAGCGCGGGCGAGCGCGCGGGCGATCTGCCCCACCTCTATCGTATGGGTCAGCCGCGTGCGGAAATGGTCGCCGTCCAGCGGCACGAAGACCTGCGTCTTATGCGCGAGGCGGCGAAAGGCCGTCGAATGAATGATTCGGTCGCGGTCGCGCTGGAACTCGCTGCGCGTCGGCGAGGCCGATTCGGGAAAGAGGCGCCCGCGCGACGCCGAAGGGTCGCTGGCGCAGGGGGCGCGGCCACGGACGCCGGGATCTTCGATCGCCAATCGTCTCTCCTGTCATTGCAAGGTCACGCGGGCGGCCATATTTTCGCTTCGCATATCCCGCCCGCCCCGGGGAGCGCAAGCGACGAGGCCGGCGAGACAAAAGCCAAAAAAGAGGAAGGCGCGCCCAAATGACCGATACGGCGACGATTGCGAAGATCGAGATGAGCGAGCGCGCGGCCAAGCGCATTCACGCCATTCTCGCCGGCGAGGCCGAAGCCAAGGCGCTGCGGCTTTCGGTCGACGGCGGCGGCTGCTCCGGCCTGCAATACGCCTATACGGTCGAGACCGAGCCCAAGGCCGACGATATCGTCGTCGAGCGCGACGGGGCGCGGCTCGTCGTCGATTCGATCTCCGCCGCCTATATCGCCGGCGCGCGCGTCGATTATGTCGAGGATCTGATGGGCCAGTCCTTCCGCGTCGAGAATCCCAACGCGACCGCCTCCTGCGGCTGCGGCTCCAGCTTCTCGGTCTGACCGCGCCCCTCCTCCGCCTCCTCTTGTCGGAGTCCTCGCTTGCAGTCTCTATTTATCGGCCATTCCTATATCGACGTGACCATGCGCACGCAGGTCATGCCCAAAGGCGACGAGAAGGATGTGGCGGAGGATTACGCCGTCTCCTTCGGCGGCAACGCCGTGACCGCCGCCTTCGCCTGCTCCAAGCTGATCGGCGACGGCGTCGAGCTGCTGACGCAGCTCGCGCCCGACTGGCTCGGCCATATGTTCATGGACATGGCCGCGACCTATGGGCTGCGCGTGCATCCACGCCGGGTGCGCCGCTCCTCGCTGTCCTTCGTGCTGCCCAAGGACGGCAAGCGGGCGATTCTGCGCGCCCGCGACAATAATTTCCTCGAGGACTTCCAGCGCCTCGATCTGACCGGGGTCCGCGCCCTGCACAGCGACGGGCATATCGCCGACGCCGCTCTCCATTACGCGCGCGCCTGCCGCGAATCGGGCGCGCTGACCTCGCTGGACGGCGGTGCGCTGCGGCCGGGAATCACCGATCTGCTGGAGTTCATCGACGTCGCCATCGTCGCCGAGCGGCTCTGCGAACAGATGACGCTCTCGGAGGCCGACATGCTGGCCTTTTTGAAGAGCAAGGGCTGCCGCATCGGCGGCGTCACCAATGGCGAGCGCGGAATGCTCTGGTACGACGAGAATGGCGAGGTGCAGCGCCTGCCCTCTCTCCCCGTGCCGGCGGAGCGCATCGTCGATACGTCGGGCGCGGGCGATGTGTTCCACGGCGCCTATATGGCGTCCTATCTCCAGCGGCCGGAAGCGCCCTGGCGCGAGCACTTCCGCTTCGCGCGCGCGGCTTCCGGCTACAAGATTCAGCACCTCGGCAATGAGGCGGGCCTGCCGTCCCAGAATGACATAGTAGCGACACTCGCGCTTTTTCCGCCTGCCGATTGAATGGCTTGTGGGCGACGCGAAAGAAATCGAGAAAGGCGGCGAACAGGGCTTGGCAAGAGTGCTTAGAGCTTGCTATATGCCCGCCACCGTTCCCCGATAGCTCAGCCGGTAGAGCAAGCGACTGTTAATCGCTGGGTCGCAGGTTCGAGTCCTGCTCGGGGAGCCAGCAATATCAATTAGCTGCCTTCGTCGCTCGCGCGCTGTTTTACAGATTTACCGGCGCGTTTTGCAGCTCTCCTCGCTTCCCCTTCCCGAATAGGTCCGCTGCGGCGATCAGCTTGCGGTCGCGGGCGGCAGTGTCTACCTCCTCGGAATAATGGGGCGACATTACGAGATTGTGGCCTAGCGGGTTGACGCCGTGGGCGGTTTTGCCGTGGGCGCCCTGTCGCCGAATAGGGGAAGGAAATGGCCGAGTTGACCAATGACGATGTCAGAGAAGCCGTACACGAGGCGCTCGCCGAGAAATTTGAGATGACGCTCGGAATCGATTGCCAAGCCCCGGAAGAGCGCGCCGAAATGCGCAAGGATATGGAGTTCTTGTGTTCGCTGCGCCTCGGCGCTTGCAAAGGGGGCGAGAAAATATTCCGGTGGGCGTTCGCCCTGCTCGGAACAACCGGATATTAGTGAACATATCAGCCGATAGAATGCCCTAGCGCTTCGAGAGACAGCCCCACCGGTTATCGCCGGGCGCGACGGCGATTGCTCTCCCTCCTCGGGTTCCTCCCAAACTGCAACGCTATCGGCGGAATATGATCTTCATGCAGGCAGCCGAATCGGGTAACCTGCCATATTGAAAGGAAGATTATAGGTGCCGTTCAAGTCTCAGCGAGTGCGTTGCCCACTCCACAACCTTATCGCATTTCCAGCGGATGATTTTCACGACGCCCTCTGGCACGTCGTTCAAACGCGAGCTTTTCAACGCCTGAGGCGTGTAAAGCAACTTGGTTTTTCTGATCTCGTCTATCCTGGGGCGACGCACTCGCGTTTTGCGCATAGCCTAGGAGTTTTTCACATAGCGCGTCGGCTGATGCAGATCATTGAAGCGCACATGGGCAGCACGAGATATCGACCCTATCAGGCCGATGCGGCTGTTGCCGCGGCACTCGTACACGACCTGGGGCACGGTCCATTCAGTCATGCTTTCGAGGATGTAGGCCGTCGTCTTAAGCTGAAAATGGCTGATCATGAGCACGTCAGCGACGCATTAATTCGGGATGGAGATGTGGCCGACGCATTAAATCAACTAGGCAGCGGTTTTGCCAACGACGTTGCTGCAATCGTGAAAGGGGGACCCCGCAGCCTTTACGGCGCGGTCGTTTCAAGTCAGTTCGATGCTGACCGTTTAGATTACATGCGCAGGGATCGGCTCATGACCGGGACCCAGCACGGGGCAATAGACTTCGAGTGGCTCATTGCAAACATTGAAATTGGAGAGGTTCCCTACGGAGTAGATGAGCAAGAATTAGGCAAAATTGAAACCTTTGTGCTTGGACCGAAGGCCGTGTTTGCTGCGGAGGCCTACGTCGTTGGCTTATTTCAATTGTATCCAACAGTCTATTTCCATAAAGCAACCAGGGGAGCCGAGAAACTGTTCACGGAGCTGCTTCTCCGGGCTTTTGAGCTGCTTTTAGAAGGTGAGCACCTCCGAACAGGGTTGCCCGAAAATCATCCGCTCGTTAGATTTATCCGAAACCCAAATGATATCGAATGCGTGCTTTCGCTCGACGATACAGTCGTATGGGGTGCTTTGCCATTGTTTGCTGATGCGCCCGATGCGGCCCTAGGAAACTTAGCCAGACGGCTCCGCGATCGGAAATTTTACAAATCGTTGAATGTTCGCGAGCAAATTGCAAACGCGCTAGGAGCCGAACGATTGGAGAAGGAAGCTTGCCTTCTCGACCAATTGTCGGATCGAGTGGAAGAAAAAATTTCGGAATGGGTGTGCGCAAACGGGTGTGACCTCCCGAGAATTTTGGTGGATCGCGCCGAGCGCGAGCCCTACAAGAAGCTTCAAGAATCAAAAGGACCATTGAACCAAATCCGGATTCGTACTGCAGACGATCGACTGGTCGATTTGGGGGAGCGATCTCGTATCGTGCGAGGAATTGAACCATTTCGGCTTTTCAGAGTCTATGCGGCAGCCGAGGACGGTGAGGCGCGGGATTTGGTCAAGGATCTGATCCGGGGAGAGATCAAAAATGCCGCAGGTAAATAAGCTCGGACATCCGGCGCAGAGGGCAGCCGAGATTATTCGCGACGCTGGAGGTCGTGTTGTTGGCCGAACCCGTCTTCAGAAGATTGCTTATCTGTTGGAGCTAAGCGGAGTTGGCACGGGGTTTCACTTCGAATATCGCCACTATGGTCCTTACTGCGAAGACTTGACATCTGCTATTCGGTCCGCGAATCGACTTGGAATTGCTAAAGAGGAGGAGCACCCAACTAGCTGGGGTGGCTTCTATTCAATTTTCACAACCGAGTTGGCTAGTTCAGGCGAGGCGCTCCCCGGTAGGATCGAACTTGTACAAAAAGCAGCAAGTGCTGATCCCATCGAACTTGAGCTTGCCGCAACGGCCGCGTTCCTATTCTCCGTGGGCGAGGTCGATCCGTGGGGCGAGACTGAACGACGCAAACCAGAAAAGGCTAAGGACAGGCTGGAACGCGCAAAGACACTCTATGCCAGCTTACGCCGCATCCACACGCCCCTACCCCTTCCAGACCTTTCTTGATTGCGTTTCGTGTCGGAGGCTCGCGGCGGCGGTATTGATGCCGCGGGTCGCGGCCGTGCATTCTAGATCGATGTTGATATATTGTTGCTATAGGACTGCTGACTTATATTTATTTCAAATACTTAGGTAATTAATCGAATCCTACTCGGGAAGCCGGCAATCGTCCCGCCCCTGTGAAATCCGTCTCTCGGCGCCTAGATTGGCGGCACGGGAGCCTCGCTATGCAAAAATCCATCGTCATCACCGTGAGCCATGATCTCGGCGTCGAGACGGCGCGGGCGCGCGTCGCCGCCGGGCTCGAACAGCTGCGGCGGGACTATGTGGACAAGCTCGCCCATTCCGAGGTCGTCTGGACCGGGAACGCCGCCGATCTGAAGGTCGGCGCCTTCGGCCACAATATGCAGGCGCGCATAGACGTGCTCGCCGATTCGCTGCGCATAGAGGTCTGGCTGCCCTGGCTGCTGGCGGCTCTGGCGGGGCCGATTCAGACCGCGCTCGCCCATCGCGCCGGCGAGGCGCTGCGGATCGAGCACAAGCCGCAGGGCTGACGGCTCAGCGCTTGCCGGCGGCGAGACGCGCGGCGCGGCGGCGATAATATTGCAGCCGCGTCGTGCGCAAGCTGTCGACGCCATGGCTGTCGATGGAGCTCGCCCAGGCCTCGAACTCGTCCCGCGTCAGCGAATAGCGCCGGCAGACATCGTCGAGCGAGACGACGCCGCTGCGCACCGCCGCCACCACTTCGGCCTTGCGACGCACCACCCAGCGTGTCGTGGGCGGCGGCAGACAGGCATAGGCGATTCGATTTGCGGCCTCGTCGCCGGGGCTGAACGTCGTCGGATCAAGCGTCATCATGGCGCCGCTCCACAAAGAAGCTTTCGCATCACAATCGCGAAAAACGGCCCGCCGCCTCGAGCGGCGAGATTTGTGACATTTCCAGCAAAGGCTGAAGAAAGTGTTGCTGCGCGCGCGAGCGCGAGAGACGACCTTAACCACATCCGCTCGCGCCGCCGGCCAGCGGCCGCGCCATGGTCTAGACTAGGCTTTCATTTGCAATCGGAGGCGTCCCATGTCGAAAGCCCTGCTCGTCGCATCGATCGTCTTCGCAGGCGTCGCAGTCGCGGCCTCGGCGCGCGCGGAGCCATTCGCGCGGGACCGCCAGCGCGAGGGCGGCGCGGGGCCTTCGCGCGCGCAGGCCGCCGAGCAGCGACGCGATCTGTGGGAGGCGCGCAAGCACGCCTATGAGCAGCGCCGGCGTCAGCGCGAGCGGCAGAGACACGCCCCTCCCCCCGGCCAGAACGCCGGCGGCCCGGCGCCCTACGGCTATGGAGCGCCATATGGCGGCGGCTACTACGGGGATTACGTCAATCCGCCGCCGCGCCAGGCGCCGCCGCCCTCGCCGCGCGGGCTGCACGACGGGCTCTGGTATTACTGACGCGTCGCCGGCTCGCCGCGCCGCTCCAGCGCCGAGCTCACGATCTCCAGCGCGATGGCGAGCAGCGCCTCGGCGTCATTGGGCTTGACGAACACCTTGTCGGCGCCGGCCCGCATCGCCTCCTCATGGATCGACGGCGCGGTGGAGGTCGTCAGCACGAAAACCGGCAGCTCCTTCAGCAGCAGCGAGCGGCGCAGCGACTTCAGGAACTTCACGCCGTCGAGGCGCGGCATGTTGAGGTCCAGCACCAGCACATCCGGGAGCTTGTCGGTGATCTCCTCGCGCGAGACGAGAAAGATCGCGTCCAGCCCATTGTCGACCTGCTCGCATTCTATGTCGCGCTCCAGCAAGGAGCGCACGGAATCGAGGGCGCGCTTGAACAGGAAGACGTCGTCTTGATCGTCCTCGATGATCAATACGCGGCAGGCCCGATTCTTCGTCTCGACAGCGGACATCACAATCCCCATCTTCTCGACTTGCGCTCGTTTTCTCAGACGCTGTCTCCTATCAGATAGGATGCGGTCGCCCCGCGCGCAGCAACGAGCGCTGACAGATGCGCGCGACGAGGGGTGCGAGGATGAGCTTCGACAGCATAGGCGACGATCATTTTCGCCTCGCGGTAGAGTCGGCGCCTGCCGCCATGATCGTCAGCAGCGCCGATGGACTCATTCAATTCGTCAACGCGGAGACCGAGCGTATGTTCGGTTATCGTAGCGACGAACTGGTTGGAAAGTCCATCGATATTCTCGTCCCGGCGCGCATGCGGGCGGCGCACTCCTCCTTGCGCCAGAGCTTCCTCGCTCATCCGAGCAAGCGGCCGATGGGCGCCGGCCGCGATTTGAAGGCGACGCGGCGCGACGGCAGCGAGTTTCCGGTCGAGATCGGCCTGACGCCGATCGAGAGCGAGAGCGGCGCGGTCGTGCTGGCGACCGTGCTCGACATCACCGCGCGGCGCGAGGCGGAGAACGCGCTGTCGCAGCGCGCGGCGGAGCTGGAGCGCGCCAATGAGCGTCTGGCGCAATTCGCCTATGTCGCCTCGCATGATCTGCAGGAGCCGCTGCGCAAGATCGCCGCATTCGCGGATATTCTCGAGCAGGCGATCTCCAGCGCCAATGAGAACGACATGAGCTACGCCAATAGCGTGATGCGCTCCTCGGCGCTGCGCGCGCGCGAGCTGGTCGACGATCTCCTCACCTATTCGCGCGCGATCAATGATGCGCAGAATGTGCAGGACCTCGATCTGCGCGACGAGCTGGACCTCGCCATCGACGATCTCTCCGAGGCGATCGCGGAGAGCGGCGCCCGCCTGCGCATAGACGCGCCGCATGTCGCTTTTCGCGCCGACCGCTCGCAATTCGCGCGGCTGACGCATAATATCGTCTCCAACGCGCTCAAATATCGCAAGCCCGATCACGCGCCGGAGATCGTCATCCAAGCGACGCAGAACGAGCGCGAAATCGTCGTGGCTTTCGCCGACAATGGCATCGGCTTCGAAAGCAAATATGCGCAGCTCGTCTTCGAGCCGTTCAAGCGGCTGCATCCGAAAGGCAAATATCCCGGCACCGGTATAGGACTCGCGATCTGCAAATCCATCGCCGATCGTCATGGCTGGCGGCTGTCCGTGACATCGCAGCCGGGACAAGGATCGACTTTCTTTGTCACGATTCCGGCGGGAAGAACGAATAATGGGAAAAGCGAATAGCGAGCAGCGCGCCCTCGCGCGACACGGAGACCTCATATGATCGACCTCCATTTTTGGCCCACGCCCAATGGCCACAAGATAACGATCTTTCTCGAGGAGGCGGGGCTCGCCTATAAAATCGTCCCCGTCGACATTTCGAAAGGCGAGCAATTTGCTCCGGCCTTTCTCGCCATCTCGCCGAATAATCGCATGCCGGCCATCGTCGACCATGCGCCGGCGGACGGCGGCGCGGCCGTCTCGCTGTTCGAATCCGGCGCGATCCTCGTCTATCTCGCCGAGAAGACGGGGCGCTTTCTGCCGAGCGATCTGCGCGGCCGCGCGCGCGCTCTCGAATGGCTGTTCTGGCAGGTCGGCGGGCTCGGCCCCATGGCCGGCCAGAACCATCATTTCCGCAATTATGCGCCGGAGAAGATTCCTTACGCGATCGATCGCTATGTGAACGAGACCAATCGCCTCTATGGCGTGCTGGACAAGCGCCTCGCGGGGCGAGACTACATCGCCGATGACTATTCCATCGCCGATATGGCCGCCTATCCCTGGATCGTTCCTTATGAGCGGCAGGGACAAAATCTCGACGATTTTCCCAATGTGCGGCGCTGGCTCGAGACGATGCGCGCGCGGCCGGCGGTCGAGCGCGCCTATGCGAAAGGCGAGATCCTCTCCCGCCCGCGCGACGGCTTCACGGAAGAGGAGCGCAAAATCCTCTTCGGCCAGACGGCCGCGAGCCTGCGCGGCGCCGGCTGAGCGTTTCGGCGCGGCGAATACAATCCCCCCTCGTCCTGAGGCGCTTTTTGCGGCGCGCAAAAAGCCTCGAAGGACGATCCAGCGCCACGCAGCGGCCGCCCTTCGAGACGCCCGCTTCGCGGGCTCCTCAGGGCGAGGGATGGATGTTGAATCCGAATGGATCGAACGGAAGTCGTATCACTCCCCCTGCTTCTGGCGGCGCTTCTTGTTCCGCCAGGAGGCGAAGAAAACGACGGCGAGAAAGACGTTTATGCCGAGGACCCATTTGTCGCTCCACGACAATTGGCTCCAGATCGTGTGCAGATAGGACAATTCGCTCTCCCTTTGCGGGCGCTCGCCGCCCGCTTTTTTTTCATTTTCGCCGCGCCGCGGCTCGGGTCTGGAATTTACGCGCAATGGCGCGCGCGATAAAGGCCCCGGCGATCATCCCGCCCGCAGCAGCTTCACCGCCTCGTCGCGCTCGAAGAGATAGAGCAGAACCCTCAGCGCCTCGCCCCGCGGGCCGGAGAGGTCCGGGTCGCGGCGCAGGGTCAGCTCGACATCGTCGCGCGCTATGGCCAGCAGCCGAGCATGGGCCGAGAGATCGGCCAGGCGGAAGCCCGGCAGGCCGGATTGCCGCGCGCCGAGAATTTCTCCTTCCCCGCGCAGGCGCAAATCCTCCTCCGCTATGCGGAAGCCGTCCTCGGTCTGGCGCAGCATGACGAGCCGCGCCTTGGCCGTCTCGCCGAGCGGGCCTTTGTAGAGCAGAAGGCAGGAGGATTTGCCGGAGCCGCGCCCGACGCGCCCGCGCAGCTGATGCAATTGCGCGAGGCCGAAGCGTTCGGCGTGCTCGATCACCATGACCGTCGCCTCCGGCACATCGACGCCGACCTCTATGACAGTGGTGGCGACGAGTATGCGCGTTTCGCCCTGCTTGAACGCCTCCATTGCGGCGTCGCGCTCGGGCGCTTTCATACGGCCGTGAACGAGGCCGACGATCTCGCCGAAAATGCGCGTCAGATCCTCGTGACGATCCTGCGCGGCGGCGAGATCGAGGTCTTCATTCTCCTCCACCAGCGGGCACACCCAATAGACGCGTGCGCCCGAAGCGAGAGCGCGGCTCACGCCCTCCACCACATCGCCGATGCGCGACACCGGCAGCGCGCGCGTCTCGATGGGCGAGCGGCCGGGCGGCTTCTCGTCGAGAATGGAGCTGTCCATATCGCCGAAATAGGTGAGCGCCAGCGAGCGCGGAATCGGCGTCGCCGTCATTACCAGAACATCGACGCTTTCGCCCTTGGCGCCGAGCGCGAGACGCTGCTGCACGCCGAAACGATGCTGCTCATCGACGACCGCGAGGCCGAGATCGGCGAAGGCGAGCTCGCTCTGCACCAGAGCGTGCGTGCCGATGACGATATCGACATTTCCGGCCGCAATGGTCTCATAGAGACGCGCGCGCTCGGAGGGCTTGGCTCTTCCCGTGAGCAGGCAGAGGCGCAGGCCCGCCGCTTCGGCGAGCGGCAGCAGGCGCTCATAATGCTGGCGCGCGAGAATTTCCGTCGGCGCCATCAGCGCGGCTTGTCTGCCGCATTCGACGACGCTCGCCATCGCCAGCAGCGCGACAATGGTCTTGCCGGCGCCGACATCGCCCTGCAGCAGCCGCAACATGCGTCGCGAAGACGCCAAATCCTCGCGTATCTCGACGAGCGCGCGCTGCTGCGCGCCGGTGAGCGCATAGGGTAGCGCGGCTTCTATGATGCGCGTGATGCGTCCGTCGCCGGCGTTCTCGCGGCCCGGCTCGCGCCGCATCTTCGAGCGGATGAGACGCAGCGCCAATTGCTGCGACAGCAGCTCGTCCAGCGCGAGGCGCTGACGCGCCTTGCTGGCCGGCTCTATGTCGGCCGGCGATTTCGGATTCTGCGCGGCGGCGAGCGCGCTCGCGAAATCGGGAAGGCCATTGGCGGCAAGCACCGAAGCGTCCTGCCACTCCGGCAGCTTGGGCAAGCGCTCCAGCGCTCCGGCGACGGCGCGCTGCACGAAGCGCTCTTGCAGCCCTTCCGTGAGGCCGTGCACCGCCTCCGCCGGCGGCAGCTTGGCGAGGCCCGCCTCGTCCAGCACGCGATCGGGATGCACGATCTGCCGGCGCCCGTCATAGAGCTCGATCTTGCCGGAAACCCAGCGCGTCGCGCCTATGGGAAGGCTGCGCTCGATCCAATCGGCGTTGGAGAGGAAGAAGACCAGCTCGGCGTCGCCAGTGTCGTCCTCGACATGGACTTTGAACGGCGCCTTGGCGTAGCGCCCCTGCGGCTTGCGATGCTCGGTGACGCGCACCTTCAGCACGACGACGCGATCTGTCGGCGCCTCGGCGATGGCGGGGCGCAGGCTGCGGTCGACGAGATTGATCGGCAGATGAAACAGCACGTCGATGAGACGCGTCTCCTTGCCCGGCCGGGCGAGCAGCCGGTCGAAATGCTTGGCCGTCTTTGGGCCTATGCCCGGAAGGGCGGCGGCGCGGCCGAACAGCGGATCGAGGATCGAGGGACGCATTCGCGCCTTTTCCCTTATCCGCGCGGATTTGTCATGCCCGCCGACGCCGATTGCCCGGCGACGCGCTAATCCGGCAGCACGTCCGGCGTCTCCCAGGCGAGATGCTGGCCGCCGTCCACGGCGATCATCTGCCCAGTGACGCTGCGCGCCTCGGCGAGGAACACCACCGCGTCGACGACGCCGGATACATCCGCCGGCCGGCGCAACGGCACGCCGCGCGCTTCCGTCTCGAAGCCCTTCTGACCATGGACGGCGTTGGGAAACACCGGCCCCGGCCCCACGGCGTTGACGCGAATGCGCGGCGCGAAAGCCTGCGCCATTGTGCGCGTCGCCGTCCAAAGCGCGGACTTCGCCAACGTATAGGTGAAGTAGCGCGGCGTCAGGCGAAACACGCGCTGATCGACGATGTTGACGATCGCGCCTTCCGCCTCCTGCGGCAATTGCGCGGCCATGTCGCGCGCCAGCAGCAGCGGCGCGCGCAGATCGACCGCGAATTGCCGATCGAACACCTCGACCGAGAAATCCTGCGCAGCGTCGAGCTCGAACACCGAGGCGTTGTTGACGAGCAGCGTCACCGGACCGAAAGCGCGCGCGGCGAGCCCCATCAGCGCCTCGGTCTCGCGCGCGTCGGAGAGATCGGCGCCGACCACCGCCGCACGGCCGCCCTTGGCGCGGATCGCCTCTGCGGCGAGCTCCGCCTCCTCTATGGAGCGATGCGAGGCGTGCAGCACCACAGGGCGCCCGCAATGCGCCAGCCGAGCGGCGATCGCCAAGCCGATGCGCCGCGCCGCGCCCGTCACCAGAACCGGCCCCGAACCGCCTGCGCCGCCAGCGCTCATCGCCCGAATCCCCATCATGCCGCCGTGAAAGGCAATTCTCACGCCGCGCCGGCGCGGTCAATGCGCCCCTCGAGACGTAACCGCGGCTGAATTTACCGATTATTAGGCAATCTGAACGCCTCTATGCGACGTGATGATCCAATTCAAAATGGATAATGGCCAGAATGGCTCGGTTAATGCTAAATATAACATGGTTTCGACACAATCAATACATTCCAGCGCATCGTGGTTTTGCTTCGCCCGCAGCGCGGGCTCGGGCGCGGAAAGGTTCCGTTAACGTGAACGATTTTAATTCGACTGAGCTCTGGCTGGGCCTTGCCCCTCGCCTGCGCCGAGTTTTGTGACCGCGAGCCGAAGGCCCTTAAGGCGCGCGAATGTGGAGTCGAGTTCGATGAGACCTATGCTGCTTCCTGCGCTGCTGGCGCCCGCTCTGCTCTGCGCCGGCGCCTCCGCCCTCGCCGCCGATCTGCCGCGGCGCTCCGCCCCCGCCACCGATTATTACAGCCCGCCGCCCGCCTTCACCTGGCAGGGCTTCTATATCGGCATCAACGGCGGCTATGCGCTGGGCTCGTTCCAGAACGGCAGCAGCAATCTGCTCGGCAATCCCAATGGGTGGGTCGTCGGCGGCACGGCCGGCTATAATCTCACCTTCGCGCCCAACTTCCTCGTCGGCGTCGAAGGCGACTTCGACTTCAACAGCTCGAAGGACGGACGCTCGCCTTTCGCCGGCGTCTCCGGCAATGGCTCCGTCGACAACACGCTCACCATTCGCGCGCGCGCCGGCGTCACCATCGATCGCGCTCTGCTGTTCGTCACCGGCGGCTTCGCCGGCAGCAACACGACGGCGAGCGTGAACAACGCCTTCCAGGGCTTCTACGGCCAGCAGTCGAAATTCACCGCCGGCTGGGCGCTCGGCGCGGGCATCGAATTCGGCCTCGCGCCCAATCTCTCGGCCAAGGCGGAATATCTCTTCACCTCTATCGGCGGCGATCGCTATTTCGATTTCTCGGCCAATTCGCTGCAGACGAATATCGATACGTCGACGATCCGCGGTGGCCTCAATTATCACTTCTAGTCCATGACAGCGCCGATCCCGTCGAAAGACGGGGTCGGCTCGGCTCGCATTCGACTCTTCAATGCGCGTGCGGCTTGCTCAAGGCGCGCGCGCTCGCTTTGAAAAGCAGGTAGCCGACGATCGACACGGCGACGACGGCGATCACCACGGCTTCGGCGAGCAAAGCGAAAACGATCGGATCATTGGCTCCATAAGTGGACATTGCCGACTCCTCCAGTCGCCTGTGCGATAATTCGAGACGCCAGGCTTGCATGAGAGATTAGGCTTCGCGACTCTGCGCGACGAGCGCGCGCGGGGCCGCAGCGTCAATCGACCGCAATCACGAAAATCTCAGACAAAACGCGACGAATTTGATTTTCATCAAAAAGCGTCGCAACGAAGAAACGCACTCGCCGCTGCGGATCGGCGACATAGGTTCAACCGCGTTCGCGCATATTCGTTCCAAGCGCAGACGAAGGAGAACCGCATCATGAGCACAGTCGTCAGATTATCGATCGTCGGCGCCGCGGCGCTCGTCATCGGCATGCTCGGCGTCGACGCCGCCGTCGCCAAGGAGAAGCGCTGTCGGCAAATCTGCGAAGAGAAAACCGAGTATGAGCCGCCGAAATCGGAACAGCCGAATTGCGAGCACAGGACGAGCTATGTGCGCCGCATCGTCGAGCGCCGGACCGTCTATGTGTCGCAGCCCGAGGTGGTGGCGACGCCGGTGGTCGCCTATCCCGCCTACTCCTATGGCTACGCCTACCCATACGGCTATGCCGGCTATGGCGGCTACGGCGCCGGCTATGGCCTCGTCGGCGCCAGCTTCGGCGGCTGGGGCGGCGGCTGGGGCTGGTGAGGCTCTCCCCGCCGCGCGGCGCGTGACGAGCCGCTGACGAACGTATGGCGCGATGGGCGAAAAAACGTCGCGCCATACGTCTTTGGATGATGCGCCGCCTCGCGCGAATGCTCGTTTGACAATGTCGAGACCGCGCCCGATAGTTCAGCCGGGGACTTTTTCAGGCTGACGAAGATGATCGACGAACATAAGGGCGATTTGATCGGCGACGCATCCGATACTGCGGCTTCGCCGAAGCTCTCCCGCCGCGCTCTATTGTTGGGGCTTTTCGCTTTGCCGATCGCCGCGCTCGATGCCGGGCCCGCTCGCGCTCAAGCCGAGTTTTTCGGAATTGCGGCCGAGCTGGCGCGTCGGGCGATGCGCGGCGGCGGCAATGGCGGCGGCTATCCCTATCGCACGCGTCGGCCTCCGCCGCGCCAGCACGTCCATCGCAGCGACGGCGGCTCGCGACACGCATCGCGACGCAGCCATCGAGATGATGGCGGCGGCCATGCGAGCGGCGGCGGCGACAAGAGTGGAAACGGCGGAAGCGCCGCTAGCAGCGCGACGGGGCTCGGCAAGGCGGATTACTGATCCGGCCGTGCCGCAGCGTCAATATTTGCCGGATTTGCGGAGCGCCTCCAGCGCCTCCGCGGCGCCCGGAAAATCCTGCGCCTTGGCGAGGCGAAACAGATCGCCCGCTTTTTTCGCATCTCTCTTCAGCACATTGGGCACGCCCTTCTCATAGGCCCTGCCCAGCCAGAACTGGCCGCGCGGATTATTCTGCTCCGCCGCTTTCATATACAAGCGCACGGCCTCCTCGACATTCTCGCCGCCCTCCACGTCGCCATTCTGATACATGTTGCCGAGCACCGCCTGCGCTTCGGGGAAATCTTTATCGGCGGCCTTCTTGATCCATTTGAAGGCGGTCGGAAGATGCTGCGGCCGTCCCTGCCCTTTCAGCGCGATCATGCCGAGGATGAATTGCGCCTCGCGCTCGCCCGAGCTGGCGAGCGCCTCGCCGATCGACGCGGCGCGGTCGAACTCTTTCTCCTTCACCGCTCTGCGCAGTTCGGCGATGGTCGAGGATGCGCCGAGGGACGCCGGCTCGACGGTCGCGGTCTTCTGGCCAGGGACAGTCGAAGGCTGGCAATCCGCGATGCTGAAGCCCTCATTGCATTTGGGCTTGGCCGGCGGCGCATCATTCGTCAGAACCGCCGGACGGTCGATCTCGTTTCGCGCCGGCTTGATCTCGCCGGTCTGGCCATAATCCAAAGTCTTCGTCGGACGACGCTCGCTCTCGAGCTCGACGGCCGCGCGCCGCTCGCGTTCGGCCTTGTCGAGCTCGCGCTTCTTATTGACGCTGTCGCCGTCGCCGCCGAACAGCAGCGGCGCGACGGCCGCAAAGGCGACCACAGCCACCGACACGCCCTGCACGGCAGGATGCATCGATTTGAAGCGCCGGACCAACGAGGTCGAACGGCTCTTGGCGACCGCCAGAGCGACGGATGGCAGAGACGCGGCGGAGCCGGCGCTCGCGCTCGTCTGCGTCGCCTTGTCGAGAAGATGCGCGGGGTTCTGCACAATGGATGTGGCGTCGATGCGCAGCGCAGTCGCGCCTATGGCGTCGCTGAAGGCGCGGATCGACGGATAGCGCTGCTCCGGCCGTTTCGAGAGCGCCTTCATGATCGCGGCTTCCAGCTCCGGCGTCACGCCGGGAATGCGCGGCACCAGCGGCGGCGGATCTCTGCCGATCTGCGCTTGCAGCAGCTCCACCTCGTCGAGCCCGGCGAAGGGCGCCGCGCCGGAGAGAATCTCGTAGAGAACGACAGCGAGCGCATAGAGATCGCTGCGCTCGTCGCCTTCGCTGCCGCGTCGCTGCTCCGGCGCCATATAGAGCGGCGTGCCGATCGCCGTGCCGGCGCGCGTCATGCGCACGCTGCCCTGCACGCGGGCGATGCCGAAATCCATGATCTTCACGCGGCCATCATTGCCGATCATCAGATTGGACGGCTTTATGTCGCGATGGATCACGCCCATCTGATGCGCATAGGCGACGCCGTCGGCGGCCTGCGAGACGATGGCGAGACATTCCTTCACGCCGATCGGCCCGCCGCGCTCGCGCAGAACGTCGTCGAGCGCGCGTCCGCGCACCAGCTCCATCACCATATAGAGGTCGCGGCCATCGGGCAGCAGCGAATAGAGCGTGGTGATATTGGGGTGGTTCAAGCGCGCGAGGCTCTGCGCCTCGGCCTTGAAGCGCCCGACGAATTCGGGATCCTGCGTCAGCTCGGGGCGCAGCGATTTGATCGCCACCTCGCGCTCGATGAAAGTGTCGAAGGCGACATGCACCTTGCCCATGGCCCCGGCGCCGAGCAGCTCGACGATGCGGTAATGGCCGATCATTTTCTGGTCGCTCATGACCTCATGCCTCTATCGAACGACGATGACGCGCGTCGGCGGCGCGACATCCGCGACGACGGAAATCTTCTGCGTCGCGGCCTGATCGCGCGCGCCCGGCGGCGGCGCGACGATCTGAAACACGCCGACGGAAATATTGTCGTGGCCGCCCGCCACGAGAGCGGCCTCCACCAGAAAATGGCAGGAGTCCTGCGGCGAGCGATCGGCGATCGCGGCGACGAGCTGCGCCTTCGAAACGAGATTGGAGAGCCCGTCCGAGCACAGAATGATCGTGTCGCCGATCGCGAGCGGCAGTCCTTCCGACCAAATGGTCGGCGCGACCTCCTTGCGCGTTCCGACCGCCTGCAGAATGACATTGCCGCCGGGGCTGCGCTCGGCCTCTTCCTGCGTCATCACGCCCTCACGCACCAATTGCGCATGCAGCGTCTGATCGTCGGAGAGCTGCGTCGCCTCGCCGCCGCGCAAGATATAAGCGCGGCTGTCGCCGACATGGGCGAGCCATAGTCTTCCATCGCGAATGACGACGGCGGTGCAGGTCGTGCCCATGCCCTTGCATTCGGGCTCGCGCGCGCTGTGCTCGAAAATGGCGCGATTGGCGGCCTCGAAGGCCGCTTTCAGCGCGCGCGGCGGCTCGACGTCGAGCGAGTAGAACACGCGGCGCACGACTTCCGTCGCGAGAGCGCTCGCCACCTCGCCGGCGGCGTGGCCGCCCATGCCGTCAGCGACGATGGCGAGATAGCCCATTCTCGCCTCCGGCGCATCTTGCGCCGGCGCGACATAGGCGACGCTGTCCTCATTGGAGGAGCGCACGCGGCCGACATCGGTCCGCATCGCGCCGACGACGCGGAAAGCGCCCAAAGGAGCGTCGCGCTCCGTCGCCATCGCCTCTCGCCTTCGGTCAGTTGCGCTGCGCGCGCAGCAGGTCGCGTCCGAATTTGATCGGCACGGCGAGCGTCACGCGCGCGTCGCCGCGGCTGCGGCTGTAGGTGAACAGGCCGATGACCTTGCCATTGGCGTTGAACACCGGGCCGCCGCTATTGCCGGCGCCCGTCGCCAGCACGGAGAGCTGAATGCGCTCGCCGGCGCTGGTCAGCGTGACGCCATCCTTCTCCTTATAGCCGGTGGAGAGCTTGGAGACGATGCCGTCCGTCACCGTCGCCTCGGGAATGACCTCGTTCTGAACGCGCGTCAGCCCATTCTCCACCGTCACCTGACGCTGAACATTCTCCACCGAAATGCCCGGATAGCCGAGCACGATGACCTTCTCGCCGATCGTCACCTGATCGTCGTCGGCGAGCTCGACCTTGTCGAGCAGCTGCGGCGAGTCGATCTTTATGAGCGCAGCGTCGGAATCCGCCGAAGCGCGCACCAGCGCCGCATTGACGCCGAGCCGCGCGCCCGGAAAACGCACCTCGAGCTGCTCATTGCGGCCCTCGAAAGTGCGCTGCTCATTGCGCGTCATGTCGGGGATGTTGTTGCGGCCGATCGGAATGGCGACGCTCGACGGAAAAATGACGCCGCCCGCTTCAGGCACCCACATGTTGAGATCGGCGTAATCCTCGGATTCGAGATCGATGACGCCGATAGGCTTCCGCAGCTTCGCGTTTTTGGCGCCGGGGCCGCCGCCGAGATCGAACACATAGCCGAGACGCGGGGAATCGTAAGTCACCTTCCAGCCGGCGGCGACATGCTTGTTGGTGAGCAGATAGCCCTGCTCGCTGATGACGAAGCCGGAGCCGCGCCCGGCGCCGGCGATCTGCAGATTGGAGCGCTGATCGTCCTCGAGCGTCAGCCAGCGCACGACCTTGCCATTGGGCAGACGCACATAGGCCGGCAGCGTGTCCTTTCCGAACCGGAAGGTCTGATGGAAGATCGGCTTGCCGGTCTGCGTGTCGAAGAGACGCCAGCGCAGATCGACGCGCGCGGTGGCGTTGGAATATTTATTGTAGATGTCGAGCGGCGTCATGCCGATGAGATTGGTCTTCACCTCGCCCTGCAGCGCGGCGCTGCGCTGATCGGCGTGCTTGGCGTCCGCCTTCACATCCGCGAGCTCGGCCTGATGGCGCTCGTCGTCCTTGATCTGCTTCCAATAGACGGCGCCGCCGCCGAGCGCGATGAAGGCGAGCAGACCGGCCGCCACGGCGCCCCAAGTGCGGCCCGCCGATCGGCGCTCCTCGACGATCAGCCGCTGCACCGTCTCCTGCCCGACGCCCGCCTTGTGCGGAGGCGCCTCAGTCGACGTCGAGCCGATCTCGGCGACGGCGGTGGACGCCGCGGTCTGCGCCGTCTCGATCAGCCGGGTCGCGGCGGAATCGTCTATGCCGATGACGCGCGTGCGCGCCGCGAAGCTGGCCGGCCGGGGCTGCAGATCGAAGGTGAATTTCGGCCCCTTGGCGCCGCCGAGCTCGATCTTGTCCTCGGGCAGCAGCTCGGCGTCTTGCGAGATGCGCTGGCCGTTGAGGAAAGTGCCATTGCTGGAGCCGAGGTCGATCAGCTTGAACTTCAGATCGTCGCCTTCGCCCTCGATGCGGATGACGGCGTGCTGCCGGCTGACGACGCCGTCTATGATGGGATCGAAAGCGATTTTCGATGTCGGATCGCGGCCGATGGTGATCTCTTTCAGATCGCCGATCGGAAGCTGCTCGATCTGATTGGCCTTCGACCCCGACAAATGCCGAATGACGACGCGCTCGACGACTCCACCCATAGCTCCGCCCCTGAAAATGCAGCGACTTTGCTTCAGCGCGTGAAAAAAGCAATAAAAGCGCCTGCGTCGCCCCCATTTGCAGAATACCAGCGGCGCGCGGCGCCTCGCAAGAGGCGTTCCGCGGCCTTTGGGGCGCCGACTTGCGCCGGACCGGCCGATCGTATAGCAGGTTCCTCTGGACGATGAGCGCGGAGTCCTTCGCCCGATGAGCAAGAAACCGTTGAACCTGGTGCATTTGTCGACTCTGGTCGCCGTCGCGATCCTGGTCGGCACGGAGCTCGTCGCGACCTCCTGGGCCGCCGGCTGGGCGCTCGGCGGCCTGTTTCAGCTCGATCCGGCCATCAGCCGCATTTTCGAGATCGTCTTTGCGCTGGCCGGTCTGGTCGGCCTGTATTTCTTCATGCGCACCGCCGTCCGCCACGAGCCTATCCGCTGATTTTTCGACCCTAGGCCGACGACAGGCGCTTCCCCGCCCCGCGAGGTTCCCTGCATGATCGACGACACGGATCGCCGCTCCTTCCTCAAGGCCGCGGCCGCTACAGGCGCGCTCGGCGCAATGAGCGCGAATGAGGCCGACGCCCAGCCCGTCCCCGGCCGTCTCGACCTCGGGCCGGCGGAGCCCTTCTCCTTCGAGCGGCTGAAGGAGACCGCCCGCCGCCGCATCGCGGAGCCCTTCCGCCCGCCGAGCCAGCCCGATCCGCAGATCACCTCCAAGATCGACTATGAGGCCTGGGGCAAGATCAACTACGACACGAATTACGCGCTCACCACGGGCGCCGGCCGTTTCCCGGTCGAGTTCTTCCACCTCGGCATGTTCTTCAAAAAGGCCGTCCGCTTCTATGCGGTCGAGAACGGCCAGGCGCGCGAGGTGCTCTACAACTCCAAATATTTCGACATGCCGTACGATTCGATCGCCCGCCAGCTGCCGCCGGGCGCGGGCTTCGCCGGCTTTCGCATTCAGGAGCCCAAGGACGGGCCGCTCGACTGGCGCAAGAATGATTGGGCGGCTTTTCTCGGCGCCTCCTATTTCCGCGCCATCGGCGAATTGCGCCAATATGGGCTCTCGGCGCGCGGCGTCGCGCTCGACACTTGGGTCTCCGGCCGGCCGGAGGAGTTTCCAGATTTCACCAATGTCTATATCGGCCCGGAGGCGGAAGACGGGCTGCCGCTGCATCTCCTGCTCGAAGGTCCCTCCATCGTCGGCGCGTTTCGCATCTTGGCGAAGCGCGGCAAGGGCGTCGTGATGGACGTCGACTGCTCGCTGCATTTGCGCGGCGCCTTCGAGCGTTTCGGCATAGCGCCGCTCACCTCCATGTATTGGTTCTCCGAGACCAAGAAGCCGACCGCCGTCGATTGGCGGCCGGAGGTGCATGATTCCGACGGCCTCGCAATGTGGACCGGCCGCGGCGAGCGTCTGTGGCGCCCGCTCAACAATCCCGATCGCGTGATGGCTTCCGCTTTCGGAGACGAAAATCCGAAAGGCTTCGGCCTGCTGCAGCGCGATCGCAATTTCGATCATTATCTCGACGGCGTTTTCTATGATCGCCGCCCGAGCGTGTGGATCGAGCCCAAGGGCGATTGGGGCAAGGGAACGATTCAGCTCGTCGAGATTCCGACCGACGACGAGATCCACGATAACATCGTCGCCATGTGGGTGCCGGCGAAGCCCGCCGTTCCCGGCGCGTCTTTCGACTTCTCCTATCGCCTGCATTGGCTCGCCGACGAGCCAGATCCGACGCCGCTCGCGCGCTGCGTCGCGACGCGGCTCGGCAATGGCGGACAGCCCGGCAAGCCGCGCCCCAAAGGCGTGCGCAAATTCATGGTGGAGTTTCTCGGCGGACCGCTCGAGCGTCTGCCCTTCGGCGTGAAGCCGGAGCCGGTGCTTTGGTCCTCGCGCGGAAGCTTCTCCTACATTTACACGGAAGCCGTGTTCGACGGCGTGCCGGGACATTGGCGCGCGCAATTCGATCTCACCGTCGACGGACATGATCCCGTCGAGATGCGGCTCTTCCTCGCGCACAAGAATGAAGCGTTGTCGGAGAACTGGCTCTTCCAATATCACCCGTTCTGAGGCGCCTCAGCGCGCCTCCAGGGCGACGTTTTCCGAAAGCCGGGCGGGATAGTCGCCCTCGCGCAGAAGGCGCGCCAGCGCCTCTGCGGAGCGCCCCCAGGACAATATGTCGCAGGCTGGCGCGGCGGGCGGAGCGGCGAGCGCCTCCTTCAGCCGGGCCAGCAGAGCGTCGCTGTCGCCCGGATCGAAATAGGACGCCCAGTCGCCGCCCACCTCCCGAAACACCGGAATGTCGCTCGCTATGGCGCGCGCGCCGAAATGCGCCGCCTCGACGAGCGGCAGGCCGAAGCCTTCGGCGATGGAGGGAAACACGAGCGCATGCGTGCGCTCGTAGAGATAGCGCAGATCGGCGTCGCTCGCGCCGCGCAGCCAGAACAGGCGACGGCCGAATTCGGGATGCTCCAGAATGCGCCGCTCGAGCGCCCGCACATTCCAGCCTTTCGCGCCGACGATGACATAGCGGACATCGGCGCCCTGCTCCCACCAGCGATCGAAGGCGCCGAGCGCAACCGCATGGCCTTTGCGCGGCTCCAGCGTGCCGACGCTGAGAAAGAGCGGCTGTCCTCCCGCCGCGGCCTCGACAGCGTTCGGCGACGGCGCCGCGTCGCCGGGCGCGCGAAAATCCGCGCCGAGCGGCCACCAGCCGAGGCGGAGGCCCGGCTTGCACGGCAGGCCGCGCTCCCGCGCATAGGCCTCGAGATCGTCGATGACGGACTTGGAGATGCCGACGATCGCGTCGCTCTTTCGAATGAGGAGATCGAACCATTCCGCAAAGGCGCGACGAGCGGAATTCGTCACCACGGAGGGATAGAGGATCGGAATGAGATCGTAGAGGCAGCCGACCGTCTCGCCGCCGGCCTGCGCGACGACATCGATCATTCGCGAATATTCCGCCGTGAGGTGCCAGCCGGCGTCGAGCAGAAGAAATTTATCGCCAGCGGCCGGCGTCACCTCATTGGGAAGATTATCATGCAGAAAATGGGAAAAGAGCCGCCCATCCTCCATGAAGACGGGAATTCCGGCGCCGCTCTCGACCGTGGCGCGCGCAATCTCGCGAACGACGCGCTGAATGCCGGTGCGGCCTATGGTGCGATGTGTCGCCGTCATATCGACGAGCAGCCGCGCATGCGTGGCGGGAGGCGGAATGTCGCCCGCGAGCGCCGTGCGCCACGCGCTCGCCTTGTCGTCGCTCGGCTTTCGCCATACGCCGTCATGCAGTCGGCCGAGGCCGAGCAGACGCGTCACCGTCCAATAGAACTCGCGGGCTCGCGCATAGAAAAATTTCGTGGCGTCATCGACCTCGCTGCGCGCGAGCTCATCGATCTCCGCCTTCATCTCCTGCAGAAGATAGGCCTCGATACGGCCCTCTCCCGACCTTTTTTCGACCATTTGCGCGCGACCTCGTCTATGACGTCGCGGACAATAGCGGCCCGGTCGGGCAATTCCAAACGCGCATTCGGCGCGCATAGGCCGCCGAATGCGAGGACGCCGGCCGTGACCGCTGACGGATCGCGACCGGCGTAGCGCCAGCGAGAGTGTCTCGCTCAGCCCCCGTGGGAAATGATGGGGGCGAAATGAACCAGGGTGATGATCAGCGCGATCGCGCCGATGAACCACGCCAGAGACTTGACGATGTCCTTCCCAGAGGTCTGCAGAGCCATTTTCTTCTCCATTGGTGCGCCGCCGCTCGTTGTTTCGAATTGGCTGCGTGCAGAGGCGTCAGAGGTCGCAGCTTGACCTATCGAATGGCGACATATTGCGTCGCGCGCAAGTTAATTTTTCGAGCAGCGTGGGGAAAAGCGCTCACTGCGCCGGTTGCGGCTCGCCGACGCCCGGCTGCGCCTCGCCCTGCCCCTTCTGCTCCTCATGGCCCGAACGATGATCCTCGACCGGCGCATCGCCCGCCTGCGGCGTCCGATGCGCCTTCTCCCATCGCTCCATCGCCTCCGCATCATGCGCATGCGCGGCGTCCGGCGCGTCGATCGCCGCGTCGATGAGCAGATCGCCGGCCTTCTCGAACACCAGCGTGAGCTCGAAGCCCCAGCCGACGGGATTGATCTTCTTTATGCCGGAGAGATGGACGAAGGAGCCGCCGGGCGCGAGCGTCACCTTCGATCCATTGGGAAAGAAGATCGCATCTGTCGCGACCGCGAAGTGTGGAGCGACATGCAGATCGAAGCCGCCGATCTCGGGAGATTTCACTCCGATGAGACGATCGGCGGAATCGCTGCGGTTATACACGACCATGAACAGATTGGCGTCGCTCTCGCCGTCGCGCGGCGCGCGCAGCCAAGGATGCTCCACCTTGATCCCGCCTTTTTCATATTCATGAGCGCTCGCGCGAGAAAGGCCGCTCGCAGCCAGCGCAGCGCCTCCGGTCAAAAACAGAACGCGCCGTCGATCGATAGACATGCTCGCCTCCCTTTCGGCGCGCCGCAGGAATCGCAGCGTCGCACACGCAATGACGGCGAAGGCGCCGCGATCACGCTCGCGGCGGCTTCGCCTTGAAGGAGTTTTTGTACCAGAGACCAAATCCGACCAGTCCCAGCGCCGCAAAAAATGTCGCGATGGTGATGTTGCGGCTCTCGGTCTCGCCGACGGAGAAGGGAAAGCGCGAGACATATTCTTTCGTCCCGTCGTCGCTCCTCGCCTTCACCAGGCCGATGAACTTGCCCTTGTTCTTGAAGTCGTATTCGAAGTTGAGCGTGCCGGTGCGATATTTCTTCGCCGGAACATAAGTCTCCGTGTTCTGCTCGAGGTTCTCGTCGTCGCTCGCCTGACCGACATCGCGCAGAACGCGGATCTCCAAATCCATGTCGCGCAGCTCTTCCTGCACGGCGTCGAGCACGATGATGGTGGGACCGACATCGGGAATGTCGTCGCAGAACTGCTCGCGCGATTTCAGCGGCTGATAGCCGGTGAAATTCATCTGATCGGGGCCGATCTTCATCTTGCATTGGCCTTCGTCGATGCTGACGCCGCCATGCGCCTGCGCCTGCGTCGCCACGCCGACCAAAACCGCGGCGGCCAAAAATCGAACGATCATGCTTCTCTCCCGATCGCGCGTCTTTAAAGGGGCGCGCTTTTCCCCGAGCGCCGCCGCCGCATCGGCCGCTCATCGTGACACGATGAATATACATCGTATAGCGATATAAATGCAAGAGCGCGCTTCCCTCGCGCCGCGGCGGCGGGCGCTTGACCCCGCGCGGGGCGAAGGCCATCATGGGCGCTTGGCCGAAGATCGCGGGCAGCGAATCCGAGGAGAACGAGAAAAATGTCGACGGCGCTCGAGAGCCGACCTCAGGAAAGCGATGACGCCGGCCGCCCCTCCGACGAGGAGCTTCGCGCGCTCGCCGATTTCCGCTACGCGCTGCGCCAATTCCTCGCCTTCAGCGAGCAGGCCGCCGCGGATGTCGGCCTCACCATGCAGCGCTATCAGGCGCTGCTCGCCATCAAGACCTTTCGCGCCGGCGCGCATATCAGCGTCGGCGAGCTCGCCGAGCAGCTGCTGATCCGCGATCACAGCGCCGCGGAGCTGGTCTCGCGCCTCGAGCAAGCCAAGCTCGTCAAGCGCAAGAGCGATCCGCTCGATCGCCGCCGATCGCTCATCGTGCTGACGACGCTCGGCGACCGTCGGCTGGCGCAGCTCGCTTTCGTGCATTTGCGCAAGCTGCGCGCCGACAAGAGCGCCTTTCTGCATCTCTTCGACACGCCGTCGGACGGCGAGTCGCAGGATCAGACGCCGCGCTGAAGCGCGGCGCGACTCGCTCGCGCGCTCGACGACCCCCGGAGCCGTTTTCGTCACGGCTCCGAGAGACGAGCGTCCCGATCAGGATTGTGACGACGACCACGGACGCATGAAGCTCAGCACCGTCGCGCTCAGCGTGCTGCCGGTGAGCACGACCGTCGCGCCGAGCGCCAGCAGCGCGACGAGATTGAGCACGAGATCATTGGTGTTGCCCGCGACGGCGAGAACGCCGAGCACGATCGCGGCCAAGCCCGCCAGCGCCTGAATGCCCGCCGAGCCAGAGGCCATCTCGCTCGCCAGAAACTCGCCGCCGACATTCTGCGATTGCGCGGCTTCGCTCTTCGCCTGCGCATGACGCAGCGTGTAGAGATGCCACACGGCGTTGCTGCTGAGCACGAGCGCCGTGCCGAAAGCGATGGTCGCGATCGGAGTCAGCACGCCGGAATTGATGCCGAGCAGCGAGAGAACGCCGAGCACAATTCCCGCCGCTCCCACGAGGAAGACGGCCGAGAGGCTGCCGCCTCCGAAATGCTCGAAATTCGCAGCCTTCGCGCCCGCGGGAAAAATGATCTGCGCATATTCCGACAGCATCGCGCCGCCTTGAATGAGCAGAGCGACGCCGAACACGATCGTCGCTATGCCCGCCATCAGCGGCGGATTGATTCCGGCGAGCCCGCACACGGCGAGGACGATCGTTGCGATGCCTCCCACCGCATCGACGAGACCGCCATAGACTGCGGCGTTTTCTTGCGCTGTCGCCTCTCGGAAGGTCATGGACATGAGGATCTCCGTTCCTGCAGCCCGTCCTGCAACCCCGCGAAGCATCTAGTCGCGCTGTCCGAGCCGGCAAGAGCGACGATCGCGCCCGTCGACGCGAGCGTCGCCGTGCCGGCGCCGACCGCGGAAAGCCGCAGGAACCAATCTTCGTCGAATGTGTTCAGTCGAGTCGGGGATTTGTTTTGTCGGGCGAAAGGCCCCATTGGCGACGGAGGGCGTGATGAAATACCGGACTCTCGAAGAAATAACCAAGCTCGCGGGCGTCGAGCCGGTCGAGGCGAAGCGCGACCAGGCGTCTCTGCGTCGCGCGCGCCTGGAGCGGCTCGCCGCTCTCATCGAAGCGCATGTCGGGCGCATCCGCCTTTTCTCGATGATGGAATATGTGCCGGTGAAGGAACGCGTGAAGCTGCGCCAGGACGAGTCGCCCTTGTCGATCGCCTTTCGCGACGCCGTGTTTCGCGAGGAAGGCCTGAAGGGCGACAAGCTCGGCGATGCGATCGATTTTTTCCAGCTCTCCATGCGCGAGGCGCATCACATTTTCTGCGATTGCAATTATTCCGGCGCGATCACGCCCGGCGCCGTCGCCGCTCGCGCCCGTTCCGTCGCGGAGAAGAAATCGCTCGGCGAGCTGTGGCGCAGCTTCACGCAGCGTCTCGGCTTCGCCTGAGGATATTGGACCGACTGGATAAAGGAAGGATCAGGCCGCCGCAACGCGGCGGCCTCCGTTCATCAGAACGAAAGGCGCGCCGGACAGGAGAATGTCCAGCGCGGCGAGCGACTGGTGCCGTCCATTCACCGAGAGCCGCGGCAGCGACATGAGACGCTCGCGATGCTCGGGAAAGATCATGCCCGCACGCGTCGTCACGGCGCTGGCGAAGCCGAGCCGCGCCGCCAGCTCGAATTCCCGTCGCGCCGCCGAGGTCGGATCGCCGACCGGATAGCAAAAATGCGGGACCGGCCGTTGCAGCTCGGACTCTAGACGCAGCCGGCTCTCGGCCATCTCATAGATCGCCGCAGCGCAATCCACCTTGGCCAATCGCGCATGCGTCACCGAATGCGCGCCGATCGTCGCCAGCGGATGATCGGCCAGCGCGCGCAGCTCGCTCCATCCGAGGCAAAGACGCCGCGTGAGCGCGTGAGGCTCGATCCGCGCCTCGGCTGAGAGAGCGGTGACGACGCGAAGCAGCTCCGCCTCGTCGCCGGCGCGCAGCTGCGCATAGACCTCGGCGAATGCGAGGCGCTTTTGCGCCGCCGTCGCCGCCGCGCAGCAAATGTGCTTGCCGCCGGCGATGACGTCGAGACGATCGAGGCGCCGGATCGCCTCCTCCAGCTCCACCCACCACAGCCGCGCGGAAGCGTCGGCGTAGCCTGCAGTGAGATAGAGCGTGAATGGCGCATTGTGACGCTCCAGCGCCGGCAGCGCATGCTCGACGAAATCGCGATAGCCGTCGTCGAAGGTGAGGACCGCGAAAGGCGCTCCCGTCTCGCCGGCGCGCAGCCGCGCGAGCGCGGTCTCCAGCGAGACGATCTCGACGCCGCGCTGACGCAGCCGCGCGATCAGCGCGTTCAAAAACTCCGGCGTGATCTCGAGCGGCTGATTGGGCTCGAAGGCCTGCTCGAGCCGCGGCCGCACGCGATGGAACATCAAAATCGCGCCCAGCCCGCGCGTATAAGGCTCGGCCAGACGGTGCGCGCCGCTCGCGCGAAAGAACTCCATGCCCGCCTCTATGGCCATTCGACGCCATTTCGTCACAGCCGCCGCGCCTCCCCGCGCATTTCTTTTTCTGCGCCCACCATCTCGAGGTCTCGTTGACCTTTCCTTGCTAGTGTCGCGAAGAAGCGCAAACATCAGCAATGCGGCGACGATATGGTTAACGCAAGAACAGAGAATTTCAGAGAAGAAAACCTCATGGAGCTGTCACGACCGGAGACCTCCGTGGACGAAATCTCGCTCGATGTCTTCTCCTGTTTCGAGGCGGCGCGCGCGGATTGGGAGGTTCTGTTCGCCAATGCGCCGGCGAGCGCTTATCAATCTTTCAGCTTCGAGCGCGATTGGTACGAGACATTCGGCCGCACGCGCGGCCTCACGCCGATGATCGTCGTCGCGCGGCATGGCGAGAACGCGCGCCCTCTCGCGCTGCTCGCGCTGGCGACATCGCGTCTCGGCCCGCTGCGGATCGCGCAATTTCTCGGCGGCAAGGAGAGCAATTTCAATCTCGGCCTCTTCGCCGCCGATGCGCGTCTCGACGCCGCCGCGCTTCGCGCTCTGCTGCGCCGCGCCGCGCGCGCCAACGGCGTCGATCTCTATCGCCTCGGCAATCAGCCACAGGCTTTCGAAGGAGTCGTCAATCCGCTCGCCCTGCCCGGCTCGTGCGCGAGCCCGAGCTTCGCCTATGGGACGAGCCTTCCCGCGACGGCGAGCGAGCTCGACGCGCGCTTCTCCGCCGATACGCGCAAGAAGCTGCGCAAGAAGCAGGCGCGGCTCGAGAAGATGGGCGCGCTCGTCTTCGAGCATGGCGCGACGGGCGCGCGCGCGACAGAAATTCTCGAGGCGCTGCTCGCGCAAAAGGCGGAGCGCTTGCAGGATCCCTCCTTTGCCAGCGGCGCCATGCGCGATTTCGTGCTCGGCCTCTGCGGCGGCTCGCTGGAGGTCCATGCGCTGACGCTGGATGCGCGCATCATCGCGACCTATGCGGGCTTCACCCATCGCGGCCGCTTTTCGGCGATGCTCAACTCCTTCGTGGCGGATGAGGAGATCGCGCGCTCCTCGCCTGGCGATCTGCTGCTGCATTCGCTGCTGCGCGATCTTCTCTCGCGCGGCGTCGCGCGCTTCGATCTCGGCGTCGGCGAGGCGCGCTACAAGAACGCCGTCTGCGACGAGACGATCGCGCTCGTCGACACGCTCGTTCCAGCGACTCCGCTCGGCGCACTCGCGGCGCCCGCGTTGTCCGCGCTCACCCGCGTCAAGCGCGCGGTGAAGCAGAATCCGCGTCTTCTCGCCAAGCTCACCGAGCTGCGCCGACTCGCGCGCTGACTTTACGCGGCCGAAGCGTCGGCGGAAGCGGTCTCGTCCTCGAGCAGGAAGGCGTCGCTGACGCCCGCTTGCGCCAGCTCGTCGATGACCGCCTCGGCCGCGCGCTCGGAGCCGCTCACCAGAACGATATCGAATGACGGCGCGAGGAACATGGCGCGATCATAATCGCGCGTGGCGAAGACGATGAAATCATAGGTCTGCGCCAGCGCTTCCAGCACGGGCTCGGCGTCCTGATCATATTCCGCCGCGGCGCGGCCGCCCGGCATCACATGCAAACGCGAATCCGCGTCGCGATGAATGGCCTCGGCGAAGGTCGCGGCTCCGCTCGAAAGATCGGCGAGGCCGAGCGGCCGGGCGCGATCGACATCGGGGATCAGCCGATCATAGAGCTCGCCGCGCTCCTGCGCATCGGCCGCGACGATAATGGCGAGGCCGCGCCGCGCCAATGCGCGCGACAATGTCACCGCGTTGTCGAAACTATGCTCGGCGTCGGCGCAGCCGACCAGCAGAACTTTCACCGAGAGCGTCGCCATGCGCGCCGCGTCGATCTTTCCGACGACGCTGGATCGATAGGCGCGCGTCGATCTGCTCTCGAGCTTGGGCGTGCGCGAGGGCGCTAGGCGCGTCCGTGGCTCGGCGGCGAAGCTCGCCATCTTCGGAGGCGGCGCCTGCTCCTCTTCTTCTTCGGGCTCCACAAAGGTCGGCTCGCGCCGATCGGAGGCGATGCGCGCCTTTGGCGGCGCCTCCAGCTCCGCGTCGTCGCGCTCCTCGAGGCGCGGGACCGGAAGCGGCGCCGCGACGCGCGCGCGGCCGCTCAGCAGCTCGATCGCGACGATCGATCCCGCGGATAGAATAAAGGCGGCGATCGTCGCAAAGGCGGTGATCGGAACCTTTTTCGGGAAGGAGGGAATTGGCGGCGCGACGGCGCGCTGAATGACGCGCGCATCGGCGGGCGAAGCCTTCGGACCCTCGCGCGCCAGCGCTTCCTGATATTTGGCCGAATCCGCCTCGAGCTGATCCTTGAGCACGCGCGCGGCGCGCTCGAGCTCGCGCAGCTGCACCTCATCCGCGCCCGCGGCGCCGGCGACGCGTTTCTGCTCGTCCATCGCGCGAGAGAGATTCTCGACGCGCGCGGAGGCGATATGCGCCTCATTCTCCAATGTGCGCGCGGTGCGCTCGGCGGCGCGGCGCCAATCGGCGTCGAGATCGGCGAGCTGCGCCTGCAGCTCCTTTATGCGCGGATGGCCGGGCAGCAGCGTGCGCGATTCGAGCGCGAGCTGAGCGCGCAGCGACACGCGCTGCTCGCCGATGCGGCGGATCATCTCATTATTGGCGACGTCGGGAATTTCTCCCACGCGATTTTGCCGCAGCATGTCGCGCACCAGCCTCGCTTTGGCCTCGGCGTCGGCCTGCGCGGTGCGCGAGATGGAGAGCTGATTGGTGAGGTCGCCGAGCTGCTGCGTGGCGATCGTCATATTATTCGTGCCGGCGAAGAGGCCGGAACGCGAGCGGAAGGCCTCCACCTTGGCCTCGGCCCGGCCGAGCCGCTCGCGCAGATCGGCGACCAGCGGGCTCAGCGATTGCGCGGCGTCGCGAGCGTTCTCGCGCTTCGCCTCACGCTGAATGTCTATATAGAAGGAAGCGATGGCGTTGGCGGCGTGCGCCGCGAGATCGGGATCGCGCGCGGAAAATTCGATCTGCAGCACGCGCGTCTTGGTCGGAGACAGCACGAGCAGCTTGTCGAAATAGGCGTCCAGCATGCGCTCTTCCGGCGCGAGCTTGGAAGGATCGCGCGTCAGTCCCAGCATCACGCCGATCTTCGTGCCGAGCCCGAGACCATTGGCGATCGGATCGAATTCGGAATTGCCTTGCAGGTCCAGCGATTTCAGCACGCGCCGCGCGAGATCGCGCGAGGTGAGCATTTGAATCTGGCTCTGCACGGCTTCGGCGTCGGGCGCCGCGGCGGGATCGGAGCGCTCCTTGTCGGCGCGTGTCAGATAGCTCTCTTGATTCTCGAGCAGGACGCGCGCCTCGGCCGTGTAGCGCGGCTTGACGACATTGACGAAGACGAGCGAGCCGAGAAAAGCGGCCAGCGTCACGCCGATCACGATGCGGCGGCGGCGCGACAAGGCGCCGGCGATCTGCCCGAGATCGATCTCGCCGGTCGAGGCCTCCGCCTGCGGGATCTCGCGCGAGATCGCGCGTCCCGTCTCGCCCCGGGGGCTCCTCGCGTCATCGTGAGGGTGGCCGAAATTCATCTCGCGAACTCCAATTGGCGCTCGGACCTTGTACCGAGATTATGGTTTCCGCAGGGTTAACCGCGGCGAGACGGCGCCATTGAAGAGGCGACGAAGCGGCCCGCGGCGATCAGGCTTTGTTAACCATGAACCGTTAAAAAATTTCCCCGGGACACGTTCTTTAGCTGTTCCTCGAGCCCGAGATTCTAAATGCCGAGATATGGCTTTCTCCTGTTCTGGCTGATGATGTGCGCGACATTGTCGGGATGCGCCCTGCCGGGCGCCTATGTTCCAGAGCTTTTGACCTCCTCGACCGAGGAGCCCTACACGCTCGCGGCAGGCGATCGGCTTCGCGTGATCGTCTTCGGCCAGGATGCGATCTCCAACAGCTACACGGTCGACGGCTCCGGCCATATTTCGATGCCGCTCATCGGCATCGTTCCGGCGGCCGGCCTCACGACCCAGGCGCTGCAACATGAAATCGCCGCACGTTTGCGCAACGGATTCGTCCGCGATCCTCGCGTCTCGGTGGAAGTCGAGGCGTATCGTCCCTTCTTCGTGCTCGGAGAAGTGATGAGCGCCGGACAATATCCTTTCGTCGAGGGTCTCACCGTGCAGAAGGCGATCGCCATAGCCGGCGGCTTCAACCCGCGCGGCTATCAAGGCGAGGTCGATTTGACGCGCGACTACGGCGGCGTTCCAGTCACCGGCCGCGTGCCTTTGCTGCAGGCGGTCCGGCCAGGAGACACGATCACTGTTCGCGAACGGATTTTCTAAGAAGAAAGATGCGCGAGAACCGGCAGAGCCTGACGAGCGACGACGAGAGCCCCGGACGGCTGCGCATCGTGCATGTGATGCGCGCGCCGATCGGCGGGCTCTTTCGTCATGTCGTCGATCTCGCCGGCGCCCAGGCGGCGCGCGGACATGCGGTCGGCGTCATCGCCGATTCCTCCACCGGCGGCGAGCGCGCGGAGGCGACGCTGCGCATGCTCGAGCCCTCGCTGGAACTCGGCGTCACGCGTCTGTGCATGCGCCGGCTGCCGAGCTGGAGCGATCCGATCGTCGCCTTTCGCATCGCCATGGCGCTCAAGCGGCTCGCGCCCGATGTCGTGCATGGCCACGGCGCCAAGGGCGGGCTCTATGCGCGCCTGCCGGCGCTGCTGCCCTTGTTTCCGACGCTGCCGCATCCGCATATTCGCGTCTACACGCCGCATGGCGGCAGCCTCCATTACGATCCCGACGCGCTCGTCAATCGTCTCTATCTCTCGGTGGAGAAGGCGCTGGAGCGCGTCACCGATTTCATTCCCTTCGAGAGCGCCTATGCGCAAGAGCGCTTCGCGAGAGCGATCGGCTTCTCCCGCGCGGCGACTCGCGTCGTGCCCAATGGGCTGCGGCCGGAGGAGCTCGAGCCGATTACGCCGATCGCCGGAGCGGCGGATTTTCTCTATGTCGGCGAATGGCGCCGCTTCAAAGGCGTGGACACGCTGATCGAGGCGCTGTCGCTCATTCGCGACGCGACCGGCGAAGCGCCGCGGCTCGCCCTCGTCGGCTCCGGGCCGGACGAAGCGGCTCTGCGCGCCTGCGCCGAGAGGCTCGGCGTGAGCGAGCGTCTCTCCTTCGCGCCGCCCATGCCGGCGCGCGAGGCGCTGCGGCTGGGGCGCATATTGGTGGTGCCGAGCCGGGCCGAGTCGCTTCCCTATATCGTGCTCGAGGCCATCGCCGCGCGAACGCCGCTGATCGCCACCAATGTCGGCGGCATTCCAGAGATTTTCGGCGAGCATGCGGATCGTCTCGTCGAGAGCGACGATCCGGCGGCGCTGGCGCGCGCAATGATCGCCGCGAGCGGCATGGACGAGGAGGCGCAAAGGCGCGCCGCCGGCCAGCTCGCTGAACGAGTAGCAGAAAATTTCTCTTTGACTGCAATGGTCGAGGCCGTGCTGCGCGGATATCGCGAAGCGCTCGAGGCCGCCGGACATCGCAGCGCCGCGGAGGCCGTTCTGCCGCAGCGGGCCTGATGAGTGGAGTGACGTCATGTGTGCTTTCGCCCTACGCGACATCAAAGCGGCCGCGCCGGCCAATGACGATAGTCGCGCCGCCTCGCGGCTGGCGGAAATCTCCGCCGACGCGCGGCCGATTCCCGCCTATTCGCCGGTCGTGCTGGCGGGCCTCGTCCGCATTCTCGAATTCGCGCTGATCACCGCGACCGGCTTCGCCGTGCATCGGCTGCATGTCGCGCCCGGCTATGGCTATGGCTTCGAATATTTCATCGTCATTCCCGGAATGGCGCTGCTCGCGGTCGTCGCCTGGCAGGCGCTCGATCTCTACACGCCCGCCGCTTTTCGCACGCCCATCGGCCAGGGGCTCAAGCTCGCCGGCGGCTGGACCCTCGTCTTTCTCGCGGCGCTCGCGGCGATCTTCTTCCTGAAGCTCGACAACGCTCTGTCGCGCGTCTGGCTGCTCGGCTGGTACGCGGGCGGTCTCGCCGTGCTCGCGGCGGAGCGCTTCGCCGTCGCCGCCGTGGTGCGCTCGCTGACGCAGCAGGGCAAGCTCGACCGCCGCACCGTCGTCGTCGGCGGCGGCCCGGCCGCCGAGCCCGTGCTGCGCGCGCTCGCCGCCTCGCAGCAGGACAGCGATCTGCGCATATTGGGCGTCTTCGACGATCGCCGTGACGATCGCTCGCCGGATGTCGTCGCCGGCTATCCCAAGCTCGGGACGATCGACGATCTCGTCGAATTCGCGCGCCACACGCGGCTCGATCTCGTGATCTTCACCCTGCCCATCTCGGCCGAGACGCGCCTATTGCAAATGCTGCGCAAGCTCTGGGTGCTGCCGATCGACATTCGGCTCGCGGCGCACACCAATAAGCTGCGCTTTCGCCCGCGCTCTTACTCCTACATCGGCAATGTCCCGGTTCTCGACGTCTTCGACAAGCCGATCGCCGATTGGGACGTGCTCATCAAATCCGCCTTCGACAAGATCGTCGGCGCGCTGTGCCTTTTGCTCTTCGCGCCCGTGATGGCCGCGGTGGCGCTCGCCATCAAGCTCGATTCGCGCGGCCCGGTGCTGTTCCGCCAGACGCGCTACGGCTTCAACAATGAGAAGATCGAGGTCTATAAATTCCGCTCCATGTATGCGGACAAGCTCGATCCCGCCGCGGCCAAGCTCGTCACCAAGGGCGATCCGCGCGTGACCCGCGTCGGCCGCTTCATCCGCAAGACCTCGCTGGACGAGCTGCCGCAGCTGTTCAATGTCGTGTTCCAGGGCAATCTGTCGCTGGTCGGCCCCCGCCCCCACGCCATGCATGCGCGCGCCGCCGAGCATCTCTATGACGAGGTCGTCGACGGCTATTTCGCCCGCCATCGCGTCAAGCCCGGCCTCACCGGCTGGGCGCAGATCAATGGCTGGCGCGGCGAGACCGACACGCCCGAGAAGATCCAGAAACGCGTCGAATGCGATCTCTACTACATAGAGAACTGGTCGATCCTGCTCGATATCTATATTCTCGCGCTGACGCCGATCGCGCTGCTGAAGACCGAGAACGCCTACTGAGAGGCCGCGCCGAGCGAGATATGCGAGCCTGAAGGCTCGCGGTCCGAAACGCTTCCTGGACCGCGAGCCTTCAGGCTCGCTCTCCAAAGCCTATCCTGGCCTTCGCCGCGAATCGCGAGCCCTGCGGCCAGAGACCTCATCCAGAACAGCAACATGAGCAGGATTATCGTTATTCTGCTTATATTTATAACGAGTATCTAATGCAGCGCCCGAGCCTTCTCATCGTCTTTCTCGCCGCGCTCTCGGGCGCTGCGGGCGTCGCGCTCGCAGCCGCGAGCGCGCATATTTCCAACGCCGCCAATCTCGAGACGGCGAGTCGTTTCCTGATGATCCATGCGGCGGCGGCGCTCGGCCTCGGCGCGCTGCTGGCGACAAAGCCCCCGCTCGCGCGCTGGCTCGGCGGCGCGAGCTTCGCGCTCATCGCCGGCGTCGCGCTGTTTTCCGGCGACCTCGCCGCCCGCAGCTTCACGGGCGATCGGCTGTTTCCTTACGCGGCGCCCATCGGCGGCTCGCTGACGATCGGAAGCTGGCTGGCGCTGGCGATCTGGGCGCTCGCCGCGCTGCGGGCGCGGTAGCGGCCCGCGCTTTCCCGCTCTGGACAGAAGCCTGGAATCGACCCCACCCTCGCGAGCGTGGGGGCCGAGATGGGGACAGAACATTGGAGCGCGGAGGCGGCGCTCGGTCGGCGCGTGCTCGTCGTCGAGGACGAGCCGCTGATCGCGCTCGCGCTCGAGGAGACGCTCGCCGAGCATGGCTTCCGCGTCGTGGCCTCGGCCCAGACCGTCGCCGTCGCGTTGCGGGACATCGCCGAGGCGCAATTCGACGTCGCCCTGCTCGATCTTCGCATCGGCGCCGAGAGCGTGGAGCCGGTCGCCGATCGCCTCGCGGCCATGGGCGTCCCTTTCGTCTTCGCGACCGGCTATGGGCGCTCGGCCCTCCCTTCGGCCCACGCCGCGCGCCCGATCGTCGAAAAGCCCTTCCGCACCGAGGCGCTGATCGCCGCTCTTCTCACGGCGTCGCGCCGCGCCGCGCAGGACGCCTGAGACGCAGACGGCGAGATACCGAGGACCGGACGGCTTGTCTCTTGCGATCACGCTCCATCTAAGGGGGAGTTGCGTCAAAACAGGTGCCGCGTCATGTCTTCGCGTAAAAGCGGCGAGCGGGAGTGCTCCCGACGTCGCCTCGCCGCTGTCGGCGGCCTGATCCTCGCCTTTCTCATAGCGGCGCTCGAGCCTTCTTCCGCATTCGCCCAGGATTTCTTCCAGCAATTGTTCGGCGGCGGCGGAGGCGGCGGCTATTCGGACTATGGCGCCGGCGCCTATCCGAGCTATCGCCGCCACGGCCACGCCCGGCGCCATGGCGCCGCCCAGCAGGAGCGTCGCGTCTATGTCCCGCGAGAGCGCCGAGGCGAGCCCACGCGCAGAGCCTCCCACGGCGGCGGCGGCGGCGAGCCGGAGCGCTCCGTCTATACGGAGACCGCGGCCGGCGGACGCTCCTACTGCGTGCGCGAATGCGACGGCTATTTCTTCCCCGTCGGCCTCTATTCGAGCGCCAATGACACGGCGAGCCACCAGCGCGCCTGCGGACGCCTCTGCCCCGGCGCGCGCACGACTCTCTATGTGATGCGCGGCGGCTCCGACAAGATGGAGGACGCCGTAGCGGCGCGCGGCGGCGCGACCTATGCGCGTCTGATGGCCTCCCTGCAGCGCAAGAACGAAGGCGAGAAGGACAAGGAATGCTCCTGCCACGCCGGCCAGACCAATGAGAGCTCGATCGAGGCGATCTATCTCGACCCGACGCTGCGGCGCGGCGACGCCGTGATGACGACTCACGGCGTCGAGATCTTCCATGGCGCCAGCCGCTATCCTTATTCCAAGAACGACTTCCGCCCCCTCGCCCGTTCTCCCGATCTCGATGAGCCCGTCCGCCGCCGCCTCGCGGCGCTGGAGCGCGCCAGCAAGCATGGCCGGCCGAGCGTCGAGCGCCGCGCCGCGCGGCCGGTGAGCGAGCGCCGCAGCCAATCCTCCGGCGGACGCGAGCCGCGCGACTAATCCCTCCCCCGGCCGACCAGCGACGAGCGGAATGAAAAAAGGCGAGCCCGACGGCGGGCTTGCCTTCGTCCTCCGCTGTCGATATGCCCATTGCACCGCACAAGTCGGGACGATGCGCAGCGGCGGCCCTCGCCTTCATCTCTTTCGAACGTCGGCTATTCGCGGCGCCGAAGGACGACCGGGTCGCCACGACTTTCATGAGGTGATCCGATGGGCAATCCATATGCGACGAAGGGGCCTTCCCAATTCTGGCGCACGGCTGTCGCCGACCTCGCTCCCGAGGATGTCAGCCCGATCCCGCACAAGAAATTCCTCATCGGCGAGGAAGACCGCATAGCGACCGCGGGCAGCTGCTTCGCGCAGCATGTGTCCCGCTACATAGAGGCGATGCCGGGCGTCCGCTTCCTGCAGACCGAGGCGAGCCCCGCCGATCAGCCGGTGTTCTCGGCGCGCTATGGCAATATCTACACGGTCGCCCAGCTTCGCCAGCTTCTGCTCGAGGCCACCGGCCAGCTGAGCCTGCCGCCGCTGGCGCTGCCGCGTCCTGACGGACGCCTGGTCGACGCTTTTCGTCCGACGACCTATACGGAAGGCTTCGCGAGCGCGGAGGATGTCGCCGCCGCCCGGCGCGCGCATCTCGAGGCGGTGCGCCGCGTGTTTGCCGATTGCACCGTGTTCGTCTTCACGCTCGGACTCATCGAGGGCTGGACGACGCCGGACGGCCAGTTCGTTCTGCCCATTCATCCCGGCGTCGCGACGGATGATCCGCAGGCCTCCGCCGCCCTCTTCCATCGCTATTCCTATGAGGAGGTCAAGGCCGATCTCGAGGAGTTCCTGGCCGGGCTGCGCAAGATCAATCCGGGCGCGCGCGTCATTCTGACCGTCTCGCCGGTGCCGCTCACGGCGACCTACACCGATGAGCATGTCTTGTCGGCGACCGTCTACAGCAAGTCGGTGCTGCGCGCCGTCTGCGGCAGCGTCGAGAGCTCTGTCGAGAACGTCTATTATTTCCCGTCCTACGAGATTATCTCCAGCCATTTCAACAATGGAAAATATTACGACAGCAATAAGCGCACCGTGCCCGAAATCGGCGTCTCCCATGTCATGCGCGTCTTCGAGGCCGCCTATTTCGGCCAGACGTCGGAGCCTGTCGCCCCGCCGGCGAAGCCGGCCGCCGCGAGCGGCGTGCTGGACCAGTCCTATGCGGGCCGCATCATCTGCGACGAAGAGAAATACGGCACGAACATAGGGTTCTGAGATGAAGGTCATCATTGTTTCGAATTGCGCGACCTCCACCTATTACGAGGTGGTCCAGACGCTGTTCCCCGATTGGACGATCAAGGCCGCCGGCTTCAACGAGGCGGAACGATGGCTCGAGACCGGCGAGAAGCCCGAGTTCGAGAAATATCTCAAAGAGTGCGATCTCTATATCGGCTGGCCGCTCGACGGGCTCCGTCTGGCGAGCGCGCTCAATCCGAACGCCGAACGCGTGATCATTCCAGAGCTGTATTTCCGTGGCCTGCATCCAGACGTCGCGATCCTGGATGGCTTTTGGGGACCGTTCAGCGAAGGCGCGCCGCACACGCAGACCTCTCTGATCGCGCTCGGCGCACGGGCGATCGGCAAGACCGCGGAGGAAACGCAGGCGCTCTTTCGTGAAGACGTCTATGAGAAGCTCGGCTATTTCGACCTGTATAAGACCGACAAAAACCGCCTCGTCGCCGAATTCGGCAAATATGGAATTGGGCTTGAAGATGCGTTCGATTATTGGGAAACGCAGCGCGATTTCTTCTATATCTGCCACCACCCTCGCAGCTTCGTTCTGGTCGACATTGCTCGGAACGCGCTGAAGGGGCGCTTTCTCGACGAAGAGGCCTTCGCTCGCTCCGAGTCGCTGCGCCGGACACAGCCCGATAGGCTCGCTGTCTCGGAAGTATGGCCCGTCTATCCCGAAATCGCGCGTCGTTTCGGCTTCGAGGGCGGCTTCACTTGGCTCAAGCAGCCCCAATACGCGCCGCGCGAAATGTCCTTGTCCGGCGTGATCGACAGCATCTTCGAATCTCTCGGCAGAATGGACGACGCCTGGAAGTCCGTGCCCTTCATCGCCGAATGCGCGAAGACGCTGGAGAGCGTCTGATTCAATTCAGCCGCTCCTCCTCCTCGAGGGGCGGCTCCGCGCCGGAAGGCGACGCGCTCGCCGCCCTCCGCCTCGGCGCACGCGACCAGGGGCGGTCCTCGCCCGGGGCGCGGGCGGTCCGCCATTCCACTCGCTCGCCGACAAAGCGCAGCGTCGCCGCGCCGGTCTCGGCGAGCTTGCGGCGATCGAGCAGGATCGGCGCGCCGCAGCCCTCCGGCGCATAGAAGGGCGCGATGACGATCGCCGCGCGGGCGCAATCCTCGATCAGCGCCTTGCGGTCCGTCGTCAGCGCGACGGCGCGGCCGTCGATCGCCTTGGCCACGCAGCCGAGATCGTCACAGGAGACGCCGCCGCGGGCGTCGGCAGGCGCTCTGGCGTCGGCGTCGGCGCGCAGCCATTGCTCGCCGACGAAGGAGAGCTTTCCGCGGCCGAGCAGCGCCAGCTCGCCCGAGGGCAGGCGCAGCGCCGCGGCGTCGCCGCCGGGCGCGACGGCGAGATCGAAGCCCTCTCCGCTCGCCGCGCCGAAGAGGCCGAGCATGGCGAAGGGAATGGCCATCGCCCGGAACAGCCATGTCCGCCACAGCACGAGCGAGAGCACCGCGAGCGACAGGAAAATAATCGCGAAAGGCGCGAAGCTCTTCACCGGCAGGCTGGCTCCGGGCGCGGCGCCGATGAGTCGCGCGATGGCGGTGACGAGATCGATGCCGAAGCCGACATAGCGCCACACCGGACCGTCGAGGCCGAGAGGATACAGAAAGGCGCCGAGCAGCGCCCCCGGCACGGCGAAGAATTCGATGATGGCGAGCGTCAGCGGATTGCCGATCAGCACATAGGGGCTCAATTCGTGAAAATCGTCCGCCATGAAGGAGGCCGTCGCCGATGTGGCGCAGAGAGTCGCGAAGATCGGCGCCGCCGGTCCGCGCAGCAATAGCTCGCTCATATTCTCGCGCCAGCGCATGAAGCGCGTCGGCGTTCGGCCGAAGGCGGGCGGCTCGCGCCGACGCTCGATGAGCGCGCCGCGCGCCTCATAGACGGCGACCAGCGCCGCCACCGCGGCGAAGGAGAGCTGAAAGCTGGCCCCGAGCAGCGCCTCCGGCTGGAAGGCGACGATAACGAAGACCGCCAGCGCCAGATTGCGCATGGACAGCGACGGCCGATCGAAAAGAACGGCGATCAGCATGATCGTCGTCATGATGAGCGCGCGCTCCGTGCCGACGCGCGAGCCGGCGCCGATATCGTAGAGAACGGCGCCGATGATGGCGACGCCGGCCGCCCATTTCTTGATCGGATAATTCAACGCCAGCGTGCGCGAGAGCGCCAGCAGCCGTCGCAGCCCGACGAAGAAAATGCCGGCGACGAGCGTCATCTGCACGCCGGATATCGTGATGATGTGGAATATGCCGGCGCGGCGGATCAGCTCTTTCGCCTCTTCGCCCAGAAAATCACGCTTGCCCGTCACCATTGCGGCGGCGATGGCGCCGGTGTCGCCGCCGAGCGCGCGATAGACCCGCGCCGCCAGCGCATTGCGCAGCCGATCGACAGCGGCGAAGAAGCGCAGCGACATTGGCGCAGGATCGGGCGGCGGCAAGACGTCGATGCGGCCGAGCGCATTGCCGACGCCGCCGAGGCCGGCGAAATATGCGTCGCGCGAGAAATCATAGCCGCCCGGCAGAGCGGCATGGGCCGGCGGCAGCACGCGCGCCTTCAGCGCGATGAAATCGCCGGCCGAAAATTTCGCCTCGCCTCGCGTCGTCAGCCGAACGCGAAAGGGCGCGACGTCATTGGGCAGTCCTTCCGCGCTGGCGATGCGCAGAATGAAGCGCGCGCCATTGGGGCGCGGGTCCAGCTCCTCGACGAAGCCGGTGAGAAAGCCGACGCCGGCGCGTGAGACGATCGGCGCATCGACGCGCGCGGCACGCCAGACAGCCGCGAAGAAGCCCGCCGAGAGACAGGCGAGCAGCAGAAGCAGCGCGCCCGCCCGATGCGCGCGCAAAAGAAAGGACAGCGCCGCCAGAATGACGACTCCCGCCGCCGAGCCGGCAAACGAGGGCTCGCGATCGGCCGCGAAATAGAGAAGGACGCCGGCGCCGGACGCGACGGGCAGCCACAGAAACGGCCGCCGCAGCGCGATCTCTTCTTCCAGCGCGGCGCGGGCGGCGGCGGCGAGCGACGCGAAAGCGGCCGACGAGGCGGGGCGGATGACGCCCCGCGCCCGATCGGCCGCGCCGGCGACGGCTTTCGCGCTCCAACTCACCAAAGGCCTCGAATATCGCAGCGAGCAAAGTCTCGCTCATGCTATATCGGAAACCGCCGAGCGCGCGAGCGCCGCGACGCTCAAAAACGCGTCGTCAGGCCGGTCAGCCATTCCGGCGAGGCGGAGACCAGCGCCGCCTCCAGCGGCTTGTCCAGCCCGGTGGCGATCAACAAGCCGATGGAGGCGAGCGCCGCGCCGAGCGCGCCCTTGCCCCATTTGCCGCCCACGAGCAGCGAATTCCGCAGCCGCATCGAAACGCTCCGCGAGACGGCGCCGAGTGCGATCAAGGGCAGGCCCGCCCCGAGGCCGAAGAACGCCATCACCAGCCCGACCTGGCCGAGATTCTGGCCCTGCGCGGCGAGCAGCGAGGCCGCGCCGAGCGTCGGCCCGGCGCAGGGGCTCCACACCGCGCCGAGCAGCAGGCCGAGCGCCAATTGGCCGCGCAGCCCATGGGTCGAGAAGCCGGAGAAGCGGCGCTCGATCCAATCGGCGAGCGGACCGCCGGCGGCGGCGATCCTCACTTGCAGAGCCGGCGCCGCCAGCAGCACGCCCAGCGCCACCATCAGCAGCGCCGCGCCGAAGCGCAGGCTGTCGCCATCTATGCCGGCCCCGAAGCCGAGGAGCGCCAGAAACAGGCCGATGGCGACGAAGGAGCTGGCGACGCCGAGCGCCAGCGCCGCCGGCCCGAGCTTGTGCTCGGAGCCCGCTGCGCCGAGAATGATCGGCAGCAGCGGCAGCACGCAAGGCGAGAGGGTGGAAAAGAGCCCCGCCAGAAAGGCGAGGCTCGCTCCCGCGAGATCGAGCGTCATCACAACGCTTTGTCGAGCAGAGCGGCGATGGAGGCGGCGCCGGTGTCGCCGACCGAGCGGCCGGTCTCGCTCTTGCCTTTGAAGACGATCAGCGTGCTCTGCGTCGTCGCGTGGAAATCGCGCACCGCGTCCTTCTGGCTGTCGAAATCGACATGGAACACCTGCAGAGCGTCGAATTTGGCGTCCTTCTCGAGCTTTTCGAGGATCGGCTGCTGCGCCTTGCAGGTGGGGCACCAAGGCGCGTGAATCTCGACGAGAATAGGCTTGCCGGCGGTCTGCGCCGCCTCGAAGCCTTGCGGCGTGAAGGCGTGCTTCTCGGCGGCAAAAAGCGGCGTGGCGAGGAGCGCGGCGGAGAAAAGCACGGAAGCGAAGCGAAGCGTCATAGCGAAAACCTCTGTTTCGGAGCCCGCAAAAGCGCGGAAAGAAGGGCGGCGACGCCACGGCCGCCGCCCGTCCGCAGTCTATACGCGAGCGCGCAGCCGGATGTTACGCCGGGGGAAGCCCCTTTCGCGCCTCTCCCTTCTCGGCGACCAGCATGGCGAGCAGCATCTCGACGAGCCCGCCGCCATTGGCGCAGCCATCGCCGCCGCCGACGACAATGCCGGGAACGAGCGGCAGCTTGCCATTCTCGATCGCCTCGGCGAAGCGCAGCAGCACGGTCGAGTTGAGCTGATACTCCGGGCCGCCATAGGCGGCGACCTGCTTTTCCGTCGCCTCCGCCTGCGCGAGGCCTACGGCCTTGATCTTCTCGGCGTCGGCGAAGCCGATGGCGCGAATGCGATCCGCCTCGCCCTGTCCTTCGACGCGGGCGCGCTCGGCGTTGGCTTTCGCCGTCACCTGGATCGTCTCCGCCTCCTGGCGCGTCTGCGCGAGGCGCGCCTTGCCTTCGTTCTCGCGCAATTGAATGGCGAGCGACGAGGCCGTGATATTGGCCTGCTGCTCGGCGAGCGCCTGCTTCTCGCGCAGGCTCCTCTCCTGCGCCGCGGCGGCCTCCTGCAGCCGATAGGTCTCCACCTTCTCCACCGCGATCTGCCGCTCGCGCAGCTGCGCCAATATCGACTCGATCGCCGATGATCCGCGCTCCTTGTCGGCGCGCGGCGTTCCGATCAGCACCTCTTGCAGATCGAGGCTATAGGCGGCGAATTTGGCGCGCATCTCCTCGCTGGAGCGGCTCTGAATGTCGCTGCGCTCCTGCAGCAATTGGATGAGCGTCTTGGTCTGGCCGATATTTTTGAAATAGGCCGAGACCATGGGATCGAGCGTCTGCTCGACGAGCCGCTTGACGTCGCCGAAACGCTGCACCACCAGCGGCGCTTTCATATAGTCGATATGGACGACGACGGAGAGCGGCATCAAAGGCTCGAAGGCGTCCTTGGTGATGAGCGCGATCTCCGAGAGATTTTCATCGAGACGATGCGGGCCGGTCGATTCCGCCGTCCATTTTAAAACAAAATTCGTCGTCGGCACCGCGATGATTTTTCCGGCGTAAGTGTTGAAGGCGTATTTGCCGGGCAGCAGCGGCTTGCTCCACACGCCGCGACAGCCGGGCGCGACCAATTCGCCATGGCGATAATCGTCGCCCGAAATATCGACGCCGCTCGCGCCCGTATAGGACACGACGACGCCGACCGTGCCGACGTCGACGATCGTCTTCGGGACGAGCTCTACCGTCGCGAACAGGCGATTGATGTAATAGCTGCCGTCGACGAGCACCTGATGCTGACGCCCGCGAAAGCCGCCGGCGCGCAAGAAGGCTTCAGGATTTTGGAAGTTGTTGTGAAAGCTCGGATCGGAGGCCTCGCCGCCGACCGAAGGCGCGATGATCTCGCCCTCGCGCAGCGCCGGACCGTCATGCACGGTGACGACGCCGAGCACATCCTGCTCGTCCTTGATGACGATGGGCTCGAAGCCGTGGCGCGCGCCGATGATCGCCGCCGTGCGCGCGAACAGCTCATCGTCGTTGGACGCCAGCGTCACCGCGTAATTGCGCGCCGCGGTCAGCACGACGAATTGCGCGAGATTGATGGCGTAGACGCCCTCGCGCAAAATCTTGCGCTGCGGCCCCTTCTGCCCGCCCTGCACGAGAAAGCCGCGCACATCCTCGAAATCGGACGCCTTCTCATTGGACGCGAGCGTCTGCTCCGGCGCGAGCGCGGCGCCGTCGCGCGCATAGACATAGCCGATCTGTCCCTGCGGAATGGAGACCAGCGGCACGCGATGCACGCGATATTGGAAGGGGACGAAGAAATGAAAGCCGCCGCGCAGCGCGTCGGGCTGAAAGCCCGCTTCGCCTTTCAGCGCGATGAAGCCTTCGCCGACCGAGCCGTGAAAGCTCCACAGCTTCTCCAAAACGCCGAGCCGATCATTCGGAATATAGCGAACGGCGCCGCCGACGAGCGCGAGAAGCAGCAGCAATCCGACCGCTCCAGCGACGAGAAGGCTCGTCTGCCAGAACGGCGTCAGAGGATAATCGAGGGGAAACATCTCATTTGCTCATGGTTGAGCGGAATGCGCGGTTCAAAGCCTCTATATCCCAGGCGCATTCCGCCGGGAGCATGCAGCGCCGCGCCTTCGGCGCAGCCGCGGATCATGCGGCGCGAGACGTGGGGTGCGAGCGGGGGAGTTGCAAGGAGCATTGAAGGTCGCCGACAGGTGAAGGCGCTCTCAAATATTTGATATAGCCAAAGATAAAAATCGACGTCGGCATCTTGCGAGCCCGTTACGCCATCGGCCGGACGCCGAGGCCCGGGAGCGCCCCTCCCCCCGCAGTTCCCCCCTGGCCCGCAGCGTGCTAGACGGGCCTCCGCTCTAAATTCTCAAGGACCGTCAGCCGCGCTCATGTCCCAGGTCGTCACGCGCTTCGCCCCCTCGCCCACCGGCTTCCTCCATATCGGCAGCGCGCGCACGGCGCTGTTCAGCTGGCTCTACGCCAAGCGCCATGGCGGGCGCTTTCTGCTGCGCATAGAAGACACGGATCGCGAGCGCTCCACCCAGGCGGCCGTCGACGCTATTTTCGATGGAATGCGCTGGCTCGGGCTCGATTGGGACGGCGACGCCGTATTTCAATTCGCGCGCGCGCCGCGTCATCGCGAGATCGCCGAGGAGCTGCTCGCCAAAGGCAAGGCCTATCGCTGCTACGCCAGCGCGCAGGAGCTGGAGGAGATGCGCGAGAGGGCGCGCGCCGAGGGCCGTCCGCCGCGCTATGACGGGCGCTGGCGCGACCGCGATCCGTCCGAGGCGCCGGCGGGCGTCGCGCCGGTCATTCGGCTGAAGACTCCGCAAGAGGGCGAGACGGTGATCGAGGACGCCGTGCAGGGCCGCGTCGTCTTCCCCAACAAGGATATCGACGATTTCGTGCTGCTGCGCTCCGATGGCGCGCCGACCTATATGCTCGCCGTCGTCGTCGACGATCACGATATGGGCGTGACGCAGATCATCCGCGGCGACGATCATCTCACCAACGCCGCGCGGCAAAAGCACATCTATGACGCGCTGGGATGGGAGGCTCCCAAGCTCGCCCATATTCCGCTCATTCACGGGCCGGACGGCGCCAAGCTGTCGAAGCGCCATGGCGCGCTCGGCGTGGACGCCTATCGCGGCATGGGCTATCTGCCGGCGGCGCTGCGCAATTATCTTTTGCGCCTCGGCTGGAGCCAGGGCGACCGCGAGTTTTTCTCGACCGCGGAGATGATCGAGGCTTTCGATCTCGAGAGCATTCATCGCTCGCCGGCGCGCTTCGATTTCGTGAAGCTCGAGAATATGAACGGCCATTATCTGCGCAGCAGCGAGGATTCCGAGCTGCTCGAGGCGCTGATCGCCACTCTGCCTTATCTCGAGGGCGGCGCGGCGCTCGCCGCCAAGCTCGACGACAAGCGCAAGGCGCAGCTCGCCGCGGCCATGCCCGGCCTCAAGGCGCGCGCCAAGACGCTCAATGAGCTGGTCGACGGATCGGGCTTCCTCTTCGCCGAGCGGCCGCTGGCGCTGGACGCCAAGGCCGCCGCGCTGCTGTCGCCGACGGCGAAGGCGCATCTCGCCGCGCTGACGGAAAAGCTGGCCGCGCTCGAGGAGTGGAGCGCCGCCGCGACCGAGAATATCGTGCGCGAGACGGCGGCGGCGCAAGGCGTGAAGCTCGGCGATCTGGCGCAGCCATTGCGCGCCGCGCTCACCGGGCGCACCACCTCCCCCGGCATTTTCGACGTGCTGGCCATCCTCGGCAAGGAAGAGAGCCTCGCCCGCCTGCGCGACCAGGCGGCGCAACTCGCTTGAACCGCGGGCGCGGGATGCTATAGTTTGTGCAACGCACAAAGAGGTCCTCTGCTGCGCCGCATTGCCTCCCCCTGCCCGCTGCGCATGCGCCGCAACGGCGCGGCGACCGACGCAATTCCGCCGGCCAATCGCAGGAGGGTTTGAATTTAAAGCGATTTACGTTCGATCGAGCGGGCGCGGCGGCCCATGGCGCGAAAGCGCCTGCGCTCGGACGATTTTCGCTGGCGAAATCGAGCCGCGGGGGAAGCGCGACTCGGGCGTGGCGTAAAATATGCTGCGGCGTTTCGCCGAAGCACCGCGAAACTGCACGGATAACGCGAGAAGGTGGGGCCATGACGAAAAAAGAAGCGTCCTTTCACACCGGCGAGAAAACCGTGAGCCTGCCGATCATGGAGGGAACGATCGGCCCCAGCGTCGCCGACATCCGCAAGCTCTACGGCGATACGGGCATGTTCACCTACGACCCTGGCTTCACCTCCACGGCGAGCTGCGAGTCGAAAATCACCTATATCGACGGCGATGAGGGCATTCTCCTCTATCGCGGCTATCCGATCGACCAGCTCGCCGAGCACGGCGACTTTCTCGAGACCTGCTATCTGCTGCTCTACGGCGAATTGCCGACGGCGACGCAAAAGGCCGATTTCGACTATCGCATCACGCGCCATACGATGGTGCATGAGCAGATGGCGCGCTTCTTCCAGGGCTTCCGCCGCGACGCGCATCCGATGGCGGTCATGGTCGCGTCGGTGGGCGCGCTCTCGGCCTTCTATCACGACTCGACGAATATCGCCGATCCGGTCGAGCGCATGGTCGCCTCGACGCGCATGATCGCGAAGCTGCCGACGCTCGCGGCCATGGCCTATAAATATTCGATCGGCCAGCCCTTCGTCTATCCGAAGAACGATCTCGACTATACATCGAACTTCCTGCGCATGTGCTTCGCCGTTCCTTGCGAGGAATATAAGGTCAATCCGGTGATGTCGCGGGCGCTCGACCGCTTCTTCATGCTGCATGCCGACCACGAGCAGAACGCCTCCACCTCCACCGTGCGCCTCGCCGGCTCCTCCGGCGCCAATCCCTTCGCATGCGTCGCGGCGGGCATCGCCTCGCTGTGGGGACCGGCGCATGGCGGCGCCAATGAGGCGGTGCTGAAGATGCTCGCCGAGATCGGCACGCCGGACCGCATTCCGATCTATATCGCCAAGGCCAAGGATAAAAACGACCCGTTCCGCCTGATGGGCTTCGGCCATCGCGTCTACAAGAACTACGACCCGCGCGCGAAGATCATGCAGCGCACGACGCGCGAGGTGCTGGCCGAGCTCGGCGTCAAGGACGATCTCCTCGATGTGGCGATCGAGCTGGAGCGCATCGCTCTGCACGACGAATATTTCATCGAGAAGAAGCTCTATCCGAACATCGACTTCTATTCCGGCATCACGCTGAAGGCGATGGGCCTGCCGACCACGATGTTCACCGTGCTCTTCGCTGTGGCGCGCACGGTCGGCTGGATCGCCCAGTGGAAGGAGATGATCGAGGATCCGGGCTCCAAGATCGGCCGCCCGCGCCAGCTCTACACGGGCGAGAAGCAGCGCGACTATCTGCCCATGTCGAAGCGCTGATGTCGAAGCGCTGACGTCCGAACGCTGATGCCGGCCTTCGCGTCTCGAGATGCGAAGGCCGAAACGTCTTGTGCGCTCACGCACAGATTTACGGTTCCGCTCCCGCCATTGTCTCCTCACCAAACGAGGAGGCGGAAATGATCGAGACGGGGTCCTATGAATTGCTCTCTTTCGAGGAGGCGCGCCAGAAGCTGCGCTTCGATCGCGAGATCAGCCTCGGCCTCTTCGATCTCTCCACTTTCCGCATCGCCTATTGCCCGGGCGATTTCGCCTATGTCGGCGACATAGAGCTCTATCAATGGATGTGGTGCGACAAGATCGCAGGGCTCGTCGTCGATGGCGATGTGACGATCGACGGCGATCTCATGGACAATTCCTTCGACGGCTCGGCGGCCTTCGTGCTGGCGCGCGGCAATCTCAGAGCGCGCACGGTCACGCTCGGCGGCGCCGAGGTGGTGGTGCGCGGCGATCTGCGCGCGGAAGGCGCGGTCTTCAACAGCTCGAGCGCCGGCCGCTGCGAGATCGGCGGCTCGCTCCATGCGAGCCATCTCGTCACCGACGATCATGCGACCGTCGTCGCCGGGCGCACGCCCGCGCTCTCTTTCGCGCTCGGCTATGTCGATCCCACGATGAGCGAGAAGCTGCGCGTCGCCGAGTCCTATCTCGATATATTGACGCCCGAGGCAGCGACGGAATTCGACGCGCGCAGCCGCCGCACGGGCTCGGAGATCGTCGTTCGCATCGTCTCCGCCATTCGCTCCGGCCGCGCCGTCCTGCGCGCGTGATCGTCGAGCGGTCGGCGCCGGCCTCTCCGTAGGTTGCGCAGACACGGGCGCGCGACTCGAAATCGACATGTTCGTCGCCGCCAATGGCGACGCCCGCCCCTCGATTCACGCGAGCATTTTTCGCCCTGCGCGTGCTTTTCGTCGCTGCGTTTCAATCATCGATTTCAGCCCCGGCGAATCGCCGAATCGCATCCCGCGCGATTCGCCATGATCGGATCATTCGTCATGAGCGAAACGCCCCCGCCCCGCCCGCGGCAAAATCCCCCGTGTCCCAAGGGACCGCCCGTGAACTCCGTCGTCGCCGCCGCGACGACGGCGCATGATTTGGACGAGCGCCGCAAATCCGTATTAGAAACCGAACGTGATCGAACGACCGCGCAGCGGCCGAGAGCACGAAGCGGGAGACGACGATGGGTGCTGTGAACGATGTGGCGCGGCGCGAGGCGAGCGCTCCCGACGCGCGACGTTCATGGGACGAGGTCGAGGCGCAATATCGCGAGGAATGCGCGACGATGCTGCGCGACGCGCGCCGTCATTACGAGCAGCGCGCCGCGCGCGAGCAGACGACGGTCGAGAATGTGCTCGCCGCTTTCGCCCGCGATTTCGACGCCTGGCTCGATCGCGAGCGGCGCGGAATTTCCTCGCCCAAGCCGAACCTCTCCACTCTGTTCGAGATCTGGCTGGAGCGCGGCGCGCGGCGGCTGGAGCCGCCGAGCGCCGCGAGCGCGAGCCCGGAAGCCGATGCGCGATCGCAGGAGCTGGAGCAGCGTCTCGACGAAGGCGCCCGCCATATTCAGCGATTGGAGGAGCGCCTCGCCGAGGCGCAGCGGCGCGCGGCGCAGCGAGCGGCGGAAACGGCCGCCGCCATCGCAGCCGCGCCGCCGCCGCCGCGCCGCCGAGGGCGCGCCCTTCTCGTCACAGCGCTCGTCCTTTTCGCCGCCCTCATCGGCGGCGCGCAATGGGCGCGGCGTTCCGAGGCTGCGCCGCCCGAGCTGCGCGCTGCGCTCGCGCATCTCGATGCTTCCGCGAGCGAGCTGGAGACGCGCGCCCGCGCGACGCTCGGCGATCTCGCGGCGAGCCGGGCGCGCGAGGAGGCGCTCGCGGCGCTGCTGCGCGAGGACAAGGCCTATGTGATCGCGCGCGCGATCGACGCCGATCCCGAGCTCGCGCGCGCGAAGATATCCCCCTTCCCGCCGAGCAGCCCGGCGCCTATCGCGCTAGCGCCGTCCGAGCCGCCGGCGAAAGAGGCGATCTCCGCTGCGACTCAGATCGCGCCGCGAGCGGAGACGCCAGCGCCGGAGGCGACGACAGCGCTCGCGCCGGAGGAGGAGCCGGAGCGGCTTCCGCCCGCCGTCATCGGCCCGCAAAAGCCGACGGCCTTTCGCGGCTTCGACAATCGCGACCTCACGGGGCCGACGCTCGCCACTCTGCGCAAGCTCGATCAGCCCGCCTGCGTCGCCGCCTGCCGCGGCCGCGCCGATTGCCGGGCCTATGCCTTCGATCGCTGGAATCGCACCTGCCGCCTCAAATCCGCGGCCGTCGCTTTCGCGCTCAATCCGCGCATGACCAGCGGCCTGCGCGAGGACATTCGCATTCCGCGCGCGCCCTCCGGCGCGCTCGCCATGGAGCGCTACCCGTCCAAGGCCTTCCCCGGCGCCGGCTATAAGACGGCCTCCGCCGAAGGTCCCGACGCCTGCGAGGCGGCCTGCCGCGAGGAGGACGCCTGCGTCGCTTTCACCTTCCGTCTCGACGAGAGCGCCTGTCATCTGTTCAAATCGACTGGAGAATATTTTTCCAATGAGCTGGCCGACAGCGGCGGCAAGCGTCAAGAATAGAGCGAGACGTGAGCCGACCAGGATGAAGGCTCTGCTCGCCGAATTTTGCGCGACCTCTCCCAAATGGGGGATGCGGCGAAGGTGAAGCCGGGCTAAGCCTCGAGCGTTGTTGCTGTTGGTTACGTTTTTTACATATCGCGGGGAGGTCACGCGTCCGGAAGCGCGGCCTCCCCTATTTGCTCGCGCCGTCCAGCCTTAAGAGCACACGCTCGGCGGCGCGCGCGCTGGGGCTGCGCCCATCCACCAGCATGCGCTCGCGCACGCGCACGAGGCCGCTCGCTTGCGCCGCGCGCTCGGCGCCGCCGCGCAGGAGCGGCCCCAGCGCCGCCGCGAGCGCCTCGGGCTCCGCCCGCTTCTGCAAAAATTCGGGAATGATCCGCTCGCCGAGCACGAGATTGGGCAGCACTATGCTGTCGACGCTGATGAGCGCGCGCAGCGGCCATTCGATCGGCGCGACCTTATAGGCGACGACCATGGGAACGCCGGCGAGCGCCAGCTCCAAGGTCGCCACGCCCGAGGCGACGAGCGCCGCGCGCGCCCGGCGGAAAGCCGCCGGCTTCTCCTCTTGCGAGAGAAGCCGGGGCCGCAGCGGCCAGCCGGCGAGGCGCGCTTCGATGTCTTCGGCGACATGGGGCACGACAGGGAGGGCCACATCCAACGGCCCGCATCGCGCGGCGAGCGCCGCCACTGTCTCGCCGAAAGCCGGCATGAGCCGCGCCACCTCGGCGCGGCGCGAGCCCGGCAGGACGAGCAGCAGCGGCCTCTCCATCTCGCGCGCCGCCAGCTCGGCGGCCGATGGCGTCAGCGCGTCGAGGCAATCGAGCAGCGGATGGCCCACATGGACGCAGGCCGGGCCGCCGAGCCGCCGATGCGCCGCCGGCTCGAAGGGTAGCAGAGCCAGCACCTCGTCGATATAGGCGCGCATCGCCCGCGCCCGTCCAGGCCGCCAGGCCCAGACCGTCGGGCTCACATAATCGAGGATCGGCAGTTCCGGCCGCGCGCGCCGCACCCGCCGCGCCACGCGATGGGTGAAATCCGGCGCATCGATGAGCACGAGGCAATCGGGCTGCGTCTCCACGGCCGCGCGCGCCGTTCGGTCTATGCGCTCGAGCAGCGTCGGCAGGAGCCGCAGCACGGGAACGAGGCCCATGACGGCGATATCGCCTAGGGGAAACAGGCTCGCGAGCCCTTCGCGCGCCATCGCCTCGCCGCCGACGCCGGAGAAGCGAATCTCCGGCCGCTCGGCCCGCAGCGCGCGCATCAGCAGCGCGCCGAGGAGATCGCCGGAGGCCTCGCCCGCGACGAGAAACACATGGCCGGGCCTCGCCACCGCCCTAGCTCCGCGCCGGACGCGGCACGCAGAGCGGCCGCTCCCGCTCGGCGCGCAGAAAGGCGATCAACGCCTCCACATCCTCGGCGCCGGCGAAATCCGCAGCGACAGATTCGACGCGCGCGGCCAGCACATCGGCGCCCGTCTCCTGCGGGAACAAGCAGCGAAACGCCTCGCGCAAAACAGCGAGGCGCGCGTCGGAAAAGCCGCGCCGGCGCAGGCCGACGAGATTGAGGCCGAACAAATGCGCGCGATTGCCGCCCGCGAGGCCGAAGGGAATGAGATCGCCCTCGAGGCCCGAGAGGCCCGCGACGAAGCTATGCGCGCCGATGCGCACGCGCTGATGCACGACCGTCGCGCCGCCGATCGCCGCATGATCGCCGATGCGGACATGGCCGCCGAGCAGCACATTATTGGAGAGCACCACGCCATCGCCGATCGCGCAATCGTGACCGACATGGGAATAGGCGAGAAAGGCGCAATCGTCGCCGATACGCGTCTCTCCGCCGCCCGCCGGCGTCCCCGCGTTGATGGTGACGCCCTCGCGCGCGAGGCAGCCGCGGCCGATGACGAGCGCGCCCGGCAGGCCGCGGGATTTCAAATCCTGCGCCGCGGCGCCGAGCGCGGCGAAAGGATGGATTTCCGCCTCCGGGCCGATGCGCGTTCGCCCGGTCAAGACGACATGCGAGAGGAGACGCGCGCCGGCGCCGAGCTCGACCTCGGCGCCGATATGGCAGAATGGCCCGATGACGACGCCCTCGCCGAGGCGCGCGCCCGCCTCGACGACAGCGGAAGGATGGATGCGCGCGCTCGCGGTCATTGGCCCCGTCCGGGCGATGCGGCGGCGCTCAGGCGCCGATCATCACGCTCAGCTCCGCCTCGCAGACCAGCACGCCATCGACCAGCGCCCGGCAGGCGTACCAATAAATGTCGCGCTTGCGCGCCTTTTTGACGACGTGGAACTCGAGACGGTCGCCGGGCGTGACGGGGCGACGGAATTTCGCCTTGTCGATCGTCGTGAAGAAAACCTTACGATTCGAGCCCTTCGGCAGCATGTGGGCGGCGATCGCGCCCGCCGTCTGCGCCATGGCCTCCACCATCAGCACGCCCGGAAACACCGGATTTTCGGGGAAATGGCCCTGAAACTGCGGCTCGTTGAAGGTGACGTTCTTCAGTCCGACGCCACTCTCGTCGCCGCGGATATCGATGATGCGATCGACCAGCAGAAACGGATAACGGTGCGGCAGCAGCTCCAATATCTGATGGACGCCGAGGGTTTCCGGCGCGTCGGCCGTTGTTTCTTCGCTCATTTTCTTTTTCCTCCCCCTCCGGGTCCCACGCGTCTCTCCGCCGCTGGCCCGTCTCTCGTTCACCCGGCGTCCGGCGCCGGTTTACCTCGCCTCGCGGCGAGATTGGCGATCGAGCAGAAGCTCGCCGCGCAAATGGCGCCGCACGGGGCGCGCGGGCGCGCCGCTCCAGCGCGCGCCGGCCGGCACGTCACGGGTCACGCCGGATTTGGCGGCAATCTGCGCGCCTTCGCCAATGGTGATATGGCCGCCGATCGCCGATTGGCCGCCCAGAGCGACGAAATCGCCGAGCTCGCAAGAGCCGGCGAGTCCCGATTGCGCGACGATGACGCAGCCGCGGCCGATGACGACGTTGTGGCCGATCTGGACCAGATTGTCGATCTTGGTCCCCTCCCCGATGATGGTGTCGCGCGTCGCGCCGCGGTCGATCGTCGTATTGGCGCCGATCTCCACATCGTCCTGCACAATGACGCGACCGATCTGCGGCGCCTTCACATGCCCTTCCGTCGACAGCGCGAAGCCGAAGCCGTCCTGGCCGAGCCGCGCGCCCGGATGAAGGATGACGCGGTCGCCGATGAGCGCGCAGACGACGCTGACATTGGCGCCGATGGAGCAGTCGCGCCCGATGCGGACATCCGGGCCGATCACGGCTTGCGGGCCGATGACGCTGCCCGAGCCGATCTCCGCGCGCGGGCCGACGACGGCGCCAGGATCGACTAAGACGCCCGGCTCCAGCCGCGCTGTCGGGTGGATGATCGCGCCGGGCGAGACGCCGCTCGCGGAAAATAGCGACTGCGGCCGCAGCGAATCGGGAAACAGCCGCGCCATCACCCTCGCCATGGCCTTGTGGGGCTCGGGCGTCACCAGCGGAATGACGCCACTCGGCAGCGAATCGAGATCGCGCGCGCGCAGCAGGCAGGCGGTGGCGCGGCAGAGGCGGAGCGCCTGCGCATAACGTCGACGGTCATAAAAGGCGAGCTCGCCCGGTCGCGCCAGATCGAGCGGCGCGACGCCGATGATGACGTCCTCGGCGGCCGCGGCGGCCTCGGGGAGGCGCGCGCCCGCGATCTCGGCGACCTCCGCCGCCGTCAGCGGCCGGTCGAGGCGGAAAAATCCAGCGGCGCCCATGCCGCGCTCCTCCTCGTCGCGCCCGGCCGCGGCCGGGACGAAAAACGCAAGGAGAACGCCGGCCGGCCCGAGGCCATTGCGGCGCCCTCTACGAAAACGATCCCCGAGAGGCGGGTCTCGCCGCTCGGGGATCGCAAATTCTAGACGCTGTGTCGGCGACGCGCCAGCGCGTCGCCTTTAGAAATTGGTGCCGCCGGAGAAGCGGAAGCGCTGCGTGATGTCGCCATAGGCCTTGGACAGCACCACCGCATAGTCGAAGCGGATCGGCCCGAGCGGCGATTGCCACAGCGCCGAAGCGCCGACCGAGGAGCGGATCTGCGCGGCGTCGCCCGAGACGACGATACAAGTGCCCTGGCCGTAGGTCGGCGCCGAGTAGGGATACACGCAGGGCAGAGTGACGCCATAGAGCTTGCTGCTGAAGTTCGTCGCGCCCTTGTAGCCCCAGAGCGTGCCGGCGTCGGCGAAGAGCGCGCCGCGCAGGCCGATGTCCTTCGGCAGACCCCAGATGGGGAACTGCACCTCGAGCGAGCCGCCGATGTAATTGGTGCCGCCGAGTGAGTTGCCGCGCGAGCTGGTCCAGTTGGAGATGTCGCGCGGGCCGAGGCCGCCCGGCGCGAAGCCGCGCACCAGAGTCGGGCCGAGGTTGAAATTGTCCATCACCCGGAACTGATAGTCGCCGAGCGCGAACATATTGCCGCCCTGCACGCGCGCGATGCCGACCACGTCATCCACATAGGGAATCTCGTGGAAGTAGCGGAGGTCGCCGGTCGTGCGCACGTAGCGGCTGTTTCCGCCGAGGCCGGCGATATCCTGCGACAGCTGCGAATGGATGCCGTTCTTCGGATTGCGGAAATTGTCGAGCGAATTGTACGACAGCGTGTAGCCGATGAGCGAGGTGAGCCGCGATCCCTGCGATTCCTTGATGGCCAGCGAGGCCTCGCCATTCGACTGACAGTTATAGAGAATGTTGAGATCGGCCGGCGTCGGCGCGAAGATATAGCCGAAGCCCGGCGTATATCCCGGCAGCGGCGTCTGACAGTCGTTGTAGGGCCGGTTGCTGTCGTTGGGGATGGAGATCGTCGTGTTGTAGATCGAATAACGCGGCGAGAAGCTGATCTCCTCGGTGATCGGCACGCCGAAGCGCAGCGTGCCGCCGATCGAGGTGGTTGAATAGTAGGAGTAGTTGTAGGCGTCCGACTTCTTCGCGAAGAGATCGAAGCCCGCCGAGAAGCGCTGATCGAGGAAGTAAGGCTCGGTGAAGCTGAACGACACGCCGCGGGCGCGCTGGCCGGCCTGCACCGAGAGGCGCGTCGCCTGGCCGCGGCCGAGGAAGTTGCTCTCCGACACCGAGACTTCGCCGATGAAGCCTTCCGTCGTCGAATAGCCGCCCGACACGCCGAAATTGCCGGTCGCCTGATCCTCGACGTCCACATTGACGATGACACGATCGGCGGCCGAGCCCGGCTCGTTGGTGACGCGGACCTTCTTGAAGAAGCCGAGGCCGTTGAGGCGGCGCTCCGCGCGATCGACCAGCACGCGATTATAGGCGTCGCCTTCGCCGATCTCGAACTCGCGGCGAATGACATAGTCGCGCGTGCGCGTGTTGCCGCGAATATTGATGCGCTCGATATAGACGCGCGGACCTTCGTCGACGACGAAGCGGATCGCCACCGTCTGAGCGGCGGGATTGCGCTCGCCGCGCGGGCGCGCCTGCGAGAAGGCGTAGCCCTTCTTGGCGATCTCGCGGGTCAGCGATTCGACCGTCTTCTCCACCGCGTCGCCATTATAGACGTCGCCGGCGGAAAGACGCAGATAGGGCTGCAGAGAGGCCGGATCGATATCGGGCAGATGCGATTCGACATCGACGTTGGAGACGCGATACTGCGGCCCCTCCTCCACCACGACCGTGATGACATAGCCGCCCTGGCCCGGATCGAACACGGCGTCGGAGCTGACGACGTGGAAGTCGGCGTAGCCGTTCTTCAGATAGAAGCGGCGCACCAATTCGAGATCGGAGGCGATGCGGTCGGGATCATAGACGTCGCTCGTCTTGATGAACGACAGGAAGTTCATCTCCGTCGTTTCCATCAGATCGACGAGACGGCCGGTCGAGTAGACGGTGTTGCCGACGAATTTGATCTCCTTGACGCCGGTCTTGTCGCCCTCCTCCACCGTGAACACCACATCGATGCGGCCATTGGGCAGCTGCACGGTGCGATAGGTGATCTTGGCGGCGGCGCGGCCGGAGCGCTTGTAGATCTCGAGCAGGCGCGCGATGTCCTGCTGCACGACGGTCTGATTGAAGGAGCCATGCGCGCGCGTGCGCACTTCCGAGGTCAGCGTGTCGGTCTTGACCTTGCTGTTGCCCTCGAAGACGACGCGGTTGATGAGATTGGTCTCCGACACATGGATGACCACGCGTCCCTTCTCGCGGCTGGCGCTCACATTGGCGAAGCGGCCGCTGTTGCGCAGCGCTTCGAGCCCCTTCTCGATCTCCTCCGGGCTGGTGCCGGAGAAATAGGAGCGGATCACGTCGGAATCGCCGCGGGCGTTGCCGACGACGACGATATCCTGAGCAAAGGAAGGAAGAGAGAAGCCGAGGACCGCCGATACCACGGCTGCCAAGAGATAGGAACGATTCCGAAAAGCCTCGATGGACCGCATTGTCAATCCTAAGTCCTCGTCGCGCCGTCGCCCGCCGAAAGCGGCGCGGCTCACGAACTGGGACAACGCACGCACGCTACCGCACGCCGTCCGATCCGATGTTCACCTTCTACAAGGTTTACCGTTTACTGCAAATGCCGAACGCCGCGAGTTTCCCCGTTTTGCCCGGCCCATCGCCGCGAAGCCACTTTTTATGGTCAGCGTCGCGTTAACGTCGGGAACCCGCGGCGCCGGCCGCGAGTCCCATGAGGCGATCCTCCCCAGAATGATGGCGAAAAGCGGTCATAACCGCCGGTCCCTGCCTTTTCGCCCCGAATTTCAGTGGGAAGAAAAGAACGAGACACGAAGCCGGTCAGTCGACCCCTGCGCCGGTGACGCGGCGCAACAACCTGGCGAGGTCATTGTAGGTGGAGAACACCATCAAGGTGCAGACCATGGCGAGCCCGACTCGGAACGCGTATTCTTGCGTACGTTCCGCGAGCGCGCGGCCGCGCGCCGCCTCGATCAGATAGAAGAGCAGATGTCCGCCGTCGAGGAGCGGCACCGGCGCCAGATTGAGCAGGCCGATCGAGATCGACAGGATCGCGATGAGATTGAACAGCGGCCCGACGCCCACCTTGTCGATCGCCTTGGCCATTTGGCCGGAGACCTGCGCAATGCCGATCGGGCCGGACAATTGGTCGGTCGCCTCACGGCCGACGACGAGTCCGCCGAGATAGGAGGCGGTGCGGCCGATGATCGTCCAGGTCTCATTGACCGCGAGAACGAAGGACTGGCCGACGCCGAAACGCTCCTCGCGCTGGTCGGCGGGGTCGGAGCTCGCCTGCAGGCCGATCATGCCGATCTTGGTCTTGCCCAGCGCGGTCTCGATCTCGCGCAATTGCGGGGTCGCCTGCAGCGGCACATCCTCGCCGCCGCGGCGCACGACGATGCTGAGCGGCTTGCCGGTCGAAGCCGAGACGATCTCCTGCATCTTGCCGAAGCTGTCGATCGGCTCGCCGTCTATGGTGAGGACGAGATCGCCCGTCTGGAAGCCGGCCTGCTCGGCCGCGCCGCCCGCCTGCACGGCGGCGACCTTGGGCAGCAGGATATTGCGGCCGAAGGAGGCGTAGAGAAGGGTGAAGATGACGATCGCCAGCACGAAATTGGCGAGCGGCCCCGCCACCACTATGGCGGCGCGCTTCCACACCGGCTGGCCGAAGAAGGTGACCTTGCGCTCCTCCTCCGGCATGGCTTCGATGCGCTCGGGATCGGGCACGCTGGCGCCATTGGCGTCGCCGTGGAACTTCACATAGCCGCCGAGCGGGATCGCCGCCACGCGCCAGCGCGTGCCATAGCGGTCGTGGAAGGCCCAGAGCTCCGGCCCGAAGCCGATCGAGAAAGCGTCGATCTTGACCCCGCACCAGCGGCCGACGAGGAAATGGCCGAGCTCGTGGAAGAACACCACCATCGTCAGCACGAAGACGAAGGGGACGACATAGATGAGGATCGTCATGAGCAAGTCCAGCAAAGCGATACTCCCGGCAAACGCAACGCACCAAGAGTCCGCCACGCGGCCTCGCTCTCTTGGTTACTGAAGCGTTAACATGCCCGAAGCCTGGTTCATCGCCAAGGCGCCGCGCGATCTTTCTCTGACAATATGGTCAATATCGAGGGCGTCCTCAACGCTCGCCGGCTCCCGCGCCGTGCCGTCCTTGAGCGCGGCCTCCAGCGCCTTCTCGACCTCGCGGGCGATTCCCGAGAAGCCGATGCGGCCGGAAAGGAAGGCCTCGACCGCGATCTCATTGGCGGCGTTGAGCACTGTCGGCAAGGCGCCCCCCTCGCGCAGCGCGTCGAGCGCGAGGCCGAGCGCCGGAAAACGGTCGAGATCGGGCTTCTCGAAAGTGAGCGCGCCGAGGGCGACGAGATCGAGCCGCGGCGCCGGCGTCTCGATTCGCTCGGGATAGGCCAGGCAATGGGCGATCGGCACGCGCATGTCCGGGCGGGCGAGCCCGGCCGTGACCGAGCCGTCGGTGAAGCTGACGAGCCCATGCACGATGGATTGCGGATGCACGACGACATCGAGCTTTTCCGCCGGCACGGCGAAAATATGATGCGCCTCGATCAGCTCGAGGCCCTTGTTCATCAGGCTGGCCGAATCGATCGTGTTTTTCGGCCCCATCGCCCAATTGGGATGGTTGAGCGCCTGCTCCACCGTCGCGGCCTCGATCGCCTCCCTGGTCCAGGTGCGGAACGGGCCGCCGGAGGCGGTGATGGTCATTTTCTCGATTCGCGAGACGTCCTCGCCCCCGAGCGCCTGGAAAATGGCGTTATGCTCGCTGTCGATGGGCAGCAGCCGCGCCTTTTTCTGCTGCGCCGTGCGCATGAAGGGCCCGCCGGCGCAGACGAGGCATTCCTTGTTGGCGAGGGCGACGACGCGGCCGAGCTCCAGCGCCGCATGAGTCGGCTCGACCCCGGCGGCGCCGACGATGGCCGACACGACGAGATCGGCCTCGCGCGTCGCGGCCTCGATCACCGCCTCGCGTCCGGCGGCGACCTGAATATTGGTGCCGGAGAGCGCCTCCTTCAGCGCCGCATAGCCGTCCTCGTCGCGAATGGCGACGAATTCGGCCTTCACCGCCAGCGCCGTCCGCGCCAGAGCGGCGTGGTCGCGCCCGCCGGCGATGGCCGCGACGGAATAGGCTTCCGGGTTGCGCAGCAGCAGATCGACGGTGGAGCGACCGATCGATCCGGTCGCGCCGAGCAGCGCGATTCGCTTCGGCGGCCGGCCGCGCGACCCCGTCCCGAGCTGATCCGATCCTGTCCCTGTCGCCATGTGACGCCGCCTACCAGATGAAGATGCCGGCGGCCAGGGACTCCTGACCGCGCAAACCGCCGAGCATGGCCGCGAAGGCGCTGGCGAAGATGAAGCCGTCGACGCGATCCATCACGCCGCCATGGCCGGGGATGAGCCGGCTCGAATCCTTCACGCCGAAGCGTCGCTTGATCCAGGATTCGAAAAGATCGCCCGCCTGGGCCAGCGCCGCCGCGACAATGCCGACGAAAAACAAAGGCAGGGTCGCCGCCGCGCTCCAGCGGCTGAGATAGACGACGCCGACGCCCGCCAGCGCGCCGCTGGCGACGCCGACCAGCGTTCCCGACCAGGTCTTGCCCGGCGAGACGCGCGGCCATAGCTTCGGCCCGCCGATCAGGCGGCCGCCGAAATAGGCCATCACATCCGTGCCCCAGACCACGGCGAACAGCCAGGCGATGGAGAGCGCGCCATAATCGGACGAATGGCGCAGCACATTGGTGGAGACGATCAAGGAGCCAGCGTAGAGCAGGCCGGCCGGCGCCCACAGCCGGCGGCCGGGCCCGGCGAGAATTGCGAGAATCGCCGAGAAGAAGACGAGCGAGACCAGCGCGGCCGGGCCGCCGCCATGGGCGGCGAAGGCCGTCGCCCCGGCGAGAGAGGCGCCGCCGAGCGCGAAGCGCGCGAGCGCCATCTTGCCGCCGACGATGCTCTGCCACTCCCAGGAGACGGCGAAGCCGGCGAGCAGCCAGAACAGCGCGAAAGCGTCGCCGCCGACATAGAGCGCGACGACCGCGGTCGCGATCAGCGCCGCCGCCGAGCCGATGCGGGGACCGAGATCGGAGAATTGACCGCCCCTCGCGCCGGCTTTGGCGGCGGGCGGCTCGAAAGATTCGCTCATGAAGCGGTCTTCGCTCTGCGATCGACCGGCGCCAGCCCGCCGAAACGCCGATCGCGCTGCGCATATTCGTCGATCGCCGCCTCGAAATCCGCCCGGCTGAAGTCCGGCCAATGGACCGGCACGAACAGCAGCTCCGCATAGGCGGCCTGCCACAGCATGAAATTGGACAGGCGCTGCTCGCCGCTGGTGCGGATGATGAGATCGGGATCGGGAATATCGGCCGTGTCGAGACGTCGGGCGATCGCCTCGGCGTCTATGTCCTGCGGACGCAGACGGCCGGCGGCGACCTCCTCCGCGAGCGCGCGCGCCGCGGCGGCGATCTCCTGCCGCGCGCCATAATTGAAGGCGACGACGAGGGTGAGACCAGTGTTGGCGGCGGTCATCTGCTCGGCCTCGCGCAGCAGCCCGGCGATCTCGGCCGAGAGATCCGCGCGCGCGCCGATGACCTTCACGCGAACATTATTGCCTTGCAGCTCGGCGAGGTCGTTGCGGATGAACCGATGCAGCAGCGCGAGCAGGCTCTGCACCTCCTCGGGCGGACGCGACCAATTTTCCACAGAAAAGGAATAGACCGTCAGATAATCCACTCCGAGCTCGATCGCCGCGCGCACGGTCTTGCGCAGAGCGTCGACGCCACGCCTATGACCCTCGAATCGCGGCAGGCCTCGCGCGGCCGCCCAGCGGCCGTTGCCGTCCATGATCAAAGCGACATGACGCGGCCCGGATCTCGGCGCCAAGGCCGGCGCTCCCAGCTCCAATATTCCACCATCTCCCATTTTTTTTGTTCCGCGCCATACTCGAGAGCTCGGGCCGGACCGGCCGGCGTCTCGTGAAAATCGAAAAGACAAATCAAACTTGCATGATCTCTTTTTCTTTTTGCGCGAGCATGGTGTCGATCTCGCGCACCGACTCGTCGGTCGCCTTCTGCACCTCGGCCTCGTGACGCTTGGAGTCGTCCTCGGGAAGAGCGTGATCTTTCAGCAGCTTCTTCAATATATCGATGCCGTCGCGCCGAACGTGGCGCACCGAGACCCGCGCATCCTCGGCATATTTGTGCGCGACCTTCACCAGCTCCTTGCGGCGCTGCTCGTTGAGCTCCGGCGTGCGAATGCGCAGCACCTGACCCTCGATGGTCGGCGAGAGCCCGAGATTGGAATCGCGAATCGCCTTGTCGACGGCGCCGACGAGGCCCTTGTCCCACACCTGCACGGCCAGCATGCGCGACTCCGGCACGCTGATCGTCGCCACCTGATTGAGCGGAGTCGCCTGGCCATAGGCCTCGACATGGATCGGCTCCAGCAGGCTCGCCGAGGCGCGTCCGGTGCGAAGCCCGCCGAGCTCGTGCTTGAGGGTCGCCAGCGCGCCCTGCATGCGGCGTTTCAGTTCGGGCAGATCGAAAGTCTGAGCCATAGGAAACTTTGCCTATTCGTGATGTCTTCGGTTCGAACGAGCGGGCCGCGCCGGCTCAGGGTCGGAGCGTTTCATAGAACATAATCCGCCGAGGCGGAAATCGCCGCCGCATCCAGAAGGCGCTCGTCCGCTAAGGAACGACATGGGTGGCCCGCCCTCTTCCTTCCAGCACCGCGCGGATCGCGCCCGCCTCGGCGATGGAGAAGACGATTATGGGAATCTTGTTCTCGCGGGCAAGAGCGAAGGCTGCGGTGTCCATCACGGCGAGGCTTTTGGCGATGGCCTCGTCATGAGTCAGCTGCTCATAGCGCCGCGCCGAAGGGTCGCGCTTGGGATCGGCGGTATAGACGCCGTCGACCTGAGTCGCCTTCAGCACGGCGTCGGCCGAAAGCTCGGCGGCGCGCACCACGGCGGGCGTGTCGGTGGTGAAGAAAGGCAGGCCCGTGCCGCCGGCGGCGATGACGACGCGGCCCTTGTCGAGATGATGCAGCGCCGCCCGCCGCGAATAGGATTCGCAGAGCGAGGGCATGGGCACGGCCGAGAGCGCGCGCGCCTGGCGGCCCTGCGCTTCTATCGCCTGCTCGAGCGCGAGCCCGTTCATCACCGTCGCCAGCATGCCGATCGAATCGGCGCGAGCGCGCTCTATGCCCTTGTCGGCGCCTTGAATGCCGCGAAAGAAATTGCCGCCGCCGACGACGACCGCGATCTGCACGCCGAGCGCGGCGGAGGCGGCGAGATCCTTGGCGATGCGCTCCAATGTCGGCGCGTGCAGGCCATGCGGGGCGTCGCCCATCAGCGCCTCGCCCGAGAGCTTGACGACGACCCGCTTCCATTTCGGCGGGCTCGAAGGGTCCGTCATCGACGCCTCTCTTTCGCTGGTGAGCCTTTGTTCGACCTTAATAGGAAACCGCCGCCGCTCCGGCAAGGCGCGCCGCGCCGCGGAAACGGGCGCGTTCACAAAGCGCGGAGGAATTCGTCGATCGTCTCGAAAAAAGAAGCGGCGTCGCGGCGCGGGAACCCTGCGATCCGCCGCGAAGCCGCGGCGCGGCGCGGCGAATCGGGGGCGCTATAGTCGAGGATCGCGTCGCGCCAGCCGAGGCCGTCGAGCGGATCGATATAGTCGAGCGTGTCGTCGGCGATCTCGCGAAAAATCTCTATGTCGGAGGCGATGATCGGGGCGCCGCAGGCCGCGGCCTCGGCGATGGGGAGCCCGAATCCTTCCGCGAAGGAGGGCGCGAGCGCGGCGCGAGCGCCGGCCAGCAGCCGCCGCATCGCCGGCGTCGACAGGCCGGAGGCCTCCACCACATGCGGGCGCAGGGCCGCGCAGCGCTCCAGCATGCGGAGCACATTCTCATTGTGCCAGCCGCGCTTGCCGACGAGGACGAGCTTGGGCGCGCCTGCGCCCTCGCGCTCGGCCAGCTCGCGCCAGACGTCGAGCAGAAGCATATGATTCTTGCGCGGCTCGATCGTGCTGCAGAAGACGAAATAAGGCGTGTCGGCGAGCCGCGGATCGGCGACCGCCTCGCGCTCGAAGGCGGGCGCCGCCGGCAGGCCGGCGACGCAGACCGGCAGATCGCCCCTGCCCTTCTCTTTCGCATAGTCCGCGACCCGGCGCGCGACCGAAGCCGATGCGACGACGACCCCCGCCGCCCGCCGCACGATATTGCCCATGACCAGACGATGCTTGTCGCGCTCGGCCGGACGGAAGAATTCGGGCGCGTCCAGCGGCAGGAGATCATAGACGAAGAAGACGGGCTTCACGTCCGGCCGCGCGTCGAGCCAGCGCAAATGCCATTCCTTATGCACGGGAAACTGGCTCGCATTGAAGAACACGGCGCCCGCCGGCGCCTCCGACGGCGGCCGCCCGAGACGCAGAGCCCAGCGCCGCATGGCGCGCCAATTCTCTCGAACGATCGCCCAATCGCGACGCGCCACCCTCGGCGCCCGCGGCTCCTGCGGCGTCGCGCCGAGCGAGGCGACCACACGCTCGTACATCTCGTCCGTGGAGGCGCCGTCGTCCGTGGAGGAATCGCGAAGCTCGTTCCAATAGGTCTCTATGTCGATGAGCGTGCGCAGCCCCGCCTCGGCGGAGGCGAGCCGCGGCCCGAGCGCCGCCGCGGCCAGCGCGACGCCGCCCTCGCCCGAGAGAAAATGCCGCGCCAGGGCGAAATCGACCCGATCTATGCCATTGGGCGTCGGATTGAGCGCGCGCGTGACGAGCCGCGTGACGTCATAGACCACGGGCCGCTTCATTTGCGGCACCGCTCGCCGCGCTCCCGGCATCGCCAATGGTCGATGACGTCGTTCGATTCGCGAATCACGCGCTCGCTCTCCTTGGAGAGACATTCGCGATAATGGAACACGGAGGCGATATAGGCCTCGACCTCGGCCCCGCAGGCCTCCGCCGCCCGGCCGGGCATGAAGACGCAAGGGGGCGCGCCCGGCTGCACGCAGAGATTGAAGCCGGGAGCCGCCTGCGCGAAAGCCGCCTCGGGAATTGAGAGCGCCGCCGCCGATGCGGCGAAACGCATGAGAAAGAGCAAGCGCCGTCCCGCGCCGCGCGCGGGCGGACGCCGATCGATGATCATCCGACGCTCGTCTTGAGAAAACCCAGCCACGCGCGGAGAATTGCCTCGTCGCGCGGCCGCGCGCAAGGGCGCTGACGCTACAAGGGCGCCGACGCTATTCGCCCGGCGCTCCGTCCGGCGCGCGGCGTGCGTCGCGCGGCGCCTGCCGCGTCTCGGCGGCGCGGGCGCCGAACCATTCCACGGCGTCGGCGAGGGCCTGCCGATAGGGGCGCGAGCAGTAGCCGAGCTCGCGGCGCGCCTTGGAATCGTCGAAGAACATGGTCGTCGCCGAGAGACGCAGGCTCTCGACATTGAGGAAAGGCTCGCGGCCGGTGAGCCGCGCCAACGCCTCATTGGCGTGCGCCAGCGGCAGCAGCGGCCAGCGCGGCAGGCGCATGAGCGGCGGACGGCCGCCGACGAGCCTCGCCACCTCGGCGAGCAGCTCGGAGAGCTCGACATTCTCGCCGCCGAGAATATAGCGCTCGCCAATTCGTCCCTGGCGCAGAGCGGCGAGATGGCCGGCGGCGACATCGGCCACATGCACCACGGCGAGGCCAGTGTCGACATAGGCCGGCATATTGCCGCGCATCGCCTCGAGGACGATGCGGCCGGTCGGCGTCGGGCGGACGTCGCCCGGGCCGAGCGGCGCGGAGGGATTCACGATGATGGCCGGCAGCTGCAGCCGCTCCACCATATCCTCGACCAGCCGCTCCGAGAGGAGCTTGCTGCGCTTATAGGCGCCGAGGCGGTCGCAGGCCGCGAGCCGGCGCGTCTCGTCGCAGAGGCCGGAGGCGTCGGGCGCGAGCGTCGCGACGCTGCTGGTATGGACGATTCGCTCGACGCCGGCGCGCAGCGCCTCCTCCATGACGATGCGCGTTCCCTCGAGATTGGTGCGCATGACGACAGCGGGATCGGGCGCCCAGAGGCGATAGTCGGCGGCGACATGGAAGAGGTAGCGCACGCCGGAGAGCGCGGCGCGCAGGCTCTCGCGATCGGTCACATCGCCTTCGAAAATCTCATATTGCGGGCGGAGATTGGCGCGCGGGCTCGTCGGCCGGACGAAAGCGCGCACGCGAAAGCCCTGCTCGTGCAGCAGGCCGGCGACCGCTCCTCCGATGAAACCGCTCGCGCCAGTGACGAGGGCGATATCGCGCATGTCGCTCGTCATGGCCAAAACGTCGACAGGCTCCATTGTGGCGGCGCCGGAGGCGTCGCTCCCACGTCGCATCTGGGGCGCGCGCCCATGAAAGCAAGTCCCGCGAAAGCAAGTCCCGCCGCGAGCTCACGCTCGCGCCGCAGGACGGCGCCCCGCCAGAGGTCGTCACGCTGGAAAATCTGATGCGCCGTCAAAACCGGGCCTGCCGTCCTGTTTCGTCGTCGTCAGCCGGCCGAGACGCCGGGAAGCTCGCGCGCAGGCTCGGCCGCAGCCGGCTCGGCCGCGTGGCGGCGCGTCGGCAGGCGGTGAATGGTCGCCGTCTCCTGGTCGTCGTCGCGGTCCATCCGCGACAGATCCTGACGCACCATCAGCACGAAGAGCGCGAAGGCGATAGCCGACATCGTTCCGATCGTCACGTCGAGAATGGAGAAGCGCCACAGCCGCGCCTCCACCACCTGCGGGCCGAGCCAGCAGGCGAAGAGGCTCCAGGCCGCGACCAGAATGCGGAACTCCGTCGCGCCCATGCCGCCATAGGACAGGCGATGCACGCCCGCCGTCGCCACGCGCAGATAGGTGTAGGAGCTCATCAGCAGATAGAGCGACAGCACGAACAGCGCCGACGGAAGCGTGAAATAGGGCGAGACGCCGAGGCCCACGACGATCAGGCTCTGCGCGATCAGATCGCTCGAATGGTCCAGAAGGAAGCCGTAGCGCGGACGCTCGATCCCGCGATAGCGGGCCAACGTCCCGTCGAGCGAATCGCCGAACCAGTTCAGGAACAGGCCCGCCACGACCACTGCGAGGAAGCCGGCCGACCAATGGCTGAGCGCGAAGCCCGCCGCCGTCATCGCCGCGCCGATCAGCCCGGCCGCCGTCAGATGATCCGGCGTGGTCCAGACGGGCAGCCGCGGCGCCAGCGCCTGCAGCACGCGCCGCTCGCCGATCGCCAAAAGGCTCGTGTTCAATCGGTTCGCCAAGAAACCCCCTCGAAAACCAAGCCCGCCCTCGCAGCCCTTGTCTGGCGTCCTCACCAGCGGCCACGCGCTCTATTGCACCGCAATAATATCCATCGTCAGCTTGCCCGCGGCTTGCCGTCGCGTCAATCGCTATCACGCCTCGGGACGAATTTCAGACGTCCCGATAATAGTTTCGCGCATGAGTGGTCACTTCACCGCAGCGCCGACCGCAGCGCCCTGAATCGCCGGCTGCGTCAGCATGGAAACGAGCTGGAACGCCTTGGCGATCTCCGTCACAGGCGCGTTGGACACATATAATATGTCCTTGTCCCGCATCGCGAACCGACGCGCCGTGAACAGCGCCGCCGGACTGCGCATGTCGAGATGATAGGCCACCGGAACCTGACGCTGCGAGGCCAGCAGCGGCGACACGGTCGGATAATCCGCGATCACAGCCGTCTGCTCATAGCGCAGCACGAACAGCCCGCTCGGATCGGCGCGCTGGTCCGCGAGGCCGCCGGCCTTGCCGATCGCCTCCTCCAGGGTGATTCCCCGCGCGTCGAAGGGCACCACGGCGTTGGCCCCGGTCGCGCCGGCGACGGTAAAAGTCTGCGGCGTGCGCTCCACCGTCAGCACATCGCCCGGGCGCACGAATATATTCTCGCGCGGATTGGCGAGCAACGCCTGGATCGGCGCGCGCGCCGTGCGGTCGCCGCGCGTCAGGCTGACGAAGGTCTCATGCACCGGCGAGCGGAAGCCGCCCGCCTGGGCGATGACGTCCATCACGCGGTCGCCGCGCAAGGTCAGCGGCACGCGCGCGCCCTGCGTCACCTCGCCCGTCACCGTCGCCGTATTACTGATGTTGCGCGACACATTGACCAGCGCCTGCGGCTCGATCGCCTTGCCGCGCAGCCGCTCGATGATGACGGCCTCCACCTCCTGCTGGGTGCGGCCGGCGACCTGTATCCGCCCGGCGTAGGGAACCGTCACCGAGCCGTCGCGCCCGACCGTCTGATCGGGAATCGCCGCCGAGCGCGAGCCCGGACTGGTTCGATCCGTCGCCGGCGAGGAGAACAAACCGCCCGCAGCCGCCTCCCAAAGAGTGATCTGCAACGTGTCGCCGACCCCGATCGGCTGCGAGGCCGGCGGACGATAATCGCCGAAGGACCCGCGCAGGCCCGGCGCGCCATGCTTGGCCAGCGCCGCCACCACTTGGCCGTCGATCTCGACGAGGGCGAAGGCCGTCTCCGGCTGCGATTCGCTCGGCACGCCGGCGGTCATCACCGCATCGCCCGACGGGCCGCTGCCCGGAAGCAGGCTGCAGCCCGAGAGCGAAGCAGCCGCAAAAACCCCGAAAATACGAAGCGTCTTCAAAACCACGCCGCCCCCGACCAATGCTCCGAGCCGCTCCCGGAGCTTCGCCGCGCGCCCAAATGACCCTGTCTCTTTGGCGAAGACAAGGCCTTCCACGCCACGCGAACCCTTTATCGCCCGGCTGTGACCCGTTCGCTACAGGCCATGGTTAACAAAATGCAGGCGCCGCGAAGATAGGCTCTCACGGGACGACTTTGGATTTCGCGCATGAATTCCGGCTGATCGCGCGAATTCTATCGCAGAGCGTGCGCTCGAGCGGCCACGACGGCGGCGTCCGCGAAAATATCGCGGTATATATCGATGGTGCGTCGGAAGCCTTCGGCGATTCCGATTCGTGGGCGCCAGCCCAGCGTCTCCAGCCGCGTCGTGTCCGGGGCGGAGCGCTGAACCACGCTCGGCAAATAGCCGGAGAGCGGAACGCTCGAGCGCAGCGACAGACCGCGCTCGGGATAGAGGCCCACCAAAGTCTCGGCGAGGCCGCGGACGGAGGCGACCGCCTCGCCATTGCCGACATTATAGGCATGGCCGACCTCCCCCTTCAGCAGCACGGCGAAGAAGGCGCGGGCGGCGTCGGCGAGATAGCAGAAGGCGCGCTCGGCCGATCCATCGCTGTTGAGGACGATGTCCCGCCCCGTCACAATGTCGCGCACGAAATCCGCGAAGACGCGGCCGTCGTCGAGCCGCATGCCCGGCCCGTAAGTATGGAAGGGCCGCACGATCACCGCCTGCGTCCCATATTGCGCGCAATGGGCGACGCAGAGCGTCTCCCCCATGCGCTTCGACTCGGCGTAGCAGGCGCGCTGGGTCGCCGGATCGAGCCGGCCGAACACCGTCTCCTCCACCGGCTGGGCCTGCGGCGGCAGCGCGCCATAGACCTCGGAGCTGGAGAAATAGAGGAAGCGGGAGGCGTTCTTGCGCCGCGCCAGATCGAGCAGCCGCGAGGTCCCGATCACATTGGGCGCCGCCGTGCCGACCGGATCTATGCCATAATAGCGCGGGCTCGCCTGGCTGGCGGCGTGGACGATCATATCGACCGCGCCGGGCTGATCGAAGGGCTCGACCACATCGCCTTCGACGATCGTCAGAGCGCGATTGTCGAGATGCGCGCGAAAGCGGCGCTCGGCCTTTTCCCGTGAACGGACCAGCGCCAGCACATTCGGGCCGATGTCCGGCCGGCTCTCGGCGAGAGCGAGCAGAGCGTCGACCATCATCGCCGGCAGAAAGCCATTGGCCCCGGTCACGAGAATGGTGCGCCCGGCGAGCCGCTCCCAGGGCAGATCGGCGGCGAGAATATCGGCGATATCCGCGCGATAGAGCGGATGAGTCAGCAGCAGCGCGCCATCGGGAGCCGCATTCATGCGCGCGCTCCGATCTTGCCGGCGTCCCGTCCGGCGACCGCGCGCGCCCGAGCGGCGATGGCGGCGGGATCGAGCCCGGCGCGGCGGCGCAGAGTCTCCGTGTCGCCGACGAGGCTGGGGAAAGCCTGCGGCGCGGTGAGATCGACGAAGGCCTCGCCCATCCCGCGCGCGAGAAGAGTCTCCATGACGCCGACCGACAGCGGATTGCCGCGATAGCCCTCGAAAACCGACACGACCGGCGCGCCGGTGAGCAGAGCGGCGAAAGCCTCCGCCGGAAAAGGCTGGACGATCGGAACGCTGACGACGGCGGCCTCGATCCCCTCCCCCGCCAAATTCTCCGCCGCCGCGAGACATTGCGTCACCGAGCCGCCGCTCGCAGCCAGGGTGACATCGGCGCCGCGGCGCGCCGCGAAAGCCGCCGTCTGCGGCGAGAAGATCGGCGCGCCATAAGAGGCGCCGCTCTCACGAGCGATGCGGAAATAGGCGGGGCGCGGATCGTCGAGCAGCGCCGCGTAACAGCGATCGAGCTCGGCGGCGTTGCCCGGATTGGCGACGACGAGATCGGGCAGCGCCGCCATGATCGTGGCGTCCTCGAGCGCATGATGCGACGGACCGAGCGTGCCGTAGGAGAAGCCCGCGCCGACGCCGATCAGCCGCACGGCGCGGCGCTGATAGCAGATGTCGTTGCGAATCTGCTCGAGGCAGCGCGCCGTCATGAAGGGCGCGATGGAATAGGCGAAGGGCCGAAAGCCGCCGGCGGCCAGCGAGGCGGCGACCGAGACCATATTGGCCTCGGCGACGCCCATATTGACGAAACGCTCGCCGAGCGCCTGCTCGAGCGGCTCGACGAAAGAAAAGCCGAGATCGCCGGTGAGAAAGACGATTCTGGGATCGACGCTGGCGTCCGCCTCTATGAGCTCGATGATCCGCTTGCGCATCAGGCGAGCTCCAGATCGGCGGCGAGCGCCGGCTTGTAATGCGAGGCGACCGTATTCTCTATGCGGGCGACGCCCTTGCCCTTCACCGTATGGGCGAGGATGACGCGCGGGCGTCCGCGCGAAGGCTGCTCCAGCGCCGCGACCAGCGCCGCCCAATCATGGCCGTCGAGCTCGATCGTCTCGAATCCGAAGCTGCGCCATTTGGCGCCGAAGGGCTCGAGGTCCATCACCTCGCGCGTCGGCGCAAGCGATTGAATGTGATTGTAATCGACGATAGCGGTCAGCGAGGCGAGCTTGCGCGCGCCGGCGAAGAGCGCCGCCTCCCAGGTGGAGCCCTCGTCGCATTCGCCGTCGGAGAGAATGCAGAAGACGCGATGGGCGCTTCCGCGCAGCCGATGGCCGAGTGAAAAGCCCGCCGCCAGCGACAGGCCATGGCCGAGCGAGCCGCTGGTGGCGTCGATGGCGGGGACCGCCTCGGTGAGGCCGACATGCCCCCAGAGCGGCGTGCCATTCTGCAGATAGGCGTCGAGAAGGCCGGGCGCGACGAGGCCATATTGCTCGAGAGCGGCGTAATAGGCCATGGCCGCATGGCCTTTGGAGAGAATGACGCGATCGCGGTCCGCCGCGCCGGCGGTCGCCGGACGCAGATCGGAGACGGCGAGCACGGCGTCGAGAATCTCGACGACGCCGAGCGAGGAGCCGAGATGAGCCGAATTGGCGCTATAAGACATGGAAATGACGCGCCGCCGCGCCGCCGCGCAACGCGCGGCCGCCGCCGCTTCGTCATAGGATAGGGGCGAATGTTTCCGGCCCCGCGCCGAGCCTGCTCTCGCCATCGGTCATGTCCTCGCCATTTTCGCGAGCACTATGCCTTTCGAAAGGTTAACGCTTGGCTTAAGGCCGGCGGCTCTCGCTCGGGCTTGCGCGCCGCCGACGATATGCGACAATACAAAAATCGTCCGAAGCGCAAACGAACGAGCGGAGGCAACCGCGGAGTGCGTCGCTCATGAAGACCGCCGATCACCATCAGAGCTTCCTGGCTCCGGCCGAGCAACGGCTGCTGCGCGCGCTCGTGATCGAGCTGCCGGAATCGGTGACGCCTCTGCAGTTGACGCGCATCGGACTGTTCGGCGCCTGCGTGGCCGCCGTCGCGCTCGTCGGCTGCCGTTGGTCGGCGTTGTGGATGCCATTGATTCCGCTGGGCGTCTTTCTCAACTGGTTCGGCGCGGCGCTGGACGGCAGGCTGGCGCTGCATCGCAAGAGCGTCGATCCGCGGCTCGGCCTCGTCGAGCACACATTCGATCTCTTCTCCCAAATATTGCTGATCGTCGCCTTCGGCCTCTCGCCCTTCTTGTCGATCGAATCGGCCTTCGTCGTGCTGATCTGCTATCTGCTCTTCTCGGCCTATACTTATATTCGCGCGATCGTCCGCCACGTTCAGCAAATGGCCTATATCGGCCTCGGCGCGACCGAGTTCCGGCTGCTGATGGCGCTCTGGCCTTTCGCCGCACACGCCATGGGAATAGACGAGACCAATGACGTCGGCGTCTCCCGGCTCGACGCCGCCATCCTGATTTTGGCGGGTTTCGCCATTTGCGGCCTCGCCATCAAGGCGCTCACCGACGCGCGCCGCGTCGCGATGGACGAGAGCGGCCGGGGCGTCTGAGCCCGGCCAGCCGCCGCCGTTTCCTCAAAAAAACGTCCTCTCCCGCTCGAAAGGCTTCGCGCGCCGGCGCGAACGTCGCTATGGACGCGCGCCGAGGAGAGAGGAAAATAGTTTCCGGGCATTTTCTGATTCGCGTCCCGTCGGCGAGCATGTTTTTCCCGCGGGCGAGACGATGCGGATAGAATTTTCTCGCCGGCCGAGACGGGAGAGACGGGAGAGACGGACCAAGATGAAACTCGATTCGAGAAGCTGGGCTTTGGTCGCGGGCTGCGCGCTCGTCGCCGCGGCAGGCGTGTTCGCTCTGAGCCGGGCCGGCTTTTTCTCGGCGCCGGACCCTTCCTCGCTCTGGTCATGGTCGCTCGACAATTGGGAGACGACAATCGTGGGCGCCTCCGGCGAGCGCTTGCGCATCGCCCATGAGCCGCTCGCCTTGGCGCGCAATCTGGCGCTGATCTCCGTCTCCTTCATCGGCGTCGTGATGGGAACGCCGCGCGTCGTGGAGATCGTCACGCGCTCGGGACGCGACGGCGCCGCAGCGACGGGAGCGCCGGAGGATTTCGCCAAGACGCGGCGGCTGATCGACGGCGAGCTCGGAACGATTCTCACTCTGGTGCGCTCGCATCTCGACAGCAACAAGACCTATTCCGCCGCCCTCGCGAAAGGCCACAAGGAGATCACGGCGACGACGAGCCCGGATCAGATCCGCGCCGCCATCGTGCTGCTGATCGCCGAAAATCAGAAGATGCTGCGCGAGACCGAGGAGCATCAGCGCCAGCTGGAGGACTCGCAGCGGCAGATCACGCAATTGCGCGCCGAGCTGGCCGAGACGCAGGAGCTCAATGTCCGCGACTCGCTGACGCAAGTGTTCACGCGCCGCCATTTCGACGAAACGCTGGCGCGCGAGGCGAAGCTCGCGGCTTCGACGGCGAGCGCCTTGAGCCTCATCATGGCCGACATCGATAATTTCAAGAAGATCAATGACGGCCATGGCCATCTCATCGGCGACGAGGTGCTGAAGAATTTCGCCAGGACGATGACCAAGCATGTCGAGGAGAAGGACACGGTCGCACGCTATGGCGGCGAGGAATTCGCGATCATCATGCCCGCCGTCTCCTATGCCGAGGCGAAAATGGCGGCCGAGCGCATTCGCGCCGAATTCGAGACCAAGAAATGGGCGATCAAGGGCGGCGCGCCGATCGGCCGCATCACCGCCTCCTTCGGCGTCGCCCAGCTGGCGCCCAATGAGAGCGCCGAGAATCTGATCCAGCGCGCCGACGCCAAGCTCTATGTCTCCAAATCGCGCGGCCGCAACATCGTCACCGTCGACTCCGACCTCTCGCCCCGTTGAATATTTCGACCAGACTGGTAGATTTATCCAGCGAGGCGCGAGAGGCGCTTTTTTCCCACCGAAGGCGACGAGCATGGAGACGAGCCGTTCCGGCGCTCCGGCCGACAGCGCGGCGACGATCGCCGAGCTTTTCTATCTGAAGCCGACCGACACAAAGCCGGTCTCCTACACATTCGAGCCGCCGCCGGGCGCCGGCTGGCAGAGCGGCGAATATTTGCCGCAACAGACCAGCATCGCCGATGCGCGTCGCCACGCCGCCGACGCCGTCATAGATCGCGAAGGATTCCAGCTCCTCGCGGCGCCGACGATGGTCGAGGATTTCTGGAGCGAGGCGCAATTGCGCGCGATCTATTATCCCGAGACCGAGGCGCTGCTGAAGGAGACGCTCGGCGCGCGCGAGGTCCATATCTACGACCATACGCTGCGCAAGCGGATGCGCCCCGGCCCGCTGAGCTTTCGGCGCTCCGTCGACGGCTCGCCGCGCGAGCCCGTGGGCCGCGCGCATGTCGACCAGACGCTCCAATCCGCGCCCAAACGGCTGCGCGAGATTATGGGAGATGCGGCCGAGCGCTTCTCGCGCCCGCGCTTCGCCATCATCAATGTGTGGCGGCCCTTGTTCGGCCCGGTGGAGGACGCGCCGCTGGCCGTCTGCGACGCGCGCAGCGTCGCGCCCGGCGATCTCGTCGCCTGCGATCTCGTCTTCCGCGACCGGCGCGGCGAGACCTACGCCCTCGCCTATTCGCCGCAGCAGCGCTGGTTCTATTATCCGCGCATGCGCCGCGGCGAGGTCCTGCTGCTCAAATGCTATGATTCCCGCGCCGATGTGGCGCGCTTTTCGCCTCACACCGCCTTCGACGATCCGGCGACGCCGCAGAACGCCCGCCCGCGCGAGAGCATAGAGCTGCGCTGCTTCGTCGCTTTCGACGAATGACCCTCGCCGCGCATGCGGCCGAGCCTCGAGGACGAAAAATGAACGATATTCCCTATCGCGCCGCGCTCATCATCGGCGCCGGCCCCGGCGTCGGCGCCTCGCTGGCGCGGCGCTTTTCCGCCGCCGGGCTGAAGGTCGGCGTCGCCGCCCGCGACGCGCAGCGGCTCGCCCCCATTGCGGCGGCGACCGGCGCCGAGGGCTTTGCCGCCGACGCCACCGATCCCGCCTCGGTCGCGGCGCTGTTCGAGGTGGCGGAGGCGAAGCTCGGAGAGATCGACGTCGTCGTCTACAACGCCGGCGCGCGTATCCGCGGCGCGCTCGCCGAGCTCGATCCAGAGGCCGTGCGGCGCGCTTTCGACGTCAACGCCTTCGGCGGGTTTCTGGTCGCGCGCGAGGCGGCCAAGCGCTTCGAGAAGCTCGGACGCGGCGCGCTCTTCTTCACCGGCGCGACCTCGAGCCTGAAGGCCTATGCGATCTCCGCCCCCTTCGCCATGGGCAAGTTCGCGCTGCGGGCGCTGGCGCAGAGCGCGGCGCGCGAATTGGGGCCGAAGGGCGTGCATGTCGCCCATATCGTCATAGACGGCGTGATTCGCGACGCCGGCCGCGTCGATCCCGCCGACGCGACGCTCGAGCCGGACGCCATCGCCGACGCCTATGTCGATCTCCTGCGCCAAAAGCGCAGCGCCTGGTCCTTCGAGGTCGAGCTACGGCCATGGTGCGAGAAATTTTGACAAAAGCTGAATCTGCGGCGCGACAAAATGTCGCAAAGTGGACCAGGGCGTGTTATCGTGAGCCGTCGACCCAGGGCGAGCGCCCGCTAGGAGCGGCGCGCTCGTCCCCATAACGACGAACAAAATGGGGAAAGCGCTCATGAACACGATTACGGCTATCCTATCGATCGTCGCGACCTGCGCCGCCGTCACTGCCGCGATCACCGCTTTCGCGAATATGTGACTTCGGACAGTCATTGGAGGGCCTGCGAGCGTTCGCTTCTTGCGCAGCCCCGCCTCACTCAGGTCTCGCCGACGCAGATGCGCCGGCGAGGCGCACGGCCGCCTTTCTCGATGGAAAACGTCAGCGGCGGCTGCAGAAGCCGAGCGCGTCGCGACGCGCTTTCAGCGTATCCGGCATTCGCCATCGGCATGCCGGCAGAGCGATCTCCCGCGCTTCGCGGTCGCGCGACCGTGACACGAGCAATTCCGCAAAAGTCAGTCGCGCCCGGCTCTCCAAATCGGGAAAGCGATTGTCGTCGAGACCGCCGTCCTCTCCGAGAAGAAGATTCAGCTGCGCCTCGGCCGCTCCGGCGGCGCCGAGATCGATCAGCAGCGTCGCATAGGCGAAGCGCGCCCTCGGGTCATGCCGGAACTGCGCATATCCCGCCACAAGCAGCGCGACCGCCAACGCGCCTGCGACCTTCGCCGGATGTCGTCGCGCCGATCCGAAAGCCCGGCGCGACCAATTGGTCGCCGCGTCCCGGACAATGCCGGACCAGCCGCGAAAATCGCGCGCCTTTCCATAGACGAGCGCTCCCTCCATCGCCGCAATCTTTCGCGTCACCGCGCCCTTCGGGTCCGCGACGGTCACGATCTTGAACCCGTCTTCGGGCATCGCGTCGAGAATTGCGTTCAACCGCTCCTGAGTCGCCGCGACCTTGCGGGCGAAAGCGACGACCGCGACATAACATCTGAGCCCGGGTGAAAGCTTCAGCTCCCGTCCGACGAGCCAGACGCTGGCGACGGGAAGATCGGCGAGCGTCGCGCGCAGACGCTCGAGCTCGGCGGCGCCGAGTCCATGATCGGTGAGATCATCGGTCGGCAGGACGTTGGAACGCTCGGCTTCCGCCGCGCTCCTGCGCTGATCCGCCTCCTGCACCGTCTCGACATAGCGGAGGCCCCGCTCGATGTCGCGACGACCGAGGAAATAGGAGGCGAGAATGCGCGACCCCGGCTCTCGCGCGTCGGGCGACAGCTCCATCGCACGTTCTATGTCCAGAACGCCATCATGGTCGCCATCGGCGAGACGCAGCCTTCCGCGCATGAAGAGCGACGGAGCGTGATCCGGCTGGCGCGACAGAGCCGCTTCGACCAAGGGCCGCGCCCGCTCCCGCCCCTCGGCCTCCTCGATCAGCGCCGCATAGTCGAGCAATCCGCTCTCATCGAGCGCGTCGACGCCGCCGCTATATTCGGATACGCGCTCCGCGAGCTTCTGATGACGCTCGCGCGCCTGCGCCCATTGTTCCCTTATCGCATTCGACCATTTCGCATCGGCCTCGGCGACGAGACGCTCGCGCAGCTCTCCGAGCAGGGCCTCGCCCGCGGAGCGCTGAAGAACCTCGGGCGGCCGCGGCGTCTCGCCGAGCGCCTGCAGTCGATCGGCGACGCAAGGATGTGTGTCCGCCAGCGAGGTCCGACGCGCGAGGACGCGCCGCATCGACGCGTCGATCTCGGCGGGCGAGATTCGCCGCAGCGCCTGCAGAGAGCGCGCGAAAGGATCGCTCGGCGGCTCGCTATCGGCTCGGGCCTCGCGGAACAAGGCGGGCCAAAATTCGTTCTGGAGATGATCGTGGAACACGTCCGAAGCCAAAAGCGCATGCGCGCCGACGGCGGCTCCCACGACCTCCGCGCCGGCGCGGTCCGCGTCATATTCATTGGCGCGCGCCAGCACGAAGCTATAGGCGTTGAAATAGGGCGCATACCAATTCAGAAAACGCGTGAAGACGCCGCTCATGATGTTCCGGCCGCCGGACAACGCCGCCAGAATGCGCGGCCAGGCTTGGCGGACACGATAGATCCAATTTCGAAAGCGCGTCTGCCTGCTAGAGAGATGACCGAGCTCGTGGCCCAGGACGAAATCGAATTCCTCGACGGTCACGGCTTCGAGGAAAGGCAGGCCGATGACGAGATGATTGCGCGGTCGACCGAAGACGCCGAAGCTCGAAACCTGCATCACCCCGACATTGAAGCTGCCGACATCGACGACGACTCGATGAATGGGCGACGCCATCAGCTTCGCGCGCGCCTCGTCGATCCGCGAGAAAAGCCGTGGCGCGGATTGGCGCGTGATCTCGACGCCCTGCGGCGGCTCGATCCGCACCAGCAGCGAACGGCACAGCAGCCAAGCGATCACGGTCGGAATCAAAGCGAATTTGATGATCACAAGGTGATTATGCGCGAAAGCCTCGTAGAGCAGCAGCAGGCCCGCGCCGGCCGAAAGCAGCAGGATCGCGGCGATGAAGGCGAAGCCGAGCGTCGCCAGCAGGAAGACGCGGATGCGATAGGCGCGCGGGTTGCGCTCGGCCAATCGCTCGCAAGCGAAGACGAGCTTCTCGAATTTGAGCAAATCATGCATGAAAAAACGCTTCGAAAACGGGTTGCCGCATGGGCCGCTCGCCGAAATGGCCTCCGGCGTCGTCGCCCCAGCCCCGAGACTAGCCGAGCCTTGGCGATTTACAACCTCGATCTCTAGGGAATCTCTTCCACATCCGCGAGCCAGGCGGCGGCGCTGGAATCGCTGGGCGCGCGCCAGTCGCCGCGCGGCGACAGCGAGCCGCCGGAGCTGACCTTCGGCCCATTGGGCAGAGCCGAGCGCTTGAATTGGCTCGTCGCGAAGAAGCGGCGCACGAAGACGCCGAGCCAATGCTTGATCTCCTCGACGTCATAGGCGCGACGCTTCTCCGCCGGAATATCGACTGGCCAGCGCCCGGCCGCGGCGTCGCCCCAGGCGTGAAAGGCCAGAAACGCCGTCTTCGTCGGCGAAAAACCATAACGCGTCGTGTAGAAGAGATTGAAATCCTGCAGCGCGTAAGGGCCGACGACATCTTCCGTGCGCTGCACGCTCGCGCCCGGCACCAGCTCCGGCGAAATCTCCGTGTCGAGAATGTCGCGCAGCACGGCGACTGTCTCGGCGCCGAAATGGGCGTCGCGCGCGCACCAGCGAATGAGATGCTGGATCAATGTCTTCGGCACTGAGGCGTTGACGTTGTAATGCGACATTTGATCGCCGACGCCGTAAGTGCACCAGCCGAGCGCGATCTCCGAGAGATCGCCCGTGCCCAGCACCAGCGCATCGTGCCGATTGGCGAGACGGAACAGCAGAGAGGTGCGCGCGCCGGCCTGCACATTCTCGTATGTCGTGTCATAGACGGGCTCGCCGCGGGCGGCGGGATGGCCGATGTCCTCGAGCATTTGCCGGCAGGCGGCCGTCACATCGATCTCCTGCGCGGAAACGCCGAGCGCGCGCATCAGCCGCCAGGCGTTGGCCTTGGTGCGGTCGGTAGTGGCGAAGGCCGGCAACGTGTAGGCGAGAATATTCTCGCGCGGCAGGCCCAGCGCATCGAAGGCGGTGACGGCGACGAGCAGCGCGTGAGTGGAATCGAGCCCGCCCGAGACGCCGATGACGAGACGCTGAAAATTCGCCGCCGCGAGCCGCTGGCGCAGGCCGTGCGACTGAATGTTGAAGGCCTCGAAGCAGAGTTCGGCGAGGCGCGCTTCGTCGTCCGGCGCGAAGGGAAAGCGCGCGACCTCGCGCAGCAAGCCGAGATTCTTGTCGCGCGGCGCATGCAGCTCGAAGGCGATGCGGCGAAAGCTGGTGGCGCCCGCCTCTATGTCCGCGCAATCGCCGAAAGTGACTTGGCGCATGCGCTCGGCGGCGAGCCTGCCTAAGTCGATGTCGGCGAGAATGAGCTGCGGCTCATCGGCGAAACGCTTCGCCTTGGCGAGCAGCGCGCCATTCTCATAGATCATCGCCTCGCCGTCCCAGGCGAGATCGGTGGTCGACTCCCCCTGCCCCGCCGCCGAATAGAGATAGGCCGCGAGGCAGCGGGCCGAATGGGCCGCGCACAGCGTCGCGCGATAATCGGATTTGCCGACAATGGCGTTGCTGGCCGAGAGATTGAGCAGCACGGTCGCGCCGGCGAGCGCCGCCCGCGTCGAGGGCGGAATCGGAACCCAGACGTCCTCGCAGATTTCCGTATGGATCGCGAGGCCGAGAAAATCGCTCGCCTCCAGCAGAATGTCGGAGCCGAAAGGCGCGGTCTGGCCGGCGATCTCCATCTCCTCGCCGGCGATGAAGGCGCCGGAGGCGAAATGGCGCTTCTCGTAGAACTCGCGATAATTGGGCAGATAGATTTTCGGCGTGACCGCGAGAATCTCGCCGCGCCGCAGAATCACCGCGCAATTATAGAGGCGCCCGCGCCAGCGCAGCGGCGCGCCCACCGCGATCAGCGGCTGCAATGCGCGGCTCGCCTCCAGCAATCGCCCGATCGCCGCTTCCACCGCGCCCAGCAACGCCGTCTGATGCAGGAGGTCGTCGATGGCGTAGGAGCTGAGTCCGAGCTCGGGAAAAAGAACCAGCGACGCGCCTTTGGCGTCCGCCTCGCGGGCCATGTCGATCGTGCGCGCGACATTGAAGGCGGGATCGGCGACGCGCGTGCGCGGACCGGCCACGGCGACGCGAACGAAGCCATGCGAATGGAGCGAGAAGAAAGGATGCGTCATGCGCGCGATTATAGGGCCGCGGCGGCCATGGCGTGAAGCCGCGGCGGCGCGCCGAATTCACGGAGATTGTTTCGGTGAGATTATTTCGACCAAGCGTCCAGAGCGTCGGCGAAGACGCGCTCGCCGCCGGGGCCTTTCTCCAGCGAGATCGTCGCCGCGCGGCCGTCCTCGAGCTGCATCGGCAGATCGAGCACCATGGGCGCGCGCAGCAGCACGACATTGCGGGCCTCGCGATTGCCGCGCAGCAGGCCGATGAGAAAGGCGTTGTCGGTGATCGGCACGGGAACGCCCGCCACCTGCTCGCCCGACTGCGCCTCCGGCCGCCGCATCTGGATCGGGCCGATCGCCTTTATGCGCTTCAGCTCATTGCCCGGTCCGAGATTGAACGACAAATTCACAGTATGCGAGGCCGACAGCGTCGGATCGAGATTCTTCTGAATGACGATCGTCGTCTTCAGCTTGGCGGTCGGAAAATCGATCTCGCCGCGGATCGCCGGCGAGACCGGCTGGCCGGGGCCTGCCGGTATGCTGTCCAGCCGCCAGACGACCGTGCCGGGGAAAGTCTTGACCTTGGCGGCCTCCTCCGGCGCGGCGACCCAGAGCTCGGCCTTTTGAGCGACGGCGACCGGCTGGCTGCGCTGCTCGGAGGGCGCGCGCGAGGGCGACGGCGGCGTCGCATCGCTGTCGCCGCCGATGCGATCGGCCAGCTTGCCGCCTTCGCCGCTCTCCACGGGGGCGGGCTCCGGCTGCAGCTTGGCGAGATCCTCCGGCCGCTCGCGGAATTGCAGCGCCAGAACCGCGACCAGCGCCACCACGGCGGCGAGAACGCCGCCGATGACGATGACGCGGCGCGAGACGCTGGCGGGCTCCGGCAAAGGCGGAAGCGGCGCCGGCGGCCGCTGCGGCTGCGTCGGAGCCTCCTCCGTCGGGGCGGGCTTCTCGACAGGCGCTGGCTTCTCGGCGCGAGGCGCTTTCTCGACCGGGGCGGGTCTTTCCGTCGGCGGCTCGACGGCGGCCGGCTCAGCCGCGTCAGGCTCGGCGCTTTTGGCCGGCTCCTTCGTCTCCGGCTCGGGCGCGCGCTTCTCCTTGGGCGCCGGCGCGGCGACGGGCTCCCGACCGCTCTGCTGGTCGCGCACGACCTCGAGCTCGAGACGCGCGATGGCCTCGTCCAGCGCACGGCCTTCGGCGTCTATGTCCTCCTCGGCGACGGGAGGCTGAATGCTGCGAAGCTGGTTGAACAGCGCCTTGCGGGCTCGCTCATAGACCGCTTGCCGCGATTCCGGCGCGGATTGCGGCAGAGCGGCGACCGCGCGGGCGAGCAGCGAATAATAGTCGGCCATGGGGCTTCTAAGACCACCTCGGACGATTCTCGTCAATCCTCGAAAGGATTACGCACCAGAATCGTGTCATCGCGCTCGGGGCTGGTGGAGAGGAGCGCGACCGGAGCGCCGATCAATTCCTCGATGCGGCGCACATATTTGATCGCCTGCGCCGGGAGATCGGCCCAGGAGCGGGCGCCGCCCGTCGTTCCCTGCCATCCCTCGATCGTCTCATAGACGGGCTCGACCCGAGCCTGCGCCGATTGCGAGGCCGGCAAACGGTCGATGCGGACGCCGTCCAGAAGATAATGGGTGCACACTTCGATCTTCTCGAGACCGTCGAGAATATCGAGCTTGGTCAAGGCGATGCCGTCTATGCCGGAGGTCTTCACGGCCTGGCGCGTCAGCACCGCGTCGAACCAGCCGCAGCGCCGCCGACGGCCGGTGTTGGTGCCGAACTCATGGCCGCGATCGCCGATCAGCGTGCCGATCTCGTCATGGAGCTCAGTGGGGAAAGGCCCGCCGCCGACGCGCGTCGTATAGGCTTTGGCGATTCCGAGCACATAGCCGATCGCCCCCGGCCCGAGGCCGGAGCCGCTGGCCGCCGAGGCGGAGACCGTGTTGGAGGAGGTCACATAGGGATAGGTGCCGTGATCGACGTCCAGCAGCACGCCCTGCGCGCCCTCGAACAATATGCGCTTGCCGGCGCGGCGGAGGTCCTCGAGCAGCTCCCACACCGCATCCATGTAAGGCAGAACCTTGGGCGCGACGGAGAGCAGCTCGTCGCGCACGGTCGCCGGCTCGATCTCCGCCAAGCCCAGTCCACGCCGCAACGGATTGTGATGGGCGAGCAAGCGGATGATTTTTTCGTCCAGCGCATCCGGCTCGGCGAGGTCCATCAGCCGCACCGAGCGGCGCCCGACCTTGTCCTCATAGGCGGGGCCGATGCCGCGCTTGGTGGTGCCGATCTTCACGCCATTGCCGGCCGCCTCCTCGCGATAAGCGTCCAGCTCGCGGTGGAGGGAAAGGATGAGCGGGGCGTTCTCGGCGATCTTGAAATTCTCGGGGCCGATCTCGACGCCCTGCTCGCGCAGACGCTCGATCTCGCCGACGAGAAAATGCGGATCGACGACGACGCCATTGCCGATGACCGAGAGCTTGCCCGGCCGCACAATGCCCGAGGGCAGCAGCGCGAGCTTATAGGTCACGCCATTGATGACGAGCGTATGGCCGGCGTTGTGGCCGCCCTGGAAGCGCACCACCACATCGGCCTCGAGCGAGAGCCAATCGACGATCTTGCCCTTGCCTTCGTCGCCCCATTGGGCGCCGACCACGACCACATTCGCCATGGCGCTTCAGTCTGCTTTCTGCGTGAGCCCAAGAAAAAGCCCCGGCGGGTAACGCCGGGGCTCGTTACGGCAGTCGTTTAGCGCAATTCGCGAAAAGCGTCAAAGGGCCCGGGCGCCGGCCTCGTACCAATTCCGCGAGCGCCGCACGATATGGACGACGGAGAGCATGACGGGAACCTCGACGAGCACGCCGACGACGGTCGCGAGCGCGGCGCCCGACTGGAAGCCGAAGAGGGCGATCGCCGTCGCGACGGCGAGCTCGAAGAAATTGCTGGCGCCGATCAGCGCGGAAGGTCCGGCGACGCGCCATTCGACGCCGAGGCGGCGATTGACGAGATAGGCGAGGCCGGCGTTGAAATACACCTGGATCAGAATCGGCGTCGCCAATAGCGCGATGACCAGCGGTTGCCGCACGATCTCTTCGCCCTGCAAGCCGAACAGAATGACCAGTGTGAGCAGCAGAGCGGCGAGCGAGAGCGGGCCGAGCGCGCGCAGCGTCGCGGCCAGCGCCGCCGCGCCGCCCGTCTCCAGCAGCGAACGCCGCCAGAGCTGCGCGGCGATCACCGGCGCGACGATATAGAGCGCGACCGACAGCAGCAGCGTGCCCCATGGGACGGCAATGGACGACAAGCCGAGCAGCAGAGCGACCAGCGGCGCGAAGGCGACAATCATGATCGTGTCATTGAGCGCGACCTGCGAAAGAGTGAAATGCGGCTCGCCGTCGACGAGGTTGGACCACACGAACACCATGGCCGTGCAAGGCGCCGCAGCCAGCAGAACGAGGCCGGCGATATAGGCGTCGATCTGATCGGCCGGCAGATAGGGCCGGAACAGATGCGCGATGAACAGCCAGCCGAGCAGCGCCATCGAGAAGGGCTTCACCAGCCAATTGACCCCGACCGTGACGGCGACGCCACGCCAATGCGCGCGCACCTCTGCCAGCGCCGCGAGGTCGACCTTCAGCAGCATGGGGACGATCATCAGCCACACGAGCGCCGCGACCGGGAGATTCACTTGCGCGATCGTCGCTTCTCCAATCGCGTGAAAGACGACGGGAGCCGCCTGGCCGAGCGCGACGCCGAAGATGATGCAGAGGCCAACCCATAGGGTCAGATAGCGCTCGAAAACGCCCATGGCGGGCGCAGCGGGCGCTTTGCTACGATCAGGCCCCGTGGCGGCCCGAGCTGCGCGCAATTCCATCGGCGTTCCTTTCGTCGAGAATATCGTAGGGCTTTTGCGACCCGGCCTGCGGGCGCATCATGTCGTCGCCGCGCGCCGACCTTCGGAATCGACGACGAGCTCGCCGTCCTCCTTGCGGAACGCGCCGCGTTGCGGCAGCGGCAGAATATCCAGAACCGCCTCCGACGGACGGCACAGCCTCACGCCCTCGCAAGTGACGACGATCGGACGATTGATGAGGATCGGATGCGCCATCATCGCATCGAGCAATTGCTCGTCGGTCAGCGTCGGATCGCCGAGTCCGAGCTCGTGAAAGGGCGCGCCCTTCTCGCGCAGCAGCGCCCGCGTCGATATTCCCATTCGCGCGATGAGCTGGGTCAGCAGCGCGCGCGTCGGCGGCGTCTTCAAATATTCGATCACATGCGGCTCTATGCCGGCGTTGCGGATGAGGCCGAGCGTGTTGCGCGACGTTCCGCAATCGGGATTGTGATAGACGATCACATCGGTCGCGCTCATGCCGGCTCCTTCGCGCCGCAGCACGGCGCCTTCGCGGGAAGCTCCGGCTTCGGCGGACAGCATTCGCCTTGCGGCGTCGTCGGCGCGCAGCAGGCTTTCGCCTCGCTCTCGAGCGCGTCCAGCGCCGGATCGCCGCCATAGACCGGACTCTCGCCCGTCGTGAGGAAGGTCTCCCACATCAGCCCTTGCGGATCGGCGATCCAGGACTTTTCCGACTGCGCATAGCAGCAGGTGGTCGCGCCCTCTTCGTAGATGCGCCCGCCCGCCTGCTTCAGGCGTCCATAGACCTCTTGCAGCTCGTCCGTGGTTTCGACCTGAATGCCGAGATGCTCCAATCCGAGGCTCGACCCGCCCCGCGCCGAAATGGCGAAATTCACGCGCGGATCGTCCAGCATCCATTTGGCGTAATCGGGCTTTTCGATCGTCGGCGCGGCGGCGAACAGCGCGCTGTAGAAATGGATGGATCGCGGCAGGTCGTCGACGGAGACATGCAGATGCAGGCGCTTCATGGGACCCTCTCGGTCTGGCAGGTCGTATCGGCTTCTGTGGCGCAGCAAGCGGCGGCGTCGCCCTTGCAGCAATTCTCCGTCAGATAGGCGAGCAGCGCGTTCATGACGGGATAGGCGGCCGAATAGATCAGCGAGCGGCCGTCCCGACGGAAGGTCACGAGATCGGCGTGCTTGAGCTGATTGAGGTGGAAGGACAGCGTGGTCGAAGGAAGCCCCAGCCGCTCGCTGATCCGCCCCGCGGGAAGCCCTTCGGGACCGGCCTGCATCAGCAGCCGGAAAATATCGAGCCGAGACTCGTGGGCGAGCGCCACGAGCGCCGTGATGGCGTCATTCTTTTCCATAGTTCCAATATATTTGAAATATGGAGGACGTCAAGGCCGAGCGCGTCCGCCCTCGCCTCTCATGAGGCCCCGACGACGCGCGCGCGGCGGCGTCGATAATCGGCGACCGCGCGCGCGATCGGATGCCGCCCGAACGCCAGCTCGTCGATGGGCGCCACGAAGATCGCGGGCGCGCCGCCGCCGCCGACCTCGACTTGGCACATGAGGCCGAAAGCGTCGCCGGCGTCGAATATATTGGTCACAGTGCATCGCCGGTCCGCGCCGCGACGCCGCGCGGCGGCGATCGACAAAGCCAATGATCGTCCGCGCGGATGCGCCATGAGCGGCAGGCAAGGTCGAAGCGCGTCGATCAGTCCGCGAGCCTCGGCCGCGCGCGCCCGGTCGAGGTCGCCGGGCTCCCTATCTCGAGCAATATTGGTCATGTCGAAATCTGCTCGCATGAATGTCGCTGAGGACATTTGAATAAATGGGACGACGCTTGCGGCGATCGGACGCGGCGCTCGACGAGCAATCGCTCATCCTTCTCCGAGACGCGCGTCCTCGCCATCGGAGCTTGCGCCCTGCTCTACCGCCGCATACGCCAATGAACGAGGAATATATAATAGAAATAACTTCAGGCAAGCAAAACGCAGAACACGGTCGTCTTTAATTTCTATCCGTATAGATGATATACGCTCACAATACATACAACTGAATACGCAATATCGCTCATCTCCCGGCTATTTCCCCGCGGCCTGCGTCTTCCACGGATCGGAGAAGCGCGGCGAGGTGAGCAGAGTCTCGTCGGTGAGCGCCTTCAAAAAGGCGAGCAGATCGGCCTTCTCCTGCGGCGTCAGATCGATCTTCACGATCAGCGGGCTCTTCAACGGATTGGCCGCGCCGTCGCCGACCTTGGCGCCGCTCGCGATCTTCCGGCCGCCGCGCGCATAGATGTCGATGACCTCCTCGAGCGTCGCGACCGTTCCGTCATGCATATAAGGGCCCGTCACCGCTATGTTGCGCAGACTCGGCGCGCGGAACTTGCCCATATCATCCGGGTCTTGCGTTATGTCGTAGAGGCCGCGATTGGGCTCTGGATAGGCGCCCTTTCCGTCGATGTCGTAGAGCCCGGTGTTGTGGAAAGGCGTCTCCGCCTCGCGCGTCTTGGCGTGCACGAACTGATCGTCGAGATTGACGCTGCCATGGCAGTGATGACATTCCGCCTTCTCGCCGAAATAGAGATCGTGCCCGCGCTGCTCCGCCTCCGTCAGCTTGATCTTGCCTTGCAGATATTGGTCGTAGCGGCTGTCGAAGGAGACAACGCCGCGCTGAAAGGCCGAGATCGCCTTGATGATCGTCTCGAAGGAGATTTGCTCGGCCGGCTTCTTCTCGGGAAAAGCGGCGGCGAACCATTTCTTATAATCCGCGTCGTTGCGGAAACGCGCGACGATCTCCGCCTTATTGGCGTCATTGACGCCCATCTCGATCGGCCGCTCGCCATAGAGCGGATTTTCCATCTGGCGCTCGAGCGTCACCAGCGCCGGATTGGCCCAGGTGAGCGTCGCATGCCAGCCGGAATTGACGATCGACGGCGCATTGCGCGGCGTCTTGTCGCCGGTCGAGCCGACGCTGACGACGCGCCCATCGGTGAAGGCGCGCTCCTGCAAATGACAGGAGGAACAGGAGAGCGTTCCATTGCCCGAGACGCGCTTGTCGAAGAACAAGCGCCGTCCGAGCTGAAACTTCTCCTCCGACATGGGATTGTCGGCGGGCACGCGCGGCGGCGGAACATATTTGGGAAGCTCCCATTTCCATTCCGTCGGCTCGGCGGTCGCGGCGCAAGCCGTCGCGACGGCGAGCATCGACCCGAGGAGCGCCGCCCGGCTCACTGCTTCGCGCCCACGATTTTCGCCGGCGTCGAAGCGCCGACCTTGAAAATCGACGAGACGCCGGGCTTGGCCTGCTTGCCGGCATCGCCGGCGCCCGCTGCGCTGTCGCCGAGATTGAGGCCGAGCGCCGCGAAAACGGCGGAACATTCGGGATCGTCGAGCGCGCCCATGCAGCCGACCGCGCCGCCCTTGTCGACCGCGAGGTCGGAATTCGCGAGCAAGCGGGTCAAATCGAGCTCGACGCGCTGCGTCTTGGCGTCGAAGCGATCGAGCGTCACGGAGAAACGGTTCTCATGCGCGCAGGAGACGATCTCGCCGGTCGCCGGATTGCCCTTGCAGGCGGTGGAGCCGATATGCACCATCCAGGTCCGCGCCTTGGAGCCATCGGCCTTGATGACGGGCGTCTCCGGGTCGAACTCGAAAGTCACGAAGCGGCGGCCGGCCTGCCAGTTCCACGCCATGCCGACCACATCGAGCGGAGCCGGCGCGGTCTCGACATTGGAGTGATTGATCGCGACGGGCTTGCCGTCGACGATCGTCTCCACCGGCGCGCCGACCGAGAATTCGAGGCCGACATAGGCGCCCGCCGGCGCGCTGCCGACGATGCGGACGTTCTTGGCCGGATTGCCCGCCGTGCAAGGATTATTGCCGCCGCGCGCATCTTTGAAATCGAGCAGAGCGACGTCGCCATATTGCCATTCGCTCTGCTCCAGCGACACCGGCGTGCGCTTGCCCTTTGCGTCGATCAGCTTGAAGCCGTAGACATAGAAACGCGCATCATGGAGCTTGGCGGCGAGATGGCTCGTCCCGAGATTGGCGAGCGGCGCGCCGCAGCCGACCTCCTTGCCGTCGTCGACCAACGCGAAGGCGATCGAGACCGGCTTCGTCTCGCCGGAGGCGGCGAGCGCCGGCCCGCAAACGCCGCAAAAATAGCCGGCCGCCACGGCCGCAAATCCGAGCTTTCGCAAATTCCGCATCTCGACTTCCTCCATCTATCGGCCGGACGTTCCGCCGACCGCGAACTCTCGAGGGACTCGCCTACCTCATAGGACGCGCGAGACGGCAAAAAGGGAATGTCGGGACGAAAGATTTTTTGCGATCAGCGCAAATCTCCCGCCCCGAGGCGCCCGCCGATCAGAATTCGACGCGCAGCGAGCCGAGGAAGGTGCGGGGGGCGCCGGTCATGATTGTGTAGCGGTCCGTCGACGTCGGATAATAGACCACATTGCCGATGTTCTTGACGTTGAGCTGGCCGGTCACCGTATAGCCGGCGACCTTGGCGGTATAGGCGATCATTCCATTGACCAGCGTATATCCGGGCAGGACGAAAGAGTTCGCATTGTCGCCCAGCGAGCTCTCGACGACCGTAACGCCGCCGCCGAGGCTCAATCCGTCGAATTGCCCGTCAGCGTCGTATTTCACCCAGAGATTGCCGTAGTTGCGCGGGCTCGCGGGCAGCTTCGTGCCGGCGACCGCGAGCTGCGTCGCGCTGAGCGTCAGCGGATTATAAGAGCTCGCGCCTTGCACCGTGCGCACGTCGTCATGCGTGTAATTGGCGATGACGCTCCAATTGTCGTCTATGCGTCCCGTCAGATCGAATTCGAAACCCTGGCTGCGCGCTTTGCCGATCAGCAGCGTGTTGCTCGAGTCGGTCGGATCCGTATAGGGGATATTGGTCTTGTGGATATCGAAATAGGCCATCGTCAAAGTGAGGCGCTTGTCGAGGAGTTCCGCCTTCAGCCCGCCCTCGAATTGCTCGCCCTTTTGCGGCGCGAGCGGTATCAGCCGGTTGGTCAGGCCATTGTTCGCGCCGAAAGATTGCGTGAAATTGCCGTAGAGCGATAGCCAGGGCAGCGGCTGATAGACGACGCCGACGCGCGGACTGAAGGACTCGGCATAGTTGTTCACGTAGGAATTGCGGGCGGCGTAGAGAGAGGAGAAGACTTTGTTCGAACCCGTCTCCGTCCAATCATAGCGTCCGCCTAGCAGCACATGGACCGTGTCGTCGAGGAAGGAAATCATGTCCTGCCCATAGACGCCTGTCCATTTTTGGCCCGCCTGGCCGTAATAGAGAGATCGATAGGGATTCTCGAGCTGCGTATAGGACGGCGCGTAAATGTTGATCGAGCTGGCGGCGTTCAAAAAATAATAATTGTAATACGGCATGATGGTCGCGAAATAATCATAGCCGACCAATATCGAATGCTCGAGCGGCCCGGTTGCGAATTTCCCTTTCAGATCGAGATTGAGGGCGAGACTCTGGTCCGTGTAGCCAGGGAAATAGTTCAATAGGCGAGTCAGCACGCCTGTCGTCGCATTGAAGCCGGCGCCGGTGACATTCTCGTTCCGAGTGCCGATGTTGTAATAGCCGAGCCGATTGGTGAGGCTCCAGTCCGGCGCGAAATCCCACGTCCAGTCATAGGCGATGCGCTTTCGGTCGACATGATCGGGCATCGTCGTCATGATCGACGGCATCTGGAGATAGCGGCTGATGGGAATATTGGCGGGGCCTCCGCCGACCGCCGGCAGGATCGCGTAATCGTCGACATAGGTTCTGTTCTGATATTCGAAATCGATGTTCATGCGAAATTGCTCGAACGGACGAATCGAGATCGTCGGCGCGAGGAAGAGATTCCGGTCGCTCACGAAATCACGATAGGAATCGGTGCTGTAGAATTCGCCATTGAATCGATAGAGGATCGCTTTGTCCTGCGTCAGCGGCCCGGTGGCGTCGAGCGTGGTGCGCGTTCCATTGAAGGATTTCACCTGCTGCTGCACCGAATAATAGGGCGTCTCGAGCGGTCGCTTGACGACCAGATTCACGATGCCGCCCGGCTCGCCGCGGCCGAACAGCATCGCGGCAGGCCCTTTCAGCACTTCGACTGATTGCAGATTAGTGGTGTCGAGATTGCGGAGGTGATACTCCATCAAGCCGTTTTTATAGCCATTGCCGAGAGGATTGTAGAAGCCGCGAATTTTGAAGAGGTCGAAAGCATTGGCGACCGGAGTCACGCCGCTGACATTAGAGAGCAGCGCGTCACCGACTGAAATCGCCTGCTGATCGTCCATCGTCTGGCGCGTCACCACCTCGATGGCGATCGGCGTCTTCAACAGCGGCGTGTCGGTCTTCAGAGTCGCCGGCGCGCTCGCGGCGTTATAGCCGGTATAGCGATCGCCCGGCCCCGGCGCCGCGCGGCCGCCACTCGGCGCGCCGTCCTTGCGCCCAGTCTGCGCGCCAATGTCGATCGGCGGCAGCGCCGCTGCGCCGCTGGCGTCGTTCTGCGTCGCGGCGTCGTTCTGCGCCAGCACGATCGACACCGCCTGCCCGTCGCGCGAGAATTCGTAAGTGAGGCCGGTGCCGGCCAGCAGCGCGCCGAGCGCCTCCTGCACGGAATATTTGCCGGAAAGCCCCGGCGTCATGCGGCCATGGGTGAGGCGCGCGTCGTAGAGCACATGGAGATCGTTCTCATCGGCGATGACATTCAGCGCCGAGGCCACCGAGCCCGCGGGAATGCGGTAGCTCTGGATCGCGCCCGAGCGCTCCTGCGGCGCAATAGCGGCCTGCGCTGGAGAATCCGAGACTCCCGCTCCCGTCATCAAGGCGCCGAACGCCGCCGCCGCGACCGCCGAACCCATATTCGCTTCACCTCGCCGCTCGCCGCGCGCCGACTTCCTCGCCATGTCTCCGCATCTCCGTAACGATCGTCCGCCTCGGGGCGCTGAAATGCCCCCGTCTTGCTGGACGCGGTCGATGCGGAAAACGAAACGTCGCGGAGCAAATTTTTTTCGCGCGAGGCGAAAAACGCCTCAGCCGTGGAGCAGGATCAGATAGTCGGTGACATGAATGGCGCGCAGGCCGAGAAAGGCCTCGATCTCGCGCAGCGCCTGGGCGGGATTCTCGGCGTCGAAAACGCCGGTCACGCGCCGCTCGCAGCTCGCTTCGCCGATGCAATAGACATAGCCGCGCCGGTGTCGGCCGAGCGCCGCGAGCACTTCGCCGAGCGGCTTGTTCTCGAAGATCAGCCTGCCGCGCCGCCAAGCCGTGGCGCGCTTGACGTCGACGGCTTCGGGCCGCGCCGCGCGCTCGGCGGAAAAGGCGCTCTGCGCGCCCTCCCCCACCACCACGGAATCGCCGCCGCTCGCGACCGCGACGCTGTGCTCGGTGACGGTGACGCGCGCCTCGCCCTTGTCGAGCGCAATGTCAAAGGCCGTGCCCAGCGCCGTCACCGAGCCCCCGGCCGCCTCCACGACAAAGGGCCGCGCGGCGTCCGGCGCGACTTGGAACCAGGCTTCGCCCTCGAGCAGCGTCAGCCGCCGACGGCCGGGCTCGAAATGCAGCGCAATGGCCGACCTCGCGTCGAGTTCCACGCGCGAACCGTCCTCCAGCGTCACACTCTTGCGGTCGCCGACGCCGGCGTAGAGGTCCGAGCGAAGCCAGGTCGCGAGATCGCCGAAGCCGACCGCCATGGCGAGACAGAGCGCGACGGCCATCGTCGCCGCGCCGGCCAGCGAGGCCCGGCGACGGGGAGCGACGCGCGGCGGCTCGGGACGCCGGCTCGGCGCGAGCCTCTCCACGAAGCCGCACATGTCCGCCATATCGTCGAAGGCCGCGGCATTGGCGGGGTCCGCCGCTCGCCAGGCGTCGAATTCGGCCTTTTCGGCGGCCGAAAGCGCCCCGGCCCGCATCCGTATCCACCAATTGACGGCGGCGACGCGCGGGCTGTCGTGATCGAAACCGTCGCTATAGTCGGTCATTGGTCATAGCCATCGATCGCCGCGGCTCCTCCGCCCTCTGCTGTCTCATAGGACGCGCCGGAACGGAAAACGAAACCGGAGCGCCAAAATAAATCAATCGAGCGCCGCCCGGCAGCGCAGCAGCGCGAGCCGCAAGTGCCGGCGCGCCATCGTCTCGGAAATGCCGAGCCGCCGCGCCGCCTCGTTCAGGGAGACGCCTTCGTGCATCACCATCACGCAGACCTCCCGGCAGCGGGGCGGCAGCGCCTCGATCGTCTCCAGCACGATGCGCGCCTCGAGGCGGCGATCGAGCGATTCTTCCGGCGTCGCCGCGTCCGAGGGCGCTTCGACGGGCGGATCGCCGAAATCGAGATAGCGAGTCTCGGTCTTGCGGCGACGGGCGAAATCCCTGGTGAGATTGATGGCGATCTGCTTCAGAAAGGCGGTCGAATCGGCGACGCTCTCGAAACGATCGTGGCGGAGCGCGCGCACGAAGGTCTCCTGCAGCAGATCGGAGGCCTCCTCGCGCCCGACCCGGCGCGTCAGAAAAGCGAGCAGGCCGCGCTTGTTGCGGAGGAAAAGCTCGCGGAACGACAAGAATTTGCTGTCCGACATGCGCGGCGTCCGAATGCGTGCGAAAGGATTGGCGGCGGGAAGAGCGCGGCGCCGTCGCGTCGAGCGGCGCGATCAGGCGCCGAGCGGCGGCGCGCGCGACGACCAGGACCAGCGCCAGCCGGGCCGGCGGCGAGCCGGAGCCTCGACCGCCCGCGACGCCACGACGGCGGGCGGCGCATGGGGCAGAGCCGCGCCGAGCCGAAGGGGCGCGACAATGGCGTCCGCCGCGCCACCGCCGCAGATGGCGGGGCACGAGTCGCAATGATGGCCCCCGCCCGTATGACCGCCATGGGCGTCGGCGACGTCATGAGCCGCCTCGGTGGCGGCCGAACGGCAGAGCCGGTCCGACGAGGAGAGCGAGGCGGAGCCGCCGAAGCTCGACGCGTCGGGACGCGCGGAGGCGACCGCCTGCGCGAGAAAAAGCGCGACGATCCCGCTCAGCGCGAGCATGCGCGCCAGCCGTCCCCAAATCGCCCATAGCTTCGCCATGCCGAAAAGGGTCCATGATCGGCGGACGGCCGTCAAGACCCGGGCTCGGAGCGCGCGGCTCCGGCCGGCGGCGCCGAGCTCAAACGTCGCTCAGCCCTTCGACCGGCAAATCCTCCGCGCCCAGCGCGACGAAGCGATCGACCAGCCAGGTGGCGGCCGGCCCCGGCGGAGCCTCGCGCCGCCAAATGCACGAGAAGCGATAAATTCCGCCCCGTTGATCCGACATGGCCAGCCGCACGAGCGCGCCCGACGCCAGATCGTCCGCGACCATTTGCAGAGGCATGTTGCCCCAGCCGACGCCCTCGCGCAGCAGGGCGTGCTTCGCGCCGAGATCGGCGAGACGCCAGCTGCGCGGGCTGACCACCGAGAAATCGCGCCCCTCGGTGAAGCGCGAGCGATCCGTGAGCACGAGCTGCGTATGCTCGCGCGCGGCGCCGGGCGGGATGCGCGCCATGCGCCCCAGAGGATGATCGGGAGCCGCCACCGGGATCAGCGCGACCGATCCGGCCGCTATGCTCTCAATCCCCTCGACGCCGAGCGCGAGCGGGCCGGACACGCCGATCATCGCCGCGCCGCCCTGCACCATCGCCGTGACCGCGCCGAGCGCCTCCACATGCAGCCGCAGCTGCACGGTCGGGAATCGCCCCGCGAATTCCCGCAGCACGGTCCCCACCCGCTCCGTCGGCAGCATCACATCGACAGCGAGATCGACCTCCGCCTCCAGCCCCTCGAGCAGGCCTTTGACCTTGGCGCGCAAATCCTCGACGCCGCGCGAGATCGCCCGCGCCTCCGCCAGCAGCGCGCGCCCCGCCACGGTGAGCCGCGGCTTGCGCGTTCCCTCGCGCTCGAACAGCTCTATGCCGAGCTGCGCCTCGAGATTGGCGATTCCATAGCTGATCACCGAGACGGCGCGATTCAACCGCCGCGCCGCGCCGGCGAAGCTGCCGGCGTCGACAATGGCCAGGAAGATGGTCAGCTGGTCGAGGCTGGGCGCGCCCGGATTGCTCACTTTTCAACTTTCTCGAACAGTTCGACCAAAATTATCCGACTGAACAGAAGGGCGCGCAACTCTTAAATCCGTCTCCATCGACAGCGACCGATGTCGCGACAGGAGATTTGCAATGATCGAACTGAGACCTTTCGACAGCCTCGGCGGCGCCGATCACGGCTGGCTCGACGCCAAGCATCATTTCTCATTCGCCGACTATCACGACGCCAGACGGATGCATTGGGGCGATCTGCGCGTCTGGAACGACGACACGATCGCACCGCACACGGGCTTTCCGACGCATCCGCATCGCGACATGGAGATCGTCACCTATGTCCGCGAGGGCGCGATCACGCATCAGGATAGCCTCGGCAACAAGGGCCGCACCGAGGCCGGCGACGTGCAGGTGATGAGCGCGGGCTCCGGCGTCGCGCATTCCGAATATAATCTCGAGAATGAGCCGACCCGGATCTTTCAGATCTGGATTCTGCCGACGACCCGCGGCGGCGCGCCCGCCTGGGGCTCCCGTCCCTTCCCCAAGGGAGATCGTTCGGGCCGCTTCGTCACCCTGGCCTCCGGCTTCGACAACGACGGCGACGCGCTGCCGATCCGCACAGCCGCGCGCGTCGTCGGCGCGACGCTGCGGGCCGGCGAGACGGCGGAATATGCGCTCGGCCGCGCGCGCAAAGCCTATCTCGTGCCGGCTGTCGGCGCCGTGCGGATCGACGATGTGCGCGTGAACGCCCGCGACGGCGCGGCGATCAGCGATGTCGACATTCTGCGCGTCGCCGCGCTCGAGGACAGCGAGATCGTCCTCGTCGACGCCGCGTGACACACGAGCCGGCGCCGACGCGCCGGCCTTCGCAAATCATGAAAGAAGGATCGAGAGAATGACCAATGTTCGCAATGCGGATTACGCTGCTCTGCTGCTGCGCGTGAGCCTCGGCGCGCTGTTTCTCGCGCATGGGCTGCTCAAAGTCTTCGTGTTCACCCTGCCTGGAACAGCGAAATTCTTCGAGCAGCTCGGCTATCCCTCGCTGCTCGCCTATGTGGTCGTGGCCGCGGAGATCGGCGGCGGCCTCGCATTGATCTTCGGCGCGCTCACGCGCATCGTGTCCGTCGCGCTCATTCCCGTGATGATCGGCGCGCTGCTCGTGCATCTGCCCAATGGCTGGCTGTTCTCCAACGCCAATGGCGGATGGGAGTTTCCAGCGCTGTGGACGGCGCTCCTGATCGTGCAGGCCCTGCTCGGCCCCGGCGCCTTCGCCGTCAGGCTCCCTCACGCAGAAGGACAGGCGGTCGGCTCGGTGCGATAACCGGCAACCCACACGCTCGACGATGCGCGCAGCCATCCGCGAGCGGGTTTCGGAGAACGCGCACGCCACGCGCATTCGTATGACGCCCGGTCGAATTTCGGCCGCATCGGCGGTCTAGCTGGAGGTCGGCGCGTTCTTGACAGGTCCGGCGCGGGCGGCGCATCTGTCGCCCGCTTCCGGCGCGCCCGGACCGTTCCATAGGCCGAGACACCGGAATTCATGCTCGCGACGCGCGCCCCCGCCAAGATCAATCTGACGCTTCACATTCTCGGCCGCCGCGCCGACGGCTATCACGAGCTCGAGAGCCTCGTGGCCTTCTCCGGCGCCGGAGACAGCCTGCGTCTCGAGCCCGGCGAGGCGCTGTCGCTGGCCGTGGACGGTCCCACCGCCGCAGCCGCCGGCTCGGACGCCGATAATCTGGTGCTGCGCGCCGCCCAGCATCTCGCGGAGCGCGTCCCCGGCCTGCGTCTCGGCGCCTTTCATCTCACCAAATATCTGCCGGTCGCGGCCGGCATAGGCGGCGGCTCCTCGGACGCCGCCGCGGCGCTGCGGCTGCTCGCCCGCGCCAATGGGCTCGCCGCGGATGATCCGCGCCTGCTGGAGGCCGCCCGCGCCACCGGCTCCGACGTGCCCGTCTGCCTTTGCCCTCGCGCCCGCTACATGCTCGGCCGCGGCGAGACCATCGGCGCCCCACTCGGCCTGCCGCCGCTGCCCGCCTTGCTCATCAATCCCGGCGCGCCGGTTGAGACGCGCGGCGTCTTCACCCGCCTCGGCCTCGCCCCGGGCGAAACGACCGGCGCGGCTCCGCATCCCGAGATCGCGGCGGCGCTGGGCGCGGAGGGGATAGCGGCGGCGCTGCGCCGCGGCCGCAACGACATGGAGGACGCCGCCTGCGTCGAGGCGCCCGTCATCGTCGACGCGCTCGCCGTGCTGTCCGCCGCCAAGGGTTGCCGGCTCGCGCGAATGTCCGGCTCCGGCGCGACCTGCTTCGCTCTTTTCTCCACCCGTCAGGCGGCCGCCCGCGCGGCGGCGGTGATCCGCCGCCAGCACGCCGACTGGTGGGTAAAAACGGCGGTGCTGCGATGAGCCGTCCGCCCGCCGGCAAGGACCGCGGCCGCCGCCCGCCGCCGCGCCATCCGCCGAAAGAGGAGACGCCCTTCCGCCGCCCCGGAGCGGATGTCGTCGTGCTCTACGGCGCCCATGCTGTGCGCGAGGCTCTCATCGCAGGACGGCGCAAATTGCTGGCGCTCTATGCGACGGAGAACGCCGCCGAGCGCATCGCGCCGCTCGCCGCCGCCGCCGGCCTCACGCCGAAGATCGTGGACCCGCGCGCGCTGTCGCAACGGCTCGGCGAGGAGAGCGTGCATCAAGGGCTGATGCTGGAGGCGCGCCCGCTGCCGGAGGCGGAGATCGCCGACATAGAGCCGAAGAGCGGCCTCATCCTCGTGCTCGATCAAGTGACCGATCCGCACAATGTCGGCGCGATTCTGCGCACGGCGGCGGCCTTCGCCGTCGATGCGCTGATCGTGACCGAGCGCCACAGCCCGGATTTCACCGGCGTGCTCGCCAAGGCCGCCTCCGGCGCGCTCGAGCATGTGACGATCGTCTCCATCGTCAATCTCGCCCGCGCGCTCGAGCAATTGGCGGAGCGCGATTTTCTGATCGTCGGCCTCGATTCGGAAGGTCCGCAGCCGCTGGAGGCGAGCCCGCTGCGCAAGCCGCTGGCGCTGGTGCTGGGCGCAGAAGGCAAGGGCCTGCGCCGTCTGACGCGCGAGCGCTGCGATATTCTCGCGCGGCTCGACATGCCGGGACCGATCAAGAGCCTCAATGTCTCCAACGCCTGCGCCGCCGCTCTGATGGCGCTGCGACTTCGCCTCGGCTGAGGCGAAACGCCTCCGCTTGCCGCCCGGCCCGCCGGTTCGATGTAAGGGGCGGATCGAATTCGCGAAGGAGGAGACGCCATGTGCAAGCTCGCGCTCGTTTCGACGAGCCTCGTTCTGATTTTCGGCGGCGCCGCCGTCGCCGAGACTCAGATGACGCAGCGCGGCCGCACCTCCGGCCCGGCCGTCGGACAAAATGTGACGCCGAGCACGGTGACGCAGAAATCCGTGGAAGGACGCTCGAGCTTCATCGACGAGAACGAAGGCTTCGCGCTGGATGCGAGCGCCCTCGCCGCCGGCGCGCCGGGCGTCGAAGGCAAGCCGGGCGCGCAGAGCGGCCCCGCCCCGCGCGGCCGCGGATCATCGTCGAAATTCGTCTATTGAGCCTCGGTCCGCCGCGCCCGCCGCCTCTCGCAGCCAGAGCACGAAACGCTTGGCGATCGGATAGCTCTCCGATTGCGGATCGATGAAGGCGACATGACGCGGACCGGGCGCGACGATCTGCGGAAAAGGCGCGGCGAGCGATCCTTCCGCGGTCTGTCCCGCTGTCAGCTCGATCGGCCCGACAGCGACGCCCTGCCCGTTGAGAACCGCCATCAACGCCGTGTGAAAATGGCCGAAGCGACGCACGCGCCATTTTTGCAAAGGCGGCAGTCGCGCCGCCTCGAGCCATCGCTCGGTCTCGCCCGGCCGCGTGTCGCTGACGGCGAATGTCTCGCCGAGGAGAGCGGCGACGCCTTGCGCGGCGAGCGTCTCCGCATGGCGACGCGTCGTCAGCAGAGTGAGCGTCTCTTGCAGCACGGAAGCGGACTCCCAATTGCCGATCTGCTCGGAGCCGCGCATGATCGCGACATCGAAAAAGGCGAGAGCGGGATCTTCTCCGGTCTGACGCGTCTGCACATGCACATCGATATCGGGATGCAGCGCGTAGAATTGCTCGAGCCGCGGCACCAGCCAATGCATCGCGAAAGTCGCATGGGCGAAGACTTTGAGACGCCGCCGCGCCGTCGCGACGCGTCCCATGGCCGCATCCATACGCTCGAAGCCGTCGGTGATGACGGCGACGAATTCGCGCGTTTCGTCGAGCGGACGCAAACGTCCGCGATCACGCTCGAACAATGCGCGCCCGAGCCATTCCTCGAGCGCGGCGATCTGCCGGCTCACCGCGCCATGGGTGACGCCGAGCTCCCTGGCGGCGTTGGAGACGCCGTCGAGCCGCACCACGGCCTCGAGCGTCTGCAGCATTTTCAGCGGTAGCGGCTTGCGCGCCATCTCATGTCACTCGCTCTCTCATACGCCGTATCCGCGATGAACATCCTGCGGATGTGACGCTTTTGTGAAGCATATCGGCTCCGCTCACAGGGCCTGTGAGATTTATTCGTTTCGAGATGACGTCCTCGCCTGCTAGATGAACCAGCGCCGAAGCGAAGTCGCCAATGATGCGACGAGAGAATGCGGGGCGCGAAAATGACAGCCGAGATCACCATCAACGGAAGGCGCTACGCCGCGCCCTCCGAGCCGACCGTCGTCGTCTGCATCGACGGATGCGAGCAGGAATATATCAATCAGGCGATCCGCGCCGGCGTCGCGCCTTTCTTCGCCGGCCTCGGCGAGCGCGGCGCCGTGCTCACGGCCGATTGCGTGATGCCCTCCTTCACCAATCCCAATAATCTCTCCATCGTGACCGGCGCGCCGCCCAGCGTCCATGGCATTTGCGGCAATTATTTCTTCGATCCCGAGCAGGGCGTCGAAGTGCTGATGAACGACGCGAAATATCTGCGCGCGCCGACGATCCTCGCCGAATTCTCCAAGGCCGGCCGCAAGGTCGCGACTGTGACCGCGAAGGACAAGCTCAGCGCTCTGCTCGGCTGCGGGCTCGAGGGCGTTCGCTTCTCCGCCGAGAAGGCCAATGAGGCGACGCTCGCGCAAAACGGCGTCGATAATCTTCTCGCCGAGATCGGTCTTCCGCTGCCCGCCGTCTATAGCGCGGAATTGTCGGAATTCGTTCTCGCCGCCGGCGTCTGGCTGATGAAGACGATGCGGCCGGACATCATGTATCTCTCGACGACGGATTATGTGCAGCACAAGCATGCGCCCGGAACGCCCGCCGCCAACGCCTTCTATGCGATGCTCGACAAATATCTCACGCAGCTCGACGCGATGGGCGCCGTCGTCGGAATCACCGCCGATCACGGCATGAACGCCAAGACGGATTCGATCGGCCGTCCCAATATCGTCTTTCTGCAAGACGTGCTGGACATGCGCTTCGGCGCCGGGACATGCCGCGTGATCCTGCCGATCACCGATCCTTATGTCGTGCATCACGGCGCGCTCGGCTCCTATGCGACCGTCTCGGCGCCCGCCTCTATTCTCGACGAGGCGACGCAATGCGTCGCCGCGCTCGAAGGCGTCGATCATGTGCTCGACAATCGGACCGCCTGCGCGCGCTTCGAATTGCCCAATGAGCGCGTCGGCGATCTCGTCGTGCTGGCGAAACGCCTCTTCACGCTCGGCACATCCGCAAAGAGCCATGACCTCGGCGGATTGACCGCGCCGCTGCGCTCGCATGGCGGCCTCTCGGAGCAGCAGGTTCCGCTGCTCCTCAATCGTCCCGTCAGACGCGAGAGCAATGCGCGCCTGCGGAATTTCGACGTCTTCGCGCTCGCGCTCAACCGCGTGATCTGACGCGCGCGACATTCGTGATTTTTTCTCGCCACAGGACGAACGACCATGCGTAACGCCTGCAGCATTTTTATCATCTCGATCGCCGCAATATCGAGTCTCGACGCCGCGCGCGCGGAGATTTCCCTTGCGGGAACGGGCTCCGCTTTCGCCGCGCCCATCTACACGCGCTGGGCGCAGGAGGCGAAGCCGAGCGTCGGCGTGCAAGTGAATTATCAGGCGACCGGCTCCGGCGTCGGCCAAAAGCAGGCCGCGGCGGGAACCGTCGACTTCGGCGCCTCCGACGTCGCCATGGAAGCAAAGCGCATAGAAGAGGCCGATCTTCTGCAATTTCCGACCGTCGTCGGCGGCCTGGACATCATCGTCAATATCCCCGGTGTCGGCGCCAATGCGCTGAAGCTCGACGGGCCGGCCATCGCCGACATCTATCTCGGCGCGATCACGCGATGGAACGATCCGCGGATCGTCGCGCTCAATCACGGCCTCGCGCTTCCCGATCTGCTGATCGTCCCGATCCATCATTCCAACGCTTCTGGAACGACCTTCGCGCTGTCGCGCTATCTCTCCAAGATGAGCGAGGCGTGGAAGACGCGCATGGGCGTCGCGCTGACGCTGGAATGGCCGAGCGGCGTCGGCGTGCATGGCAGCGCCGGCACGGCGGGCGAGGTTCCGCGCACCTTGGGCTCGATCGGCTACGCCGAGAATTCCTATGTGACGACCAATCATCTCGCGCCGGCCAAGCTGCTCAATCGCGCCGGCAAATATGTCGCGCCGAATGAGGAGAGCTTCGCCGCGGCGGCGGCCAATGCGGATTGGGCGGCCACTGATAATTTCGCCGTCGATCTCACCAATATGCCGGGCGAGAAAAGCTGGCCTCTGGTGACGGCGACCTTCGTGCTGGCGCCGAAAGCGCCGGCGAAGGCGGAGCGAACGGCGGCCGTGCTGAAATTCTTCGACTGGGCCTTCGCCCATGGCGACAAGGCGGCCAAGGCTCTGCAATATATCCCGCTGCCGCATGCGGTGAAGGATCAGATCAGAGCGGCCTGGCGTCAGAAGCTGGCCTTCGGCGCCAAGGACTGATCGCCGGCTCGCGCGCTCGCCTTCAAAGCGGCCGCCAGCGCATCAGCCCTCGCATCCAGCCGCGCGTCACATTTGTGCGACGCTCGAACAGGAACCAGACGGCCGTCGCATAGAGCAGCGCGACGGCCATCAGCGCGGCCATTCGCAAGAGGACGGCGACGCCCGGCTGACTCTGGCCGGGCGCCAGCAGCCAGAACCACAGCATCAGCAGCAGCGGAAAATGCACGGCGTAGAGCGTGTAGGAAATTTCCGAGAGCCCCTGCGCCGCGCCGCCATAGAGCCCGCCGAAAGGCCGAAAGGCCGCGAGATCGCGCAGCCAGTAGGCGATGGCGCAGCCGAGAATCACATCGCCGAAAATACTGCGCCACGCATGGGCGACGCCGATCGCCGCCAAGGTCGCGAGCGCGCCGCCGAGCGCGCGCGCCGGCGACGGGCGCGCCGGATGATCGGCGGCCAGCGCGCCGGCGAGCCATGGCAGGCCGAGCAGCGCGATCTCCGCCGGCAGGAGCGCCAGAGTCAGCAGGCCCGCGCTGGCGCAGAGGCCCCGAACGAGCGGCGCGCGATGGAAGAAAGCGAAGGCGAGCAGCGGGAAGGCGAGATAATACCAAGCCTCGTTGGCGAGGCTCCACAGCGGGCGGTTGGAGCCGAAGACGGGCGTCTCGATCGTCTGCAGAAAAAATACATTTCCCAGCAGCGTCGCGAGCGAATGATTCGCCGGTTCGGCGGGCGTCGGTCCGCTCGGCAGCACCGCCGCCAGCGCGCCCTGATAGGCGCCGGCGGGGCCGAGCGCCGCGCCGGCGAAGTCCCAGAGCGCGGTGAGCGCCAGCGCGGGAATCAGCACGGTCCACAGCCGCGAGAGCCGCGCGGCGCCGTAATCCGCCCAGGAGAAGCGCCCCGCGCGCATCGCCGCGAGAGTGGAGCCGCCGACGAGAAAGCCGCTGAGCGCGAAAAAGGCGATCACGCATTCATGGCCGAGACCGCCGAGCGTGAAGAGAAACTTGTCGAGGAGCCCATGCCGCGCCGCCTCGGCGTAAGGAACGACGAGCAGCGCCCGCAAATGGCTGACCACCACGCCGAGCGCGCAGAGACCGCGCAGCATGTCGAGATGCTGGAGACGAGGCTTTGGAGACTGCTGCATGGGGTTTTGCGATTGGCCGTTCGTCGTCCTCGTTTGGACAATCAGGCCGGCTCTCCAGCTGGGACGTTCAACGAAAATGCTTCTTGGGCAGACCCGATTGCCGGATCATCGACGCCAGCGTGCCGGGCTTGATATCGTCGCTCAGCCGATGCGCTGCGATCGTCACGAGGCGGACCTCGCCATCGACCTCGCCTCGGTAGATCGCATGTGAACCCTTTCCCTGACGATGGAGAGCGAAGCCATTCAGCTCCAATATCCGAATGAACGCATCGAATGTCACGCCGGACAGGCCACGGGGAAGGACGCCGAGGTGTCGCCGTCGCCGGCGCGCCAATGGCGCCGAGCCGACCACACGACTCGCGCCGTCCAGGACAGGAACACCCAAAGCGGCGCGCGTCGGCCCAGCAGCTTCGCGCGCGTGGCCTCGTCCTCGTCGCTCGCCGCGGCGACATAGTCGCGAACGGCGTCCTCGAGGGCTTCCCGAACCTCATTGAAGCTGCGGCCTTGAACGGCGAGGTCGAACTCGAGGCAAACGCCCTCCCACTCGCCAGCTCGGCCGTGAGCGAAGCAAAGGAGATCGCGCATCTTCGGACCCTTTCCGAATCGAGTTCCTAGAACTCTCTCTGAGAAGCTAGTGTCCCGCCGATCCTCGAGAAGCTATCAGCGCCGCGCTCGCTTTGGCAACGCTCAGGCGCGGCGCCATCGGCTCCGAGCTGGCCGTAGCTTCCGACCGTAACGGTCGCGCTCTTATGCTGATCGAGCTGCGGGATGTCTTTGGTGGAGCCAGACGGAATCGAACCGACGACCTCTTCAATGCCATTGAAGCGCTCTCCCAACTGAGCTATGGCCCCACTTTTGTCGCCGCCCTCTCTGGGGTGAGGGCGGGGCGAACCGCGGCGTCGCCGCTGCAGCGCGAGGGCTGTATAGTGCAGCCCGCCGCGCGCCGCAAGCCCGCTTTTCGTCCTTTCTCGTCAGAGAATGAAGCGGCTCAAATCACGGTTCTTGGCGAGGTCGCCGATATGCTCCTCCACATAGGCGCCGTCGATCGTCACCGTCTCGCCGGCCCGGTCGGAGGCGGAGAAGCTCACCTCGTCCAGCACGCGCTCCATCACCGTCTGCAGGCGGCGCGCGCCTATGTTCTCCACCGAGGAATTCACCTGCACCGCGACGCGGGCGATGGCGTCCACCGCCGACGGCGCGATCTCCAGCGCGACTCCCTCCGTCGCCAGCAGCGCCACATATTGCTTGGTGAGGCAGGCCTCGGTCTCGGTGAGAATGCGGCGGAAATCCTCCTCATCCAGCGAGGCGAGCTCCACTCTGATCGGCAGGCGGCCCTGCAGTTCCGGCAGGAGATCGGAGGGCTTGGCGACATGGAAAGCGCCGGAGGCGATGAACAGCACATGGTCGGTCTTCACCGGCCCGTGCTTGGTCGCGACCGTGGTGCCTTCGATCAGCGGCAGCAGGTCGCGCTGCACGCCTTCGCGCGAGACGTCGGCCCCGCCCCTGCCCTCGCGGGCGCAGATCTTGTCCATCTCGTCGAGGAAGACGATCCCATTGTTCTCGACCTCGGAAATCGCCTCGCGGATGCTCTCCTCCTGATCGATGAGCTTGTCGCTCTCCTCGGCGAGCAGCGGGCCATGGGCCTCCTTCACCAGCATTTTGCGGCGCTTCGGCCGGCCCTGAAACGCCTTGCCGAAAATATCGCCGATGGAGAAGGCGGAGACGCTGGCGCCGGGCATGTTCGGCAGCTCGAACATCGGAACCTGCGGCCCCGATTGCGCCAGCTCGACCTCTATCTCCTTATCGTCCAGCTCGCCGGCGCGCAGCTTCTTGCGGAAGGAATCGCGCGTCGCCGGCGAGGCCGCCGGGCCGACGAGCGAATCGAGCACGCGCTCCTCGGCCGCTAGCTGAGCCTTGGCCTCGACATCCTTGCGCCGGCGCTCCTTCACCAGCAAAATCGCCACCTCGACGAGATCGCGGACGATCTGCTCGACATCGCGGCCGACATAGCCGACCTCGGTGAATTTCGTCGCCTCTATCTTGAGGAAGGGCGCATTGGCGAGCTTGGCGAGACGCCGCGCGATCTCGGTCTTGCCGCAGCCGGTGGGACCGATCATCAATATGTTCTTGGGCAGCACCTCTTCGCGCATGGAGCCTTCGAGGCGCAGCCTGCGCCAGCGATTGCGCAGCGCAATGGCGACGGCGCGCTTGGCGTCCTTCTGTCCGACGATGAATCGGTCGAGTTCCGAGACGATCTCGCGCGGGGAAAAATCGGCCATATCAGTTCCTCGGAGAAGCTCAGATCGATTCGAGCACGATGTTGCGATTGGTGTAGACGCAGATGTCGGCGGCGATCTCCATCGCGCGCTTGGCGATCACATCCGCCTCTATCGGCTGATCGAGCAGCGCGCGCGCCGCGGCCAGCGCATAATTGCCGCCGGAGCCGATCGCCGCCACCGAGCCATGCTCGAAGGCTTCCGGCTCCAGCACGTCGCCGGCGCCGGTCAGCGTCAGCCCCACCTCGCGATCGGCGACCAGCATCATCGCCTCGAGCCGGCGCAGATAGCGGTCCATGCGCCAATCCTTGGCGAGCTCCACGCAAGCGCGCGTCAATTGCCCGGGATATTGCTCGAGCTTGCCCTCGAGCCGCTCGAACAGAGTGAAGGCGTCGGCCGTCGCGCCGGCGAAACCCGCGATCACATCGCCCTTGCCGAGACGCCGCACCTTCTTGGCGTTCGCCTTGACGATGGTCTGGCCGAGGCTCACTTGTCCGTCGCCCGCGATGACGGTCTTGCCGTTCTTTTTCACCAGAACGATGGTCGTCGCGTGCCAGCTCGCCGGTTTCGTATTTTGTTCTTGTGTCATCCGAGCCTCGGCTGGAAAAAGAGTCTTGCGGATGTAGGGACTGCGGCGCCGCTCGGCAAGGGGCGCGCCCGCGGCGCAGGGGAGCCCCGATCATGACCGAAGAGAGCAAGCGCAAGGCGATCGTCGAGGCGGCGCGGAGCATGAACGCGCTCGGCCTCAATCACGGAACCGCCGGCAATATTTCGGCGCGCGACGGCGACGCCATGCTGATCACGCCGAGTGGAATCTCCTACGCCACAATGACCCCGCAGATGATCGCGCGCATGCCGCTCGCGAGCGATGGCGAGTCGCAAGGGCCGCTCGCGCCCTCCAGCGAATGGCGCATGCATCGCGACATCTTACGCGCGAGGCCGGATGTGCAGGCCGTCGTGCATGCGCATTCGACCTATGCGACGACGCTCGCCGCGCTGCGGCGCGAGATTCCGCCCGTGCATTATATGATCGGGATTTTCCGAACGTCGCGCATTCGCTGCACGGATTACGCGCCTTTCGGCTCGCAGGCGCTCTCTGATCTCGCGGTGGAAGGATTGGGCCGCGCGCATGGCGTGCTGCTCGGCAATCACGGCATGATCGCGCTCGGCGAAGGATTGGAGCGCGCAATGTGGCGCGCCGTGGAATTGGAGGCGCTGGCGCAGCTCTATTATCTCGCGCGCATGGCCGGCGAGCCGGCGCTGATCTCCGAGGCGGAGATAGAGAGCGAGATCGCGCGTTTCGAGAATTACGGATTGAAGTCCGTTAAGTGAAATCGCGTCGCTGCGCATCCTTCTCCCGCTTGCGGGAGAAGGTGGCCCTCGCGTCAGCGAGGGTCGGATGAGGGCGGATGAAGCTGCGGTTCGTATTCGAAAAGCGAAGATAAAGATTAGTATCAGATCACATCGGACCCTCATCCGACCCGGCCAAAGCCCGTTGTTTACGACGGGCGTCCTCGCGGACACCCTATGGCCGGGCCACCTTCTCCCACAAGTGGGAGAAGGAATCGCGAACCTCGGCTACGCTAAATCAGGAAACAATCCGCGCAGTCCGGCCTCGCTCGCGGCGCACACGCCGCGCTCCGTTATCAGCGCGCCGACGAGGCGCGCAGGCGTCACGTCGAAGGCGTAATTGGCGGCGGGCGAGCCCTTCGGCGTCACTTGCACGCGCGTCACTGCGCCATTGTCGGCGAGGCCGGAGATATGCGTCACCTCGCTCGCATCGCGCTGCTCGATCGGGATTTCGGCGACGCCGTCGCGCATCGACCAATCGATCGTCGAACTCGGCAGCGCGACGTAGAAAGGCACGCCATTGTCATGCGCGGCGAGCGCCTTCAGATAGGTGCCGATCTTGTTGCAGACATCGCCGATGCGCGTCGTGCGGTCGCTGCCGACGATGCACAGATCGACGAGCCCGTGCTGCATCAGATGGCCGCCGGTGTTGTCGGCGATGACGGTGTGGGGAATCCCTTCGCCCGAAAGCTCGAAGGCGGTGAGGCTCGCGCCTTGATTGCGCGGCCGCGTCTCGTCGACCCACACATGCAGATCGATTCCATCGCGCGCCGCCTTGTAGATGGGCGCGAGCGCCGTGCCCCAATCGACGGCGGCGAGCCAGCCGGCGTTGCAATGGGTGAGAATATTGACCGGCCGGCCCGGATGCTCGGCGGCGGCGGCGCAGATCAGCGTCGCGCCATGGTCGGCGATCGCCTCGCAGCAGAGCGCGTCCTCATCGGCGATGGCCGCCGCCTCACCGAAGGCCAGCGCGCGCCGGTCCGAGGGCGCCGCGGAAAGCAGCAGCCTACGCATGCGGTCGAGCGCCCAGCGCAAATTGACGGCCGTGGGGCGCGCCGCGGCGAGTCGCGCATGGGCCTCCTCCAGCGCCGAGTCGCTCGGATCGACGGCCGCGGCGAGCGCCAGCCCATAAGCGCCGGTGACGCCGATCAGCGGCGCGCCGCGCACGACCATGGTCGCGATCGCGGCGACGGCGTCGTCGAGCGAGGCGAGCCTTTTGGTCTCGAATCTGTGGGGGAGCTTGATCTGGTCGATCGCCTCGACGCTACCGTCGGCGTTTTCCCAGATGGTGCGGTAATGGCGTGAGTCGATGCGCATCGCGGCGGCGTATCCGGCGGAGTCCTGCTCCACGCCTAGCCTATGGCCGCCGCCCTGTCGACCTCTCGCCCGAAAGCGATCGGGCGGCCTGCGCTTTCGCGCCGCCGCCCGCCGGGTGAGATCAAGCGGCGCGCTTCAGAGCGGCCGGGGTGAGAGCCCATGCGCGGTCAGGAGCGGCGACCGGGCTCGCGGGAGCCTCGACCTGCAGCGGCGCGGCCCAGGCGCTGGCGACGATCGCCAATTTGGCGCGCAGGGAACGCTCGTTCCACCACCAGACGAGGAAACAGACGGCGGCAATGCCGAAAAGCGCGGTGAAGGGCTCGCCGGGGAGGAAAGACAGGTCGGGCGCGCATTCCTTGGCGTATTCGCAGGCGTCGGACCAGTCCTGAAACCAAGTCTTGATCGATTCCATAGTGACCTCGTCTCGCCTTCGCAGCCACGGTCGAACCGGTCGGAAGGCTTCTCTAAATTACGATTCCGGCGGCGCGGCTCGGGAACGATGCTCGACGGAGCGGGCCGAAATTCAGTGAACTTAGAATATTGCGCCGCACAAAAATTTCAAGGAAAAATTCCCGTCGGGCTATAGAGGAAGGCAATGATCCAGTAACCTTCACGAGGCCTCAACAACCTATATATTATATTATAATTCAAATATTTATATGAGACCATCCACCCCCGCCGAAAGCCCTCCTCGCGCCCTTGCGGCGCCGCCGTGACGCCCTGCAACAATTTGTCACAGCCCGGCCTCGGCTGGTCCGGCGCCGGTGTGCTGGTTGTCGATACAACGGTTGGAGCGGCCTCGCCGCGCGCCTTGAGCGCCTGCCGATTTGGCGTTCCGATGGAGACAGGCCCGCGCCCGCCGCGGACAAATATCCGCGCCGATCATCTCGCCACTTTGCTCAAAGAGGCTTCTTCAGCGAAGGCGCGGCAAGCGCAGCCTTCGCCCGCTCACAGGCTGTTTTGAATGTGGTCGCGCACCACAGGGTAGATCTGATTGTCCCAGCGCTTGCCGTTGAAGACGCCATAATGTCCGACGCCGGCCTGCAAATGGTGCGACTTCATATAGGGACGCAGGCCGCTGCACATATCCTGAGCGGCGAGCGTCTGGCCCACGGCGCAAATATCGTCCTTCTCGCCCTCCACCGTGAGCAGGAAGGTCTTCTTGATCGCGCGCGGCGTCACCTTTCGCCCTTTAAAGAGCAGACTGCCCGCAGAAAGGGCATTTTTATGGAAGACGGTCTCGATCGTCTGCAGATAGAAATCCGCATCGAGGTCCATGATCGCGAAATATTCCTCATAGAAGGTGCGGATGCGGTCCGCCTTCTCGTGATCGCCTTCGACGCGGTGGCGGAAGAGATCGATGAAAGCGTTGGCGTGGCGCTCGGCGTTCATGCTCATGAAGCCGGAGATTTGCAGAAAGCCGGGATAGACGCGCCGCCCCGCCCCCGGCAGCATGCGCGGCACGGTGCCGATCACATTATTGTGGAACCATTCGATCGGCTTGGAGACGGCGAATTCATTGACCTTGGTCGGCGACACGCTGACATCGAGCGGTCCGGCCATCAGCGTCAGGCTCGCCGGCTGCGCGGGGTCATTGTCCTCGGCCATTATCGAGACGGCGGAGAGCGCGGCGACCGTCGGCTGGCAGACCGCGACGACATGGGCGGGCGGGCCGAGGAAGCGCAGAAAATCGATCAGATGCTGGACGAACTCGTCCATGCCGAAAACGCCCTGCGAGAGCGGAATGTCGCGCGTGTTGATCCAGTCGGTGACATAGACGTCGTGGTCCTGCGCGAGCGTGCGGATCGTGCCGCGCAGCAGAGTCGCGAAATGCCCGGACATTGGCGCGACGAGCAGCACGCGCGGGAGATTTTCCGCATCCTTGCGCACGAAGCGCAGCAGCTGGCAGAAGGGCGTCGAATAGACCGGCTCTTCTATCACGTCGATGACGGCGCCATTGTGCGTCGTGATCTGCGTGACGCCATAGTCGGGACGCACATGCGTGAAGCCGAGCAGCGAGACCAGCTCGCAATAAGCCTCGAAGCACCGCAAAGGCGACGCGTAAGGCGTCGATTTCCATAGGCGAGCCAGTCGCTCGCCGCTCGCCGCCGCCAGACGAAGTCGATTGCTCACGTCGGCGTAGCTCTGATATGCGTCATACATCATGCGGCTGAGCGAAACCTTCCGTTACCGATGGGGCAGGTCGAGCAAGCCCCGTGCCATGGACGGGCTCTAGCATGGCACAGCGCTTGCTGCACAGTCCACCAAAGGAAAAGGAGGAAGCGTTTCTCATGGCGGCGAAAACGGCGGCGACGACGACGCTCACGATCAGCAGCAAAAACTATTCGTCTTGGTCCTTGCGGGGCTGGCTGATGGCCAAGCTTTCCGGCGTCGCTTTCGAGGAAATCGTCGTCAGCCCCGACGACGTCGCGGCGCGCGCGGAAATACTTCTGCTGTCGCCCTCCATCCTCGTGCCATGCCTCACGCATGATGGCGCGAAAATTTGGGACACTCTGGCGATCGGAGAGTTCTTGAACGAGATCGCGCCGACAGCGGGACTATTGCCGGCCGATCGCATGCGCCGCGCGCATTGCCGCTCCATTTGCGGCGAGATTCACTCGGGCTTCACATCGCTGCGCTCGGCGCTGCCGATGAATCTGAAAGGCCATTTCCCCAAGTTCAAGGTCTGGTCGAAGGCGCAAGGCGACATCGCGCGCGTCACGCAGATCTGGCGCGAATGCCTCGAGACCTATGGCGGGCCTTATCTCTTCGGCCAGCTCTCCATGGCCGACGCCATGTACGCGCCGGTGGCGACGCGCTTTCGCACTTACGACGTTCCGCTGGACGACGTCAGCCAAGCCTATTGCGACCGCATTTTCGAATTGCCCGCGATGCAGGAATGGATCGCGGCCGCGCAGCTCGAGAAGGAAGAGATCGAGGAGCTCGAGGTCGAGTTTTAAAACTCTCGCCTCGCGCTCTTTAGACATCCCCGCCTATCGATCGCGCCACCTGCGCCGGGGCGCGACATAGATCGAGCGCCCTGAATAATACGGCTCCGCATAGCTCGGATAAGCATAATAATATTGCGGCTCGTAATAGGCCGGGGCCTGCGGCGTGGCGGCGTAATATTCCGCGCGATCGGTGAAATCATTATGCGCCTGCGCGGCGCCGGCGACGCCGAAGGCCGCGACGGCGGCCGCGGCCAGTTTCGACAGGTTTCGTCCCATGACGTCCTCCCCTTTACGCGCCCGGCCCCGAAGCGGTAGAAAACGCGCGAGCAGGATGCGAGTTCCAGCCGCCGACATTTTGGGGGACTCGGCGGCTTGCTCATCGTTATGTATCATGTTTACATAACATGAACGAGAGCCACGACCTGAGCGCGCCCATGACCGAGCCGACCCCGACCGACCCGACCTCCGACGGCCCCTCCTCCTTCTTCAACGCTATGGCCGACGCCTTCGACGCGACGATCCGCGAGCGCCGCGCGCGGCCGGAGTTCATCGGCGCGCTGTGCCTCCAGGCCTTCGACAGCTTCGAGGGCAATCTCGCCATTCAGACGGAGGGCGCGCCGGCCATCGCCTGCGCCGGCGATTGCCCCGCCTGCTGCGTGCTGCGCGTCGTCGCCACGGCGCCGGAGGTGTTTCTCATCGCGCGTTTCGTCAACGCCAATCAGCGCGCGCTGGCGCAGCGCGGCGTCGATCTGCCGGGGCGCATAGGGGCGATCAACGCATTCGCCAATGGCTGCTCGGAGAACGCGCGCATGGCGCTGCGCCAGCCCTGCCCTTACATAGAGGCGGGCCTCTGCCTGCTCTATCGGCTGCGGCCGCTCGCCTGCCGCGGCCACGCCTCCTATGACAAGAACGCCTGCATCGCCGCGACCAGCGGCCATGACGCCGACACCGCCGTCTCGACGCCGCATCTCATGGTCCGCAGCATGGTGCAGAATGCGATGATGTCCTCGCTGCGCTCGGCCGGCCTCGCCTGGCGCCTCTATGAGCTCAATGGCGCCGTCGCCATAGCGCTCGACGACGCCGACGCCGAGCGGCGCTGGATCGCGGGCGAGGACCCGCTGCTGCCCGCGGCCATAGCGGATTTCGACGCCGCCGAGATCGGCTCGACATTCGACTCGTTGCGAAGCTGACGCGACGCATTCGGCGGGGCTGACGCGGCGCATTTGCCGAGCAGGGCGAAAATGTGGGATATGAGCGTCTTACGATAGGCGCTCTCTCTGGCGACGCTCATGCTCTCGGCCGTCATACTCGCATTCGACACGCCCCCGGCGACGGGCGGGCGCGCCCGGGAATCGGCCGAGCGCGACGCGATCGTGCGCACGCTGGCCTCGCTCATCGACGCCTGCGTCGCCGGCCTCGTCGCCGACGCCGTGCTGGTGGGGCCGCCGGACTCCGGTCTCGGAATCATCGCCGAGGAGGCGGGCTGCGGGCTGGTGGAAGCCGTCGACGCGCGTTCCGGCCTCGCCCGCGCGCTGCCGGCGATGCGCTATCCCGATGTGCTGGTTCTGCGCGCCGGCCATGCGCCGGAGCGCGGCTTCGTCGATGAATTGCGCGACGCTCTGTCCTATGGCGAGCAGGGCCGCGCGCTGGTGCTGCGCGCGGCGCCCAGCTCGCTGCTGACGCGCATCGCGCCACGGCTGGCGGAAGCGGTGGGCCTCGTCGCACGGCGTGAGGATTTCGGCGCCGCCGGCGATCTGGCGACGCTCGCCAAAAAGCTGCGCGCGACCGAGCTGACGACGAAAGCCCGCCGCGCGATCTGACATGGATTCTCGGATGCGAGCCTGAAGGCTCGCGGTCCATGGCGCGCGTCGGACAGCGAGCCTTCAGGCTCGCTCTCGTCCAATGGCGAAGCGGCTGCTACGGCAGCGCCAGTTCCGACGCGCCTTTCTCTATCTTCACGCTGCTCGCGGAAAGCTCCTCCGCGCGCACCGGCTCGGCGCGGCCGCCGAGATGACGAGCGAGGAAATTCTCCGCGACAGCGTGATAGGAGAGCGCATTCTCCGGCCGCGCAAAGCCATGGCCCTCATCGGGATAGAGCAGATAGGCGACGGGAATCTTCTTGGCTTCCAGCGCCGCGACCATCTGCTCGGCCTCGGCTTTTTTCACGCGCGGATCATTGGCGCCTTGCGCGATCAGCAACGGCTTGGCGAGACGATCCGCAGCATGGAGCGGAGAGCGCTCGCGCAGCAGCGCGCGGCCCTCCTCCGTCGCCGGATCGCCGAGCGCCTTCACCAATTGCGCGCGCGCAGATTCCCAATAGGGCGGAATGGTTGCGATCAACGTCTCGAGATTGGACGGGCCGACGACATCGACGCCGCAAGCATAGCGCTGCGGATTGCGCGTGAGGCCGACGAGAGTGGCGTAGCCGCCATAGCTGCCGCCCATAATGGCAATGCGGCTCATATCGGCGACGCCCTGCCTTATCGCCCAATCGACGGCGTCGAGGAGATCATCGTCCATGCGCCGGCCCCATTCGTGATCGCCGGCGTTGACGAAGGCCTTTCCGAGCCCAGTCGAGGCGCGGAAATTCACGCTGAGCACAGCATAGCCGCGATTGGCGAGCCATTGATGCGCGGCGTTATAGCCGAAGGAATCGCGCCCCCACGGTCCGCCATGGACATAGAGCACCATGGGCTGCGGCGCCTTCGCCTCCGCCGTCTGCGGCAAAGTGAGATAGCAGATGAGATCGAGCCCATCGCGCGATTTGATCGTCACCGGGCGCATGGGCTGCAGCGGCGCGCCGATGAGCTGCGGCCGCGCATGATGCAGCAGGCGCAGGCTCTTCGCGCGGCGATCATAGAGATAGGAAGCGGCCGGGCTGGTGTCGGATTGCGCCGAGACGGTCCAGAGAGAATCATCCTCGGTGCGGCTGCCGATGCTCCAATCGCCGATGTCGCGCCCGTTCAGAAAGTCGATATCCGCCTTTATGCGATCGTCGAGCGCGACATATTCGAAACGCTCGCGCTCGACGCTATAGGCGAGCGGCTCATAGCTATTGCGATCGGCGATGACATGACCGAGATCGGCCTTGTCGCTCTCGGCGATGAGCCTGGTCTCGCCGGTGGCGACATCGACGCGAAACAGCGCCGCCTTGTCGCGCCCGCGGCTGTCGCGCAAGAACAGCGTCTTCGCCGCGGCGTCGAGATGCAGCGGCGACGATGTGCGCGCATCCTCCGGCGAAAAGAGGATCCATCGGCTCCAGCCGCCGGCGCCGTCGGGACGCAATATTTCGCTGCTTCCATCCTTGCCTCTGCGCAGCGCGAGGCGCGGCGTGAGATCATCGTCATGGATGAAGCCGGCGAAGCCTGGATTTTCTTGCACCAGCGTCAATTCGCCGGTGGCGAGGATCGCCGAATAGAGATCGTGAAAGCGCTTGTCGCGGCGGTTGATCGAAAGAAGGATTCGATCACGAATCTTGCGACTGGTTCCGCTGACGCGCGCGGCGACGCCCTCGAAAGGCGTGAGATCGCGCGCGGGTCCACCCTCGGCGTCGACGACATAGACGTGAAAATTCTCGTCGCCGCCCTCGTCCTGCATATAGAGCAGGCTGTGGCCGTCATAGGCCCAGGAGAAGTCCCGCACGCCGCGCTTGCGATCATGGGTGACGACGCGCGCATCCTCGAGGCGATCGAGCGGCGCGACGAAAATATTGAGCACGCCCGCATCGGGCTGCAGCCAGGCGAGCCGCCTCCCGTCCGGGCTCAGCCGCGTTCCCGCCTTGGCCGGATTGCCGAAAAGATGCGCTCTGGGAATAAGCTGGTCGGGCATTGCAATCGATCTCCGCAAAATCGAAATCGCTTCGAAGAGCGAGCCTGAAGGCTCGCGGCCCATGGCGCGCTCTGGACCGCGAGCCTTCAGGCTCGCGTCTCAGTCCAACAATGTCAGCGCTGCGCCGTGAATGTATTGCAGGCGTCGATCTTGCCGGTCTGCAGACCGCGCTGGAACCATTCGACGCGCTGCGCCGAGGAGCCATGGGTAAAGCTGTCCGGCACCGCATAGCCCTGCGCGGAACGCTGGAGACGATCGTCGCCGATCGCCTGCGCAGTGTTGATGGCTTTTTCTATGTCGCCCTTCTCGAGAATCTTCCAATTCTGATCGGCGTGCGCGGCCCAGACGCCGGAGAGGCAATCGGCCATCAGCTCGACGCGGACCGAGAGATTATTGGACTCGGAGCGGCTCGACGCCATCTGCTGCGCGCGTTGAACCTTGGGCAGAATGCCGAGCAGATTCTCGATGTGATGGCCCATCTCATGGGAGATCACATAAGCGTAGGCGAAATCGCCGCCGCCGCCGAAGCGGCGATCCATGTCGCGGAAAAACGAGGTGTCGAGATAGATTTTCCGGTCGATCGGGCAATAGAAGGGCCCCATCGCCGATTGCGCGCGTCCGCAGGCCGAGCCGGTGACGCCGTTGAACAGCACGAGCCGCGCGGGGTCGAAGCGAATCCCTTTCTGCTCGGGCAAAATCTGCGACCACACGCGCTCATTGCCGGCGAGCACGGCGGAAATGAACTGGCCTTGGCGATCGGCCGGCGCGCCCGTCGGCGCCTGACGCGTCGGGCGGTCGAGCCGCTGCTGCGCCACCTGTCCGCCGCCGCGCATATTACTGAGCACTTCCGCGCCGCCGATCAGCAGCGCCGGATTTATGCCGAACGCATAGGCGAGGACGCCGAGAATGACGATCGTGCCGAGACCGAGCCCGCCGCCGCCGCCGAAGCTCGGCCCCGCGCCGGCGTCGGCGTAATCCTGGCTGCGTCGATCCTCGATGTTGTCGGACTGGCCGAGCTGATCCCATCTCATCGCCTTGGCGCTCCGATCGCTTCGACGAGCCGCCCTGCCCGGGCCTCGTCCTCCTCCTGCCAGAAGTCCGGCTTGGCCTGCGCCAGCCGGCCGCCGATCCGCACCGGGGCTATGCGCCGCGCGAGGCCGTCGGCCGAAAGCTCCACCGCGACGCCGCAGAGCGTCGCCTCGCCCTGGGCGGGCTCGAAACGGGCGCCCGGCGTTTTGCGCGTGAAGCGGCGCAGCGGCTCCTCCTTCTCCATGCCGATGACCGAATCATAGTCTCCGGTCATGCCGGCGTCGGTCATATAGGCCGTGCCATGGGGCAGGATCTGCCCGTCCGCCGTCGGCACATGGGTGTGCGTGCCCACCACCAGAGAGGCGCGTCCGTCGACGAAATGGCCCATGGCCATTTTCTCGCTGGACGTTTCGGCATGTATGTCGACGATGAGCGCGTCGCAAGCCATGCCCAGCGGACAGGCGCCCACTTCCCGCTCAATGGCGGCGAAAGGGTCGTCCAGCGCATCCATGAAAACGCGGCCCTGGACGTTCACCACCAGCACCTGACGGCCGTTCTCGGCCGTGTAGAGATTGGCCCCGCGGCCCGGCGTGCCGGGCGGATAATTCACCGGGCGCAGCAGCCGCGGCTGGCGCTCGATGAAGACCAGCGCCTCGCGCTGATCGAAGGCGTGATTGCCGGTGGTGATGCAATCGGCGCCGGCGGCGAGCATCTCGTCGCAAATGGCCTCGGTTATGCCGAAGCCGCCGGCGGCGTTCTCGCCATTGACGACGATGAAATCGAGCGCCCAGCGACGGCGCAGCTCCGGCAGCCGCTCCTGTATCGCCTTGCGCCCGGCCCTGCCCACCACATCGCCGATGAAGAGGAGGCGCATCCCGCGCTCGCTCGACGAATGATCGGTGGAATGGGGCATGAGAACGCTCGCGGGACCGGAGGGAAAGCTCCGATGTTCCATATAGCGCAATGGGACGGGGAGCAATTTTCGGCGCGCGGGGACTCTACCAGTCCAGTCGCCCGGCAGGCCCCCAGAAGCCGCCGCTCGGCGGCGCCGGGTCGAGCGTCGCGAGACGCACGGCGACTTCGGCGCCCTCCGCCGACGTCACCCCGCCCGCGCGATAACCATTGAGCGCGGTCGCGACCTGCCCCGGCGAGGTCGCATAGACTTTGACCGAGGTCTCTCTCAAATGCTTCGCATATTCCAGCGTGAGCGAATTCAGCGCCGCTTTCGAGCTATTGTAGGCGAGCCAATTGAGCTTCACCAGAGGCGGCTCCATGCGCGCTGTCATGCTGTGTGAGCCGAGCAAGGCGGATTGATTTATGATGCGAGCGTCGTCCGATTTCATGAGCAACGGCAGAAACGCGTTCGTCACCATGGCCACGCTGAAGACGTTCGTCTCATAGGTCTCGCGAAAATCCTGCAATGTCGTTTCCGTCGGACGCTTGTGCTGATCCCTGGCGATCCCCGCATTGTTGATCAGCACGTCCAGCCGACCAATCTCGCCGGCGAGCCGGATCGCGGCCTGCACAACGCCGGCGGAATCGGTGACGTCCAGCGCGAGCGCGACGACATCCCCTCCCCCTGCACGAAGTTCCATCGTGATCGAGTCGCCGCGCTCGACGTCGCGCGCGCCGATGACGACCTTCAACCCTTTCGCCGCCAACTGACGCGCGATTTCGAGCCCCATGCCGGCAGTGGCTCCGGTTATAAGAACGACGCGGGCGGCGGCGTCCCTCGAGTCGACAATGGACATGAGCGCTCTCCTGAAAACTGAAGGCCCTTATACAAGGACCCTTATATATTGATCGCGACAGTTATACAAGGAGCCTTATATGATCGATGACCGATTGAGGGCGGCGGCGCTCGGGCTGAAGCGCGCGCAAACCGCAAAGAGCGCCGCCTTCGATCGATCTCTGGCGAGCGTGGGCCTGACAATGGCGCTCTGGGTCGTCCTCGAGCGAATTCGCGCCAATCCAGCCCTATCCACCCATGCGCTCGCCGAGGCGTGCCTGATGACGGATCAATCCGTCGGCGAGCTGGTGAGCAAATTGGCGACGCGCGGCCTCGTGGAGCGCATCAGCGGAGCCGGTCGCGCGATCCGCCACCATCTGACGGATTCGGGAAGAGAGCTGCTGGAACGCGCTGCTCCCTTGCTGGCAGACGCCTTGCAGAGCGCCTTTTCCGAGCTGAGCGCGGCCGAGATCGAGCAGCTGATCCAGCTGCTCGAAAAAATCGCGCCGACGAAAGGCTCGGGCGCTCCGCCATGAAGCCCCAAACTCGCGGCTTCATCCGCAGGCCCGGCTGATATAAGATGGGCTTTCCGAACCGGAGCGCCGCGTCCTAAATGTTCCATATCGCCGAGCTTCGCGGGCGCGAGCCTTTCGACCCCAATAAGGCGCCCGATGGCCCCTTCGTCGTCTTCGAGGACGGACGAAACGGCGCCGCTCTGCTCTTCGACGAGCCGGAGGAGATCATCCGCGCCGATACGGCGGCGGAGGTTCCGGCGGCTTTCGCGCGCATGGAGGCGGCGACTCGGCGCGGGCTCTTCCTCGCGGGCTACGCCGGCTATGAGCTGGGCTATGCTCTCGAGGCGAAATTCGCGAGCGGCCCCCTGCCCCAGGCGCGCACGCCGCTGCTGCTCTTCGGCGCCTTCCGCGCGCCGCGCCAATATGAGTGGCGCAACGCCGCCTCGCTGGCGACCGAGACGGCGGCGGTCGAGGTCGCGCTGACCCCCGCCTGGAGCCTCGCCGAATATACCGAGCGCTTCGACGCCTGCCGCGAGTTCATCTATGCGGGCGACGTCTATCAGATCAATCTGACCTTCCCCATGCATGGGCGCTATGAGGGCGAGGCGACGGCGCTCTATCGCGCGCTGCGCAAGCGCCAGCCGGTCGCCTATGGCGGCGTGGTGGCGCTCGGCGCGGAGAGAATCGTCTCGCTCTCGCCGGAGGTTTTCTTCGACGCCTGCGAAGGCCTCATACGCGCGCGGCCGATGAAGGGAACAGCGCGCCGCGGCTTTCTGCCGACAGAGGATATGGCGCGCGCCGCGCTGCTGACGCAGGACGAGAAATCCCGCGCCGAAAATCTGATGATCGTCGATCTGCTGCGCAACGATCTCTCGCGCCTCTCCGAGGTCGGCTCGGTGCGCGTGACCGATCTCTTCACCGTCGAGACCTATCCGACGCTGCATCAGATGACATCCGGCATAGAGGCGAAGCTGCGCGAGGGCGTGACGCTCGCCGATCTCTTCGCGGGCCTGTTTCCCTGCGGCTCCGTGACCGGCGCGCCGAAGATTCGCGCCATGGAGATCATTCGCGATCTCGAATGCGCGCCCCGCGGCGTCTATTGCGGCTCGCTCGGCCTCATCGCGCCCGACGGGGCGATCCGTTTCAATGTGGCGATCCGCACGCTCACACTTTTCCCCGATGGGGAGCTCGTCTGCAACGTCGGCTCTGCGGTCGTCGCCGATTCGCGGGCGCGCGAGGAATATGAGGAATGTCTGATCAAGGCGAAATTCCTGACCGGAGCGAAGACTTCGGCCTGATCGAAACGCTGCTGTGGACGCAGGACGGCGGCTTTCTCTATCTCGACGAGCATATCGCGCGGCTTTCCGCCTCGGCGCGCGCGCTCGGCTTTCTCCATAGCGAGGAGGCCTTTCTCGCGGCGCTGAACGAGGAGGTCGCCGATCCGCTCGATGATCGTCTGCGCGTGCGCTATGCGCTCGGCCGCGACGGCCGTTTCGAAGCGAGCTCGCTGCCGATCGACGCGATCACGCCGGACACGATCTGGCGCGTCGCCGTCGCCGAGGCGCGATTCGAATCCGATGATCCGATGCTGCGCCATAAGACGACGCGGCGCGAGCTCTATGAGCGCGAGCTGGCCGAAGCGGCGATGCGCTGCCGCGCCGACGAGGTGCTGTTTCGCAATGAGCGCGACGAGGTTTGCGAGGGCGCGCGCACCAATGTGTTTCTCGCGCGAGACGGCGCGCTGCTGACGCCGCCGCTCTCCAGCGGGCTGCTGCCGGGGACATTGCGCGCGCATCTTCTCGCCAGCGGCAAGGCGCGCGAGAGTCTGCTGCGGCTCGAGGATTTTTCCGGCGACGCCGAATTTTATTTCGGCAATTCCGTGCGCGGGCTGGTGCGCGCGGCATTGATCGTCGAGGAAGAGACCGTCGAGGACGAGACCGCCGAGGACGAGGAAGCGTGATCCACATCCGCCCAGCCGCGCGCGCGGATAGCGCGCTGGTCGCCGCCTTCGTGCGCGAGCTCGCGGATTATGAGAAGCTCTCGCATGAGGTCGAAGCCTCGGAGGAGACGCTCGCCGACGCGCTGTTCGCGCAAAATCCGCGCGTCTTCTGCGATATCGCCGAATGGGACGGCGCGCCGGCGGGCTTCGCTCTGTGGTTCTATACTTTCTCGTCGTTTCGCGGCCGGCACGGAATCTGGCTCGAGGATATTTTCGTGCGCCCGCAGTTTCGTGGCGCCGGCATAGGCAAGGCGCTGCTCGCCCATCTCGCGCGGCGCTGCGTCGCCGAGGGGCTCGGCCGCTTCGAATGGTCGGTGCTGGATTGGAACGCGCCCTCGATCGCCTTTTATGAGGCGCAGGGCGCAAAGCTCATGCATGAATGGAAAATCTGCCGCACGACCGGCGCCGCTCTGGAAAATCTCGCGGAAAAATGATCCAGCACCCCCTCCTTCTCCCACTTGTGGGAGAAGGAGGCCCCGCGGAGCGGGGTCGGATGAGGGTCCGTCGGAATTGGGCGAGATCGAAATTCCATGCGCGGATTGTCGTCGCATTCCGGCGCATGGAGATAAATTTCGAGAGAGCCGCAAATCGCAGCGGCCCTCATCCGACCCGACTACGTCGGGCCACCTTCTCCCACAAGTGGGAGAAGGATAGCAGCGGCGAGACTCAGCCCTTCTCGGGAAGATTCAAGCGGATGTGCAATTCGCGCAGCTGCTTGGCCGTCGCCTCGGAGGGCGCGCCCATCAGCAGATCTTCGGCGCGCTGATTCATCGGGAACAGCACCACCTCGCGCAAATTCTCCTCGCCCGCGAGCAGCATCACAATGCGATCGACGCCCGGCGCGATGCCGCCATGCGGCGGAGCGCCATATTGGAAGGCGCGATACATGCCGCCGAATTTCTCGATCAGCACATCCTCGCCATAGCCGGCGATCTCGAAAGCCTTCTTCATAATGTCCGGCCGATGGTTTCGGATCGCGCCCGAGGACAATTCGATGCCGTTGCAGACGATGTCGTATTGATAGGCGAGAAGATCGAGCGGATCCTTGCTCTCCAACGCCTCCAGGCCGCCCTGCGGCATGGAGAAGGGATTATGCGAGAAGTCGATCTTCTTGTCGTCCTCGTTATACTCGTACATCGGGAAGTCGACGATCCAGCAGAATTCGAAGACATCCGTCTTCGACAGGCCGAGCTCCGTTCCGACGCGCAGACGCGCGGCGCCGGCGAGCTTGGCGGCCTTCAGCTCCTCGCCGGCGGAGAAGAACAGCGCATCGCCCGCCTTCACGCCGCCCTTGGCGGCGAGCGCGGCCAGCGCCTCCGGCGGAATGAATTTCGCGATCGGCCCCTTGCCGATCAGCGCGCCATTCTCCTCGTCGAAAATGATGTAGCCAAGGCCCGGCGCGCCTTCCGACCGCGCCCAATCATTGAGCTTGTCGAAGAAGCTGCGCGGCTGCGACGCGGCGCCCGGCGCCGGAATGGCGCGCACCACCTTGCCCTTGAAGGCCTTGAAGCTCACATCGTCGCGCGCGAATTCCGCGCTCACATCGGCGATGATCAGCGGATTGCGCAGGTCCGGCTTGTCGGAGCCATATTTCAGCATGGCCTCGCGGAAGGCGATTTTGGGGAAGACCGGCGTCACCGGCTTGCCGCCGCCGAATTCCTCGAACACGCCGCGCAGCACGGGCTCGACCGAGGCGAACACGTCTTCCTGCGTCACGAAGCTCATTTCAATATCGAGCTGGTAGAACTCGCCGGGGCTGCGGTCGGCGCGGGCGTCCTCGTCGCGGAAACAGGGCGCGATCTGGAAATAGCGATCGAAGCCCGCCACCATCAGCAGCTGCTTGAACTGCTGCGGCGCCTGCGGCAGCGCGTAGAATTTGCCCGGATGAATGCGCGAAGGCACCAGAAAGTCGCGCGCGCCTTCCGGCGAGGAGGCGGTGAGGATCGGAGTCTGGAACTCGAAGAAGCCCTGAGACTTCATCCGCTGGCGCAGCGAATCGATCACCTGGCCGCGCAGCATGATATTGGCGTGCAGCTTCTCGCGGCGAAGGTCCAGGAAGCGGTATTTGAGCCGCGTCTCCTCGGGATAGGGAAGGTCGCCGAAGACCGGCAGCGGCAGCTCGGCGGCGGGGCCGAGCACCTCGATCTCGGTGACATAGACCTCGACGAGGCCGGTCGGCATGTCGGGATTTTCTGTGCCGGCGGGACGCTTGCGCACCTCGCCGTCGAGGCGCGCGACCCATTCCGAGCGCAGCTTCTCCGCGGCCTTGAAGGCCGGCGAGTCAGGATCGACCACGCATTGGGTGAGGCCGTAATGATCGCGCAGATCGATGAACAGAACCCCACCGTGGTCGCGAATGCGGTGGCACCAGCCGGAGAGACGGATTTTCTCGCCGGCGTGGGCCTCGCGCGGCTCTCCACAATTATGCGAACGATAGCGATGCATTTTGCGTGTCTTTTGTCTCGTAGGGAGGGACGTTTCTAGCCGCGGAGAAGCGCAGGGGGAAGGGCCGGTGTCAAGCCGGAGCGTCGCGTTGCGGGCGTTGCGACCGCGCCATGGCGAACGAACGGAAGCGCAGCCTCAGCCAGACGCGCCGATACGGGCGGCGGGGCGCGAGCGCGGCCGACGCTCGCCGCCGACGATGGCGAAAGCGGAAGGCGTCGCCAGCAGCGTCTCGACCAGAGCGAGATTGAGGCGATGGCCGCCGCGGTAGGAGCGGAAAGCGCCGACGATCGGCGCGCCGGCGAGGGCGAGATCGCCGAGCACATCCAGCATTTTGTGACGGACGAACTCGTCGGCGAAGCGCAGTCCCTGCGGATTGAGCGCGCGGCCCTCCGAGAGGACGATGGTGTTGTCCAGCGAGGCGCCGAGCGCCCTGCCCTCGCGCCACAGACGCTCCGCGTCCGACAGAAAGCCGAAGGTGCGGGCGCGGGCGATCTCGGCGCGAAAGCTCGCCGGCGTCAGCCGCATCCGCCGCCGCATGCGGCCGATGGGCGCGGCGGCGTAGGAAATCTCGACATCCATGGAGAAGCCGCCGGAAGCGGGAGCCAGCTCCGCCCAGGCGGCGCCGTCGGCGACGCGCACGGGCGCGCGAATCACAATGGCGCGGCGCGGCGCGTCGAGCGCCACGATTCCGGCCTCGTCGATGGCCGCGACGAAGGCCGCCGCCGAGCCGTCCATCGCCGGAGCCTCCGGCCCGTCGACCTCGATGGCGACATTGTCGACCCGAAGGCCGCGCAGCGCCGCCATCAGATGCTCGATCGTCGAGATGGACGCGGCGCCGGCGCCGAGCCGCACGCAAAGATCGGTGGAGGAGACATTGCGCGCCTCGGCGCGCAGCGCATCCACGCCGCCGAGCCGCGAGAACACGATTCCCGTGCCTGCTTCGGCGGGCGTCAGAAGGAGCCGCGAGGCGAGGCCGCTATGCGCGCCGACGCCGTCCAGCGCCACTGCGGCGCCGAGCGTCGTCTGCATCCTCGTCGGTCGATGCGACGTCATCGATTTCGTCTCACTCCGGGACAGCGGTCGAGTCCGCCGCGCGCGCGATGATGCGCGATTGTGGCGAAGCGGCGCCCGCGCAGAATAATCCGCGCCGCAGCGGGGCTCCAGTCACGGTTTTTTACAAAATGTTACAGCCGATCCGAATGAGAAAAGGCCCGCCGGAGCGGGCCTTTCACAGTTTTCACGAGCCGGCGACGAAAGATCAGTTGTTGATCTGGCGGCGCAGGAAGGCCGGGATCTCGAGCTGCTCCTCCTCGATCGAGCGGGCCTGCGCGACGCGGCGGCCATGCGGATCGAGGCCGGCGTGTCCGGCCGGCTGCTGCGGCGCCTGGGGAACCGGGCGCTTGGCGTATTCCGCATGTCCCTGGGAGGGCGCGGGCGCCTGCGGGCGCATCTGCGGACGCGGCGCGGCGGCGGCCGCCGGCCCTTGCAGCGCATCCTCCTGACGGCTCGCGCCGAAGGAGGNGAGACGCTCCAGCAGCGTGCGGCGGCGGGCGGCCTCCGGCGCCTGGGCGGCGGCGTCGCCGCGCGCCTGGCGATATTGCTCCTGCACCGGACGCGGGAAGTCCTCGATCTGCGGCATGCGCATGCGCGGCAGCTCGGCGGCCGGCGGGATGTAGGGCTCATGCGCCTCCATCATATGGGCCGGCTGCGGCGCCGGCTCCGGCGCATAGACCGGACGCGTCGCCACCTGCTCGAGATAGACATCGCGCGAGGGCGCCTGCGCCTGCTGCGGCTCGCCGTAATAGGGCGAGGGCTGCTGGCGCTCGACCGGGGCCTGCGCGGGCTCGGGCGCATAGACGGGAGCCGCATAGGCCTGCTGCGCCGGCTGCGGAGCCGGCTCGGCGACCGTCTGAACGAAGGACACCCGGCCCTGCGCCGCCACCTGGGCGCGCAGACGCTCGGCGGCCTCCAGCACACGGGCTTCCGCCGCGGCGGCGTCCTCGGCGGCGGTGGAGGGCAGATCGATGCCCGTCGCCACCACGGACACGCGCACGACGCCCTCGAGCGAAGAATCGAAGGTCGCGCCGAGGATGATGTTGGCGTCCTCGTCCACCTCCTGGCGGATGCGGCTCGCCGCCTCGTCCACCTCGTAGAGGGTGAGGTCGTTGCCGCCGGTGATCGAGATCAAGAGGCCGCGGGCGCCCTTCATCGACACTTCGTCGAGCAGCGGATTGGCGATGGCCGCCTCCGCCGCCAGGCTGGCGCGGCGCTCTCCGGTGGCCTCGCCCGTGCCCATCATCGCCTTGCCCATGCCGCGCATGATCGAGCGCACATCGGCGAAGTCGAGATTGATGAGGCCTTCCTTGACCATGAGATCAGTGACCGAGGCGACGCCCGAGTAGAGCACCTGATCGGCCATGGCGAAAGCGTCGGCGAAGGTCGTCTTCTCCGTGGCGATGCGGAAAAGATTCTGATTCGGGATGATGATCAGAGTGTCGACCGACTTCTGCAATTCGGCGATGCCGCCCTCGGCGATGCGCAGGCGACGCGCGCCCTCGAAATGGAAGGGCTTGGTCACGACGCCGACGGTCAGAATGCCCATCTCGCGCGCGGTGGCGGCGATGACCGGCGCCGCGCCCGTGCCCGTGCCGCCGCCCATGCCGGCGGTGACGAAGACCATATGCGCGCCATTGAGATGCTCGCGGATCTCGTCCTTGGCCTCTTCCGCGGCGGCGCGGCCGACTTCCGGCTGCGCGCCGGCGCCGAGGCCTTCCGTCACCTGCAGGCCCATCTGAATGATGTGCTCGGCGCGCGCCGAGGCGAGCGCCTGCGCGTCGGTGTTGGCGATCAGAAAGTCCACCCCGGAGAGGCCCGACATAATCATATTGTTGACAGCGTTGCCCCCGCCGCCGCCGACGCCGCACACCAAAATGCGGGGCTTCAATTCCCGGAGCTCGGGCGCCTTGAGATTGATCGTCATCGCCAGACCTTTCGACTGATTTTCATGCGACTGCGCGTCGGTTGCCATCCCCGGAGCGTTTCGCCGACGCGCGCCTCGCTCTCCATGCTCGAAATGCTCAGAAACTGTCTCTCAACCACTGTCCGACCCGAGAGATGTACCCATTGGTCCCGGTCCCGCGCGTCTCCGCCTCGCGACGCGGCTCGAAATATTCGCGCCCTGCGAATTGCGGATAGACGAGCAGGCCGACGGCCGCGGCGAAAGCCGGGCTTCTGGCCGATTCGGGCAGGCCGTCGATGCCGGCCGGCCGGCCGACGCGCACCTGTCCGCCCAGAATGCGGCGCGCCGCCTCCGGCAGGCCCGTGAGCATGCAGGCGCCGCCGGTGAGCACCACGCGCCGCCCCGCATGCGCCGAGAAGCCGGACGCCGCCAGACGGTCGCGCAGGAACTCCAAAGTCTCCTCGACGCGCGGACGAATGATGCGCACGAGATGCGATTTCGGCGCATGCGCCGGATGCTCGCCGCTGTCGCCCACATGATCGAAGGCGATCGTCTCGCGATCGTCGGAAGGAGAGGAGATCGCCGCGCCATAGAGCGTCTTCAGACGTTCGGCGTCGCTCAGACGACAGTCGAGGCCGCGGGCGATATCCATGGTGATGTGATTGCCGCCGAGCGTCACCGCATCGACATGCGCCAGCGCGCCGCCCGCGAAGACGGCGAGCGAAGTGACGCCCGCGCCCATGTCGATGACGATGGCGCCGAGCTCGGCCTCATCGGCCTCCAGCACGGCGAGGCCGGCGACATAAGGCGCCGCGGCGGCCGCCTCTATGCCGAGATGGCAGCGCTCCACCGCGACGAGAAGATTGCGCATCGCCGCCTGATCGCAGCTCGCGACATGGAGATCGACGCCGAGCTCGCCGCCGACCATGCCGGCCGGCTCGCGAATGCCGGGCGTTCCATCCAGCGAGAAGCCGGTGGGCAGCGAATGCATGACCACGCGGCCGCGCTCCATCACATGGGCGGCGGAAGCCTCGAGCACGCGATGCACGTCGGAGGGCGCGACGGCGCCGGAGACGACGCGCGTCTTGGCGGCGAAATGCTGCGAGGCGAGCCGCCCGCCGGAAGCGGTGACGATTATGGCGTCGATCTGCGAGCGCGCCATGCGCTCGGCCGCGTCCACCGTGCGGCGCAGCGCGCTCTCGACTTCCTCCATATCGACGATCTGGCCGGCCTTCACGCCGCGCGAGCGCTGATGGCCGATGCCGAGCACGCGCGCGCGATGCGTGCGCCCGCGCGGCGAGCCGTCGCCGACCGGCGTCAGCCGCGCGATGATGCAGGCGATCTTCGACGTGCCGACGTCGAGCACCGCCATGGTCGCGCTGCGGCGCGCGCCGAGCTGCTTCATTCGCGGCGGGAACATATGTGGCTTCATGTCTGGCCGCCCTTGTGTGAACCACGCGAACTCGCGGCCGCGCGCGCGGCGGCCGCCTCCTCGGAGAGGCGCGCCGCGACGCGTCCCGGCGCGCGCAAATCGATCGAGATCACATCCTTATCGAGGATCCTGGCCTCACGCTGGAGTCGCTGCAGGACGGCGAGCGCCGCCTCAGGATCCTGCTCGGGGAGCTTGACCTCGACGCCGTTGGTCATGTCGAGCGACCAGCGCCGCCCGGAGACGAGAACGCCGGCGCGCACGCGCGATTTGAGATCGCCGACGGCCTCCAGTAGCCGCATATATTCGTCGAGCCGCTTCTCCGCGCCCTCGCCCACGACGAAGGGCAGACCCAAGAATCGCTCGTCGCGCATTTCGTCGATGACGACGCCATCCGCGGCGACGACGGAGAGCTTGCCGTCGCGCTGCCAGAGCGCGAAGGGCCGACGCCCCTCGAGCGCGATGATCAGCCGATCGGGATAGAGCTTCAGCACGCGCGCGCTCTCCACCAGCGGCAGCGCGGTCAGCCGCTCGCGAATCGTCTCGGCGTCGAGAAAGAGCAGCGAATGCGTGGGCTTCACGCCCGAAGCGGCAAGCACGTCGCTCTCGGAGAGCTCGCCGAGCCCGCTGATGGTGACGACCTCGATGGAAAAGCCGAGCGCGCGCGCCACAATATCGCGCGGCGCGCCATTGCGCGCGACGAATTCCGCATAGCCGCCATTATGCGCGACGCCGACGAAGCCGACGCCGCCGAACAGCAGAGCGAGCGCCGCCGTGCCGATTCCCGGCAGAGCGGCGAGCCGCGACAGACGCCCGCGCTCGGCGCGCGGAGCCGCCGCCGGGCGGGTGCGCCGCTCGGCCGGCTGGGAAGCGACGGGGGTTACGTAAGGAGCGGAATAGGCGCCGGGCTGAAGAGCGCCGGCTTGATACGAAGCTTGGACGGGATGCGGATGCGCGACATCGAAGAGAGCCTCGACAGGCTCTCTCAACGATCGCAGGACGCGTCTTCCACCATCCATCTTACGAGCTCGCCAAACGAATATCCGGCATAGGCCGCCATTTCGGGAACCAGCGAGGTCTCGGTCATGCCCGGCTGCGTGTTGACCTCCAGCACGACGAGCTCGCCCGTTCCTCCGGGTCGATCGTCGTATCGAAAGTCCGCACGGCTGACGCCACGACAGCCGAGAGCCCGATGAGCCTCGAGCGCCAACTGTTGGACCTCTTGGTAAATATTTTGTTTAAGATTCGCCGGAAGCACGTGTTTCGAACCGCCTTTCGCGTATTTCGCGTCGAAACCGTAGAAGTCCTCCGACACGGGGAGGATTTCGATGACGTCGAGAGCGCGGTCGCCCATCACTGCACAAGTGAGCTCGCGGCCGTCGACGAAATTCTCCGCCAGCATGAAATCGCCATGGCGCCAATCGGCGGCGGCCAGCTCCTGCGGCGGATGCGAGCGCCCCTCCTTGACGATGAAGACGCCGAAGGACGATCCCTCGCTCACCGGCTTCAGCACGTAAGGAGGCTCGAGGGCGTGGGCCTTGGCCGCCTCGAGACGATGCACCACCCGGCCCCGCGGCACAGGCACGCCGGCCGCCGCCATGACGCTCTTGGCCACATCCTTCTTCATCGCCAGAGACGAGGCGAGCACGCCGGAATGCGTGTAGGGGATGCGCAGAATCTCGAGCACGCCCTGAATGGCGCCATCCTCGCCGAAGCGTCCATGCAGCGCGTTGAAGGCCACATCCGGCGCGAGCTTGGCGAGAACCTCGGCGACGTCGCGGCCGACATCGACGCGGGTGACGCGAAAGCCGACGCTCTCCAGCGCCTTGGCGCTGGCCTCGCCCGAGCGCAGCGAGACCTCTCGCTCCGAGGAGAATCCGCCCATGAGCACGGCGACGTGAACGGCGACGGGAGCAGTCATGACGCACCTTCGAGTTGTGCGAGGGCTTCGACCCTCGGTTGGATTTGCGAATGGGCCGGCGGGGCGCGGATGGCGCGCCGCCGCCCATCACGACATGCCCTGAGCAGATCATCGCCGCCATCGGCAGGGCTATGAAAGAGCGCGCCAGCTGATGCGCCACCGACGATCGACTCACGCCTTGGAGTGGCAGCGCGAAATTAATGCTTCGCTACCATTCCGGCGGTGAAGGCGGCTATCTCCTGCCAGCGGAGAATGATTGCGACCATGGCGCCGATGATCGAGACGATCGACGCGATCTTGGCCGTGGTCGGAAGGGCGTTCACGCGCCCTTTCAGCTCGCCAAACTCGACCGCGGATGGAAGGCCGGCGACACGCCCCTTCACCTCGCCGATATCCGCCGCGAACGTCGCCTTCAGATCCTTGAAGTCGGAGGACGTCGGCATTGCGCGGAGAAGCCCCTTGATCTCGGCGGTGTCCTGAAGAAGTTTCTTCATATCCGACTCGAGTGTGGTGACACGACGCTCGAGATCGCTCATCCCCTCTCCTCCGCCGCCGCCTCCAGGTCCAGCGCTCGCAGGTCCTGCGCTTACCTGGGCGATGTCTCTATCATGGGGAGCCGTCGAGCCGCCGACGACGTGCAGACGAGGCTTTTCAGTCATTTTTGTCGACCACCGACACGTTATGTAAGCGCACGAAGCCGCAATGACTACATGTGAGCATATAGCAGTCGTGTCGGACCATCTCCACCGAATACGAGCGGCCAGAATCGTCTGAATGCGCTTTTCCGCGAGAAACGACCGACACCTTCACCAATTGCTGCTCATTCTCAGCGTCGGATTCGCCGATCCAATTGTTTGTCCCGCAAAAGGGACAGGCGCCGAGGGCGCCCTTCTCCTCGAGCCAATTTTGAAAATCATCCGCTCTCATGGCTCGTCCCCTGTCGAACGCAGTCTGCCAGCAGCGCGATCAATTCGCAAATGGGGCTCGGCAACCTCGAGAGGTCCGCGAGCGACTGGGAATTGGTCGGGCGGCGCCTCCCCCGCTCTCACTCCGCCCGCCGCCAAATCTCTATATCCCCCGCCTGTTTCGCGAGCCTGTAGCCATCGAGGGCGCCGGCCATTCCCGGGCGCTTCAGCACCCATTCCCGCGTCGCCCGATCTTCGGCGACGATAATGTCCGGCCGCCCGGCGCGAATATCCTCGGCCAGCGCGGCGAGATCGGCGCTGCGCCGCGCCTCCAGCCGCTGGCGGCGTTCTGGCCCCGCCGTCTCCAGCAGCCGGCCGACGGCCGCGGTGACGAAGAGCGCGTTCTGGCGGCCGACCCACTCGCCGGCGAGCCGCCGCGTCAGAGGATGGCCGAAGTCGAGCTGGCTGGCGATGGTCGCGATGCGCGGACGCGGCGGCGCGACCGCGGCCACGGCGGCCATGAGGCCCTCGTGCTCCTCGCGATCGGTCAGCTGCTCGACGATTCCGAAATAGGCCGGCGCGGCGAGCAGCGCCGGCACGAACAGGAATTTCGTCAGCGCCGCGCGCACGCCCGTCGCCGCGCGGTCGCGAAGCGCGAAAAAAATCCAGGCGAACAGCAGCAGGACCATCGCCGGATAGGCGTGGTTCATCCAGCCCTTCCCCTGCAGCAGAAAGGCGGCGAAAAAGCCGAGAGAGGCGGCGAGCGCGACGAGCGACGCCCGGCCGAGCGCAGCCCCGCGCGCCGCGACGAGAAAGCCCGCGAGCAGCGCCAGATAGGCGAGCGCGAGCGAATGCGCGAGAAAATGGCCGAGATCGTCGCGCGCCGGACCATAGACCTCGAGCGCGAGCGGCAGCGCCTCGTCGACATAGGCCGGAAAAGCGATCAGCGTCGCGCCGGTCGCGACCACGGCGGCGAGCGCCGCGGCGACCAGCTCCGCCCGCAGCAAGGCGCGCGCGCTGCGCTCCCGCCACGCGAGCGCCAGCGCCGGCAGAGCGATGGCGAGGAGGAAATGCGGCTTCATCGCCACGGCGAGACCGCCGCACAATCCCGCGACGACGCGCAAGGGGAGCGGCGCCGACGCGCGCTCCTCCGCCAGCGCGGCGAGCAGCGGCAGCAGAGCGAGCAGAGCGATATGCTCGCGCTCGGCGAAGACGATCTCCGGCGCGACCAGCAGCAGAAAGATCGCGGCGTTGAGAAGCTGCATCCATTCGCGCCGGCCGCGCGCCGCGCCATGCCGCAGCAGCAGGAAGGAAAAGCCGATGGAGCCCGCCGCGGCGAGAAACACCAGCGCCGCGACCAGCGCCTCCGCCGGAAGATGCAGCGCGCGGGCCAGCAGCACGGCCGGCATGAGCGAGAGAAAGGCCGCCGGCGGATTGGGATCGCTCGTCTCGACATAGGCGATGCGCCCATCGAGAACCTTCTCGGCGAAAGTCAGGAACCAGGAGACGTCGCAATCGATATGTCCGATGAGCTGCTGCGCGACGGCGACGACAGCGAGCCCCGCGCCGAGCGGCGGGCTCGACAGCAGCAGCTCGAGCCCATCGCTCTCGACGCGCGCCCGCGCGCTCTTCTCGAGGACAGTCATGCGAGGGCGAGGCCGATCCGCTTGATCTCCCAGCGCAGCACAACGCCGCTCTTCTCCCGCACGCGTCGCCGCACCTCCTCGCCCAGCGCCTCGACGTCGGCGGCCGTCGCCTGGCCGCGATTGACGAGGAAGTTGCAATGCATCTCGCTGACCTGCGCATCGCCGATGACGAGCCCGCGGCAGCCGGCCTCGTCGATCAATTGCCACGCTTTATGGCCGGGCGGATTGGCGAAAGTGGAGCCGCCCGTCTTCTCGCGAATGGGCTGCGAGGCTTCGCGCGCCTGCGTGATGCGCTCCATCTCCGCGAGGATCGTCGCGGGATCGCCCTTGCGGCCCTGATACAGCGCCTGCGTGAAGATCACATCCTCCGGCGCATCGCTATGGCGATAGGAGAAGCCGAGATCGGCGTTGGCGTAGACGCGCGTATTGCCGGAACGATCGACGCCGCGCGCCTCGAGCAGCGCATCCTTGGTCTCGCCGCCATGCGCGCCCGCATTCATGCGCAGCGCGCCGCCGACGCCGCCCGGAATGCCGCGATAGAAAGCGAGACCGTCTATGCCGGCGTCCGCCGCCGCACGCGCGAGCTTCACATCGGGAACGGCCGCGCCGACGCGAATGCGCTCGCCCTCCTCCACCGTAATGGCGCCGAAGCCCTTGGCCGTCAGCCGCACCACGACGCCCGGCACTCCGCCGTCGCGCACGATGAGATTGGAGCCGAGGCCGATGACCGTGACCGGAATCTCGCGCGGCAGACGCGCGAGAAAGTAGGCGAGATCGTCCTCGTCCGCCGGCGAGAAGAGAAGCTGCGCCGGCCCGCCGACGCGAAACCAGGTGAGCGGCGCGAGCGGCTCATTGGCGGAAAGACGCCCGCGCAATTCCGGCATGAGCGCGGCGATCTCGGCGGAGATATCTCGAAAGCTCATCCGCAATCTCCGTGCGCAATTCCTTCTCCCGCGCGCGGGAGAAGGTGGCCTCGCGAAGCGAGGTCGGATGAGGGTCCGTGGATATTGCGCGCAACGTAAGAGCGCAGCGAAACGAGGAGCCTGGCATTTCGGCGCGGACCCTCATCCGACCCGACTGCGTCGGGCCACCTTCTCCCACCTGTGGGAGAAGGAGCGCGCGTTCTGCATGTCTGCGCGAATGTCATGGCGCGAGCTCCGCGAGCTGACCGGGCAGCGCATAGGCCCATTTCGTAATGTCGCCGGCGCCGAGAAACACCACATAATCCCCCGGCGCGGCGATCTCGCGGATCAATCCCGGCAGCTCCTGCGGCGAAGCGAAGGCGCTCGCGCGCTCATGCCCTTGCGCAGCGGCGGCGCGCGCCAGCGCGGGACCGTCGACGCCCTCAATCTTGCTCTCGCCGGCCGGATAGACATCGGCGATCAGCGCCACATCGGCGTCGCTGAAGCAGCCGGCGAATTGATCGAACAAGGATTGCAGCCGCGTGTAGCGATGCGGCTGCATGATGGCGATCACCTTGCCCTTGGTGGAAGCGCGCGCGGCGCGCAGCACGGCGGCGATCTCGACGGGATGATGGCCGTAATCGTCGAAGATGGAAACGCCCTTCCACTCGCCCGTCTTGGTGAAGCGCCGCTTCACGCCGGCGAAGCGCGCGAGCCCTTCGCGAATCTTGTCCGCGGGAACGCCGAGCCGATGCGCCACCGCAATGGCGGCCGTGGCGTTGAGCGCATTGTGCCGTCCCGCCGCCGGCAGCAGAAGCTCGTCGAGCCGCGTCTCCGCGCCCGTATCGCGATCGCGCAGCAGAACCGAAAAGCGTCCGACGCCGCCGGAAAGATCGAGATCGAGCAAGCGCGCCTCGGCCTCCTCGCTCTCGCCATAGGAAATGACGCGGCGATCCTCGACTTGGCCGATGATCTCGCGCGCGGTCGGATGATCGAGGCAGATGGCCGCGAAGCCATAGAATGGCAGATTTTCGATGAAGCTACGAAAGCCCTTCTTCACGCCGTCGAAATCGCCGAAATGATCCAAATGCTCGGGATCGACATTGGTGACGATGGCGACTTCCGCCGGCAGCTTCAAGAATGTGCCGTCGCTCTCGTCGGCTTCCACCACCATCCATTCGCCGGCGCCCGGCCACGCATTCGTGCCATAGGCGTTGATGATGCCGCCATTCACGACCGTCGGATCGAGGCCCCCGGCGTCGAGCAGAGTGGCGACCAGCGAGGTGGTCGTCGTCTTGCCATGCGTGCCGGCGACGGCGACGCAGCGCTTGTCGCGCATCAGCTCCGCGAGCATTTCCGCGCGCTTGACCACGGGCAGACGCCGCGCGCGCGCCGCGACGAGCTCGGGATTGTCGCGCTTGATCGCGCTCGACACGACGACGACGGCGGCTTCGCCCAGCCATTTGGCGTCATGCCCGACATGCACGCGCGCGCCCTTGCCGGCGAGCCGTTGCAGATTGGCGCTGGCGGCGGCGTCCGTGCCTTGCACCTCATAGCCTTGCGCGAGCAGAATTTCGGCGACGCCGGACATTCCGATTCCGCCGATGCCGACGAAATGAATGGGGCCGAGACGGCGCGGCATTCTCATATCTGGCTCCCTGGCGCCGGCGCGGCGCTCTCTCTCTTCTGCGCGACGGCGAGCACGAGATCGGCGAGCCGCTCGGCCGCGTCCGTCACGCCAACGCTTTTCGCCGCCTGCGCGCGCCGCTGCAATTCGCCGCTGTCCGCCGCGAGCGCGGCGATGCGTTCGGCGAGCCATTGCGGCGTGAAATCGGCTTGGCGCACGACCTCCGCCGCGCCGGATTTCGCCAGCACAGCGGCGTTGGCCGCCTGGTCTTGATCCAACGCATGCGGCAGCGGCACGAGAATGCTCGGCCGCCCGATCGCCGCCAGCTCGGTGACGGTGGAGGCGCCGGCGCGGGCGATCACGAGATGCGCCCCCGCGATGCGCTCCGGCAGATCGGCGAAGAAGGGCGCGATCTGCGCGACGATTCCGGCGCGCGCATAAGCCATGGTGACGCGCGCGAGATCTTCCTCGCGCGCCTGCTGCGTCAGCTCTATGCGCTCGCGCAATTCTTTCGGCAGAGATTCGAGGGCTGCGGGCGCGATATCGGACATCACCCGCGCGCCCTGCGAGCCGCCGGTGACGAGCAGGCGCAGCTTGCCGTCCTCGAATCCCGGATAGGGCGTCGCGGCGGCGGCGAGCGCGGCGGGACGCAGCGGATTGCCGATGACGACGATCTTTTTCGCGAGCGCATCGGAAACGCCGGCGAGCGGAAAACCCGACGCAACGCTATCGACGCGGCCGGCGAGAAAGGAATTGGCGCGGCCCATCACCGCATTCGCCTCATGCAGCACGGTCGGAATGCGCAGAAGCGAGGCGGCGAAGAGCGGCGGCACGCTGGGATAACCGCCGAAGCCGACGACGGCGAGCGGGCGAATGCGCCGCAGAAGAAGCAGCGCCTGCAAGGCGCCGACGCCGAGCGTCGCAATAGCCTTCGCCTTGGCGAGGGCCGAGCCGCCGCGCGGCGTCGCGGAAGCGATCGTGTGCATCGCGCGCGCGGGAAATTCGCCGCCATAGCGCAAGGCGCGCTCATCGGTGACGAGCTCCACCTCGAGCCCGCGCGCGCGCAGCGCATGCGCCAGCGCCTCGGCCGGAAAAAGATGGCCGCCGGTGCCGCCGGCGGCGAGCAGAACCGGCGCGCTCATGCCGCCGCTCCCATCGGCGCGGGGCCGACATGCGCGGTCTCGACGACCGGCTCTATGTGCGGGCGCCGACGCGTGACGGCGAGCAGAAAGCCGAAGCCCAGCGCCAGCGAGATGAGCGATGAGCCGCCATAGGAGATGAAGGGAAGCGTCATGCCCTTCGACGGCATCAGCTGCAGATTGACCGCCATGTTGATGCAGGCCTGCAGGCCGAACAGCATGACGAGGCCGGCGGTGGCGAAGCCGCAGAAAGGATCGTCGTTGCGCGAGGCCGAATAGAGCCCGCGCAGCACGATGAAGCCATAGATCGCGGCGACGCCCATGCAGACGAAGAGGCCGAACTCCTCGCCGATGACGGCGAAGATCGTATCCGTATGCGCATCCGGCAAGATGCGCTTCAGCGTGCCTTCGCCCGGCCCTTTGCCGAACCAGGAGCCGCTGATGAAGCTGTAGAGCGCCGTATCGGCCTGGAATGTGTCGGCGACGCCCTGCCCCGCAGCTTGCGGATCGAGAAAGCGCGTCACGCGCGCATGGACATGCGGCAGGAATTTATAGGCCGCGACCGCGCCCACGGCGCCCGCGCCGCCGACGCCGAAAATCCAGAACCAGTGAATGCCGGCCATGAACAAGAGCCCCGCCCAGACGAGCGAGATCAGCATGGTCTGGCCGATGTCCGGCTGCATCACCAGCGGCGCGACCGTAACGGGCAGCAGCGCGATGGCGAGAAGATTGCCGGGAACGTCCTTGCGCTTGGCGCCTTCCGAAAACGCCCATGCGGCCATGATGACGAAGGCCGGCTTCAAGAATTCGGAGGGCTGAATGCCGAAGATCCAGCGCTTGGCGCCCTTCACCTCCTGCCCGAAGAACAGCGTGCCGACGACGAGCGCGAGCGAGACGATCCACAGCACGATCGCCGCGCGGCGCACATGACGCGGCGTGAGAAAGGAGACGCCGATCATCACGAGGATCGCCGGACCGAGATACAGCACCTGCCGATGCACGAAATAGAAGGTGGAGAGATGCAGCCGCTCGGCGACGGGCGGGCTGCCGGCCATGGCGAAGACGAGGCCGCAGACGATGAGCAGCGCGACGCCGGCGAGGAGCCAGCGGTCGATCGTCCAGGCCCAATCCGAGAAGGTGGAACGCTCCGCGCGCGAGATCATGGGGTTTCTCCGGCAATGGGCGCATGCGCATGCAGCTCGCGCGCGAGCAGGCGAAAAGCGTCGCCGCGCGCTTCGAAATTGGCGAATTGATCGTAAGAAGCGCAGGCCGGCGACAGCAGCACCACGGGCTCGCGCGCCTCGCTCAGCGCAGCCTCCTCGGCCGCGCGCGCGATCGCCACATCGAGCGTTCCGCATTGCTCATAAGTCACCACGCCCTCGAGCGTGCGCGCGAAATCCTGCGCCGCCGCGCCGATGAGATAGGCTTTTGCGATGCGCGAGAACAGCGGACGCAGCGGCTCTATGCCGCCCTCCTTGGCCTTGCCGCCGGCGATCCAGAAAATATCGTCATAGGAGAGCAGCGCCTTCTCCGCGGCGTCGGCGTTGGTGGCTTTCGAGTCGTTGACGAAGACGACGCGTCCGCGACGCCCCACTTCTTCCATGCGATGCGGCAGGCCGGGATAGGTGAGCAGCCCGCGCGCGATCTCCGCGCAGGAGAGCCCGCAATGCCAGGCGGCGGCGGCGGCGAAGGCGGCGTTCTGCGCATTATGCGCGCCGCGCAATGCGCGCGCGCCCTCGAGATCGCCGAGCGTCTCGGTCTCCTCCGGCGCATGGCCGGCCTCGCGATAGAGCGCCTTGCGGTCCTCGATGAAAAAGCCCCAATCGAGCGCGCGCGCGGCGGAGACGGGATAGATGCGCTGGCCCTCGCGGCCTCGCTCGGTCAGCCGCGCGCCGATCGCGTGAGAGAAAGCGTCGTCGACGCCGATCAGCGCGACATCGGCGCCGGCGACGAGACGCTCCTTCACCGCCGCGTAATTCTCCATCGTTCCGTGCCGGTCGATATGATCCGGCGTCAGATTGATGAGAATGCCGATGGAGGGCGCGAGCGAAGGCGTGAGATCGATCTGAAAGGACGAGCATTCGATGACGTGAATGCGCGCCTCGGAGGGCGGCTCGAGATCGAGGATCGGCGTGCCGATATTGCCGCCGAGCTGCACATCCTTGCCGGCGCTGCGCAGAAGATGCGCGATCAGCGCCGTCGTCGTCGATTTGCCATTGGTGCCGGTGATGGCGATGAAAGGCGCGCCCGGCGCCTTCGCCTGCCGCTCGCGGCAGAAGAGCTCGATGTCGCCGATCACCTCGACGCCCGCCTCGCGCGCGCGCGCGACGGTCCAATGCGGCTCTGGATGCGTCAGCGGCACGCCGGGCGAAAGAATGAGCGCGGAGAACTCGCGCCAATCCGCGCTCGTCAGATCGACGATCTCCACGCTCTGCGCCTGCGCCTTGGCGCGGCCGGGCTCGCCATCGTCCCAGGCGGCGACGCTGGCGCCGCCCGCGATCAATGCGCGCGCCGTCGACAGGCCGGAGCCGCCGAGACCAAAGAGCGCGACCTTGCGCCCTGCGAATGTCGTCGCCGGAGTCATGCGCTCACCTCAGCTTCAGCGAGGAGAGCCCGAGAAGGGCGAGAACGAAGGAGATGATCCAGAAGCGAATGACGATCTGCGGCTCGGTCCAGCCCATCTGCTCGAAGTGATGATGGATCGGCGCCATGCGAAACACGCGCTTGCCGGTGAGCTTGAAGCTCGCCACCTGCACGATGACGGAGGCGCCCTCGAGCACGAAGAGGCCGCCGATGATGACGAGCACGAACTCCTGCTTGATGGCGACCGATGTGGTTCCGAGCAATCCGCCGAGCGCGAGCGAGCCTGTGTCGCCCATGAAGATCTGCGCCGGCGGCGCGTTGAACCATAGAAAGCCGAGGCCGGAGCCGATCAGCGCCGCGCAGACGATGGTCAGCTCGCCCGTGCCGGCGACGTGATTGACGCCGAGATAATCGGAGAAGATCGAATTGCCGACGAGATAGGCGATGATGGCGAAGGCGCCGGCCGCGATCATCGACGGCACGATGGCGAGGCCGTCGAGACCATCGGTGAGATTGACGCAATTGCCCGCCGCCACGATGACGAAGGCGCCGAAGGGAATGAACAGCCAGCCGAGCGAGAAGGCGTAGCCCTTGAGCAGCGGCAGCGCCAGCTTGGTCATATTGTCGCCGCCGACCGTGGTGAGCGCATAGCAGGCGAGGCCGGCGACGGCGAACTCGAGCGCGAGCCGCGCCTTGCCGGAAAAGCCTTTGTGCGATTGCTTCGTCACCTTCAGATAATCGTCGTAGAAGCCGATCGCGCCGAAGGAGGCGGTGACGAGAATGACGATCCACACATAGGAGTTCTTCAAATTCGCCCAGAGCACCGTGGCGACGAGCAGACCCGAGAGGATCATCAGCCCGCCCATGGTCGGCGTGCCTTTTTTGGTGAGCAGATGCGAGGCCGGGCCATCCTCGCGAATGGGCTGGCCCTTGCCCTGCTTGATGCGCAGCGCATCGATGATGGCGGGGCCGAAGAAGAAGACGAAGAACAGCGCTGTCGCCGCCGCGCCGGCGGCGCGGAAGGTGATGTAGCGGAAGAGGTTCAGCGGACCGAAGAGATGCGAGTAGTCCGCGAGCAGCGTCAGCATTCGTCTTTTCCTTTACGAGGCCGCTTCGGTTTCGGCCGGGAATTTCGTTCTGATCGCCTCGACGATGCGCGCCATGCGCGAGCCGTTCGAGCCCTTGATCATGACCACATCGCCGGGCTCCAGCGCAGAGAGCACCGCCTCCTCGAGCTCGGCGGCGTTGGCGCGATGCGCGCCGCGCATATGCTCGGGCGCGGCGTAGAAGAGCCGCGCCATCAACGGGCCGGCGGTGAAGAGGAGATCGACGCCGGCCGCCTCGAGGTCTTTGGCGAGGCTGGCGTGCAATTCGCCTGCGCTCGGCCCGAGCTCCAGCATGTCGCCGAGCACGGCGATGCGGCGGCGCGCGCTTCTCTCGGCGCCGATGAGATCGAAGGCCGCGCGCATGGAGGTGGGATTGGCGTTATAGCTCTCATCGACGAGCGTGAAGCTCCCGCCGCCGGTCGCCAAAGTCTCGCGACGGCCGCGTCCCTTGGGCGGCGCGAAATCGGCGAGCGTCTCCGCCGCCTCGGCGATATCTATGCCGAAGACATGGGCCATGACCAGCACGGCGAGCGAGTTGACCGCAAAATGCTTGCCCGGCGCGCCGATGCGATACCGCAGACGGCGGCCGAAAATCTCCGCCTCGGCGACTTGGCTCTCGCCGTCATAGGAGAGCAGCCGCGCCTGCGCGGCCTCGCTCTCGCCGAAGGAGAAGACATGCGCGGCTCTGGAAGCGGCGGCGCCTTCCAGCAGCGTCTCATAAGTCTCGTCGTCGCGATTGATGATGGCGACGCCGCCTTCGACGAGGCCGGAAAAAACTTCGGACTTCGCCGCCGCTATGGCCTCGAGCGAGTCGAAATGCTCGAGATGCACGGGCGCGACGCGCGTCACCACGGCGACATGCGGCTCGACGAAGCGCACGAGCGACGCGATCTCGCCCTCGTGATTCATGCCGATCTCGAACAGGCCGTAGCGCGCCGACGCCGGCATTCGCGAGAGCGACAGCGGCACGCCCCATTGGTTGTTGTAGGAGGCGGCGGAGGCGTGCGTCTCGCCGAAGCGCGAGAACAGCGTCTTCGCCATGTCCTTGGTCGAGGTCTTGCCGACCGAGCCGGTGATCGCGGCTATATAGGCGGGCGAGCGTTCGCGCGCGCGGGCGCCGAGATATTCCAGCGATTCCTGCACGTCGCGCACGACATAGAGCGGCGAGAGATCGCGAAACTCGGCGGCGTGCGCGTCGTCGATCACCGCGCCCGCGGCGCCGCGCTCGAAAGCCATGCGCACGAAATCATGACCGTCGCGCGCCTCGCCCTTTATGGCGAAGAAGAGATCGCCCGGCGCCAGCGTGCGCGTGTCGATGGACACCCCGTTGACGTCGCGCGGCAAGCCGCCGCTGATGCGCGCGCGCAAGGCGCCGATCAGCCCCAGTCCGGTCCATAGCGCTTGCTGTTTCATTCGAGTCCACCCTGCAAGGCCGCCTCGACCGCCGCCCGGTCGGAGAATGGCAGGACCTGATCGCCGACGATCTGGCCCGTTTCATGGCCCTTTCCGGCGACCACCAGAGCATCGCCCTCGCGCAGCCAGGAGACCGCCGCGCGGATCGCCGCGGCGCGGTCGCCGATCTCGTGAATCTCCGCGCCTTTCGCGCCGCGCGCCGCCTCCAATATGGCGGCGCGGATCGAGGCCGGCTCCTCGCTGCGCGGATTGTCGTCGGTGACGACGACCACATCCGCCGCGCGCGCCGCGATCTCGCCCATCAGCGGCCGCTTGCCTCGGTCGCGATCGCCGCCGGCGCCGAAGACGACGACGAGCCGTCCTTTCGCCAGAGGACGCACCGCCGCCAGCACCTTGTCCAACGCGTCGGGCTTATGCGCGTAATCGACGAAAACGGGCGCGCCGTCGCGCGCGCCGATGAGCTCCAGCCGTCCGGGCGCGCCGCGCAATGTCTCGAGCGCCGCGAAAACCTGCGCCGGCGCCTCGCCGCAGGCGATCGCCATTCCGGCGGCGACCAGCGCATTGGAAATTTGAAACGCGCCGGCGAGCGGCAGGGCGACGGTGAAAGCCTCGTCGCCGCAACGCAGCCGCAAGCGCGAGCCGAGCGCCTGCGCATCGGCCTCGAGCAGCGCAATGGCGCGGCCCTTCTCGCCGACGTCGAAGATCGTCAGCCCGCGCTTCTCGCAAATATCGATCACGCGCGCGGCCACCGAGCTGTCGGCGTCGATCACCGCCGTCTGGCCGGGCGCGAGCAGCGTGTCGAAGAGGCGCATCTTCGCCTCGAAATACTCCTCGAGATCGCGGTGATGATCGAGATGGTCGCGCGAGAAATTGGTGAAGGCGCCGACTGTCAGACGCACGCCGTCGAGGCGTCGCTGATCTATGCCCAGCGAGGACGCCTCCATGGCGAGATGGGTGACGCCGCGCGCGGCCAGCGCATCGAGCGATTGATGCAGCGCCACTGGCCCCGGCGTCGTCAGCGAGCCGTAATGCGCGCCGTTTTTATCGACGATTCCGATCGTGCCGAGCGACGCCGCGTCGCGGCCGAGCGTGAGCCAGATCTGGCGCAGGAAATCGACGACCGAACTCTTGCCGCTGGTGCCTGTCACCGCGGCGATGGTCTGCGGCTGACGCGCGAAAAAACGCGCCGCCGCATGAGCGAGCGCAGCGCGCACATCCGCGACCACCAGCAGCGGCAGCCCGACCTCCGCCGTGCGCGGCGCGACGATGACCCGCGCGCCACGTGCGCGCGCATCGGCGACATAAGCGAGGCCGTCGCCGGCATGGCCCGGCACGGCGAAGAAAGCATAGCCTTCGCGCACGTCGCGGCTGTCCGCGGTGACGCCGGCGATATCGAGATCGCCGAGGTTCGCCGCCGTCGCTTCGTCGAGAAGGTCGGAAAATCGCATCAATGCCCTCCCCCGCCCGGAACGGCGGGACTATTGGCTATGCCATAGCCGAGCTTGGCGAGCAGCGGGAAAGGCTGCGTCGGCAATTCGAAGCGCGGCGGCAGGCCCAGCAGCGGGCCGACGCGCTCGATGATCTGCCCCGTCACCTGGCCCGAGTTATAGGCGGCCGTGGCGTAGCCTCCGGTCTCCGGCAGGCCCTGCGGCTCGTCCATTATGGTGAGGAACAGATACTTCGGTTTGTCCGCCGGCGCCACCGCCATGAAAGTGGTGAAGAGACGCGTCTTGGAATAATGGCCGCCGATCACCTTTTCGGCCGTGCCGGTCTTGCCGCCGACGAAATAGCCGTTGACGTTGACCTTCTTGGCGGAGCCGATCTCGGCGTTGAGCCGCATGAGATAGCGCATGGACTCGCTGGTCTCGGGCCTGATCACCTGCACGGCGCTCTTCTTCGCCTCCTCCTCGTTGCGCTTGAGGAAAGTGGGCGTCATCAGATAGCCGCCGTTCATCAGCGCGCCGACCGCCATCATCGCCTGCAGCGGCGCGACGGCGAGACCATGGCCGAAGGCGATGGTCATGGTGTTCAGCTCGCCCCAATTCTTCGGCACGATCGGCTCGGCGCTCTCCGGCAGCTCGGTGCGCATGCGCGAGAGCTGGCCCATCTTGCGCAAAAACGCCTTGTGCCGCTCGACGCCCTGGCCGAGCGCCATGCGCGCCGTGCCGATGTTAGAGGAATGGGTGAACACTTCCGGCAGAGTCAGCACGCGATTGGTCGCGTGATAATCGTGAATGCGGAAATGGCCGAAATTGAGCGTGCCGCGCGCGTCGAGATGCGAGTTGAGATTGACCTTGCCGGAGTCGAGCGCCATTGCGATGGTCAGCGCCTTGAAGGTGGAGCCCATCTCATAGACGCCGACATTCATGCGATTGATGATCGTCGGATCGCGCATGTCGCCTGGCTTGTTGGGATCATAATCCGGCAGCGAGGCGAGCGCGATGATCTCGCCCGTGTTGACGTCCATGATCGCCGCGGCGCCGGCCTTGGCCTTGAAATGCGCAATGCCCTTTTCCAGCTCGTCGCGAATGGCGTGCGTCGCCTTTATGTCGATCGACAGCGAGATGGGCTTCAGCTCCTCCGGCGTCAGGCTGAAGCCGGCGTCATGCAGATCGGCTAGGCCTTGCCCGTCGATATATTTCTCGATTCCGGCGATGCCGGCATTGTCGATATTGACATAGCCGAGCACATGCGCGCCAGCCGGCCCGTTGGGATAGACGCGCTTGTTCTCCGGCGCGAGGCCGACGCCCGGCAGGCCGAGATGAAACACTTCGTCGCGCTGCTTGGGCGTCACCTCGCGCTTCACCCAGACGAAGCCCTTGCGCGAAGCGAGACGCTCGCGCAATTCGCGCGAGTCGACATTGGGCAGCACCGCGGTCAGCAGCTCCGTCGCCTCGTCCTTGTCGATGAGCCGGCGCGGCTCGGCGAAAACCGACATGGTCTTCACATCGGTCGCGAGTATCTCGCCATTGCGATCGAGCACATCGGGGCGCGAGGCGGCGATAGGCTCGCCGGAGGCGCGGCGCATCGTCGTCGGATCGGGCTTGAAGCCGATGGCGACGAGACGCGCGCCAATGCCGACATAGAGGCAGCAAAAGCCCACGGCGACGATGCGCATGCGCGTCCCCGTCTTGCCGAGCGAGGTGGCGAACAGCCCGTCGAGCTGGCCGCGCAGGCTCTTGCGCGCGGCTTTCGTCAAAGTTTCGGCTGTCGTCATCGCGGCTTTCCTTTCGGCGTCGTCGGCGCCTCGCTCGCAGCCGGCGTCGTCGCGGCGCCGCCGAGGCCGAGCGCGTCCAGCTTGCGGCCGATCGAGTCGATGCGCTCGGGCTTTTCCGGCAGCGATTGCGCCGTGGCGATCTGCGTGACGGCGACCGGCTTCAGATCGAGATATTTGTCGGCGAGCTCCTGCACGCGCTCGGGACGCGTCATGAAGGCCCATTCGGCGCGCAGCACGGCGATGGCGTCGCGCTCGCTCTTGGCCTCGCGCTTCATCTTGTTGATCTGCTCGGCGCGCAGCATGGTCTGATATTTGATCGAATAGGCGTAGAAGCCCGAGCCGATCAGCGCGAGAATGGCGACGACATTGAGAATGCGCAGCATCAGCGTCTTCCTTTCGCGCGTTCCGGCAGGCGGGCGAGGCGCGCCAGAGACTCGTCGATCGCGCGCGCCGGCGCGTCCGTTCGCGTCGCGAAACGCAGCTTGGCGGAGCGCGCGCGCGGATTTGCGGCGATTTCGCGGTCCGAAGGCGTCATCGGCTGGCGCCCTTCACTGGTGAAGGTCGGCGGCGGCGGAATCGGCTCGCCCGGCAGGCGGCGCGAGCGCGTCTCGCCGCGGCCCGAGCGCTCGCCTAAGAACTGCTTGACGATGCGATCCTCGAGCGAGTGAAACGTCACTACGGCCAGCCGGCCGCCCGGCTTCAACGCCCGCTCGGCGGCGCCGAGCGCGGCCACCAGCTCGCCCAGCTCGTCATTGACGGCGATGCGCAGCGCTTGGAAGCTCTTCGTCGCCGGATGAATGTCGCCCGGCTTTCCGGGCGCGGCGCGCTCGATGATCTGCGCCAGCGCGCGCGTCGTCTCTATGCGGCCGGCCTCGCGCGCCTTGACGATGGCGCGGGCGATGCGGCGCGAGGCGCGCTCCTCGCCATAGTGATACAGAATATCGGCGAGCGCCTCCTCCTCGGCTTCCGCGACAATGTCGGCGGCGCTCGGCCCGCGCCCCTCCATGCGCATGTCGAGCGGCCCGTCATTGCGGATGGAGAAGCCGCGCGCCGCCTCGTCGAACTGCATGGAGGAGACGCCTATGTCGGCGACGATTCCATCGAGCGGCGCCAATCCCGCGCGCTCGGCGACCTGGGCCAGCTCGGAGAAGCGCGCCTCGACAAGGGTCAGCCGGCCGCCGGCCGCCTCCACCAGCGCGTAGCCGCCCCTTATGGCGCTCGGATCGCGATCGAGCGCCAGCACGCGCGTGCCTTCCCGCGCCAGCAAGGCGCGCGTGTAGCCGCCGGCGCCGAAGGTGGCGTCCAGGTAGACGCCGCCCGCCTGCGGCGCGAGCGCGGCGACCGCCTCCTCGAGCAGCACGGGAACATGCCGCTCAGCGCCGCTCGCCGTCATTTCTCCTCCGATCCGAAAATGTCGCCGCAGAGCCGGCGCGCGCCCGTCGGACGCGCCCTCCAGGGCGGATATTTGGCGTCGACGCGGCCGTCCGCCGAGCCCGCGCGCAGGCGCGAAAGCGCCGACGCGCGAAAGGCGCGGGCGCGCCTTCTCCCGGAGAGACGTGTCATCGCTCTGAACAACAACGCATATCATGAAGAACCACGGGCGACGGAGCGGCGCGGGCGGCGCGGCGCTTGCGATTATTAGCCGTCGTCAGGGTTAAGGGAGCGTTGACGCGAGCGCGGGGCGCGCATTTCGCGTTAGCCATCGGAGTGGGCGTGGCGGTAGGCCGTAGCAAATTCCACAGGCGCCGTATCGACCCTCCCCTTTAGGGGGAGGGTCGGACCGCGCAGCGGTCCGGGGTGGGGTTCGACAGCAAAGACTCGGGGCGTTCACCCCCTCCCGAGCGCATTCGCGCTCGACCTCCCCCCTCTAGGGGGAGGTAGAAGCGCCTCTTCCGGCGCTCGTCTCGCTCGCCCGAAAAAATCGCCAGTCGGCCTATAAGCCGGGTTCTGTATGGCGCGGTCGGGTCGCCCCTTCCACGCGCGATGGCCATTCCTCTGGGACGACGCTTGCGCGCCGCCTCTAGCGACCAACCCGGGCGACGGCCCGGAGACGGGCCGGGAAATATCGCTATTTCCAGTCGCCCCTATTCGGTCTTGCTCCCGGCGGGGCTTGCCATGCCTCGAACGTCGCCGCCCGAGCGGTGCGCTCTTACCGCACCCTTTCACCCTTACCGCGGCCCCGAGGGGCGCGGCGGTTTGCTTTCTGTGGCGCTTTCCCTGGGGTCGCCCCCGCCGGACATTATCCGGCGCCGTGTCTCCGTGGAGCCCGGACTTTCCTCTATCCCGAAGGACAGCGGCCATCCAGCCGACTGGCTGATGTGCCAATAGGCAGCCCGGCGCGGAAGGTCAAGACGCCGCAAAAACCAGCGGCCGCGGCTGCGCAGAGCCGCGCGCATCAGTAGAACAACTTATGAATCAGCCGAGTAGAGACCGCTGCGGCGCGGCGCCGCGCGCCTTTTCGGGGAAAAGCGGGGACCTCTGCTTGCGCGTGAGGCGACCCAGACGGCAAAAAGGATTAACGTCTGGTCCCGTCGGACGGGAGACGGCGGCAACGGAGCGAATTTCCACTTTGGCGACAGCGGTGAAATCGAACGGAAGACGTGTGGTGATCTCCGGCATGGGCGCGGTTTCGGCCGCCGGCGTCGGGGCCCAGCCGCTATGGGAGGCGGCGCGCGACGGCCGATGCCAGGTCCGCCCGCTGAAGCTCGAGCGCCCCTATGGCGGCCGCATCAAGATCGCCGCGCAGCCGCAGGATTTCGATCCGCTGGCCCATCTCGAGCCCGAGATTCTCCCCTATTGCGACCCTTTCACCCAATACGCCATCGTCGCCGCCGACGAGGCCATGGCGCAGGCGGGCTTCGCGCGCAAGGACATCGCCGGGCCGCGCACGGCGGTCGTCATCGGCTCTGGGATCGGCGGCTCCAAGACCATCGATGACGAGGCGCATAAGGAATATCACACGCGCGAGCGGGCCGATCCGCTGACCGTGCCGCGCCTCATCCCCAGCGCCGCGCCCACAATGCTGGGCATGCGCTATTCTTGCAACGGGCCGACTTTCGCCATCGCCAGCGCCTGCTCCTCGGCGAGCCAGGCGATCGGGGTCGGGCTGGAGATGATCCGCTCCGGCGCGGCCGATCGCGCCATCGTCGGCGGGGCGGAGGCGGCCGTCATCAATGGCTCGCTGCGCTCCTGGGAGGCGCTGCGCGTGCTGACGCCGGATTTCTGCCGGCCCTTCTCGGCCGGCCGCAACGGCATAGTGCTCGGCGAGGGCGCCGCGATCTTCGTGCTGGAGACGGAGGAGCTCGCCCATTCCCGCGGCCACGCGCCTCTCTGCGAGCTCGCAGGCTATGGCACGACGAGCGACGCTTTCGATCCGCTGCGGCCCAATGTCGAAGGCCCCTCCTCCGCCATGCGGCAAGCGCTGGAGAGCGCCGGCCTCACGCCCGACGATATCGATTATCTCAACGCCCATGGCACCGGCACCTACGCCAATGACATCACCGAGTCGGAGGCGATCCTGCGCGTCTTCGGCGAGCGCGGCGCGCGTCTGCCGGTCTCCTCGACCAAGCCGATCCACGGCCATGCGCTGGGCTCCTCCGGCGCGCTCGAGCTCGCCATCACGATCAGCGCCCTGCGCGAGCAGCTCGCCCCGCCGACGATCCATTTCAAGGCGCCGGACCCCAAATGTCCGGTCGACCCCGTGCCGCACGAGGCGCGCCGCGTGCCGATGCGCGCCGCCATGTCCAATTCCTTCGCCTTCGGCGGCATCAACGCCGTGCTGGTGGTGCGGCGAGCGCGGTAGTGGGGCGGCGGCGATCATAATTGCGCTACGGGCGAAACCGATCGTCTATCTGATCGCCCGAATTTTCGCGCTCTCCTCGACGAGGATCGAGGAGAGCGCGCGGGACTTTTTACAAAGAATAGCCCGTGATGGCGGAGGCGAACCACAGCCACGGATCCGCGCCGGAGAGGCTGGCGAAGAGCAGAGCCGCCGCGGCGAGTTGAACGCCGATGGCGACCAGCGCCGCGCGCGACAATTTTCCGGCGCCGTCGTCGAGACGGCTCGCGCCGACATAGAGCAGGAGCGAGATCAGCAGCGATCCGTAAGTCACCGCCGGGCCGCCCGGAATGACGAAGCGCAGCGCGCGCGCCGTCGCCGGCGCGATGAAGGTGAAGAAGCTCGCCAGCTGAAAATGCCGATGCCACTCGGGACGGCGGACAGTGACGAAAGCGCCGACGCCGAAGAAGGCGACCTCGGCGATCACCCAGAAAGGATAGGCGAGGCCGATCAATGGCGCCGTTCCCGCGACCTGCGGATTCGCCGCGGCGACGCGCGCCACCGCCGTGACGATCGACAATGCGATCACGAGGCCGAAGAGGACCGCGCCGATCACGCCCACCGTGCGATGGTTCTTCAGCGCTCCTCTGCTCGCGGCGACATATTGATAGATGAACACGGCGAGCCAGGCCGTCGTCGTCACGCCATGCGCGAGCACGAGCAGCGTCAGCGGCTTGCCGGCGCCGAAGACCGGCTTCAGATAGAAGGTCGGCGCAAAGCCGACGAGCAGGAGGAGAACGCCGAGCCCGACGAACCAGCCTTGTTTCGGCAGACGAATTTTGGAGGCGACGGGTAGGCTATCGACGGCTTCGCTCATGGGATCGACCTTTGACGTGAGAAGGAGCGGATAGCGCGCTCAATGCGCGAGCGGATCGGGCCGCAGCTGGAAATTCACCACCAGCGGGCTCGAATAGGCGGCGGGCGTCGCGCCCGGCGCGCCGGGCGCCGGGGCGTCGATCGCCTCTATGTGATAGGGCGTGCGATTGCCGGAAGTGACCCAGAGGCCCCTGCCCTTCCAGCCGGCTTTCGCATCGTCGATGCGGCCGTCGACTCCTTTGGCATAGAAGCCGAGCGGATAGGGCACACGCAGCTCGACGATCCTGCCGCCGACCAGCGCATGCAGCGAATCCGACTGATTGCCCGTGGCGATCGGCGTATCGGCGCCGAGGCCGAGAATATCGTGCTGGTCGACCCACAGATAATAGGGCGTCTCCGCCGCGCCCGGCGCGCCGGCGAAGCCCGGCCCCGGCAGCGGGTAGAAGCTCCAGCCCTCCGGGCATTTCTCGCCCTTCTCGGCGCCCGGCCCGTTGAGCGGCCCCTTGCATTTGCGGCGGTCGAAGCTCGCTATATGGCCGCTGCCGAGCGCCGCCCAGAAAACGCCTTTGCGATCGACATCCGCGCCGCGAATTCCGTAGCCGGGCGCGGGAACCTTATAGACCTCCGCCAGCGCCGTCTCCGGCGGATTGGCGCCGGGCGCGAGACGCACCGCATAGCCGGGAAAGGCGAGGCTCGATCCCCACACCGAGCCGTCGAGCGGGCTCCAGGAAATGCTGTAGTAATTGAGCGGAACGCGCGTGTCCTTGGCGGGATCGACCGGCTTGCCCGGCTCATTGTAGCCCTCGTCGCGCTTGCCGTTTCCATTGGTGTCGACGATGAGCGGCGTCCAGCCCTGCGAGGCGGCGGCGTCGCCGGTCGCGAGGAATTTCTTCGTATCCACCCAGCCGACGACGGCGAGATCGGGAGAGCCGAGCGTGTTGAGCCACAGCGTATTATTCGCATCCTCGGCGAAATTCAGATGATGCGAGGAAAAGCAGGTGTCGATGAAGGAGAATTGCTTCGTCGACGGATCATAGATCGTCACCTGACGCTGACCGCCCGAGAATCCTTCGGGCCGCGCCGAGAGCGGATAGAGCTGCGCCGAGCGCAGCGCGGACGTCTTGTCGCAGAAGGCGGGCGCATTCTTCGGCGCGCGCGCCTGCGCGGCGAAATAGATTTTGCCCGTCTCGTCCAATGTCGGCGTATGCGCGTTGAACTTGCTGTTCCAGATCGCCTCGCTTCCCAAATAGGGCGAAGGATCGACCACCGGATTGCCGAGCAGAGAAGACGGCGTATCGGCGTCGCGCACCTTGGCGTCGATGAGCCATTTCTTGTTCGTCTGCGGATCGATCACCGGAATATCGTCGCTGCCGAGCTCCGTCGCGCCATAGATGAGGCCCTTGGCGTTCACCGTCGGCTTGCGCTTGTCGGTGATGGCGAGGTCGTGAAGATAATGTTTGGGCGAGGCCCATTCGCGCACGGTGACGACGATATTGCGCTCGACGCCGGAGGGGCGCGGCGGCGTCTCATGCGGCAGCTCGCCGGCCTTTATGCGATCGGTCCAATCGGCGAACAGCGCCAGCTGGCCGCCGTCGGTCGTATCGAGGCGGGAAATCGTGTTGACCATCGCCGACCCCGCTTGGCCGGAGCGCAGGCGCCGCGCCCAGGCCTCCTGCGACGTCTCGAAATGGCCGAGCGCCGGCGGAATCGTGCGCGTCGCATAATTGCCGAGCTGGTGACACGGCCCGCAGCCATTGGTCTTGACGAGATCGAGCCATTGCTCCTGCGATTTGAAATTCTCCGGCACGCCATTGCCGGACGGCCCCGTGCCGGGGAATTTGGCCCTGTCCGGCACGCGCAGCAGCGAGAGCCAATAGATCGGCGGGTAATATTGCGCCGCCGCCTCGAGGCTCGGCGCGACGGAAGCCTCATGATCGACGAGCTTGCCCGGCTCGGCGGCGATCTTCTTGGAATCCACCAGCCCATAGCCGCGCGTCCACACGCGATAATGCGCCTTGGGCAGATCGGGAATGACATAGCGGCCAAGATCGTCGGTCACGACGATCTTGGCGTAGCGCGTGCCGAGCTCGGTCGTCTCGGCGATGACCCAGACGCCCGCCTCCGGCCCGAATCGGCTCGTCACCACGCCGCCGATGGCGTCGGCGTCGATCTCGACGCGTTGCGCCTGCCCATGGGCGGCGAAGGGAAGCAGCGCGCCGCCGAGCGTCGCGGCGAAAGCGAGGAAACCTGTGAAGCGCATGTCCGAGCCTACAATATACAAAGCCGATAGATTATAACGAATTTATCGGCCCTGTCGAGACGGCAGGCTCCTTTCCAGTGCGCCCCTTGAAAACCATGGCGAGCGAGCGCGACGTAGGTCGCGGCGCTCACTTTTTCTTGCAGGCCTCGACGAATTTGCCGATTTTCTCCGCTGCGCCCTTCAGCGGCGCGGATTGTTTCGAGCCGCCGATCGTCACGACGAGCGCCTCGCCCCGCGCCATTGCAGCGAAGATCGGATCATCGGCGACGACCCGCCCTTCGAAGCTCGGAACGCCCGCCTCCTCGTTCGGCACGAGCTTTCCCGCGACCTTCGTCTTCGAATCGCCGACCGCCAAGATCGCCGTCGCGGCCTTGCCGGCCTTCTGCTTGCCGTCGGTCTCGGAGATGAACAGCGTCGTCGCGCCGCTATGCGCGTCGCAATGAAAGCCGCCGAAGGAATCATCCGTTTCGGGAACGCCATAGTTGAGAAAGGCCATTTGCGGCTTCGCCTCGTCGAGCGAGAAGCTCCAAATGCGCCCCTGCTGCGCCGCCGCCGGCGACGCCATCCCCATAAGCGCGACGAAGAGCGCGGCTGACGCCCTCCGAGCCGATGCATTCGACATTTTCCGCTCCATCTCGAGACATGCGCGCCGCGCGCGCCGTCGCTATGATAGGCCGAATGCGAATGCACGACGAAGCGAGGAAAAAATGGCCACTGTGACGCTGCTCGGCGACGACGAGCTCTCGGACGAAGCCCGCGCGGTCTTCGACGATATTCGCGCGACGCGCAAAAGCGATTTCGTCAATAATTTCTGGCGCGCCCTGGCGCATGATCCAGCGACGCTGAAACGCACTTGGGAGAGCATAAAGGCGGTGATGGGACCGGGCGTCCTCGACCCCAAGGTGAAGGAGATGATCTATATCGCCGTCTCCATCGCGCATGGCTGCAGCTATTGCATCCACTCCCACACGGCGAGCGCGCGCGCCAAGGGCATGACCGAGGCGGAGTTCAACGAGCTGCTCGCCATCGTCGGCATGGCCTCGGAGACCAACCGCCTCGTCACCGCGCTGGGCGTGGAGGTGGACGCCGAATATGACATTCGCTGAAATGGCGAGGCCCATGCTCGAGGGCGCGAGGTCCCGCCTCGAGGGCGCCAGCTCCCGCCTCGAGGGCGCATGATCCCGCAAATCGGCGCGGACTTAACCGCGCCTTAACTGCGATCACATAAACCAGGAGCCGGCGCGGCGAGGCGAATGAGCGTCCCCGCGCGAGGCGTGCCCCCGATGTTCTCCACCGAATTTCAGCGTCTCGTTCTCCCGCGTCTCGCCATTCCGCTGCTGGGCGGATTGCTGCTCGCGGCGGCCCAGGGCGGCGCCCGCGCCGCCGAGGCGCCGAAGAACGTCTATTTGATCTCCGGCACCGAAGGCTATGGCGTCGTCGAATGCATCACGCAGAAGAAAGAATGCGGGAAGATCGTCGCCGACAGCTGGTGCGAGTCGCATGGCCACGGCCCCGCGGTGGCCTTCGGCCGCGCCGACGACGTGACCTCGGCGATCGGCCCGGCCTCGGCGCGCAAGCCCTTGACGGCGGAAGCCGCCGTCGTCTCCTGCGGCGAGTGAGCGTGGGCGGGCGCAAGCCCGCCGCCGCGTCATTTTTTCAAGAACTCGGCGCATTGCGCGACGTCGCCGGCGCCCCAGGGCTGGATCGGCACGCCCGAGGTGGAGTTTTCCGGCGAGCCTTCGATCAGGCGATCGGAATAGGCCATATAGACCAGCGCATTGTGCTTGGCGTCGCAGCCGCGCACGATATGCAGGCGCTTCCACAGCGCCGAGCGGCGCTCGCTGAACACTTCGTCGCCCTGACCGAATTTCTCCTTGAATTTCACCGGCCCATATTGACGGCAGGACAGCGACACATCGGAGGTCTGCTCCGCGACGCCGAACATTCCGGCGACGCCGCCCTTCTCATGCACGGTGTAATAGCAGGCCACGCCGTCGATGTCGGGGTCGTCCAGCACATAGGTCGCCAATTTGTCGTTGGGCGTCAGCAGCTTGAAGTCGGTGGACTTGCGAAAGATCAGATCCGGCCCGTCGGCCCGGGCGGGCGCTGCGCCGAGGGCGGCGAAGAGCCCGGAGGCGATGAGAGCGGACAGGACGAATTTGGACGGCTTCATAACTGCGTTCCTCCAGAGCGCCGGGAAATTCCCTCGACAAATGTCGTGACGCGCCTTGTTCGCGACAAGAAGCTCGCGACAATCGCGCGCCGATTGATCGGACGGACGATATGCCCGATATGGTCTCGAGCTCGACGGTTTCGGATTCGCCGGCCCGCGGCGCCTCGCCTTTCGAATCGCGCAATATAGGACCAATGTCGGCGAAACATATCATTCGGAAGACGTCCGCCCGCCATCGGCTCCTGCAACGCCTCGCGGGCGCGCTCGGTCTGGCGGCGGCCGCGCTGCTCTCCGCGCCAGCGATGGCGCAATCGGCCTATTGCGACAATTTGCGCGCGCAGATCGCCGCCGCCGGCAACAACAGCGGCTCGGCCCGCTATCGCGCCGCCGCCGCGACCCAGCAGAAAGAGATCGACCGCACGGTCGCCTATGGCCATTCCATCGGCTGCGACCGGCAGCAGTTTCTCTTCTTCGGCAATGCGCCGCCGCCGCAATGCGGCGCGATCAACGGCCGCATCGCGCAGATGCGCTCCAATCTCGCCGCGCTCCAGCAGAATTCCGGCGACGGCCAGCGGCAAGCGCTGCAGGCGCGCTTCGATCAACAATGCCGGCAGCCGCAGCAGCCGACGCGCGTCGCCTCCCGTCAGCGCAATATTTTCGAGGAGCTGTTCGGCTCGCAGGAGGAGGAGCCGACGCCTGTCCGCGAGCTTCCCCTCGACGGGCAGCAGGATCGCGGCGAGGACGACAATGGCGGGCCAGTCGCGCACGGCGGCTCGCTGGCGGTCTGCGTGCGCGCCTGCGACGGCGGCTTCTTCCCCATCAGCTATTCGGCGCGGCGCGCCAATCTCGCCGATCTCCAGGAATTGTGCCGGGCGCAATGCCCCAATGTGGAAGTGACGCTCTACACGCGCTCGCCCTCGCGCGATATCGAGACCGCGGTGTCGATGGATGGCGAGGCCTATGGCGACCATCCCAATGCGCTGAAATTCACCAAGAGCTATGATCCGACCTGCTCCTGCCGGCCGCCGGGCCGCAGCTGGGCGGAGACGCTCGCCGAGGCGGAGCGCCTGCTGGCCGAGCGCAACAAGGGCGATCTCGTCGTCTCGGCGGAAAAGGCGGAGGAAATGTCGCGGCCGATCATCGCGCGCACGGCGCGGGGCGCGGTCTCGCCCAATCTCCCCGCCACGGAGGCGACGCAGCCGGAGAAGCGCCCGGTCGACGCGCATGAGACGACGCGCGAGATCGTCGGCGCCGATGGCGTCAAGAAGCGCGTCCGCGTCATCGCGCCGACCTTGTGATCTCCTCCCGCTCATAGAGCGTCCAGGCGAAGCCCGAGAGGCCCGACGCCGGGAAATATCCCCGCCGCAGGAAGGCCGAGCGGCAATCCTGCGGGCCGGCGGAGCGTCGCTCCGCATGATCGGCCTTCGCATCCGGCAAATCGACCACAAGCAGAAAAGCCGGCGGCGTCGCGCACCATTCAGCGGGAGAGACGGCCGTCGCGGCGAAGCCCAGCCTACGGGCGTGATAGGCGACGACGGCCTTGGTTTCGCCGCGGGCGAAATCGACGGCGTAGGACGCCTCTTTCCGTTCGGCCATGATCTTCACCGCATCGGCGTAATGGCCGCGGCCATCGCGGTAGAAATCGGCGAGTTGGATAGCCTCGCCGATAGCGAAAGCGCCCAGCAGGCCAACGGCCAACCCGCGCCGCCACGCGCCGGCGCGCCAAAGGGCGGCGCAGCCTTCGGCCGCGAGCAGCGCGAGGCCGATCGCCGCGGTCGAGTGAAAACGCGGATATTGCTGGCTCGGCAGGCCGGCGGCCACATGCAGCAGCGGCAAGCCAAAGACGGCGATGGCCGGGAAGCCCCGCCGCTCCGCCGGCAGAACCGCCAGCAGGCCGAGGGCGAGCAGCCCGGCGGCGCCGAGCAGGACGAAATCATCGACGCCGCGCGGAAAGCCCAAGGTCGCCCGCGCCATTCCGGCGACGCCCTCGGCGAAGATCGCCGGGCTCAGCGGAACCATGGCCCCGACCTGAAAATCCGGGGCCAGCGCGCCATAGGCGAAGCAGGCGAGCGCGGGAAGGCTGGCGAGCCCGGCGACAGCCCCGATTGCGACCGTCCGGCCGAGAGTGCTGCGACGAAAACGCAGCAGCGCCGTCAGCGCCAGCGCGCCGCTCGCCTCGATCATCGTCAGATGGGAGAAGGTCCCGAAACAGATCGCCGCCGCCAGCGCCAGCAGCCGGCGCCAAGAGGCGCCCTCCGCCAGAATGGCGTCCACGAGACCATAGGCCAGCAGCACGGCGAGCGTCATGCCGGCATAGCCGCGCGCCTCAGAGCCGTAATGGACGAAGAAATAGGAGGTCGCGAAGACGAAAGCCGCGATGAGGCCGGCCGCGTCGAAATAGCGGCGGCTGGCGGCCGCGGCGGCGGGAATGGCCAGCGTCCCGAACACGATCGCGGCGAGACGCATCAGCGGAACCGGCGCGTTCGGCCCTATGAGATAGAGCCAGGCGGAATTGGCGACGTGATTATTGTCGTGATGCAAGCCGATGAAGACGTCGCCGAAGGAATGCGCCCGCTCGAGCAGGTTCAGCGTCCAGATTTCATCGAGCCAGAGATCGCCTTGCGCAGCGCAGAGGCGCAGCGCAGCGCCGATGAGGGTCAGGGCGATGAGGGCTTCAAGATGGAAGCGGTTCGATCGCAGATCGAGAACGGCCGCGCGATCTCGCGCGGAAATATCGAGGGTCATGCAAACGGCTCGGTACGCGATGCGAGCCTGAAGGCTCGCGGTCCAGTGGCGGGCTCGGACCGCGAGCCTTCAGGCTCGCCCTGCTTCATCGGGATAGAATCTCACAGAGCGGTCAACGAAAGCTCAAGCCTCCGCTCTCAGCGGCCGCATCAGCAGCGCCTCTATCGCCTGATCGACGCCGATCGCGCCCGACAATATCGCATCGACCGCCTCGGCGATCGGCATTTCGACGCCGCGCTCCTTGGCCATGGCCACGAGGGCGGAGGCGGTGAAGGCGCCCTCGGCGAGCTTGCCGTGGGCGGCCTCGAGCGGCGCCTCGCCGCTCGCCAGCGCCGCGCCCAGGGCGAAATTGCGCGATTGCGCCGAGCCGCAGGTGAGCACCAGATCGCCGAGGCCGGAGAGGCCCATCAGCGTCTCCTGATTGACGCCATAGGCGCGGCCGAGACGCGTCAGCTCGGCGAAGCCGCGCGCGATCAGCGCGGCGCCGGCGCTGGCGCCGAGCGCCCTGCCCGCCGCCATGCCGCTCGCTATGGCGAGCACATTCTTCGCCGCGCCGCCGATCTCGACGCCCAGCACATCGGTTGAGCGATAGAGGCGGAAGGCGCGCGTCGACAATATCTCGCACAGGCGCTTGGCCAGCGCCTCGTCGCGCGCGGCGAGCGTCACCGCCGTCGGCAGGCCGCGGCAGACATCGGCGGCGAAGCTCGGGCCGGAGAGAATGGCGATATTCGCCTGCGGCAACTCCTGCGCCGCCACCTCGCTCATGAAGCGCCGCGTGCCACTCTCTATGCCCTTGGAGCAGATGACGAAAGCCGTTCCCGGCGCGAGAATGTCGCGAAAGCGCCGCGCCACTTCGCGCATCGCCTGCGCCGGAACCACCGAGAGCACGACGCCGGCGCCCGCCACGGCCTCGAGATCGGCGGAAGGCGCGACGCCCGCCGCCAACGGCAGGCCCGGCAGATAGGCGCGGTTCTCGCGGTCGCGCGCGAGGGCGGCGATATGGGCGGGATCATGACCCCAGAGCGCCACTCTCTCGCGCCCAGTCGCGGCCACATTGGCGAGCGCCGTTCCCCAGGCGCCCGCGCCCAGCACGGCGATCTTCTTCTCCTCGCTCGTCATCGCATCCCGATCTTCTGATTGTCCGAGCGCGCCCATAGCCGCTCGAATGTCGCCTCGAACTGCTCGACCGCACTAGGGCTTTCGATCAATATGAGGTCATTGTCCTGGAATTCTTCGCCCGAGACCGAAAAATTGGCGGAGCCGCTGCGCAGCATCCGTCCGTCCACCTGATAGGACTTCAGATGCATCAGATCGCGCGAGCGGCCCTTGCGCCTGATCTCCATATTGCGGGCGGCGGCGACCGCCTCCACCGCCGAGCCGAGGCCGCCGCGCTCCTCCCCGTCGATATAGATTCGCACGCGCACGCCGCGCATGGCGGCGGCGCCGAGCGCCGAGATCACCGCGCGATCGGTGAGGACATAAGCGGCCATATCGATGGATTTTTTGGCGCCGCCGATGAGCCGCAGATCGATGTCCTCGAAGCCGGGGCGCGGCCCATAGAAGACGCGCACGCCGACGGCGAGCGGCTCCTGCGACAGCAGGCCGCCGGGCTGCGGCGGAACCGAGAAGGTCGCCGCCGCGGCCAGCAAGAGCCGCTTCATCTCATCCGCCCCGCCGAAGGCATCGAGCGCTCACGCCTTGCCGTGGTGCAACGCGCCGGCGTTGGCGTCCAGCGGCCAGCGCGGGCGGGCGGCGAAGGTCAGATCATCGGTCATGCCGCGCGCAAAGCGCTCGAGCCCGGCCCAGGCCACCACCGCGCCATTGTCCGAGCACAGCCCCGGCGGCGGCGAGACGAAGCGCAGGCCGGTCTCGGCGCAAAGACGCGTGAGCGCGCGGCGGATCGCGCCATTGGCGCCGACGCCGCCGCCGATGACGAGCCCATTGGGCTGGCCGCCATTCTGGGTGAAGATGCGCAGGCCGGAGCGCACGCGATCGACCAGAACATCCACGATCGCCGCCTGGAAGGAGGCGGCGAGATCAGCGACGTCGCGCTCGGTCGGCGTTCCGATCCGGGCGATCTCCTGGCGCACCGCGGTCTTGAGGCCGGAGAGCGAGAAATCCGCCCCCTCGCGGCCGAACATGGGACGCGGAAAATCGAAGCGGGCCGGATCGCCCTCCTCCGCCAAACGCTCGATATGCGGGCCGCCGGGATAGGGAAGCCCGAGCATTTTGGCGACCTTGTCGAAGGCCTCGCCGGCCGCGTCATCCACTGTCGAGCCGAGCCGCTTGTAATCCCCGACGCCCATCACGGCGACGAGCTGCGTATGGCCGCCGGAAACCAGCAGAGCGAGATAGGGGAAGTCCAGCCGCTCGGTCAGGCGGCCGGTGAGCGCATGGGCCTCGAGGTGATTGACGGCGATGAAGGGCTTGTCGGCGGCGAGCGCCAGCGCCTTGGCCGCGGTGAGGCCGACGAGAATGCCGCCGATGAGGCCCGGCCCGGCGGAAGCCGCTATGGCGTCGACGCCGGCGATGTCGGTTCCCGCCGTATCCAGCGCGCGGACGATCAGCCGCTCCAGCACATCGATATGGGCGCGCGCCGCGATCTCCGGCACGACGCCGCCATAGGCCGCATGCTGGGCGATCTGGCTCATCACCTCATTTGAGAGAATGTCGCCGCCATCGCCGCCGATGCGCGACGCCACGACGGCGACCGCCGTCTCGTCGCAGGTGGTTTCAATGCCGAGCACGCGCATGGACGGATCCTCGAGCGCCGGCGGACGAATCGCCCTGCCGGCGGGAGCCAAAACAGGCGCCAACCTATAGGCGCGCGGCCCGGCAAAGCAAATCGCCGATCTATTTCTTGAAAAACGCGTCGGCGGCCGCGAGCGAGGCCGCCTTGGCGGCGCGCGCCTGCTCGAGCCGCTCGATCTCGGCGCGCAGCAGCGCGATGCGCTCGTCGAATTCGGCGACCGAGAGCGCGTCCAGGGGCTGGCCGATCTCGTGCGAGACGGTCTTGCCGCCGCCCGCTCCGGCGCGCGGACGCTCATCCTGGTCGTCGATCATGGCGTGGTCCCCGAAGCTTTCCTCGCGGAATTGCATTAGACCAGAAAAGCGCGCCGCTCGCCATGCATCGGGACAAGCGTCCATTTTCTGCGCCGGCGGGGCCGCCGTTCACGGAATATTCGTCTGGGCCGACCTATTTTGCGACAAGGACCGGTCATTCGCCGGACAATCCCGGCGCCGCCGGTTGCGAGCGTGAGCTCGAATATGCGAAACCTTCGGGGGAAGCTCTCGGCGGTCCGGTTCTTGTATGTTGCGCCGCAGCGTGGCGCCCGGAAAATGATGCTATGACCAAATGGGTCTATAATTTCGGCGGCGGCGCGGCCGAAGGCGCGGCCGCGATGAAGAACCTGCTCGGCGGCAAGGGAGCCAACCTCGCCGAAATGGCCGGGCTCGGCCTGCCGGTCCCCCCTGGCTTCACCATAACCACCGAGGTTTGCTCGCATTTCTATGCGAATGGCAAGACCTATCCGGCCGAGCTCGGCGCGCAGATCGACGCGGCGCTGGAGCGTCTCGGCGAGCTCGCCGGCCATAGCTTCGGCGAGTCGAAATGGCCGCTGCTGGTCTCGGTGCGCTCCGGCGCCCGCGCCTCCATGCCCGGCATGATGGATACGGTGCTGAACCTCGGCCTCAACGACAAGACCGTCGGGGCGCTGGCGGCGATCGCCGGCAATGAGCGCTTCGCCTATGATTCCTACCGTCGCTTCGTCGAAATGTATGCGACAGTGGTGCTCGGCCTCGAGCATCACGCGTTCGAGGACGCGCTCGAGCACTATAAGGAGAAGAAAGGCCTCTCGCTCGACACGGATCTTTCGGCCGATGATTGGCGCTTTATCGTCGACACATTCAAGACGATTGTCGAGAAAGCGACCGCCCGCCCCTTTCCACAGGAGCCGCGCGAGCAATTATGGGGCGCGATCGGCGCCGTCTTCTCCTCCTGGATGAATCACCGCGCCATCATCTATCGCCAGCTGCACAATATTCCCGAGGATTGGGGCACGGCCGTCAATGTTCAGGCCATGGTCTTCGGCAATATGGACGATAATTCCGCGACCGGCGTCGCTTTCACACGCAATCCCTCGACCGGCGCGCGCGAGCTCTATGGCGAGTTCCTCATCAATGCGCAGGGCGAGGATGTCGTCGCCGGCATCCGCACCCCGCAGCCGATCACCGAGGCCGCGCGCCGCGCCGGCGGCTCCACCCGTCCCTCCATGGAGGCGGCGCTGCCGGATGTGTTCGAGGAGTTCCGCCACGTCTCGGCGCTGCTCGAGAAGCATTATCGCGACATGCAGGACATGGAGTTCACCGTCGAGCGCGGGAAGCTCTGGATGCTGCAGACGCGCACCGGCAAGCGCACCGCGCCGGCCGCGCTGAAGATCGCCGTCGACATGGCCAATGAGGGGCTCATCACCCGCGACGAGGCGATATTGCGCATCGATCCACTGTCGCTCGACCAATTGCTGCATCCCACCATCGACCCGGACGTGAAGACGACCATATTGGCCAGCGGCCTGCCCGCTTCGCCCGGCGCCGCCGTCGGTGAGATCGTCTTCGACGCCGCGGAGGCCGAGGCGCTCGCCGCGCAGGGCCGCAAGATCATTCTGGTGCGCGTCGAGACGAGCCCGGAGGATATCGGCGGAATGCACGCCGCCGAGGGCATATTGACGACGCGCGGCGGCATGACCTCGCACGCCGCCGTGGTGGCCCGCGGCATGGGCAAGCCCTGCGTCTCCGGCGTCGGCGCCATCCGCGTGAGCTATGAGGACCAGAGCTTTTCAGTCGCGGGGCGCCGCTTCGCCAAGGGCGATCTCGTCACCATAGACGGCTCGGCCGGCCGCGTGATCGCCGGCGCGGTGAAGATGCGCCAGCCGGAGCTGACCGGCGAATTCGCCGTGCTGATGGAATGGGCGGACAAGGCCCGCCGCATGCGCGTGCGCGCCAACGCCGAGACGCCGGCGGACGCCCGCGCGGCGCGGCGCTTCGGCGCCGAGGGCGTCGGCCTCGCTCGCACCGAGCATATGTTCTTCGAGGACGACCGCATCGTCTCCGTGCGCGAGATGATCCTCGCCGACGATGTCGAGGGCCGCCGCGCCGCGCTCGCCAAGCTGCTGCCGATCCAGCGCGGCGATTTTCAGGAGCTGTTCGAGATCATGGCCGGCCTGCCGGTGACGATCCGCCTGCTCGACCCGCCGCTGCACGAGTTTCTGCCGCATACGGAATCCGAGATCGCCGAGGTGGCGGAGGCCATGGGCGCCGATCCGGCCAAGCTGCGCCAGCGCGCCAAGGAGCTCTCCGAGTTCAATCCCATGCTCGGCTTTCGCGGCGTGCGCCTCGCCGTCGCCTTCCCCGAGATCGCCGAGATGCAGGCGCGCGCGATCTTCGAGGCGGCGATCGCCTCCGCCGCGCAAACCGGCGTGCCGGCGACGATCGAGATCATGGTGCCGCTGGTCTTCTCCAAGGCGGAGCTGGATTTCGTCGCCGCGCGCATAGACGCGACGGCGAAGGCGCTCGAGCAGGAGACCGGCCTCTCGCCCAAATATCACATCGGCACGATGATCGAGCTGCCGCGCGCCTGCCTGCGCGCCGCCGAGATCGCCGAGACGGCGGAGTTCTTCTCCTTCGGCACCAATGACCTCACCCAGACGGCGCTGGGCGTCTCGCGCGACGACGCCGGCTCCTTCCTCGGCGCCTATGCGCAAAAAGGCATATTGCCGGCCGATCCTTTCGTGACCATCGATCAGCAGGGCGTCGGCGAGCTGGTGCGCCTCGCCGCGACGCGCGCCCGCGCGCAACGTCCCGCGATCAAGCTCGGCATTTGCGGCGAGCATGGCGGCGATCCGGCCTCCATCGCCTTCTTCGAGAGCGTCGGCCTCGATTACGTGTCCTGCTCGCCCTATCGCGTGCCGATCGCCCGCCTCGCCGCGGCGCAGGCGGCGCTCGGCAAGGAGGCGGTGAGCACGGCGTGAGCGCAGCCTTTCGTTAAGAATTTTCGCCGAGACTACTTACGGGATTGTCGCAAACGGCTCCCGTAATATTTCAAGGCGTTTCAATGATGAATTCGAGAGCGGCCGCGCTGGACGGCCTCCGCGGAGTCGCGGTTCTTTTCGTGATCCTGTTTCATTACTGGCAAAATCTGCCGACGGGCGGCTTCGTCGGCGTCGACATATTCTTCGTGCTGAGCGGCTATCTCATCACGACTCTCCTGCTCGACGAGCTGGAGACGAGAAGCTTTCGCTTCTCCTCCTTTTTCCTGCGCCGCACCATTCGTCTCGCGCCGGCCCTCTGGGCGATGGCGCTGGGAACGACGCTCATCGTCGCCGCTCTCTCCATCCCGCCCCACGAGCTGCCGGGCGACCTCGGCTTCGTTCTCACCTACACGAGCAATTGGAAGCGCGCCTTCATCGAGCGTTTCGGCGACTCCTTCTATTTCTCCCATGTTTGGTCGCTGGCGGTCGAACAGCAGTTCTATCTGAGCTGGCCCTTGCTGCTCGCAGCGGGCGCCGCACGCTTGTCGCGCTCCGACCTTCTGAAGGCGATCCTCATGGGCGTCGCCGTCGTGACGCTCTGGCGCTGGCTCCTCCTCTATGACGGCGCACGGACGTTTCGCATCTATCACGGCTTCGACACGCGCATAGACGAGCTGCTGGTCGGCTGCGCGCTGGCCGTGGCGCTGTCTATGCCCGGCCTGCGCGCCGCTCTCGTCGAATGGCTGAGGACGCGGCCGACGCTCTCGGCGACGCTGCTCGCCGCAATGCCGATATTGGGCGCTTATATGGACATAGGAGGCGTCGCGCTGGCGATCTTCGGCTACACCCTGCTCGCAGTCATCTCGGCGATGGTCATCATTGACTGCCGATACAATCCGATGTCGCTTTCCGCCCGCATCCTCTCGAACCGACCGCTCGCCTATCTCGGCGCCATCTCCTATGGCGTCTATCTCTGGCATCAGCCGATTCTCGCGCTCTTCATCGCCAGCGGCTCCGCATTCGGTCTCGAGCAAAAGCGCGTCGCTTTTCTCCTCACAGTCGCGATCGCTTCTGCGAGCCATCACATTCTCGAGCAGCCGCTGCTGCGCTGGAACGCGGCGAGACGCAGCCGAGAAAGAGCCGCCGCGCCACGCCATCTGCAACCCGCGCCGGGCGCGCTCGCCTGAGCGCTGGACTTCTCCGTGCTTCCTCCGCACATTCCCCCAATGCGCCAATCGCTCCATCACTTCCATGTCGAAACCCGCGGCAAGGGCTTTTACGACGTCACCCGCGTCGTCTCCGCCTGGGCGCGCGGCGAGGGGCTGACGACGGGCCTGCTGACGTTGTTCTGCCGGCACACATCGGCCTCGCTCACCATTCAGGAAAACGCCGATCCGGCCGTGCTGCGCGATCTCGAACGCGCCTTCGCCGGCCTCGCGCCGGAGGGCGCGCGCCTCTATGAGCATGATACGGAAGGCCCGGACGATATGCCCGCGCATATAAGGACGGCGCTGACGCAGACGCAGCTCTCCATTCCGCTGTCGCGCGGCGCTCTCGTGCTGGGAACTTGGCAGGCGATCTATCTCTTCGAGCATCGCCATGGCGCGCAGACGCGCGAGCTGGTGGCGCATCTCCTCGGCGAATGATCCAAAGCGGGACATGCGAGGAGCGCCGCCTTAACCGACCCGCAAGCCTAATGAGCGATAACGCTTGCCGTTAGGCTTTTCTGCGTTTGCGTGTGGCGTTTCGGCCACGCTTCCGCGGGTCGAGACGGGGCGTCAGCGTATGAGTCGTCGGTCGGGAGTGAGCTGGGCCATAGGCGTCATCGCGCCCTGGTGGCTGGGCGCTGGCCTGTTGGTGTCCTTCACCGCGGCCGCCGGCCAGGACCCTTCGCAAGGCTGGAACACAGCGCCGCATCTCGCGCGCCTGCAGACGGCGCGGCTCTCCGTCGGCGCGCCGGAAGACATTCACGCGCAGCCGGACGAGCGCGAGCCGCATGCCGCGCTGAAACCCCACGCCGAGGCTTTCCCCGAGGTGGACCGCACCAAAAAGGGCGATCCCGTCATCGCCATGCGACCCTCCTTCGACACGCGGCGCAATGACAGCGAGACGGTGGAGATTTCGCTCGGCGCGGACAGCGAGACGACGACCATCTCCCTCGCCGAGCCGGAAGCCGCCGACCTCCCCGCCGATTCCAGCGGCGCGCCGACGACGCAGCGCGGCAATGGCCAGGCCTCTCCCTCGCAGCGCGGCTCGGCGACGACGCAACGCATCTCCGAGGCGATGCGCGAGCGCGCCGCCCATGGCGCGACGCCGCAGGTCGCGCGCGCTGCGGCGCTCGCCTCCTCGACGCCGGCGCAGCCCGACGCTGTGCCGATCGCCGTCGCCTCTTTCGCGCCCTCGCGCGCTCTGCAAGACGCGAGGATGCCGCCCGATTACGCCTCGCTGATCGACCCCGACAAGCTGGCGCGCGAGAAGCGCTGCCTCGCCGAGGCGGTCTATTTCGAATCGCGCAGCGAGCCGGAGGCGGGCCAGGCTGCGGTGGCGCAAGTGGTGCTGAACCGCGTGTCCTCCGGCCTCTATCCGACCAGCGTCTGTGGCGTCGTCTATCAGAACCGCAGCCATTACAAGGCCTGCCAATTCTCCTTCGCCTGCGAAGGCCGCAAGCTGCGCGTCACCGAGCCCGATTCCTGGGCGACCGCCCAACGCATCGCCGACGAGGTGATGAACGGCCACACCTATATTTCGGACGTGGGCCGCTCGACGCATTACCACGCCAATTACGTGAAACCGCGTTGGGCCAAGCAGCTGAAGAAGATGGACAAGATCGGCAATCACATCTTCTATCGGCTGCGGCCGGGGCAGACGTGAGACGAGCGCCTCAGCGACGCTCCGCGAAGCTCACACGCAAATCGGCCATGCGAATGATCATCGCGCGGCGCGGATCATAGGGCAGCTCGCCAAACCCCCATCGAGCGTAAAAGCGACGCGCATCATCGTCGAGCGGATGGGTGAGGAGTCCGGCGCCGCCGATGATCTCAGAAACGCGCAACGCCGTCTCGAAAGCAAAGAAAAGAAGATCTGCGGCGTATCCCCTTCCCTGACAGGCTTTGTCCACCGCGAGCTGTCCGAGCAATAGGACGGGCACGGGGTCGGGGCGATTGCGTTGTTGCGGCTTCGGCAAATAGGCGCGCTCGATCTGCGCCGCGCTCATCGCCACATAGGCGACAATGAGGCCCGTGTCGCCCGCCGTCATCACATTGACGCGCGACACGTCATTGAGCTGGTTGATCCAGGCGCGGCGGCGAAACCAGTCGTTGAGGGACGCTCGCCCGCAATCGAACTGGCTGCGGTCGTCGCTTTCCCGGAGCGGCCGCGGCGGCGACGGCGCCGCGATCTTCATTTTTTCCAAGAGGGCGTTCGCTGCGCCAACGCCGAAAGCGCGGCTATCGGCTCCGCGGGACGGTCGAGCCACGCCTCGAACGCTTCCCAATCTTTCGCCAGTATAGTGACGACGCTGCGCTCGATCACCTCGGCCTCCGCCGCCTCCACCGCCTTGCGACGCATGAATTCGCTCAACGTCATGCGCGACTGCGCCGCCGCTTCTTCCAGCAGCGCGCGCTCGTCGGGCGAAACCCGCACGCTCAGGACGGAGGTTGCGGTGGATTGCTCTTTCATGCGTATGACAATAGCATACAGACTCGAAATTTCAATTCGAGCGGGCGGTTTCGCGACGGCGATGTCGGAAGAAAAGCCACGAACGATTCGAGAGCGGATATTCGCCTGGGACGATTGGCTGGCGACGCTCGAGTTTCTCGTCGATCTGTTCGGCTGGCTCAACGTCTTCAAATAAAGCGGCGTGCCGCCGCCCCTCAATACAACCTCGCCCCATTCGGCACGGCCCGCTCCGGCGCGACCAGAACGACATCGCCATTTTCATCAGGAAAGCCGAGCGTCAGCACCTCGGACATGAATTTGCCGATCTGCCGCGGCGGGAAATTCACCACCGCCGCCACCTGGCGCCCGACCAGCGTCGAAACATCGTAATGAGCCGTGATCTGCGCGCTGGAGCGCTTCACGCCGAGGCCAGGGCCGAAGTCGATCTCGAGCTTATAGGCGGGCTTGCGCGCCTCGGGAAAAGCATGGGCGGCGACGATCGTGCCGATGCGAATGTCGACGGCCGAAAAATGCGTAAAATCGAGCCGTTCGGCCGCAGGCGCGGCGGGGTCGGGGCTCATGCGTAAAATCCTGGCGCGCCGATTTTCGTCGAGAAGCCGCACGAAGGCGGCTTCTCGACAAAGAATGCTCGCCGCCGGCCCACGCTCGCGGCGGGCCGGCGCCGTCTCAGTGCGCGGCCCAGTCGTCGCGCGTCGGCAGCACGTCGCGCTGCGTCTTCATCTCGACCCAGGCGAAGGCGCCGTTCGGATCGGCGACGGCGATGCTGTTCTCGATGATGAGCTTGTCGCACAGCATCACGCAGATGGCGTCGATCGGCGCGCTGGTGTCGTTCTCCTCGGTCATGCGATCGATGGAGATCTCGCCCTCTTCCTCGCCGTCGACGAGGTGCATGATGAACACCTCCTCGTGACCGGCGACGCCATGCGCGTTGACCCTGAAAGTTTCGCCACGATATTGGAATTCGCGGATCATGCGTTCCCTTCCCCCAGTTCCCACGGCGCGAGCGCCGCAATCGTCTATACCAGCCGCGCGCGAGAGATTCCGTCCACGCGCGCGCGGGATGGCGGCGAAGCGCCATCGGGGAAAATGCTATAGCGCAACCGAGCCGCTTCGAAAACCTCGCGCGCGAGCGGATCGGCGCGGCATTTCGCTCGCGGGACCGGCGGGCGGCGCCACGCATATGGGCGCGCCGCGTCGCGAAACTTTCGCTATGATCGGCAAAGAGTGATTTCCGGCCGGATGGGCTCCGGCGCGCCGACGTTGGCGAATTTGTGAAAAAAACGCCGCTCGGGGCGCTCCCGCTCCGGGCCGCCGTCTAGCGATCGGGCCGAAAGAATGATGCGACGTCTCATCCTGCTGCGCCACGCCAAAGCCGACGCCCACTCCGCGGGGGGCGATCGCCAGCGCCCGCTGACCAAGCGCGGCGAGGAGGACGCCCGCTCCGTCGGCCGCTATCTGGCCGAGGCCGGGCTGGCGCCGGATCTCGCCGTCGCCTCCGACGCGCGCCGCGCCAAGCGCACGCTGGACCTCGCTCTGGAGGCGTTTCCGCGCGAGGTCGAGCACAGGCTGGACGACGAATTCTATCTGGCGACGCCGGATCGCCTGCTGGACGCCGTGCGCCAGACGCCGGCCGAAATCTCCACCCTGCTCGCCATCGGGCATAATCCCGGCTTCGCCGAGCTGGCCTCCGCCCTCGCCTCCGACGGCGAGCCCGAGGCGCTCACCCGCATGCGCTCCAAATATCCGACCGCGGCGCTGGCGGTGCTGGATTTCGACGCCGAGGATTGGGCGATGGTCGGCGAAGGCGCCGGCCATCTCGAGCGTTTCGTGACGCCTGGCGATCTGCGCGGCGGCGTCGCCGACGAGCCGGACTGAGGCGCAGCCTCCCGCGATCTTCGGCCGATCGGCTCGCACGGCGTCGCCGCCTTCCTTCTCCTCGCTTGCGGACGCTTGCGGGAGGAAGGTGCGGATGAGGGGCTCGGGGCGTTTTCCGTCCCTGGCTAATGCCCGAGCCCCTCACCCCGGCCCTCTCCCCGCTCTCGCGGGGAGAGGGAGGACGGGCCGTATCACTCGTCGCCGCCATGGACGCCGGGCGGCTCGGGCTGCGGGTTGAAGGCCTGCGCGCCAGCGGCGCTGAAGACGAAGCCCGCGATCAGGCCGAGGGTCAGAAAAAGCTTCTTCATTGGGGTTTGCTCCGAAATTTCGTGATTGTTCGAAAATGTATTGCCGCTCGTTCTCACTCGTCGCCGCCGTGGACGCCGGGCGGGTCGGGCTGCGGATTGAAAGCCTGCGCGCCGGCGGCGCTGAAGACGAAGCCCGCGATCAGGCCTAGGGTCAGGAAAAGCTTCTTCATCGGGGTTTCTCCATTCGGTGTTTCGCGTCATTTGCGATGTGTGGAGATTAGCCGCCGCTCTCCCCGGCGTTTGTGCGCTGGCGAACATTGCGCGCCCTACCCAAATCGCCGGCCGCTTGTTACACGAGAGGCGACCCCGCACGCCCGAGCCGCCACCTTGTCGCAGATTTCCGATCTTCTCTTCGACACCACCGTCGCCGCCGCCAGCCTCAAGGATTTTCTGGCGGGCGGGCGCTTGCGGCTCGGCGTCACCGGCCTGTCGCGCTCCGGCAAGACGGTGTTCATCACCTCGCTGGTGCATCATCTGACCCGCGCCGTCGCCGCGCGCGACGCCACGCATGGCCGCAAGAATCAGCTGCCCGTCTTCCGCGTCGCCGCCGAGAATCGCCTGCGTAGCGCCCATCTCGATCCGCAGCCGGACGACGCCGTGCCGCGCTTCTCCTATGAGGAGCATCTTTCCGCGCTGACCGGCGCCGATCGCCATTGGCCGCAATCGACGCGCCGCATCTCCGAGCTGCGCGTGACGCTGGAATATGACCGCAAATCCGCCGGTCTACTGTCGAGCTTCCGGCCCGGTCCTGCGCGGCTGGACATAGACATCGTCGATTATCCCGGCGAATGGCTGCTCGACCTGCCGCTCTTGGAAAAATCCTATGCGCAATGGTCGCGCGAGACGCTGGAGGCCGCCTCGGCCGCGGCGCGCGCGACCATCGCCGCCGATTGGCGCGGCGCGACGGCGGGCGTCGATCCGAAGGAGCCTGCCTCCGAGGATGTGGCGCGCAAGCTCGCGGCGCTGTTCACCAATTATCTGCGCGCCGCCAAGACGGAGCGCTTCGCCCTCTCCACCTTGCCGCCGGGGCGCTTTCTGATGCCAGGCGAGCTCGAGGGCTCGCCGGCGCTGACCTTCGCGCCGCTGCCCGTGGAGGAAGGCTCCGCACCCCCCTCCGGCAGCCTCGCGGCGATGATGGAGCGCCGCTACGAGGCCTATAAGACCCATGTGGTGCGGCCCTTCTTCCGCGATCATTTCGCGCGGCTCGATCGCCAGATCGTGCTGGTCGACGCGCTCGCCGCGCTGAACTCCGGCCCCGCCGCCGTGCGCGATCTCGAGACCGCGCTCGCCGATGTGCTGACCGCCTTCCGCACCGGCCGCTCCAGTCTGCTCTCGACCATCTTCCGTCCGAAGATCGACCGCATCCTCTTCGCGGCCACCAAGGCCGACCATCTCCACCATACGAGCCATGATCGGCTCGAGGCCGTGCTGCGCCACCTCACCTCGCGCGCGATCGAGCGCGCCGAGGGCGTCGGCGCGACCATAGACGTGATCGCGCTCGCCGCCGTGCGCGCGACGCGCGAGGCCATCGTCAAGCATGACGGCGAATCGCTCGCCGCCATCGTCGGCACGCCGATCGAGGGCGAGCGCATCGGCGACGACGTATTCGACGGCGTGGCGGAGGGCGCGATCTTCCCCGGCGAATTGCCGGCCGATCCGCGCCATGTCTTCCGCGGCGACGCGCTGGCGCTGGCCGAGGAGGATGCCGATTTCCGCTTCCTGAAATTCCGCCCGCCGATCGCCTCCCTCGGCCGCGACAAGGAGCCCTTGCCCTTGCCGCATATCCGGCTGGATCGGGCGATGGAGTTTTTGTTCGGGGATCGGTTGGGGTGAGGTCTGGCCTTTCGTCCCGCCGTGAGACGCAGACCAATTCCCTTGAAGGCAAAATGATGGCACCTTCCATTTATAGGTGGCGCAAGACTTCGGACGTCAATCGCGATTACGCGCTGTTCGAGTTGATATGTGGTGAGACTGCGCTACTCGACCTTGGATTTTCTGACGACGGGACACTTGAAATTGTCTTCAATACAAACATCAGCGGAAAGATTTTAGGATGGGCGGAACTTCTCGAGTTGCTCGAGGAGGGCAAAGCCTTGGCGGAGCTTGATCGATGAAATCAGCCAAATGCTTGCGAGGAAGCGGCGTCAATACAACATGGTTCTGCGACAGGCTATCCGGTCTACGGTCGGAACAACGTCGCCTCGAGCGGCCAAAATGGATTATTTTTCTACCAATTTGCTGCGGTTGAAAACGATGATGTCTGCCGATTCGTCATCCTGGAAATGTTCATGCTCCCACTTAGGGTTCAATTGCATCTGCTCTGCACATCGAGCAAAGAAATCTCTCAGGGCGAGAGCTTTGGATTGATCGATACATATTGTGACCTCTCGTAGCTCTATTAGTTTTTTTCCATTTAAAAGGCCATAGCCGTAAAGCTTGATCGTCATCACTCACTCCATGCCCTCGAGAATGGACAGCTTCTCATAGAGCGATCCGAAACGCTCGAGACTGGACTCATAGGCGGACATGACATGCACTCGCGGTCGCGACTTGTCATGCTTTTCGACATAGGCGCCGAGCGCGTCCTCGACAATCGACTGAAGGGGCCGACCCTCTTTCTCGGCGATCCTACGAATTGCTGTCAGCAAATCGCGATCGACGCGGGCGACAATTTTCTCCCGAGGGATGGTCATCACATTCTCATCGGCATGAAGTTAAGCTCTCGACAATAGTTCGATCACCGCCTCGAGACGCGAGAAATCCTCGACCACATGCTCCGCACCCTCCTCGCGCAGTCGCTCGGCCTCAGCGCCGCTTCCCACGCCGAGAAAAGAGAAGCCGAGCGCTCGCGCCGTGACGACGTCCCAGACTCCATCGCCAACCAGCACGATCCTCTCGAACGAACCAACTGTGCGCTCGACCGCAAGAGAGAAAATGCGCGCGCGTTCGATGGCGTCATCGCCGCAGGCGAAGGGAAAGCCCCCAATGTCGACGCCGGCGACTGCAAGCTTCATCGAAATCGGCGCTCGCCACGCGCCTGTCGCGATCGCCACCTCGAAGCGAGCGTCGGCCGCGAGAGCGCTCAAAAGACGCGAAGCGCCGAGCGTCTCCTGAAGAACCTCGCGACCGGACACCGCCGCCTCGAGACGCGACATGAAACGTTGCCGAAAATCGCGCAGCTCCTGCGCCGTCGGCGCGCGACCGAACCTGTGCGCATAGAGCTCCGTGACGACGCCGGGGTCGGTCACATGCTCATAGGTCGTCCAGTCCAGACTTATGTCGGTCGTATCGAAATGCTCGAACAATGCCGCGCCATAGCACTCGCCGTCCACGGCCATCGACTGGATGAGAGTGCCATCGACGTCAAAAACGACCAAAGTCTTGCGTTTTGTTTCAAAAACCGCGGCCATCGGCCTGTCCTCTCGAAATAAAAAAGGCGGGGTCGCCCCCGCCTCTCTTCGCTACTCGCTATTCGCCCGCTCTCACCGCGCCAAAATCGCCAGCAGCAGCAACGCCACAATGTTGGTGATCTTGATCGCCGGATTCACGGCCGGGCCGGCGGTGTCCTTATAGGGGTCGCCGACCGTGTCGCCCGTCACCGAGGCTTTGTGCGCGTCGCCGCCCTTGTAATGGGTGACGCCGTCCTTGTCGGTGAAGCCGTCTTCGAAGCTCTTCTTGGCGTTGTCCCAGGCGCCGCCGCCGGAGGTCATCGAGACCGCGACGAAGAGGCCGTTGACGATGACGCCGAGAAGCGCCGCGCCCAGCGCCGCAAAGCCATTGGCCTTGGAGCCGGAAATCAGCGTCACGCCGAAATAGACCACGATCGGCGCCAGCACCGGCAACAGCGACGGAACGATCATCTCCTTGATCGCCGCCTGCGTCAGCATGTCGACGGCGCGGCCGTAATCCGGGCGCTCCGTGCCATCCATTATGCCGGGCTTCTCCTTGAACTGGCGGCGCACCTCCTCCACCACGGAGCCGGCCGCGCGGCCGACCGCCGTCATGGCGACGCCGCCGAAGAGATAGGGGATGAGGCCGCCGAGGATGAGGCCGGCGACGACATAAGGATTGGCGAGATCGAAATCGACCTTGCCGATATCCTTGAAGTAGGGAACGCCGCTCTCGGTGAAATGCCGCAGATCATTGGAATAGGCGGCGAACAGCACCAGCGCGCCGAGACCGGCGGAGCCGATGGCGTAGCCCTTGGTGACGGCCTTGGTGGTGTTGCCGACGGCGTCCAGCGCGTCGGTATTGTGGCGCACTTCCTTGGGCAGGCCCGCCATTTCGGCGATGCCGCCGGCATTGTCGGTCACCGGGCCGAAGGCGTCGAGCGCGACGATGATGCCGGCGAGGCCGAGCATGGTCGTCACGGCGATGGCGACGCCATAGAGCCCGCCCGCCTGATAAGCGAAGATGATGCCGAGCGCGATGACGATCGCCGGCGCCGCCGTGGCCTCGAGCGAGACGGCGAGGCCCTGGATGACATTGGTGCCATGGCCCGTCACCGAGGCCTGGGCGATCGACGCCACCGGGCGCTTGCCCGTGCCGGTGTAATATTCGGTGATGTAGACGATGAGGCCTGTCACGACGAGGCCGATGAGGCCGGCGAAGAACAGGCCATAGCCGTGGATCGCCTCGCCATTGGCCTTGCCGATCTCACCCCAGCCGACCGTGAAGGTGGTGGCGAGGAAGAGGCCGCCGATCGACAGCACGCCGGCGGCGATGAGGCCCTTGTAGAGCGCGCCCATGATCGTGTCCGGCACGCCGATCTTGTCGAACAACGGGCCGGCGATCTTGCCGATCTCGGAATCATCGGCGCCGAGCTTCACGAAATAGGTGCCGGCGATGGAGGTGACGATGGAAAGGCCGCCGATCGCCAGCGGATAGACGATCGCAGAGGCGAGGCCCGCCTGCCCGGCGAAGAAGATCGACGCCAGAACCATGGTCGCGACAATGGTGACGACATAGGTCTCGAAGAGATCGGCCGCCATGCCGGCGCAATCGCCGACATTGTCGCCGACATTGTCGGCGATGGTGGCGGGGTTGCGCGGATCGTCCTCGGGAATGCCGACCTCGACCTTGCCGACGAGATCGGCGCCGACATCCGCGCCCTTGGTGAAGATGCCGCCGCCGAGGCGCGCGAAGATGGAGATCAGCGAGCCGCCGAAGCCGAGCGCCACCAGCGCGTCGACCACGACGCGATCGGAAGGCGCATAGCCCGCGAAGACGGTGAGGATGAAGTAATAGATCGCGACGCCGAGCAAAGCGAGGCCGGCGACCAGCAGGCCGGTGATCGCGCCCGCCTTGAAGGCGATGTCGAGCCCGCCGGCGAGCGATTTCGTCGCCGCCTGCGCGGTGCGGACATTGGCGCGCACGGAGACATTCATGCCGATGAAGCCGGCCGCGCCGGAGAGCACCGCGCCGATGAGAAAGCCGAAGGCCACCGCCCAGCCGAGCAGAATGACGAGCAGCACGAAGATGACGCCGCCGACATAGGCGATCGTCGTATATTGGCGTTTCAGATAGGCCTGCGCGCCTTCCGCGACGGCGCCGGATATTTCCTGCATGCGCGCAGAGCCGGCGTCCGCCTTCTCGAGTTCTTGCCAAGTCTTGACGCCATAGGCGACAGACAATAGTCCGAAGACGATGCTGAGAAACAATACCATGACGATTGCGCCCTCTCCGTTCCTCGGCCGCGCGCGCTGATTTGTTCTCGTGGCCCGCGCTTGCGGCAATTTCGTCCCCGCGACAACGATAGTCCGACCGCAGTCGAATCGTACGGCTGCGGCGCCGGGGGAAAAGCGCGTCAGTCATGCCAGAAACACCGGTTTTCGGCAATGCCGGCAAAGGTCGCGCACCGCCGCGCGATTAGAAGTGACTGAAGGATAGACGGTTGAATTTTATAATCGTTCCAGAAGAATTTAAGAATTGTGGCGGCTCGGCGCCGGCTGTGACGACGCCGATCTCAGCGAGGGCGATCCCCGCCTTCCCTGCCGCCAGCGCGGGGGCGGCCTCGGCGGAGGCGCAGCAGAGGATCTCGTAATCGTCCCCGCCCGTGACCGCGCGGGAGAGCAGCTCCGGCTCGCGCGCGATCGCCTCCTGCGCCGCCGCCGAGAGCGGAACCTTCTCGAGCTCCACCCGCGCGCTCGTGCCGCTCGCGCGCAGCAGCTTGGCGAGATCGCCCGCGAGCCCATCGGAGACGTCCATGGCGGCGCTGGCGTGCGCGCGCAAGGCTGCGATCAAGGGCAGCCGCGGCTGCGGAAGCCGGTAGCGCTCGAGCAGATGCGTCCGCGCGCCCTCGCCGAGCCTTTCCGCGAAAGCCTCGCCGCGCGCGACGCCGAGGCCGAGCGCGGCGTCGCCGATCGTCCCGGAGACGAAAATGCGATCCCCCGGCCGCGCGCCCGATCGCGAGACGAAGCGCGTCGCGCGGCCGAAGGCGGCGATGGAGATGGTCAGAGGACCGGGCGTCGCCGTCGTGTCGCCGCCGAGCAGCGGACAGGCGAATTCGCGCGCATCCTCGGCGAGGCCGGCGGCGAAGCTGCGCGCCCAGTCATTCGTCCAATCGGGCGGCAGCGCCAGAGTAAGCAGAAAACCCAGAGGCTCCGCCGCCTTGGCCGCGAGATCGGAGAGATTGACGCGCAGCGCCTTCTTGGCGACGAGGCCAGGCGGATCGTCGGGGAAGAAATGCACGCCGGAAACCAGCGCATCGGTGGTGACGACGACCTCCCGCGCTCCGCCCAACGGCAGCAGAGCCGCATCGTCGCGCAGGCCGAAGGCGCTCTCCGCGGCGAGCGGCGCGAAGATTTCGGCGATCAGCTCGTCCTCGCTGAAGCGGCGCTCCGCCATGAACTCTCTCTCGAAAGCGAGTCTCCCGGCTCGCATCGCCCCTGGCCGAACAGTCCCCTCATCCTGAGGAGGCCCCGAAGGGGCCGTCTCGAAGGATGGGCCGCCGCGCCTTCTGAAGCATCCTTCGAGGCTTTTTGCGTTCCGCAAAAAGCGCCTCAGGATGAGGGCGCGTGGTTTCGATCACGCGCCTCACTTCTCGGAAAAATGCTCCGGCCGCGCCTGTCGCGCCAGACGATCCAGCACGGCGTTGATCATGCCGGATTCGGTCGCGCCGAAAAATGCGCCGGCGACGTCCACATATTCCTTGATGACCACTTTGACAGGTATGTCGCGCCGAAACCCCAGCTCGAAGCCGCCCGCGCGCAATATGGCGCGCATCACCGCCTCTATGCGCTGCAGCGGCCAGCCGCCCTGCAAAGCCTGGTCGAGCGCGCGGTCGATCGTCGCCTGATTGTCGAGCACGCCCTTCACGATATCGCGAAAAAACTGCAGCTCGGCCGGCTTATATTGGTCGCCCTCGATCTCGCGGCCGATCCAATGCGACTCGAATTCGGCGTAGATCTCGTTGAGGCCCTTGCCGGCGACCTCCATCTGATAGAGCGCCTGCACAATGGCGAGCCGCGCCGCCGATCTCTCCTCGACGCTCACGAGCGGCCTCCGAGCTTGCGCTTCAGGCGCACCAGCGCCAGCGCGGCCAGCGCGGCGTCGCCGCCCTTGTCGGCCCCGCCCTGCTTGGGATCGGCGCGCACGGTCGCCTGCTCCTCATTGTCCACGGTCAGGACGCCATTGCCGAGCGGGAGACGGCGCGCGACCGAAAGCTCAGTGAGCGCGCGCGCGCTCTCATTGGCGACGATCTCGAAATGATAGGTGTCGCCGCGAATGACGCAGCCGAGCGCCACCACGCCCTCATAAGGCGCGCCGGCGGCCTCGGCCGCGTCCAGCGCTATGGCCGCGCCGGCCGCCAGCTCCAGCGCGCCGGGGACGGTGATGGTGGTGACGTCGCAGCCGAGCTCCTCCAGCGCGCGGACGGCGCCCTCGTGCAGAAGCTCGACGATATCTTCGTTGAAATGCGATTCGACGACGAGAATGCGCGCGCCTTCGACAGGCGCGAGATCATCGTCATCGGCGCGGTAGGACCCTGCCATTCACGACTCCATGGGCGGAGGGGCCGCCCCTCCCTCACCCTCTTCCGCTTCGCGGGAGAGGGATGCAATGAGCGCTGCGCGCACTCTCTTATGAAACGCGCAACCTGCCCCCTCTCCCGCGAAGCGGGGGAGGGCTGGGGAGGGGGCGCGCGACGCTCTCTAGAAACGAAGCGGCGATGGATACACATTTTTTCGGGGAAAGCCTACCGCTCGCGAATGTCGTCGGACACATATTTGCGCCGATGGCTATCGGCTCGTAATCAATTATTTTTTGGCCGACGAGGAGGACTGAATGTCTATCTCGAATCCGTCTGAGACGGGAGCACGGCACATCTCTTTTTCTGCTAGAGAGAGAGCCGAGGATTCTGTCGAGTTGGCGATACGAGCGTTCGGAGAAGATTTTTGTGCCAGCGGAGCGGCATTTTTCAGTATCGCGGAGCTCAAAATTTTTGTGTCCGCGCTTCGCGGTTTTCCATTGATTGAAGAGCCATTTATATCTGGAGGATATTTTGATGACGCCGGAGATAACATCTCTAACGAAAATTTCTACATTTCCGTGGCAAAATTAAATACAACAGGCCTTTTGGTGATGAAGGTCAGAGCATTTACGCCACACCCAGAATATTGGAAGAAAGGACTGGGCTCTGGAGGTCAATGCAGCTATTTTCTATATTATGAAGATTTAAAGAAATTCGCTGATGAGTTCGAGCGCCTCATCGAAGGCGAATCCTCATATTTAATTTTAGCAACTTCATGAACATTTGAGAACGCCTGATGCACAGCGGCATCCACGTTAGGACGCAGTTCGATAGTCTGTCCGATACGAAATGACAACGCCAATCGCTTCAACAGCTTGGACAGGCCCAGCCAGCGTTGTGCAAGACGCCGTCGTCGCGAGCCGAATGATGACGCCCTACTTCGCTTCCGCCAGCCGGGCGGCGTATCTCGCCATCAGATCGACCTCGAGGTTGAGGCGGTCCCCTGCCCTGTAGCCGCCCCAGGTCGTCACCGCGAGCGTGTGCGGGATGATGAGAACGGAGAAGCGGTCGCCCTCCACCGCATTCACGGTGAGCGAGGTTCCGTCCAGCGCCACAGAGCCCTTCTCGGCGATGAAGCGCGCATATTGATGCGGCGCCTCGATCCAGAAGCGCGACATGCCGTCGAAATCATCGCGCGAGACAATCGTCGCGACGCCATCGACGTGGCCGGTGACGATATGGCCGCCCAATTCGTCGCCGATCGTCAGCGAGCGCTCGAGATTTATGCGGCGGCCGACCGCCCATTCGCCCGCCGTGGTGCGCGCCAAGGTCTCGGCGGCGGCGTCCACCTCGAAGACCGTGCGGGCGCCATCGCGGCGCAGGCCCACCGCCGTGAGGCATGGGCCGGAGCAGGCGATGGAGGCGCCGAGCGCGATGCTCTCCAGCGGATAGGCGCAGGCGATGGCCAGGCGGCGCAATTCGCCGCGCGGCTCGACCGCGAGGATTTCGCCGACGTCGGTGACGAGGCCCGTGAACATTTCAGCCGATCCTCTCGTAGCGGGTCATGCGATCGACGCCGAGCATGGCCGTATCGGCGAGGCGATAGCGGCTCTCATCCTCGAGAATGGCGCGCGCCGCCGGGGTGAGCGCGAGCCGGCCCTGACGGCCGAGCGGCTTCAGCCCGGTATGGAGAACGACGTCGTCGGCGAGCGCGGCGGCGAGCAGGCTCTCGGCGATGCGGGGACCGCCCTCGCTGAAGACGCGGGTGATTCCACGTTGCGCCAGCAGGCCGAGCGCTTCCCCCAGAACAAGGCGGCCGGCGGCGTCCACTCCGGCGCGCGCGACCTCTATTCCGGTGGCGGCGGCGAAGTCCTGCGCCTCGGCCTCGGCGACGCCCTCCCCTACGATGACGAGCGTCGGCGTCTCGCGCGCCGTGGCGGCGAGGCGGGAGCTGCGCGACAGGCTCAAACGCGCATCCAGCACCACACGCAGCGGCTTGAAGGCCTCGAGGCCGGGCAGGCGCACGGTGAGCAGCGGGTCGTCGACAGAGGCAGTGCCATAGCCGACCATGATCGCGCTGTGCAGCGCGCGCTCGATATGGGTGACGCTATCGGCGAGCGCGCCGGTGATGAAGAGGCGCGGGTCGTGCTCGGCCCCGGCGGCGTAGCCGTCCGCCGTCTGGGCGAGCTTCAGAGTGACCATGGGCCGCCCCTGCGTCACCCGCAGAATATGGCCGAGATGATCGGCGCGAGCCTCACGCGCACGCACGCCGGTCGTCACCTCTATTCCCGCTTCCCGCAGCCGGGCGTGGCCGCGGCCGGCGACGCGATCGTCCGGGTCCTCGAGCGCCGAGACGACGCGGGCGATTCCAGAGGCGATGATCGTGTCCACGCAGGGCGGCGTCGCCCCGTGATGGGAGCATGGCTCCAGAGTGGCGTAGAGCGTCGCGCCGCGCGCAGCCTCGCCAGCGGCGGCCACGGCGACCGCCTCGGCATGCGGACGCCCGCCCAGCGCCGTATAGCCGCGCGCGATCACGACGCCATCCTTGACGAGGATCGCGCCAACGGCGGGATTGGGCCCGGTGCGGCCGAGATTGCGCCGGCCGAGCGCCAGCGCCGCCGCCATGAAGGCGTCGTCCAGAAGGTCCAGTGAATCGGATTGCGGCTTCGTCGCGGTCATCTCCCGCCCGGCGCGGTTTCGGCGTCCACCACCGTATCCGCGCGCTGCTCGCCCTCGCTATGCGACAATTCGTCGATCAGCGCATGGAAATCGCCGATCTCGCGAAAGTCACGATAGACGGAGGCGAAACGCACATAGGCTACGTCATCGAGCGTTTTGAGGCCCTGGATCACCAATTCGCCGATCTGCGTGCTCTCGATCTCCGTATCGCCGGAACTCTCGAGCTGGCGTACGACGCCATTGACCATGCGCTCGACGCGCTCGGGATCGATGGGCCGCTTGCGCAGCGCGATTTCCAGCGAGCGCATCAGCTTGTCGCGATCGAAAGGCACGCGGCGGCCCGATTTCTTCACCACGATCAGCTCGCGCAGCTGCACGCGCTCGAAAGTGGTGAAACGGCCGCCGCAGCCGGGACAGACGCGCCGACGCCGGATCGAGGAGGAATCCTCGGCCGGCCGGGAGTCTTTCACCTGCGTGTCGGGCGAGCCGCAATAGGGACAGCGCATCAGTGTTGCTTTCGTCGCTTCCGACTTTTCATGTCGCGTCGGTGCTCTCGGTTTCGAGCTGCTTCGAGAGTGGCGGCATCGAGACGAACTCGCCGATCCGTTTTCTGTCCTCTGAACAGAAAGCCCTTGTAGGGATAGCCATGAGGCCAGAACTCGGCTCTCGGAAGACAAGCTTCTTCTTCGTCAATTTAACGGCCTTCAGACTGGACCATGGCCAAATTTTCGTGACCCCGGCGCCGTCCCTCGAAAGAATAGAGATCGCATCCAATTCGTAATAACGATCGAGAGCCCCCGGGACCATCCGATTGAATTTAAAATATATTTTCAGAATCGCAGAAGCAAAGGCGACCAGCACGGAACCGAGCGCGAACCAAGGCGCCGGGGAACGGAAAAACCAACCGCCAACCAAGCTCGGGTCAAACGGAGCATCCACCATTTCCGGTCGCAGAAACTTCATCGCATCGACTAGCAAGACAAGCCATAGGCCGAATGCCAGCAAGAGCGAAACAAGGAGCACGAGAACAAAGCGAAAAAATATGACAGCCGGTGAAGCGAGAAAGTCAAAAAGACCCAGCGTCGTCCGTCCGAACACTTTCGCTTCCGACATGCTCACCAAATCCTATTTATGCGTCCCCCTCCTCCCAATTGGAAGGAGGGGGACATCATCCGATCAATAGATCGGGAACTTCGCCGTCAACGCGTGGACCTTCTCCTTCACCGCGGCTTCGGTCGCGGCGTTGTCCGCCTCGCCCTTGGCGGCGAGACCGTCCAGCACCTCGACGATATAGCCGCCGACCGTCTTGAACTCGGCCGTGCCGAAGCCGCGCGAGGTGGCGGCCGGCGAGCCGAGGCGGATGCCGGAGGTGACGAAGGGCTTCTCCGGGTCGAAGGGGATGCCGTTCTTGTTGCAGGTGATGTGGGCGCGGCCGAGCGCCGCTTCCGCCGCCTTGCCGGTCAGCTTCTTCGGACGCAGGTCGACGAGCATCAGATGATTGTCGGTGCCGCCGGAGACGATGGCGAGGCCGGCGTCGACCAGCGTCTGCGCCAGAGTCTGGGCGTTGTCCTTGACCTGCTGCTGATAGGCCTTGAACTCCGGCTTCAGCGCCTCGCCGAAGGCCGCCGCCTTGCCGGCGATGACATGCATCAGCGGGCCGCCCTGCAGGCCGGGGAAGACTGCCGAATTGATCTTCTTGGCGATCTCTTCGTCATTGGTCAGCACCATGCCGCCGCGCGGGCCGCGCAGCGTCTTATGCGTGGTGGTGGTGACGACATGGGCGTGCGGGAAGGGCGACGGATGCAGGCCCGCAGCCACCAGACCGGCAAAATGCGCCATATCGACCATGAAATAGGCTCCGACGCTATCCGCGATCTTGCGGAAGGCCTCGAAGTCCCAAATGCGCGAATAGCCGGAGCCGCCCGCGATGATGATCTTCGGCTTGTGCTCGGCGGCGAGAGCGGCGACCTGCTCCATGTCGATGCGCTGATCGTCCTTGCGCACCGTATAGGGAACGGGCTTGAACCATTTGCCGGAGAGATTGACCGGCGAGCCGTGGGTCAGATGGCCGCCAGCGGCGAGATCGAGGCCCAAGAACGTATCGCCGGGCGTCGCCAGCGCGAGGAACACCGACTGATTGGCCTGGCTGCCGGAGTTCGGCTGCACATTGGCGAAGCCGGCGCCGAACAGCTGCTTGGCGCGCTCGATCGCCAGATTTTCGGCGATGTCGACGAATTGGCAGCCGCCGTAATAGCGCTTGCCCGGATAGCCTTCGGCATATTTGTTGGTGAGGACGGAGCCCTGCGCTTCCAGAACCGCCTTGGACACGATGTTCTCGGAGGCGATGAGCTCGATCTCGTCGCGCTGACGGCCGAGCTCGAGGCCGACGGCCTTGGCGAGATCAGGGTCCGAATCGGCGAGCGAGGCAGTGAAGAAAGCGGATTGGCTCATTTAGCATCCTCTATCGAGACAAGGCGCGGCAAGTGACGGCGGCTCCCGGCTCGCCCGCGCCTTCGGGCGGAGCCGTTCGCGGGAAGCGAGGTTTCGCTCGGGGACGCCGGAAACGGCGACCCCGAAACGGCCTCGAGCTCCCGTTTTCAGCGCAAAACTCTTCCGGCCGATCGAAATCCGGCCGCAGAATGCGCGCTCGCGCATCGGTGTGAGGGTTCGCTTATCACGCTCTCGCAGGGACGAAAAGAGGCGCAACCGACGCGGAGACGGAGTTTGTCGCGGCGCCGGCCAATTCGCTCCGCTTTCTGGGGCGTCGCAGGCGATCGAAGCGTCGCCGCGACTGTCACAGGCCCGATATTTTGCGTCGCTAGCGTCCGCCCCGCCAATATAAGGGGGCTACAAAATGTTCCTGAAGCACTCGATCGGCGGCCTCGCGGCCCTCGCCTGCGCGGCGTCGGCTACTCCCGCCAGCTCAGAATCTCTGCACGAATTCAATCACATCGTCGTCATCTACCAAGAAAACCACAGCTTCGACAATCTGTTCGGCCTGTGGGGCGCGGTGAATGGCGAGCCGGTGCAGGGACTGCCCTTCGCCGACGCCGCGCACACCAAGCAGGTCCGCGCCGACGGAACCACCGCCTATTCCTGCCTGCTACAGAATGATGCGAATCTCGCCTCGCCCTCGCCTTTGGCGACGAGCTGCACGGATGCGACCGGCGCGACGTCCTTTGTGAGCGCCTTCCAGAACAAGCCCTTCGAGATCGACGATTATATCGCCTCGACCGACAAGACCTGTCCCGCGCCCGGCGTCTCCGCTGCGAATGGCGTGCCGAAGAACGCCGCCGGCGCCCTCACGGGCGGCTGCACGCGCGATCTCGTGCATCGCTATTACAGCGAGCAGTTCCAGATCAACGGCGGCAAGCAGAACCGCTATGTGACGGGCAGCGACGCCGCCGGCCTCTCCATGGGCTATTACGACACCACCAAGCTGCCGATCTATGTCGCGCTCCACAAGCATGGCGCGCCGCATTACGTCATCGCCGATCATTTCTTCCAATCGGCCTTCGGCGGCTCCTTCCTCAATCATCAATGGCTCGTCGCCGCGGCGACGCCGGTCTTCGCCAATGCGCCGAATGACGCCAGCGCGAACGACCTCCATTCAGTGGTCGACGCCAATGGCATGGCGACCGGCGCGCCGCTCTATTCCAACTCGCTCGGCTCCGCCGCCAAGGACGCGCAGCTGACCGCCTCCTGCACCCCGCCCGCGGGACGTCCGGCGACGCCGGCGACTGTCGTCTGCGGCGATTTCGCGGTCAACACGACCCAGCCTTATTATCAGCCCTACGCGCCCGGCACGGCGGAGGCGAAGCGTCTGCCGCCGCTGGAAAATCCGACGATCGGCGATCGCCTCTCCGCGCGCGGGATCGACTGGGCCTGGTATTCGGGCGGCTGGTCCAACGCCAATGGCGACATAGGCGCGCCCGGCTGGACCAATGGCGCCGGGACGAACTGCGCCGATCCGAACGCGCTGGCGACGGCGGTCTTTCCGAACTGCCCGGACAAGCTGTTCCAGTTCCACCATCAGCCATTCAACTATTTCAAGGCCTATGCGCCGGGCACGGCGGCGCGCCGCGATCATCTGCGCGACGAGGCCGAGTTCGTTCAGCTCGCCAAGACCGGGCGGCTCAAGCCCGTCAGCTTCGTGAAGCTGATCGGCGCGGAAAACGAGCATCCCGGCTACGCCAGCGAGCCGGATGGCAGCTCGCATCTCGTCGATCTGATCGCCTCCATCGTCAACGGCCCCGACGGGCGCGAGACGCTCATCATCGTCACTTATGACGAGTTCGGCGGCGCCTGGGACCATGTCCCGCCGCCGCCCTATCAGACCGAGCAAGTGGCCGAAGGCGAACGCCATCACGGCCGCGAGCATCACGCCGGCGGCGGCGCGCATGATCGCTGGGGTCCCGGCACGCGCATTCCGGCGCTGCTGATCTCCAAGCGCTTCGACCGCTCCGGGGTGGATCATGTGAATTACGACACGACCTCGATCCTGAAGCTGATCGAGGAGCGCCATCATCTCGCCCCGCTCGGCTCCCGCGACGCGGAGGTCCACAGCCTCGCGCGGGCGCTGGAAGCCGCCGAGCGCTGAGCGACGCCACGCACGAGAAAACGGCCCCGCGCGAGCGGGGCCGTTTTCATCTTTGTCACGAAAGTCGCGTCGAACTTTTCAGAGCTGCGCGATCATGCGATGAAGCCTGCGGCGCCGGCCCGTTCGCCCGCGCAGCAGAAGGGGCTCGCCAAGATGAATTCCTCCAGCTCCGGTCGGCGCGCGACGCTCGCCTGCATCGGCTCGCTTCTCGCGCTCCTGTCGGGAGCGGCGGTCGCGCAGGACGCCGAATTCTCGCAATTGCCGCTCTATCGGGAGTTTCGCGACCAGCTCGCCGCGCAGGGCTGGAGGCCGGACGCCGGCTTCGGCCTCAAGCTCCCCTCCGGCAAGCCGCTCTATCGCTTCCCCGAGGTTCTGTGCGGGCCGAAAATCTGCCACGCGCGCTGGCTCCGCTCGGGAACGGAGAAGATCGTCACGCTGATCCGCGGCGATCTCACCGAGGAATATCGCGTCTCGCCCTGACGCGCCGGCTCATTGCCGCGCCGGCGCGGCGGTCTGCGTCGCGAGAACGGCCAAGAGCCGTTCAACGAGATCGCCCGCGACCGCCGAGGGAAGCGCGAAGGCGAGCCGATTGCCGTCCGGCGAGACGAGGGTGAGCAGAAGATTGTCGCCGAGCATCTCCCGGTGCAGCGCGATCGACTCCACCGGCGTCGCCAGCACCGCCTCGACCTCGCCGCTGGCCGGCTGCCGCTGAGCGAGGCCCTTCTCGCGCAGCGCCAGGGCGGAGCGGGTCAAGTCGAGAATATCGGCGGCGGTGAGGACGATTTTGGCCGTCACGCCATCGTCGCCTTTCCGGCTCAGAATGAAATCCTCTCCGATCGGATCGAGATTGAGGCCGGACGACGCCTCGGACATGGGTCGGTGCTCCTTTGCTCTTGCGATCGGGCAGCATAGGCGAAGGCGAACGGATTGTCTCGCTTGGCCGTGGCGAGGATCGTCAGGCCAGAGCGGCCTCCCAGTCCTTGCCGCCGTAGAACAGGCGAAGGATAGTGACGCGCTCTTCCTCGACGAAAAAGGCGATCGTCACGCGCCGCTCGAAACCGACCGCACGAAGCCCAGGCCGCAGATCATCTCTGCGACGCCCTCTTTCGGACGCCCGGCAATAGGTTTCGAGCCGGCCGATATAGGCGAGCGCGACGTCCGAGCCGGCCCTCTCTTCTATCCAATCGTAAATCTGCAGAATGTCGTCGCGCGCTTCTGGCGAGAAAACGATCGCTCGCCGTCTCAACCGCGATCCTTCGATCGAAACGCGTGACGCGCCCGCACCTCGTCGAATACCGAGTCGATAGAGACGGCGCGGTCCGGCTCGGCGCGCATGGCGTCATAAACGGGCGCGACGTCTTCCCGTAGCCATCGCTCGACGGCGGCGTCCCGCTCCTGCAAGGCGGAAAGCGCCGCGCGGATCACATCGCTCTCCGAAGCATAGTCTCCGGCGGAGACCTTCGCCTCGATGAAGGCCAAATTCTCGGTCGGCAGGCTGAAGCTCCGCTTTTCGACATTCGCCATCCGCGCTCTCCTCGCGAAAACTGTAACACGATCGCGCCACAGGCGACAGCGAGCCGCTCACCCCTTCCCCGCCCCGCTCTTCTGATAATCCTTCACATCCGAGAACACGATGGACGAATGCCGCTCCGCGTCATAGCGAAGCTGGAACTCGCTCGACGACATGAACACGGGCGCGCCGTCTATGTCCTCCGCCATCGAGGAGCCGTGCGAGTCGATGAAGCTCTTCAGCGCGATCGGGTCCTGAGAGGTGATCCAGCGGCATATGCCGAAGCGCGAGGTCTCGTATTTCGTCTCCAGCCCATATTCGGCCTCGAGCCGCGTCGCCAGCACGTCGAGCTGTAGCGCGCCGACGACGCCGACCAGCGCGCCGGAGCCGTCATTGGGCAGGAAGAGCTGCACCACGCCCTCCTCCGCCAGCTGGCGCAACGCCTCGCGCAGCTTCTTGGCCTTCATGGCGTCGGAGATGACGATGCGGCGCAGAATTTCCGGCGCGAAGCTCGGCACGCCGCGGAAGGAAATCTCCTCGCCCTCGGTGAGCGTGTCGCCGATGCGCAAAATACCATGATTGGGAATGCCCACCACATCGCCCGCATAGGCTTCATCGGCGATGGAGCGGTCGCGCGCGAAGAAGAATTGCGGCGCATTGAGCGAGATGGTTTTGCCCGTGCGCACGATCTTCGCCTTCATGCCGCGCGAGAGCTTGCCCGAGCAGACGCGCATGAAGGCGATGCGGTCGCGATGGTTGGGGTCCATATTCGCCTGAATCTTGAACACGAAGCCGGCCATCTTCGGCTCCTTGGCCTCGACATGGCGCTTGTCGGCGTCCTGCCCGCGCGGCGAGGGCGCATATTCGGCCATTGCGTCGATGAGATCGCGCACGCCGAAATTGCGCAGAGCGCTGCCGAAGAAGACCGGCGTCAAATGCCCCTCGCGAAACGCCGCGAGCTCGAACGTCTTGCAGCCCTCCTCGGCGAGCATGGCCTCTTCCAGCCAAGCGTCCGCCTCATGCGCCGGCAGCAGCGCGAGCAGCGCCGGATCGTCGAGGCCGGAGACCACCATCGGCTCGGTGTCGGCGTCGATCTTGCGCACGGATTTCGTCGCGAAGCAGTAGGTGCCGGCGAAGCTGCGGCCGGAGCCGATCGGCCAAGTCACCGGCGCCGTGTCGAGCGCCAGCGTCTTCTCGATCTCGTCGAGCAGCGAGAAAGGATCGCGCCCCTCGCGATCGAGCTTGTTGATGAAGGTGACGATCGGAATATCGCGCAGCCGGCACACTTCGAACAGCTTGCGCGTGCGCGCTTCTATGCCCTTGGCGGCGTCGATCACCATCACCGCCGCATCCACGGCGGAGAGCGTGCGATAGGTGTCCTCCGAAAAGTCCTCATGGCCCGGCGTGTCGAGCAGGTTGAAGACGCAATCGCCATATTCGAAGGTCATCACCGAGGTGACGACGGAAATGCCGCGCTCGCGCTCTATGCTCATCCAGTCCGAGCGCGTCTGCTGGGCGTTGCGCTTGGCCTTCACCGCGCCGGCGAGCTGGATCGCGCCGCCGAACAGCAGAAGCTTCTCGGTGAGCGTGGTCTTGCCCGCGTCCGGGTGGGAAATGATGGCGAAGGTGCGCCGCCGCGAGACGGGGTCGCTCGGCTGGGAGGTGGTCAAGTCTCGAACTCGCTGGAAGGGAGTGGCGAATGTCGCCACGCCCTTTAAGGTCATTCGACCGATAAGGCCAGAGGGTCGAAGGCCGACGGGACTGCTCCAAGGGTTAAAATACTGAAAAATCAGCGAGGCAGGCGAATGAATCGGTGATATCTCACAGGAGGCTCGAGACCGCGAATTTGTGAGCGGACGAATGCTCATGGAGCCTGATCTGTCTGCCGAGCTCCGTCACGGGTCCGACTCCGTCGATCTTTCGACCGTCTCGCTTGGTGAGCCCGTCATAGTCATAGCCCGTCACAAAGCGGCCTCTCATTTGGGCTTTCTTGACGACGAACGCATCGAATTTGCTCTCGAGAAGGAGCAGCGATTGGCTCGTGCCGTTGACATGATAGCCGAGAAGCGCGTTGTCGACGGCCCTGAGCTCGGCGCTCCTTTTCGCGCCGAAAATATAGGTGCGCGTCATCCATTGCTGATAGGTCATGATCTCGTTCATTTTCGTCCCCTTGCTCGCCATTGCGATGGACGAAGATTTACGAGACGCGCTTCCGAAAGGATGTGGCCAAAGCCACGACTCGCGCAGCCGTCAGTCGAAATCGCCCGACAGCTCCGCCCGCACCGCCTCCGGCATCACTGCGATATGCCCGTAATTCTGATGGGTGAAGCCGATCAGCGCGCGCGCTCCCGGCTCGCGAAAAGCCGCGACCTGCACGTCGGTGAAGGGGAAATGCACGAATTGCACGGCGGAGGCCTTGCCGTCCTCCCTGGTGCGGTCCTGGTCCGCCTCGGCGACGCCGGCGATGCGCTCGCCGCCCAATTCGATGAAGGCGGTCTCCTCTATCGCGCCCAGCGTGTCCAGCACGCGCTTTCTGCGCAGCGGATCATCGATCTCGATCATGAAAGTGGCGACCAATTCGCGGCCCTTGGGGATCAGCGGCGCATAGGCGGCGATCTCGCTCGGCGCCTGCTCGAGCGTCCCCTTCTCTATGTGGATCATCTCCTGGATCTGCAGCCAGATCGTCTCGAAATCCTCGAAATAAAAGGTCACGAAAGGCCCGACCTCGACGCGGCGACTGCGCTTGCGCGCGGCGATGCGGCGGCGGCTCTCGACGCGGATCTTCGCATATTCGTCCGGCGGAAGAAGATCGGCGACGGTGATGTGGTGCTTTTGCGCCATTGATCGCTCCAATTCTTCAAGCTACGCGAGCCCCCTCCCCGGCCCTCCCCCGCTTCGCGAGAGAGGGAGCAGATTCGGCCCTTCATCGAGGGTTCGCGAAACGCCGGCCGCCCCCTCTCCCGCGCCAGCGGGGAGGGTGAGGGAGGGGCCTCACTTCACCCCATAGGCCCGCGCGATCAGCTCGATCGGATGGACGAGAAGCTCGGGCTTTTTCGCCTCCGCGTCCAGTCGCTCCATGCCCTGCGCGATATGCGGGCCGGAGAGCGGACATTCGGAAACGATATAGGCTTTGCCGGCGGATTGCGCCTGTCGCGCCACCGGCTTGCCGACCTTCAGCGCCGTCTCGAAATTCTGCGCCTTATAGCCCCAGGCGCCGCCATGGCCGGAGCAACGCTCGATGACGGCGACATCGGCCTGCGGAACGAGATTCAACAGCTCAGCGCCTTTCCGCCCGATATTCTGCGCGCGCGAATGGCAGGAGACATGGAAAGCGACGCCGCCCTCGATCGGCGAGAGCCCTTCCGCCAGCCCCTCCTTGCGCGCAAGGCCGACGACATATTCGCTGAGATCATAGGTGGAGGCGGCGAGACGCTTCACTTTTGGATCATCAGTGACGATCAAAGGCCATTCGAATTTCAGCATCAGCGCGCAGGAGGGAACCAGCGCGATAATGTCATAGCCCTTGTCGATCCAAGGCTCGAAGGCGGCCGCGACCTGTTTCGCGGAAGCCGCGACCTCGCCGATGAGCCCCTGCTCCAGCAGCGGCATTCCGCAGCAATGCGGGTGCAGAATCTCCGTCTCGACGCCATTCTTGGCGAGCACGGCGCGCGCGGCGAGGCCGACGCCGGGATCATTATATTCGCCGAAGCAGGTGGCGTAGATCACCGCCTTGCGGCCGAAGCCCGGCGCCTCTCTGTTCACCTCGGCCGGCGTCTCCTTCGCGAGCGCGGCCAGCGTCTTCTTCGAATATTTCGGCAGCACGGCCTCATGATGCAGGCCGGCGAGCTTCTCCAACGCATCGCGCGCAGCCGTGTGTACGCAATCGGTCGCCCAATTGGCGAGCGGCGCGAGTTTCGTCGCCAATGCGCCATTGCGGTCGGTCTCGGCGAGCTGGCGATCCGCGAAGCCGACGCCCTTCTTCTTCGCCTCGACGGCGCGATAGCGCAGCATCAGATGCGGGAAGTCGAGATCGAACTCATGCGGCGGCACATAAGGGCATTTGGTCAAAAAGCACATGTCGCAGAGCGTGCAAGCGTCCACGATCTTTTTGAAATCCGCGCTGGCGACGGTCTCGACTTCGCCTTTCGCCGACTCGTCGACGAGATCGAACAGGCGCGGAAAGGAATCGCAGAGATTGAAGCAACGCCGGCAGCCGTGACAAATATCCAGCACGCGGCGCATTTCGGCGTCGAGCTTCGCCTCGTCGTAGAAATCTGGATTTTCCCAATCCAATGGACGCCGGAAGGGCGCCTCGAGCCCGCCTTCTCTCATCGCTTCCATGCCCTGGTCGAATTATTCCGATCGGCTCATGCGTTTTCTCCCTCTCCCCGCGCGCGGGGAGAGGGCCGGGATGAGGGGCTCGGGGCGTGAGCCACAGACGGAAAACGCCCCGAGCCCCTCATCCGCACCTTCTCCCCGCAGGCGGGGAGAAGGAAGGCGGCGAAGGCCGCGCAAAGGATCAGCCGGAAATCGGGTCGCGCGCTTACTTCAGCTCGTCGAGCGCCTTTTGGAAGCGGCCGGCGTGCGAGCGCTCGGCCTTGGCCAGCGTCTCGAACCAATCGGCGATCTCCTCGAAGCCCTCCTCGCGGGCCGAGCGCGCGAAGCCCGGATACATATCCGTATATTCATGCGTCTCGCCGGCGACGGCGGCCTTCAGATTGTCCTCGGTCTTGCCGATCGGCAGTCCGGTCGCGGGGTCGCCCACCACCTCGAGAAATTCGAGATGGCCATGGGCATGGCCCGTCTCGCCCTCGGCGGTGGAGCGAAACACGGTCGCGACGTCATTATGGCCTTCGATATCGGCCTTTTGCGCGAAATAGAGATAGCGGCGGTTCGCCTGAGACTCGCCGGCAAACGCATCCTTCAGATTCTGTTCGGTCTTGGTGCCCTTGAGCGTAGCCATGACTAAAGCTCCTTGGATGTACTCTCATGGGGACGCCCGCTGTCCCGACGGCCAGTCGGAACGCCCTTGTTTAGAATAATTTGAAATTACCGCTTGCCAAGCGCCATAGCGGCCTTTGGCTGGGGACGGCGGGTCAAAAACCATGCTGCAACGCGATATTGGCTTCGAAACTGCATGTAACGTGAGATTGTACGAATGCGGCGGCCCCTTTCGCACAAAAGCGACGGAGCGCCCGACGGCACGAGAGCGGACCGAATGGCGGAGCAATTGGACTGGGTCGTCTGGAACGGCTCGCTCGGCGTATCCGACAAGGTCGCGATCGGCCGCGTCGAGACCGTCGACGGCGTCCGCATGGCCTGTCTCGCGCCGCCCTATGATGTGGTGGGGCCGTTCAGCCTGGACGAATTGGAGACGCAGGGCCGCATCGCCTTCGGCGCCTGCTTCGTGATGTCGCTCCAACGCTGGAAGGAAGATCAGGTCGAGCTGCGCTTGGAGGGCCGCAAGCAGCGCGCCGCCTTCCAGAAGATGTTCGATTTCGACCAGGACGACAATCAGGAGCATCGCGAGACGCTGGAATTGCCTCTGGAAGGCGCGCTGGAGCCGGCCGAGATCAAATCCGCCTTCCGTCGCCTCGCCAAGACCGCCCATCCCGACGCCGGCGGCAGCGCGGAGGACTACCGCCGCATCGCCGAGGCGCGCGACGCGCTGCTGGCGCAGTTCGAAGGGGCGAGCTGAGGAGCGCGGGGCGACCGATTTCCGTTCCCGGAAAGCAGCGATCGTTGTAGTCTGCCTCCATTGCAAGTCCCGGAGGCGGCGATGGGGCAGACGACAGAGCATTATAGGATCGAAACGCGATATTTACGCGGCGGCGACCTTTGGGGCCGCGCTCTGCTCGCCGCCGGATTGACCATCGCCAGCGTCTCCGTGCTGTTCTCGGGACTATTCGGTCTGGTCGTCATGACGCTGGCGGCGATCGGCGCGCTATTTTGCGGCGCAGCGACGCTCTCGGCGTTCGGAAAGCTGCTCGACCGATCTCCCGCCCTAGTCATCGATGCAGAGGGCTTGGTCTATCCCTCCGTGTCCGCCGAGCTCCTGCCCTGGCGGGACTTCGAATCGATCTCCCGGACGAAGCACGGCGGACGCGAATGGTGGACGCTGCGACTGACGCCTGTCGCGACGCGACGCTTTCTACGCGGCAGTTTCTGGAACTGGATCGCCCAATGCGACCGCCGAATGCCGCAGGAAATTTTTCTCCCTGCTTTGCGCCTCGACATTGAAACGACGCAGCTCGTGGAGATCATAAGGGCGCGCATCGAAGCCGCTCATGGCGCGGAGAGCCTCGAAGTAGATGCTTCGACTATCGATGATGCGCCGCCATTTCGCAGTCTCGGACGGGCGCTCGGCGCGATCATTCGCAACCTGGGCTATGTCCTGTTTTGCGTGGTGGTCGGCGCAACGCTGCTCTCCGGCTCACCGGAAGAAATTTACGGGGCGCTCCTCGCTGTCGGCGCCGGCATTGTCGTCCAGCTCGCACAGAGCCATTTCGTGAAAAGCTACATTTTAGAAAGGCGTTGAGAGCACGGAGCCGAACATGCGCTTTTTCCGAAGACACGCCCGCATCATTTCCGCCATTCTACTCAGCGAGCTCGATTTGACGCTCGCTCTTTTCGGCGCGCTGCTCACCCTGCTGCCGATCGGCCGATCGGAGCGCGCGAACAGAGGGTCCGCCGATCCGACAAAGCCCGGCGCCTATGATTTTTGGCATCCGCTGACCCCCATCACACGGCCCGAGCAATTCAGGAGAGACCAGACGACCGAGCTGATCGTCGAGGCGCCGGCGAAGCCGTCGCTCGCGCCGAAGAAATCGGACGTCGAGCGAGGATGACTACCTCTTCCCCTTGTCGAACGGATTCTCGCCCGAGCGCGTCGAGATGCGGATCGGCGTGCCGGGAAGATCGAAGGCGCGGCGCAATCCATTGGTGAGAAAGCGCTGATAGCTCGTCGGCAGCTCGTCGAGCTGATTGCCGAACAGAATGAAATGCGGCGGCCGCGCCTTGGCCTGCGTCATATAGCGGATCTTGATGCGCCGGCCGGAGACCGCCGGCGGCGGCGTCTCGTCGATCGCGCTCTCCAGCCAGCGATTGAGCCGCGCGGTCGAAATGCGGCGATTCCAGACTTCATGCACATCGAGAATGGCGCGCATGAGCTTGTCGAGCCCATAGCCGGTCACGCCCGAGACGGCCACGACCGGCGCGCCTTTGATCTGCGGCAGCAGGCGCTCGGCTTCCTCGCGCAGCTTGCCGAGGCGCGTTCCCGGATCGTCCACCGCATCCCATTTGCCGAGCGCAATGACCACGGCCCTGCCCTCGCGCGCGGCGAGATCGGCGATGGTCAAATCCTGCTTCTCGAATGGAATGGCCGAGTCGAGCAGCAGCACGACCACCTCCGAGAAGCGCACGGCGCGCAGCGCATCGGCGCCGGCGAGCTTCTCCAGCTTGTCGACGACCTTGGCGCGCTTGCGCAGGCCGGCGGTGTCGAAGAGCTTCATATCGCGGTCGCGCCAGCGGAAAGGCACGGAAATGCTGTCGCGGGTAATGCCCGCCTCCGGCCCGGTGAGCAGGCGGTCCTCGCCGAGCAGCCGATTGATGAGCGTCGATTTGCCGGCGTTGGGCCGCCCGACCACGGCGATGCGCAGCGGCTTGGTGGGATCGACCTCGCTGCCGTCCTCATCGGACGAGACGGCGACGTCGGTCGTCGCCTCTTCGTCCTCTTCCCAATCCGCTGTCGCCTCCGGCAGCGCCTCGCGCAGCGCGTCGTAGAATTCGCCGAGGCCCTCGCCATGCTCGGCGGAGAGCGGCACGGGATCGCCGAGGCCGAGCTCATAGGCCTCGACCAGGCCCGCCTCGCCCTTGCGCCCTTCCGATTTATTCGCGGCGAGGATCACCGGCTTGCCGGCGCGGCGCACCAGATCGGCGAAATATTTATCGTCCGGCGTCACGCCGACGCGCGCGTCGATCATAAAGAGAATGGCGTCGGCGGTCTCGATCGCCGCCTCGGTCTGCGCGCGCATGCGCCCTTCCAGCGTGGCGGAGGCGCCTTCCTCCAGCCCGGCCGTATCGATGATGGTGAAGCGCAGATCAGCGAGGCGCGCCTCGCCCTCGCGGCGGTCGCGCGTCACGCCGGGCCGATCGTCGACGAGCGCGAGCTTCTTGCCGACGAGCCGGTTGAACAGAGTCGACTTGCCGACATTCGGCCGGCCGATGATGGCGAGCGTGAAGGACATTGTGGCCCTTTGGTCCAACGTCGCGGCGACGCCGCCTGTGAGGCTCGCGCTTACTTGGCGGGAGCGGGTGCGGAAGCGGGAGCGGCCGGCTCCTTGGCGGCCGGCGGCGGCGCGGAGCCGCGCGCGGCGTCCAGCAGCGCCTTATAGGCGCCGGCGCGCTGGCGCATGGCGTGCGGCGCCTCCTGATCGTTGAGGATCACCTTGAAGGCGCGCTCGGCCTCGTCGAAATCGCTGTCCTGCAGCGCGTCGAGCCCGATGAGCTCCTGCGCCGTGTAGCGGAACGGGCCATTGGCGGTGACGAGCTCGCCGAGCAGATCCGCCATCTTCTGGCGGTCGCCCTGCTCGAGCAGCAGCACGCCGGCGCGCAGCTTGGCGACCTGCTGGGTCAGCTTGTCGACGCCCTTGTCCTCGGCGATGGCGGCGAAGGCGGCGACGGCCTTGGCCTTGTCGGTCTTGGCCAGCCCCTCGGCAGCGCGCATGCGCGCCAGAGTGGCGTAGCCCCGCGGCGAATCCTTGGCCAGCGCCTCGAAGGCGGCGACCGCCTCGGCGTCCTTGCCGTCGGTCGCCAAAGCGGCGGCCGCGTCGAAACGCAGATTGGCGGCCTCGGCCGTCTTCAAGCGATTGCTCTCGTAGAAGCTGTAGACGCCCGTCGCGACGACGACCAGAAAAGCGCCGACGAACACCGGCGTCTGATAGCGCTTCCAGAGGTTGGCCGCCTTGTCCCGGCGGACGTCTTCGTCGACCTCGTGGAAAATGTCGGACATGACCGCTCCTGTCGCGTGGGCGCCGGCGGTTCCCGGCGCGGAGGCCGCTGTTAGCATGCGCGCGCACGCAAGGCCAGTTCCCCGGGCGTCGCCCGCGCCGAAACCGGCTTCGCCACAGCCAGGGGCGAAGCCGGCGGGAAAATCGCCAGGATCGATATAGCGCGGCGCCCGCTCGAGGGGGCTGTCGACGCGTCTGATCCAGAGCCGGCCTGCGGCTCTGGATCGAAAGCGCTCGGGCTCAGAGTCAGGCGCCGCCGGGCTCTCCGGTGAATTTCACCAATATGTCCTGGTCGCGCACCACATATTGGCAGGCGAGCCGAAACTTGGGCGGAATATCGTCGACCACCGCGCGGGAAATCTCCTCCGCTGTGATCTTGCCCATGGATTTCAGCTGCGCTTTCTCCTTCTCGGTGAGCGTCGCGCCCATGGTCTTGTCGTCGAGCGGCGTCACCTCGATGAGGCAGGAGCCGCATTCGCCGTCCTTGCAATCATGCGGGATCGGAATCTTATTCGCCTCGGCGACGGCGAGTATCGTGTGCGTGTCGCCGGCGACCGCATAGACCGTCACATTTTTATGGAGAAGAGGGGTGGAGAAGGTGACATCGGGCATGGCCGTCCTCCCTTGTTTTTTTATTTTGCAGGGAAGAGCGTACGCCCCGACTGGGTAAGCGTCAATCGATGATCGCATGCGGCAAAAAGCGCGAGCGATCCGTCGTCACCAATGACGAATCCTCGCGCACGCCCATGCCGGCCGGCTCGCCGCCGACGAGCCAGCAGCCGAGCACGGGATGACGTCCGCCGAAGCTCGGCAACGCGCATAATTGCTGATGCACAAAGCCTTCGCCGCCATAGTCGCCATCCGTGCGCGCGAGCAGAGTCTCTCCATCGTAGAGCGCGACATTGGCGCCCTCGCGCGAGTAGAGCGGCTTGCGCGCATATCGCGTCAAAGACGCAGCGCGCGCGTCATCCTCGAAGAAGCAGGGCAGAAGATTGGGATGGCCCGGCGCCGCCTCCCACAAATAGGCGAGAAATCCCTTGCTGGACGCGATCGCTTTCCATGGCGGCTCGACGAAACGCGTCGCGCCCATCGCCGCCGATTTGCCGAAAGCGTCGGCGAACATCCATTCCCAGGGATAGAGCTTGAACATTCGCTCCACGCGCCGGCCCAGGCGATCGACGAATCTCTCGCCTGCGAGGCCGATGTCGCGCATGTCGATGCGCGCGGTCCAGGAGCCGGCCTGCGTCGCGCAATCGGCGAGATAGGCGACATTGCCGCGATCCTCGACGCTCTGCGTCATGCAGGCGAAATGCACAGGGCCGCCGTCGGCGATCTCGCGCCAGCGCGCGATCAGGCGATCATGCAGCGAGTTGAACTGATCCGCGCCTTTCGGCAAATGGCCGCGCGCGATCATCTGCTCGAGCCAGAACCATTGCACGACGGAGGATTCGTAAAGGCTCGTCGGCGTGTCGGCGTTATATTCGAGCAGCTTCGGCGGCCCGTCCCCGCCAAAGGAAAAATCGAAACGGCCATAGAGCGAAGGATCGCGCCGCGCGAAGCTCTCGGCGATGAGCCCCCATGCGTGACGTGGAATGCGCAGACGCTCGAGCGCCCGCTCGTCTTTCACGATGCGCGCGACGACCTCCTCGCTGAGCGCGGAAAGATCGGCCGTCGCTTTCTCGAGATCGTCCTCGATCTCGCGCAAGGAGAAAACATAGCGCGCGCTCTCGTCCCAATAAGGCTCGCCGTCGGGCTGCGCATATTGAAAGCCGATTTTGCGCGCCTCCTCGGCGAAGTCCGGCCGCGGCGGCGAAAGTTCGCGCCTCACGAGCCGCCGCCGTGGCCAGCGCCGGCGCCGCCGAAACCGCCGAATGAGACGGCATGACCGAGAGAGGAGCCTCCCGCATGGCCGGACGCGCTCTCGCCCGAGGATGAATGCGAGGAGGAAGACGACGAGCCGCTGGAATAGGAATGTCCGCCCGAGCCGCCGTGGCTGCTGGATTGACTGCTGGATTGGCTGCAATCCTGCCGCTCGGGATCAGCGCTCTCGGGACAATCGCGCCGCGGCTTCTCCATCAACGCGAGCGCGCCGATCGACAGCGAGCCGACCGCTATCGCGGCAATGGCGAGCGTGCGCTTGCGAAACGGAGACGCAGAAGCGCCGCCGCCAGCAAGCCCTTTGGGCGCATGGGTGACGATGGGCGGCGCCATTCCGCGGCGGCCGAATTCCTTGCGCGGCGGCTCGGCCATGGCTCTCACGGACTCATGCAGGCGGCGCTGAGCACGCCCGCGGAAATGGAGACCGCGCCGAGCCACACCGCCGCGGCGATGGCGTTCTGCTCGATCGCCTGCGAAAGCCCAGGATGCGCGAGCCGCGCGAGAAGAAAAGCGATGATCTGCGTGGCGAAGGCGACAAAGCCCCAAATGATGAATTCGAGCGCCGTCTGCGTGTTGTGCACCGCGCCGGCGAGTGCGATGGCGAAGCCGATGAGGCTGCCGCCGAAAGCGATGGCGGCGGAGGCGTTGTGCTCCTCGACGATGAGGTCGAACTCGCAATGCGGCGTCAAGCGCGTGTAGACGACGCAAAATGCGGCGCAATAGGCGATGGCCCCGAGAAAATACGCCGCAAAGGACAGAAGGCCGGATGCGAGATCTGCTGGCAAGGTCGGTCCTCTCGTAAAAATCGCGACGAGGTTAGCAAAGCGGATGAACGAAAGATAGAAGCGCAGCCAGGCGCCGTCTCACGAGCCGCCCGCGTGAAAGCCGCCGCTTTCGCCGAATCCGCCGTAATAGGCATGATATCCCGACCAACCGCCGCCGCCGCCGCCGCCCCCACCTCCGCCGCCCCCGCCTCCCGGGTCGCTGCCGCGTTCACAATCGCGCCGCGGATCGGCCGCGCATATTTGACGATCGACGATCTGCGCCAGCGCGAAAATTCCGATCGAGATCGCGCCGAGAGCGATCAGCGCGATGGCGAGCGGCCACGCTTGCTCTGACGGCAGATGCAGAGATTCGCCGACGGGCTCCTCGAGGCGAGGCGGCGGAGCCGGGCGCGGTCCGAGGCCGTGGCCATAGATCGCTATGCCTTCGCGTTCGACGCGAAGCGATCGCTTGCGCGGGCTCTCCGCGCGTCTCGGCCCCAGACCGTGGCCGAACAATTCGATGCCGGGCTCTTCCTCCACCATGACTCATCGACCGTGGGGAAAAGCGATGCAAAGGAACAGCGCCGACGCAATGACGCCGATGACAAATCCCGAGCGCAAAGTCGCACCTTTCGAAAATAGATACGCGAACATATCGAGAGACCGCGAAGAAAGATAGGCGCGCCGGAATCGACGACGCCTCGCGCGACGGACCGCCGCCTCCTTCAAAACACCCCCGCCTCCAGCCCCGCCGCCATCGCCATGCCGAGCTCGCGGCACGCCTCGACGAACTCCTCGCGCCAAGGCCCGCGAAAGATCAGCGGCTCCTGCACGGCGCGCCAGCGCAGCCCGGTCGCGACCGTCTCGACGCTGCGCCGCGCGCCGGAGCCGTCGTTTCCGGCGCGAATATAGAGCGCATAAGGACGGCCCTGCATGCGCTCGAGACAGGGATAATAGCTGCGATCGAAGAAATCCTTCAGCGCGCCGCTCATATAGCCGAGATTTTCGGTCGTTCCCAGAATGAGCGCATCGGCTGCGAGCGCATCCTCCGGCGTCGCCTCCAGCGGCGCGCGCATCACGATTTCGACGCCGGCGATCTCGCGCGCGCCGGCGTGAACCGCCTCGCGCAGACGCTCCGTATTGGGCGAAGGCGCATGGGCGAGGATGAGAAGGCGCTTGGCGGTCATCGGGCGAATTCGTCTCTCGATTCGTCTCGCGCGGCCGTTGCCGCGTGCGCCGCCGCACAACGCGGCCGTGCGCGGAAATGATAACGATTCTCGCAAATAGCGCGAGCGATCACAATTCGATCCCATTGAAATGCGAGAGCCGTTTTCCAGCCGGCTCTAGGGCGTAGCCATTGGACGGGATAAAGTCGTTACGCCAATTCGAATCGAACGGATGCACATGGCGCAGCAATTTCTCACCCGCTCCTTCGCCGATGGCGCGCGGACGGGGCCGACACTTCCGCAACGCATCATCCTCGCCGAGGGCTGGACGCGCCGCGCCATCGCCTTCGCCGCGGGCGCCGTGGGCGCGCTGGCTCTGGCTCCGCTCGATCTCGCGCCGGCCATGCTCGTGACCATGTGCGTCTCCGTGTGGCTGCTCGACGGCTCGGCCTCGGCGCGCGGCGACGGCGGCCTCTCCTATCTCGCCGGCTCCATGCGCCGCGCGGCGGGCGCCGGCTGGTGGCTCGGCTTCGGCTATTTTCTCGCGGGGCTTTGGTGGCTCGGCGCGGCCATGCTGGTGGAGCCGGACCAGTTCGCCTGGGCGCTGCCGCTGGCCGTCATCGGCGCGCCGGCCGTCCTCGCGCTGTTCCCGGCGCTGGGCTTCGCGCTCGCGCGGGCGTTGTGGTCGGGCGGCTCGGCGCGCATTTTCGCGCTCGCGGCCGGGCTCGGCGCCTCGGAGTTTCTGCGCGGCCACATCCTCACCGGCTTTCCCTGGAATGATTTCGGCATGGCGCTCGCCGCCATTCCCTTTCTCGATCAGACCGCCGCGATCGTCGGCCTGCATGGGCTGGATATTCTCGCGGTCATTCTGTTCGCCGCGCCGGCGACGCTCATCGACGGCCCGCGCCGCCTGACGCCGGCCATCATCGTCGCGCTCGTCCTCTCCATCGGCATGGCGGGCTATGGCGCGCTGCGGCTCGGCGCAGGCAAGACGGAATATGTCGAGGGCGTCAAATTGCGGCTGATGCAGCCCAATCTCCCGCAGGACGCGAAATTCAAGCCCGAGAACGGCCCGGCGATCGTGAGCCGCTATCTCGAGCTCTCCGATCGCGCCGTCGCGCCCGGCCGCTCCGGCGTCGCCGACGCAACGCATCTGATCTGGCCGGAATCGGCCTTCCCCTTCATTCTCTCGCGCGATCCCGAGGCGCTGGCGCGCATCGCCGCGACCATGCGCGGGGCCGTGCTGCTGACCGGCGCGGCGCGCGCGGAGGAGGATGCGCGGCGCGAGGACGGTAAGCGCCACACCAAGATTTTCAATTCGATCCTCGCCGTCCAAGGCGGCCGCATCGTCGCCGCCTATGACAAGGCGCATCTCGTGCCCTTCGGCGAATATCTGCCACTCTCCAAGCTTCTCGCGCCGCTCGGCGTCTCGCAGCTAGTCCCCGGAACGTGGGACGAAGGAACCGGGCCGCGACGGCTCGCCGCGCCGGGATTGCCGCTGGCCGCGCCGCTGGTCTGCTATGAGGCGATCTTCCCCGGCGAGACGGCGGAGCCCGCCGGCGAGCGGCCGCAATGGCTGCTGAATGTCACCAATGACGGCTGGTTCGGCATGACCAGCGGACCCTATCAGCATTTCGCCCAGGCGCGTCTGCGCAGCATAGAGGAAGGGCTGCCGCTGGCGCGCGTCGCCAACACCGGCGTTTCCGCGGTCGTCGACCCTTACGGCCGCGTTCTCCACCGCCTTCCGCTCGGCGTCGATGGCGTCATCGATGCGCGCCTGCCGCGCGCGGCCGATGCGCCGCCCTTTGCCGCCCATCCTTTTCGCTGGACTTCAACGCTTTGGTTCTTCACAATAATTTTCGCCCTGTTCGGACGCTTTCGTGGCCTCGCGGGTTCGACTTCCGGTCGTGCGAGCGCGTGACGACACGCTCCTCGACACTATGGCGAGCACCACCGCGCCAGCGATCGAAAGGGCGAAATCCGCTGTAGATCAGCCTCTTCGAAACAAAAGGCGGCACCTGATGAGCAAAAGGAAGCATTCGCAGTGAAAAAAGCGCCCGATCCGATCGACAGGCATGTCGGAAGTCGCGTGCGCATGCAACGCATCCTGATGAAGATGAGTCAGGAGAAGCTCGGCGAGGCTCTGGGCCTCACTTTCCAGCAAGTGCAGAAATACGAGAAAGGCACCAACCGCATCGGCGCGAGCCGGCTGCAGCAGATTTCCAAGACGCTGAACGTGCCGCCCTCCTTCTTCTTCGAGGGTGCGCCCAACGCCCAGCCGGCCTCCGGCGACGGCTTCGCAGAGGAGTCCTCCTCGCAATATGTCGTCGATTTCCTCTCGACGGCGGAAGGCCTGCATCTCAATCGCGCCTTCGCCCGCATCAAGGACCCCAAGGTGCGCAAGCGCGTCATCGACCTCATCTCGACGCTGGCCGAGCAGGAGGAAGTCGCGCGGGAGCCGGCGATAGGCGACACGGCCGACAAATAGGCCGAAGCTCGGCGCAGCCCGCCCGAGTTCTCTATAAAGAACATTTTGGCACATACGGCTTGACGAAACGAACGCCGCCTGTACTGATTTAGGCGAATGGAGAGGTCTGTCCGCCGAAGCGGCGGAGCGGCGATTGGACGGAGATTGGATGTGACGCGACAGAACTATCTTTTCACCAGCGAGTCGGTTTCCGAAGGCCATCCCGACAAGGTCTGCGACCGCATTTCCGACGAGATCGTCGATCTGTTTTTTCGTGAGGGCGCCAAATTCGGCGTCGACCCTTATCAGATCCGCGTCGCCGCGGAGACGCTCGCCACCACCAATCGCGTCGTGATCGCCGGCGAGGTGCGCGGCCCCGCCATTCCCAAGGAGCAGATCGTCGACGTCGCCCGCAAGGCGATCAAGTCCATCGGCTATGAGCAGGCCGGCTTCCATTGGCAGAACGCCGACGTCGAGGTGCTGCTGCACGCCCAGTCCGCCGATATCGCGCAAGGCGTCGACGCCGCCGGCAATAAGGACGAGGGCGCGGGCGATCAGGGCATCATGTTCGGCTACGCCGTGCGCGAGACGCCCGACCTGCTGCCGGCGCCGATCTATTACGCGCACAAGATTCTGGAGAAGCTCGCCCACGCCCGCCACACCGGCAAGGAGAAGGGCCTCGGCCCGGACGCCAAGAGCCAGGTCACGCTGCGCTATGAGAATGGCAAGCCGGTCGAGGCCACGCAGATCGTGCTCTCGCATCAGCACACCGACGAGAATCTGACGCCGCAGGACATTCGCGCCATCGTCGAGCCCTATATCCTCGAGGCGCTGCCCGCGGGCTTCGTCACCAAGGGGACGGTTTGGCACGTCAATCCGACCGGCAAGTTCCACATCGGCGGCCCGGACGGCGACGCCGGCCTCACCGGCCGCAAGATCATCGTGGACACCTATGGCGGAGCCGCGCCCCATGGCGGCGGCGCCTTCTCCGGCAAGGACCCGACCAAGGTGGACCGCTCCGCCGCCTACGCCGCCCGCTATCTGGCCAAGAACATCGTGGCCGCCGGCCTTGCCGATCGCGCGACGCTGCAGCTCTCCTACGCCATCGGCGTGGCCGAGCCGCTGTCGATCTATGTCGATCTGCATGGCACCGGCCAGGTTCCCGAGGACAAGCTCGAGGCCATTCTGCCGCAGATCATCCGCCTGTCGCCGCGCGGCATTCGCGAGCATCTGCAGCTCAACAAGCCGATCTACGCCCGCACCTCGGCCTATGGCCATTTCGGCCGCACGCCGGACGAGGAAGGCGGGTTCTCCTGGGAGCGCACCGATCTCGTCGACGCGCTGAAGGCGCAATTCTCCTGACGCAGGCGATTTCCGGCGACGAAGACGCCCGAGACGAAGCCATGGAAGAGGCGATCGACGGCGGCGCGGCCCATGTGGCGCGCCGCCTCTACGGCCGCAGCAAGGGCAAGGCGCTGCGCGCCGGCCAGGCTCGGCTGCTGCAAGAGCTGCTGCCACGGCTGACGCTCGATCTCACGCAGCCCTGCGCGTCCGCCGTCGGCCTGTTTCCGACCGCGGTGACGGAGGTGCGTCTCGAGATCGGCTTCGGCGGCGGCGAGCATCTAATCGCCGCCGCGGCCGCCCGGCCCGATGTCGGCTTCATCGGCTGCGAGCCCTTCGTCAATGGTATGGCCAAGCTGCTCGCGCGGATCGACGCGCTCGGCCTCGCCAATATCCGCCTCCACCAGGGCGATGCGGCGGAGGCGATCGGCTGGCTGCCGCAGGCGAGCCTCGGCCGGACCTATCTCTTCTACCCGGACCCCTGGCCCAAGCGCCGGCATCGCAAGCGCCGCTTCGTCTCGAAGGAGACATTGGCGGCGCTCGCCCGCGTGATCCGCCCCGGCGGAGAATTGCGTTTCGCCACGGATATCGACGATTATGCGGGCTGGACGCTGGCGCGCGTCCGAGAGTCCACGGATTTTGCATGGACAGCTCGAGCCTCGGCAGATTGGCTGACGCCCTGGCGGGGCTGGACACAGACGAAATACGAGGCGAAAGCGATGGCGGCCGGACGCAAACCGGTCTATCTGACTTTCGAGCGTCGTGACGGAGCTCGCGACGCCTAGAGTTTTCGAGCGAAGCGGAACCGGCCGAAGCTCTGCAGACGGTGCGGGAGAGGGTGCGATGGCGGCGGAACTGACGGCGCAAGACGACGCCCGAACGATCGAGACGACGACCGAGAGCTTTCGCGCCGACGTCCTCGAGGCGTCTCTGCGCCAGCCCGTGCTCGTCGATTTTTGGGCGCCCTGGTGCGAGCCCTGCAAGCAGCTCGCGCCCGCCCTCGAGCGCGCGGTGAAAGCCGCCGGCGGGCGCGTCAAGCTCGTCAAGATGAATATCGACCAGCATCCAGAGGTCGCTGGACAGCTCGGCGTCAAATCCATTCCCGCCGTCGTCGCCTTTCAGCGCGGACGGCCGGCGGACGGCTTCGTCGGCGCGCTGCCGGAGAAGCAGCTGCGCGGCTTCATCGAGCGCCTCGCCGGCCCGCTGGAGGACGAGGGAACCGACGATTTCCTCACCGCCGAGGCGCTGATCGGCGAGGGCCAGCTCGAGGCCGCCGAGGCGATCTTGGCTCAGCTCGTCGCGCATCAGCCCCCTTACACGAAAGCGGCGGCCGAGCTCGTCCGACTCTATGTCGAGCAGGAGCGCCTCGCCGACGCGCAAGCGCTGCTCGACGGCCTGCCCGACCCCATCCGCGCCGATTCTCTGGTCGCCGCCGCGGCGGCGTCGCTGGAGAATGCGCTCGCCGCCTCCGATCTCGGCGAGATCGACGAGCTGCAAAAACGCGTCGCCTTCGATCCCGACGATCTGCAGGCGCGCTTCGATCTCGCCCTCGCGCTCAACGCCAAAGGCAAGCGCGACGAGGCTGCAACGGCGCTCCTTGACATCATCCGAAAGGACCGTAGTTGGAGCGACGACGGGGCGAGGAAGCAGCTCATCCAGTTCTTCGACGCCTGGGGACCGCTCGACAAAGCGACCATAGGCGCCAGGCGACGCCTGTCGTCGCTGCTGTTCTCATGATGTGAGCGCGTTTTCTCGAGGAGCAGCGGCGACCGCCGCCGACCGCCATGAGCGTCAATCATCCCTATAAAGACACGAGCGCCCTGCCCGTCGTCATTCCCGTTTTCCCGCTGACGCGCGCGCTGCTGCTGCCGCGCGGCGAGCTGCCGCTGAACATATTCGAGCCGCGCTATCTGGCCATGGTCGACGACGCCATCGCCTCGCAACGCGTCATCGGCATGATTCAGCCGCTGCCCGGCCAGGACGAGCGCGAGCAGACGCCCGCGCTGCACAAGATCGGCTGCGCCGGCCGCATCACGCGCTTCTCCGAGACCGGCGACGGCCGCTATCTCATCTCGCTCACCGGCATAGCGCGCTTCCGCATAGAGGAGGAGCTGCCGACGACGCTGGCCTATCGCAGCTGCCGGGTCAGCTATGACGACTTCCTCGTCGATCTCGAGCCCGGCGCCGGCGAGGACAATGTCGATCGCACCGGGATGATCCGCATGCTGCGCGAGTTCGCCGACGGCTCGCAGCTCGACGTCGACTGGACCAGCATAGACGCCGCCCCCAATGAGGCGCTGGTCAATGCGCTGGCCATGATGAGCCCCTTCGGCGCCAGCGAGAAGCAGGCGCTGCTGGAGGCCGTCGACCTGCGCTCGCGCGCCGAGATTCTGGTGGCGCTGGCCGAACTCGATCTGGCGCAGAACAGCGACGATCCGCCGCAATTCCATTAGAGACTTTTTCCGCCGCTGCGGCATATAGCGAGATAGTTTTTACCTCAACCGGGCCGCGGCCGAGGCTGCCTGCGGCGTTTTCCAGAAAGCCCCGGTGTTCCCGAGGCCCCGCGGCTCGCAGCAGAAAGGCGTCACGATGAGCGACAAATCCGACAAGCCCGCGCATGAGGGCGAGGACGCGTCCGAGGCGACGAAGGTCGATCCGCGCCTTCTCGAAATTCTGGTCTGCCCTCTCACCAAATCGACGCTCGAATATGATTCCGAGCGCCAGGAGCTGATCTCACGCTCCGCGCGGCTCGCCTATCCGATCCGCGACGGCATCCCCATCATGCTGCCGGAGGAGGCCAGGCCGGTCGACTGACCCGATGGACGCGCTCAACCCCACGCGCGAGCTGCTCGCGCTTCTCGATCTCGAGCCGATCGGCCCGGACGCCTATCGCGGCTACAGCCGGTGCAAGAATGCGCGCGTCTATGGCGGGCAGGTGGTGGGCCAGGCGCTGGTCGCCGCGCAGCGCAGCGTGCCGGCAGACCGCCCCGCCCATTCCCTGCACGCCTATTTCCTGCTCGGCGGAGACCCGCACGAGCCGATCGACTTTTTCGTCACCCGGCTGCGCGACGGCAAGAGCTTCACGACGCGGCGCTGCGAGGCGAAGCAGCGCGGGCGGACCATTTTCTCGATGGAGGCCTCGTTCCATATCGAGGAGCCGGGTCTAGAGCACGCCGTTCCCGCGCCGGCGGCGCCGCCGCCCGAGACGCTGCCGACGAAAAACGCGCTGGCCGAGCGTTTCGCCGATTTTCTCCCGCTCGCGGCCACGCAATGCATCGCCGGATCGCCGTCGGTCGATATACGCGTGATCGATCCGAGCGCCTTTTTTTTGAACAATGCCGCGGCGGATGCTCGACAATTCATCTGGTTCAGAATCGCCGACCGCATCGGCGACGAGATCGGCCTGCATCAGGCGCTGCTCGCCTATCTTTCCGACATGACGCTGCTCAACACGGCGCTGGTGCGGCACGGCCGCTCGATCTTCGACGAACGCCTGCAGGTGGCGAGCCTCGATCACGCTTTGTGGTTCCATCGCCCCTTCCGCGCCGACGAATGGCTGCTCTACACGCAGGACAGCCCCACCGCAGCCGGAGCGCGCACGCTCACGCGGGGAATGATTTTCTCCTTTGACGGACGCCTCGTCGCCTCCGTGGCGCAGGAGGGCCTGATCCGCGATCATTCATCCGAAACTCGAGCAGCGGATTGATGATTTTATAGGCGCCTGCCGCCTTTTTGCAGGCGCCTGCGCTTTCTGCGGCGTTCCGGCCCCTCTCCGCAACCGCCGGCGCAAATCCTTTTCGCAGCAGGCCCTGCGCTTCCTGCGGCGCTTCGCCACGGACTTGATTTTTTTTGCAGTTCTTTTCCAATTCGTGTCGCGCCGCGAGAGCGCGCCAGAGATGGCACGGCATTTGATGGTTCTGCGGCATGAGCACAACGGTGCTCATCATGGCCATCGCCGCATTGGGCGCCGTCTCGCGACGCGAGCAGTCATAGCCATGAAGGTCTAAAACAACAGGATAGGCAGATGAAAATCGTGACAGCGATCATCAAGCCCTTCAAGCTCGATGAGGTCCGTGACGCGCTGACGAACATCGGCGTCCACGGACTCACCGTGACGGAAGTCAAGGGATACGGGCGCCAGAAGGGTCATACCGAGATCTACCGCGGCGCGGAATACGCCGTCAGCTTCCTTCCGAAGCTGAAAATCGAGGTCGCCGTGACGTCCGAGCTCGTCGCCAAGGCCATCGAAGCGATCACGACCGCCGCCCATACCGGCCAAATCGGCGACGGCAAGATTTTCGTCCTTCCCCTCGAGCAGACGATCCGCATCCGCACCGGCGAGCGCGACGCCGACGCGCTCTGACCCACTCTCGAAAAATCACCAGGAGTTCCAAATGAGACTTCGTCTGCCTCGGAGCCTGTCTGCGGCTTCGACTTTCGTCGGCGCGGCGATCGCCGTGGGCCTCGCCGATCCCGCCTTCGCCGCCGGCAACGCGCCCGTTCCCAACCCCGGCGACACGGCCTGGGTGCTCGTCTCGTCGGCGCTGGTGCTGCTGATGTCGATCCCCGGCCTCGCGCTGTTCTACGGCGGCCTGGTGCGCTCGAAGAACATGCTCTCCGTCCTCACGCAGACCTTCGCCATCGTGGCGCTGGTCGGCGTCGTCTGGACGCTCTACGGCTATTCGCTCGCCTTCGGCGACGGCGGCTCGCTCAACGCCTACATCGGCGGCTTCAACAAGCTGTTCCTGAAGGGCGTCGACGCCTCCTCCAACGCGCCGACCTTCACCCCCGGCCACGTCATTCCCGAATACGCCTATTTCGTGTTCCAGATGACATTCGCCATGATCACGCCGGCGCTCATCATCGGCGCCTTCGCCGAGCGCATCAAATTCTCGGCGGCCTTCGTGTTCGTGCTGCTGTGGGTGACGTTCATCTACTTCCCGGTCGCGCATTGGGTGTGGGGCGTCGCCGATCCGAACGCGCTCGTCGACGCGGCCACCAAGCTCGCCGCCGCCACGACGGATGAAGCCAAGACCGCCGCTCAGGGCGAGATCGACAGCCTCTCGGCCTCTGTCGGCTGGATCGCCGGCGGCCTCGCTCCTTGGATGAAGGGCGTCGGCGCGCTGGACTTCGCCGGCGGCACCGTCGTTCACATCAACGCGGGCATCGCCGGCTTCGTCGGCGCGCTGATCCTCGGCAAGCGCATCGGCTATGGCAAGGAGGCCTTGCCGCCTCACTCGCTGACGCTGTCCATGGTCGGCGCCTCGCTGCTGTGGGTGGGCTGGTTCGGCTTCAACGCCGGCTCCAACCTCGAGGCCAATGGCACGACGGCGCTCGCCTTCGTCAACACCATGGTGGCGACCGCCGCGGCGGCGCTCTCCTGGCTGCTGACGGAATGGGCGCTCAAGGGCAAGCCCTCGCTGCTCGGCCTCATCTCGGGCGCCGTCGCCGGCCTCGTCGCCGTGACCCCGGCCTCCGGCTTCGCCGGTCCGATCGGCTCCATCGCGCTCGGCTTCATCGTCTCGCCGATCAGCCTGTTCTTCGTCTCCAAGGTGAAGAACTTCTTCGGCTATGACGACTCGCTCGATGTGTTCGGCGTGCACGCCATCGGCGGCATCACCGGCGCTCTGGCCACCGGCATTCTGGTGAGCCCGGACTTCGGCGGCGTCGGCATCACCGACTACACCAACATCGGCGAGAATTTCGCCGGCAAATACGATCTCGTGCAGCAGATGATCTCGCAGGCGACCGCCGTCGGCGCGACCATCCTCTACTCCGGCATCGGCTCGGCGATCCTCTACAAGATCGTCGATGTGGTGATCGGCCTGCGCGTCGCTCCCGATCAGGAGCGCGAGGGCCTGGACATCGCCGATCACGGCGAGCGCGCCTACAACTACTGAGACCTCGGTCTCGCGAAAGCAGAACGGCGTCCCTCGGGGCGCCGTTTTTGTTTGTGGGCCTGCAGGCACGCGCGACATCGCGCTCAGATTCGTTTCGTCATCATCCAGCCGCCGAAGAGGAAGGTCTGATAGAAGCGGATGGGCGCGCCGAAGCCCGCCTCGCGCAGCAATTCGAGCAATTCGCCCTCGGAAACGAAGGCGATGTCACTCTCGATATGGGCGCGATCCTTCTCCAGTTCCGGCGCAGCGGCTCCATGGGACGCGTAGGACGCCAGCCATGCGTCCAGCAGCGTGCCGAATTCGCTCGAAGCTCTGTCACCGAAAAGGTCGGCGAGGAGGAACGATCCTCCAGGCTTCAGCAGCGACGAGATCGCGCGGAAATAAGCGAGCTTCTCCTCCCGCCCCGCGATGAAGTGGGACACGAAGATGGACGAGGCCGCGTTGAAGGACGTCGCCGATCGAAACTCCTGCACACGCCCCTGGAAATAGGCGACGCGCTCCGCCATGCCCGCGGCGGCGACACGGTTGCGGCAAGCCGTCGTCATATCGCTCGAGACGTCGACCGCAGTGAAGCGCCAAAGAGGAAAGCGGCGGCCAAGAGCGAGAATCTCGGCGCCCGTTCCAGCGCCGGCGGAGAGAAATTCGGCGCGCTCCGGCAGGCGCGAGAGCCAAGCCGCTGTCATGTGATGCAACGCGTCATAGCTCGGACAGAACGATCGAATGCGCCGATCGTATCGCGTCGCGGAAGCCTCGTCGAAATGCGCCGCCGCATCGAATGCGTCGCCGGGCCGTGACATGAAAATCCCTTATCTAAATCGGCGCGCGAGCGCTAACCGCCCACGACGCGCGCCACCACCTTCGCCGTGTAATCCACCATGGGCACGATGCGCGCATAATTGAGCCGCGTCGGGCCGATGATGCCGAGCGCGCCGACGATGCGCTTATTGCCGTCGCGCAAAGGCGCGGCGATCATCGAGGAGCCGGAGAGCGAGAACAGCCGGTTTTCCGAGCCGATGAAGATGCGCACGCCCTCCCCCGTCTCGGCGCGCTCCAGGAGATCGATGACCTCGGTCTTGGTCTCGAGGTCGGAGAAGAGGAGGCGGATGCGCTCGAGATCGGCCATCGCCGTCAAATCCTCGAGCAGATTGGCTTGGCCGCGCACGATCAGCTGGCGATGCTCCGCCCCCGCCCCGCCCCAGCTGGCGAGCCCGGCGTCGACGAGCCGCGCGGTCAATTCGTCGAGCTCGGTCTGCGCGGCCTTGCGCGCATCCTCTATTTCCGTGCGGACCTGGCCGAGGGTGAGGCCACGAATGCGCGCGTTGAGATAATTGGCGGCTTCGATCAGCGAAGAGGCCGGCAAATCGCGCGGCACCTGCAGCACGCGGTTTTCGACCGAGCCGTCCTCGCCGACGAGAATGGCCAGCGCGCGCTCCGGCTCGAGGCGCACGAATTCGATCTGCTTCAGCCGAGCATTGTCCTTGCTCGTCACCACGACGGCGGCGCCGCGAGTGAGGCCGGAGAGCAGGCTCGTCGCCTCCGCCAGCACGCCTTCGAGATCATGGTCCTTGGAGGCGGCCTCGACCTGCGCCTCGATCTGCGCGCGCTCATCCTCGGCGACATCGCCGATCTGCAGCAGAGAATCGACGAAAAAGCGCAGGCCGAGCTCGGTGGGCAGACGGCCAGCGCTGGTGTGCGGCGCATAGACGAGGCCGAGTTCCTCCAAATCCTGCATCACATTGCGCACCGAGGCCGGCGACAGCGCCATGGGCAGCAGCCGCGACAGCTGGCGCGAGCCGACGGGATCGCCGCTCGACAGATAGGTGTCGACGATCTGGCGAAAGATTTCGCGCGGCCGATCGCCGAGATTGGCGAAGCTCTGCGCGCCGGCGGGAGGGATCGAATGGCCCATGCGGATCATGACGGAAGAATGGCGCCTCGGCGGCGCGGGTCAAGCCCGGTCTGCGCGAAGGAGCGAAGGGATTTCAAATAGGCGCTCCGCGCCATGCCGGCGACAGCGTCAACCGATATCCGACGGGATATGCCGAGCGAGGTCCATGGCGTCATGCAGGATGCGCAGCACTTCGACGACCCTCCCCTCCGCCCTGCGATACATGATGAAATGCCGTCCGCGGCGACCGCGCCGCGCCAAATGGAGCGTACGAAGCCCCGGAAGGATTTCGTCGCGCGCTAGGCTACCCGCCACATTCGGTCCTTGCGTCAGCTCGGCGAGGGCGTCCATGAGCGTCGCTTTATAAATCGCCATCTGACGCGACCCGAAGGTCTCCGCCGTATATTGCAGAATGCGCAGAAAATCGCGCTCCGCCTCGGCGCCGAGGCGGATGCGCCAAGGCGCCTCGGTCACTTTTCCACGGCCTCGGAAGCGGCGAGCGCGTCGAGATGGGCGAGAAGCGCGGAGGCGTCCACGAATTCTTTGAACTCCGCGCGATCGAAAGCCGAAGCGCCGTCTCGCGCTGCGCTGCGCAGAGCCTCGAGCTTGCGCGCCTCCTCGATCTCACGGCTCTCGACGAGGCGCAGGCCTTCCCGCAGCACCTCGCTCGCATTCTGATAGCGGCCGCTCTGAACGAGCGCCTCGATCAAGCTTTCCTGCCTCTCGGTGAGAACGACGTTGCGGGTCGGCATGACGGACTCCTCGCTTTTCATAATCATAGTGTCCTTTGGCATATTATGCCAGCGCGAGCCGCGCGGGATGGCGAGCGGAGCCGACGCCCTATCTCTCCTGGATATGATTTTAGGCGGGGCGGGCGCGATGCGAGACGAAATCCTCGTCGATCTGGCCTTGCAGGGCGGCGGCGCGCATGGCGCCTTCACCTGGGGCGTAATCGATCGGCTGATCGAGGAGCCGTGGCTGCGCATAGACGGGGTCTCCGGCACTTCGGCCGGGGCGATGAACGCCGCCGCGCTGATCCACGGGTTCTCGCAGGGCGGCGTCGAAGGCGCCCGCGCGGCGATGGAGGAGTTCTGGCGGCGCGTCGCCGCCGCGGCGCGGTTCAGCCCTTTGCAGCGCAGCCCGCTGGATATGCTGCTCGGCCGCTGGACGCTCGACAATTCTCCGGCCTTTCTCGCCATGGATTTGTCCTCGCGGCTGGTCTCGCCCTATGACCTCAACCCTGCCGGCGCCAATCCGCTGCGCGATATATTGTGCGAGACCATCGATTTCGAGCGTCTGGCGCGCTCGCCGATCAAGCTCTTCGTGACGGCGACCAATGTGCGCACCGGCCGCGCGCGCGTCTTTCGCAACGCCGATCTTTCCGCCGAGGCGCTGCTCGCCTCCGCCTGCCTGCCGACCATGTTCCAGGCGATCGAAATCGACGGCGAGGCCTATTGGGATGGCGGCTACGCCGGCAATCCGACCATCACGCCGCTCGTGCGCGAATGCGCGTCGAAGGACACGATTTTGGTGCAGGTCAATCCGATCGAGCGAAAGGAGACGCCACGCAGCGCGATCGACATATTGAACCGGCTGAACGAGATTTCCTTCAACTCGCCGCTGCTGAAAGAGCTGCGCATGATCGCGCTGCTGCGCGAGGTCGCCGATCCCGGCCATAGCGAGGGCGCGCGCTGGGCCTCCATGCGCATTCACGCCATCGCGACGGACTTGGCCGCGGAGCTGTCGGCCTCCTCCAAGCTGATCGCCGAATGGGATTTCCTGCTGATGCTGCGCGAGGAAGGACGGCGCCGCGCGGAGGCGTTTCTCGAGCGCAATGGCGATGAGCTGGGCAAGCGCTCGAGCTTCGATCTCACAGCGATGCTGGATTATGTCTGATCGTCGAGAATGCGAGCCTGAAGGCTCGCGGTCCAGGGCGCGCGTCGGACCGCGCGCCTTCAGGCTCGCATCTTCGCGCCGATGAGCGCCGGCGCGAGAGCGGCGAGATTGGCGCGATAGGCGTCGAGCGAGAAATGCGCGTCATAGAAGCGGCGCATCTCGCTCGCCGCGCGTTGCGCCTCGCTCGGAACGCGCGCATCGGCCGCCGCGGCCTTCAACGCGCGCGCGAAATCTTCCGCGCTGTCGGCGATCGTCACATCGGCGAAGCGCGCGAGATCGACATGCATTCCGCGAAAAGCGTGGCTCGTCGAGAGAAGCGGCAGGCCGCTCGCCAGCGCCTCCACCGTCTTGATGGAGAGGCCATGGCCGCTGATCGTCGGCAGCAGCACGAGCCGCGCCGTCGCATAGGCGGCGCCGGGATCGTCGACGCGGCCGACGAAGGATGCGCGATGCGCGGCGTAGAGCGCGGGGTCGCGCGCCTTCACGCCGGCGTCGACATTGCCGACGATGCGCAAATGCGGAATGCGCGTATCGCCGAGAACCTCGCGCAGGAACCAGCAGACGCTATCGACATTGGCGCTGTTGTTGCTGGCGACGAGTAGAATATCCTCGCCGCCGGGGCCGAGCGGCGCTTCCGGCGCGCTCGGATAGAGCAGCGCATGGTCTTTCTCGGGCAGAAGCGCGCGGAAATCATCATATTCCTGCGCGTTGAGATGCAGCAGAAGATCGGCGCCGCGCATCAGCTCCAGCTCGCGGGCGAGCATTTGCTCATAGGTCACGCGCGGCGGCAGCCAGGGCATGTGCTCGTTCATCAGCGCGAATTGGCGCGCCTGCAGATCATGACTGTCGAGCATTATGGGCGCGCCGCGCGCGAGGCGCTTCGCCGCCGACATCAGGAAGAAATGATTGCAATGCACGAGATCGAAGCGCCGATCCATGAGGCCCAGCGCCAGCTCCGCGCGCTCGGCCACGCCGGCGCGAATAATGGCCTGATCGCCATGCAGATAAGGCCACAGAACATCGCGCAGAAAGCGCGGCGTCGCGAAAGCGTGGAAAGGCGCGCCGCCGAACCAGCGCTCGCCCCGCGAGAGCTCGGGCGTCGCCTCGACGAAAGCGCGCCAGCGCCAGGCGCGCTCCGGCGTGAAGCCCGGCATGTCGCAAATGGCGACCGGCGCGACGCGGGCGCCGAGCGCGCGATAGGCGGCGACCTGCCCCAGCACGACGCGATATGTGCCGCAGGAATGCCAGGCCGGATGCACAATGGCGACATGACGCCCGGCGAGCGGCCGAGAAGCTGTGTCTTTCATCGCGCGAGCAACGGCGCCGCCGTCTCGTGCAAGGCGCGCGCATAGGCGGCGGGGCTGAACATATCGTCATAGAGGCGGCGCGTGTCGGAGACTTCGCGCGCGCCCGCGTCGCGACGCTGGCCGATCTCGCGCAGGGCGGCGGCGAAATCGGCGGCCTCATCGGCGAGAATGACATTGCCGAGCCGCTCGGGATCGATGGCCATGCCGCGAAAGGCTCGGCGCGTGGCGATGAGCGGCGCGCCGCTCGCCATCGCCTCCACCGCCTTCACCGAAAGGCCGTGACCTTCGACTGTCGGCAGCAGCACGCAGGCGGCCTGCGCATAGACCGCGCCGATATCGTCGACGCGCCCCTTGAACAGCGCGCGATGGGACTCGAAGAGCGATTTGTCGAGGCGCTTCACGCCGGAATCGATGTTGCCGTAGATTTCCACCTCGACGCCAGGGGCGAGCGGCGCGACCTCGCGCAGAAACCAGCGCAGGCTGACGAAATTTCCGTAATTGTCGCTGGCGACGATGATGATGCGATCGCCGCCCGGCCCGCAGGGAACCGGCGCGATGGCGGGATAGACGAGACGATGGCGCGCCTGCGGCAGCAGACGGGCGAACTCCGCCCGCTCCTCCTCATTGAGGTGTATGCAGAGATCCGCCGCGCGCATCCACTCCAGCTCTATCGACAGCATGTCGTCGTAGGACACATAGGGCGGCAGGAAGAAGCCGCCTTGGTTGCGCAGAATATACTGACGCGCCTGGATATCCTGCGTCTCGACCATGACCGGGACATTTCGCCCGCGAAGCAGTCGAGCAACAAAAGGCAGGGTGAAGTAATGATTCGCATGCACGAGATCGACATTCTCGTCTGCGAGGCCCGCAGGAAGATCGACGAGCTTGGCGAGCTCGACGAGCCAGGTCGCCTGATCGCCATGGATCAGCCGCCACCACGCGTGAGCGAGAAAGGACGGCGATAGGGCGGCGAGCCGGCTCGGACCACAGAAATAGCGCTTGTCGGCCGGCAGATCGGCGGAGGCGGCGAAATAGGCCTCCCAGCGCGGCCCATGCGGCGGACGCGGGGCTGGCGCGTCCATCAGAGCGACGGAGATCGTCCGCGCTCCGAGCGCGCGATAGGCCTCGAGCTGGCTGACATTGACCTGATAGCTGCCGCAGGAATGCCAGGCGGCGTGAATCACCGCGACCGTTTTCCCGGCGAGCGGTCCTGCGGCGACGGAAGCGTCGTTGGAAACCAGCTGCTCTATCGCCCCCTCCCGTTCCCCGCGACTTTAGGACGCACAGCGCGCTGGCGCCCTCCCCTTCAAGGGGAGGTGGAAACGCCTCTTCCTGCGCGGTTCCGCAGTTTCCGACGCCGGCGCCGTCCGCCCGCCCCGCTTGCCCTGCGACGGCGTTTCCAAGTAGACGGGGTATATGAGCCTTCGACCCGCAAATCCAGATTTTTCCCCGCTACGCGCCGCCTCGGACCAGAGCGGGGCCGCGGCCGGCAAGCGCTATGGGATCGCCATCGTCGGCAATGACAAGATCATCGACTGGCTGCTTCCCTTCCTCGAGAGCTATGCGCAGACCAACGCGCATCTGCCGCTCTATCTCGTCCCCTATGACGAGAATGTCGCGCAGACGCGCCGCGCGGCGGACATATACGGCGCCCATTTCATCGAGGAGGTTCCCGAGGCGATCGACCGGCTCGCGGCCGAGCTCTATCCCGGCCCCTTCAATGGCAATCGCCGCCGGCTGCGCAAGCTGCAGGCCCTCGCCCTGCCGCTGGACGAGGTCGCCTATGTCGATGTCGATGTGGTGCTCTATCGCGATTTCTCGCCCATTTTCGGCCGGCTCGAGGCCAAGAAGACGGAATTCATCGTCGCCTCGCCGAGCTTCGAATATGTCTACAACGAGAAGAAGGCGAACTACCCCTTCCTGCGCGACGCGCTGCTGTTCAATGACGGTTTCTGGGTCACGTCCAACCAATATTTGAAGCTCGACCATTTCATCGAGACGATGCGCGAGGACGCCAAGCTCTTCCATGAGGTGCGCAAGCGCGGGCAGCTCTTCGCCCAGCCGCTGGTGAATTTCGTAACGCATCGGCGCGGGCTCGCCATCACGCTTTTGCCGCATTGCGTCGAGCGCGCCTCGCATGAGAGCTTCTATCAGGCGCCCGGAATCACCTTCGCCGACGGCAAGCCGCTCGATCCCGACGGCAAGGAGATCTACTTCTGCCATTGGGCGGGAGCGACCGCCCTCCCCTCGACGGGCGTTTTCGACGCCTCGTGGAAGGAGTTTTCCAAAGCCGCCTGGGCGAAATTTCGCAAATAGGCCGAATTCCGCTATGAGACTCTCGTGCGGCGGCGGCCCTCCCTCCGGGACGGGCCATTCTCGACGCGCGGAACAGGACCAATGCCTCGCCTACTCTTTCTCTATCTCGCACGGCGCATCCTGTTCACCACGCTCGTCGTCCAGCTCGCGCTCATCGTGCCGGTCGTGCTCTCCTATCTGCTCTACACGCTGACGCCGGCGGCGATTCGCGCCGGCCTGCTGGCCCCGGCGCTCATCGGCACCATGCCGACGGTCGGCTTCATCACCCTGCCCATGGCCATAGGCGTCGCCACGGCGCTCGAATTCGCGCGAATGTCCAATGAGGGCATGATCGCCGTGCTCTATGCGCTGCGGCTGTCCGTATGGTCCATCTGTCGGCCGGCGGTCGTCTGCGCCGGCGCGCTGGTCGTGCTCGGCTACGGGCTCGCCAATCTCATGGCTCCCTATTACGCCAGCGGCTTGCAGGACGTCATCAATGTGGTGCGCAACTCGCTCAATCACCGCATGCTGGACGCGGCGCATTTCTACACTTTCGACAATGGCGTGAAGACGCTCTACCTCCAGCGCTGGGAGTCGCCGGACATAGCCGTCAATCTCTTCGTGCGGCAGATCTCCATCGAGAAGCGCCAGGAGGAGACGATCACCGCGGCGCGCGCAGAGTTCCGTCGCCAGCCCTCCGGCGTCGTGGTGGCGCTGTCCAACGGCAGCATTCAGACCAAGCCCTTCGACACGGACGAGGTCCGCATCGCCAATTTCGACGAATATGCGATGGCGCTGCCGATGCAGGGCAGCGAATCGCTGCCGCCGCGCAATTGGCGCGGCGTCTATGAGCTGACCTTGCCGGAATTCATCGCCAATTGGCAGACCGCCAAGCTCGACCGCCGCCAGGCTGGCGAATGGATGGCGGAGGCGGCCAAGCGCTTCGGCGTGCCGTCGCTCGCCATTGCGCATACGCTGCTCGCCATGGCGCTGGTCTTGACCTTCGGCAATGTCACCGGACGACGCGGCGGCATGAGCTCGCTGGTCATCATCGCCATTCCGGCGGTGCATATCCTCTTTCTGGTGGCGCTCGAATCGCTGCTGCGCGCCGACGCCCGCTTCGCTTTCCTTCTGGGAGGAGCGGCGGCGCTCGAGGTCGGCGTATCGATCCTGCTGATCTACCGGCGCAACAGAAGCACCAGCCCGATGCGCAAGCTCTCGGCCTTCGAGACCATCGCCGCAGCCGAGCCGCAGACTGTCGCGGCCTGACCAACCTTCGTCCATAGCGAGGAGCGAAGCGGCGATCCTGGGGGCCGCCCTCGTCTCCTGGATTGCTTCACATCGCTCGCGATAACGACATCACGCCGCGGCGAGCACCACCTCGCGATAATGGGGGATGACGACATCCGGCGCGCCGGTCTCGCGCACCGCGCCCTCGTCGATCCAGATCACGCGGTCGCAGAGATCGCCGAGAAAGCGCAGATCGTGCGAGACCATCAAAATGGTCCCTTTCTTGGCGAAATCGGCGATGAAGGCCTCGCATTTGGCCTGGAAAACCTCATCGCCGACCGACAGCGCCTCATCGACGATGAGAATGTCGGCGTCGGCGTTGGCGCAAATGGCGAAAGCGACGCGCGCCACCATGCCGCTGGAATAGAGCCGCATGGGCTGATCGAAGAACGCCCCGATATCGGCGAATTCGGCGATGGCCGGCAGGCGCTTCTCCACCTCCTTGCGCTTCAATCCGAGGATCGCGCCGCCGATCATGGCGTTCTCGCGTCCGGTGAGCAGGCCGTCGAAGCCCGAGCCCAGCGCCAGAATCGGCGCCACGCGGCCCTTGACCTCGAAGGAGCCGCGCGTCGGCCGCGTGATGCCGCACAGAATTTGCAGCAGCGTCGTCTTGCCCGCGCCATTGCGGCCGATAATGCCGACCTTCTCGCCCTTGCCGACCTCGAAGCCTATGTCGTGGAGCACCCAATGCTCCTGATAGAACTTCTTCCACAGGCCGAAGAGGATCTGCTTCAGCTGGTCGTTGCGGTGCAGATAGAGCTGGAACGCCTTGCCGACGCCGTCGCAGCGGATGATGGGTTCAGATGACATCGACGATGACCGATTTGTAGCGCATGAAGAACTGATAGCCGAACAGGAATATCCCGTAAGACACCAGGGCCAGCGCGACATAAGCGATGGGGTTGGGCAGGACGCCGTCGAGCGCCACGCCGCGCAGCATCTCTATATAGTCGCCGACGAGATTGAGGCGCAGCCAGATCGAAATATGCGACGGCATCTGATCGAGCCGATAGAAGATCGGCGTCGCGAACATCAGCACCGGCACGACCGACACCATGATATGCGCCACATCGCGGGTGAAGGCGCCGAGCGCCATCAGAAACCAGACGACGCCGAGCATGAAGCAGGCGAAGGGCAGAATCAGCAGCGGCGCGAAGAAAATCGTCATCGGCAATTCGCCGGCCGTCAGCAGGCGGAAAATCACATAGACGCCGAGGCTGATGCCGCCATAGACGAAGGAGCGAATCGTCGCCACCCAGGCGATCGTCTCGCTGGGGAAGATCGATTTCTTCACAAAGGTCACATGCTCGTGCAGCAGGCCCGGCGCGCGATAGGCGAGCTCGCTGAACACATTGAAGACGATGAGCCCGATGAAGATGCCGGCGGCGTAATCGCTGGTGCTCATGCCCGCCGACAATTGCGGAACCGTTATGGAAAACAAAACGGTATAGGTCAGCAGCATGATCAGCGGGGCGAGCACGGCCCAGAGCGGCCCGAGCACGGAGCCGCGGAATCTGGAGGTCAGCTCCCGCCGCACCACGGCGCGGATGAGCTCCCTATGGTGCCAGGCCCGCTCGAAGGGAGCGACATAGGCGATGGGCGGTATCTGAGCGAGCGACAGGCCGAACCTCCTTCGATCGAATACGGCGGCGCAGCCGCATAGACCAGCTCGGCGCCGCCTCTGTCAACGGTCGGGCGCCGGGCGGGCCGGATCGACCCGGCTCCGCCTCGACAGGGTCGACCTCGGCTTGACGCGCCGCCGCGCCGTTCCTACTCTTTCGACAAAGTTTCAATTCGAAAGGAAAGCCATGTCTGCCGCGACCGTCAAAGTCTCCGATGCGAGCTTCGAAGCCGAGGTTCTGAAATCCGACCAGCCGGTCGTCGTGGATTTCTGGGCCGAATGGTGCGGCCCCTGCCGCACCATCGCGCCGGCGCTCGAGGAGATCGCCACCGAGCTCAAGGACAAGCTCAAGATCGTCAAGCTCAATGTCGACGAGAACCCCAATGTCGCCGGCATGCTGGGCATTCGCTCCATCCCGACGCTCATCATCTTCAAGGACGGCAAGGCCGCCTCGCAGAAGGTGGGCGCCGCGCCCAAGGGCGAATTGCTGCGCTGGATCAACGGCGCTATATAAGCGCTCGACGTAGCGGGAGTGAAGGCGTAAATCCTCCGGGCATGACCCTCTCGGATCTCGCGCCTTCCCTCCAATTCTCCCCGCAGGAGCTGACGGCGATCGCCCTCAGCCTGAAGGTCGCGGGGACGGCGACCGTCTTCTCGCTGCCGCTCGCTGTCTTCGTCGCCTATGCGCTGGCGCGCTGGCGCTTCCCTGGCCATGCGGCGCTGAACGCCTTCATTCATCTGCCGCTGGTCATGCCGCCGGTCGTCACCGGCTTCGCCCTGCTGCTGCTGCTCGGCCGCAAGACGCCGCTCGGCCATTTTCTCGCGGAATATTTCGGCGTCGTCTTCGCCTTTCGCTGGACCGGCGCGGCGCTGGCCGCCGCCGTGATGAGCTTTCCGCTGATGATCCGCCCGATTCGCCTCTCCTTCGAGAGCATAGACGAACGGCTGGCGCTGGCCTCGCGCTCACTGGGCGCCGATCCGCTGTGGACCTTCTTTCTGGTGACGCTGCCACTGGCGGCGCCCGGCGTCATCGTCGGCTCGATTCTCGGCTTCGCCAAGGCGCTCGGCGAGTTCGGCGCCACCATCACCTTCGTCTCCAACATTCCCGGCGAGACGCAGACGATTCCCTCCGCCATCTACAGCTTCACCCAGACGCCGGACGGCGACGCCGACGCGCTGCGGCTCGCCGCCGTCTCGGCGACGATCGCCGTGGCCGCGCTCGTCGTCTCGGAGATCTTGCAAAAACGCGCCGATGCGACGCGAGCCGGCAAATGATCGGCGTCGACATAAAATTGCGCCGGGGCGATTTCACCCTCGCCGCCGCCTTCACCTCCAAAGCCCGCATTCTCGCGTTGCATGGCCCGTCCGGCTCCGGCAAGACGACGCTCGCCCATCTCGTCGCCGGCCTCGCCGCGCCGGACGAGGGCCATATCGTCGTCAATGGCGCGCTTCTCGTCGATACGGCGCAGCGTCTCTTCGTGCCGCCGGAGAAGCGCCGGATCGGTCTCGTATTTCAGGATGCGCTGCTGTTTCCGCATTTCGACGTGAAGACGAATATTCTGTTCGGCCGCTTCTTCACGCCCAAGGCGGAGCGCCGCGTGCCCTTCGACGCCGTCGTCGAGACGCTCGGCGTCGCGCATCTGCTGCGCCGCCGCGCCGGCGCGCTCTCGGGCGGCGAGCGGCAGCGCGTCGGCCTCGCCCGCGCCCTGCTCTGCTCGCCACGCCTTTTGGTGATGGACGAGCCCATGGCCTCGCTCGACTATGACCGGCGCCAGGAGATTATGACGCTGATCGAGCGGCTGCGCGACGAGTTCTCGATTCCGATCCTGCTCGTGTCTCACGCGGCCGACGAGATATTGCGCCTCGCCGACGAGGTGATCTCGCTCGAGCGCGGCGGCATCGTCGCGCAAGGCCTGCCCTCGGAGACGCTCGCCGCCGCGAGCCGGCATACGGAAGGCGGTCGCTTCTCGGTGGTCAGCGCGCTGGTGGCGCATGTCGGCGACTATGATCCGCGCTATGGCGTGACGCGGCTCGCGCATCCCTCGGGCGAGATCGTCGTCGCTGCGCATGTCGCCAATGGCGACCGGCAGGTGCGCGCGCTCGTCAACGCGACCGATGTCGCGCTCGCCTACCGCAAGCCGGAGAACACCAGCATACGCACCGTGCTTCTCGGCCGTATCGTCGCGATCGACGAGGATGCGAGCCCGCTCGCCTTCGTGCGGCTCGAGCTCGAAGGCGGCGATCGGCTCATCTCGGCGACGACGCGGCTCTCTGTCGCCGAGATGAATCTGAGCGTCGGCGCGCAAGTCTATGCGCTGGTGAAATCGGTGGCGCTCGACGAGAGAGCGCTCCGCGCGAATGCGTGACGCATTGTCGTAAGCGGCCCCTCCCACGGGCTTGCGAGATCACGAGCCGCGCAATACGATGACGCGCATACATTCTATCCATTTTTCGCTGCAGGAGAAACGATGTCAGACCTGGAGAGGCCCAGGAGCGACAGCGCCGCGCAAGCGTGGCCGAGCATCGTCAAATGGGATTTTGGTCAATCGAGGCAGAGTTTCCGACTGGCTCTTTCCCTGCGAACGACAATTATCGTCTATTGCTGCCTCGCGGTCGGTGGAGTTTTCCTCGGCAGGAATTGGTCCGTGATCGAAAGCCGGCTCGGACTCTGGGAGTTCGACGACGGGTTCCGCGCTTGGCTCCATCCCATCGCTTGGACGCGTGGAGACAAAAGCTTCATCCGAGGCGAACGCGAGATACGAGCGCGACATTTCACAGATGCTCTGTCGGCCTATGAAGACGCACTCGCCGCATTCGGCGAAGCAGGCGCCGAAAAGAGACAAGCCGATGCGCTGGTCCGCATCGGCTTTTCGGAATATGGACGCGGACATTACGACGACGCGCGCACGTCTTTTCGTAAGGCTCTGCAGAGCTACGCCAAGGTCGATAATCCGCTCGGGCGCTCCAACGCTTGGCTCGGCGTCGGTGAGGTCGAGCGTCTTCTCGAGCATGACGAAGCTGCGCGAACCGCCTATCGCGAGGCCGCACGTTTCGCTGCCCTGTCTCAGCAATCTCTCGCGAGAGGTAACGCTCATTTGGGCATCGGGCGCATAGAGGCGCGGTCGGGACTCGAAGAGGATGCGAAGGCCGCGTATCGAGAGGCGCTGACGTCGTTCGAAATGGCGAAGAACCTATCAGGGCAGGCGAGCGCATGGGCCAGCCTCGGTGAGCTGCACCGCCGCCACGGACGCGCCGATGCGGCCCACGAGGCCGATGAGAAAGCATTGGCGCTCTATCAAAAAGCCGATGATCGGCTGGGACAGGCCACGACATTGTACAACATCGGGGAATTCGCCGCCGAACTGCGGCGAGACGACGAGGCCCGCATCGCCTATCGCAGCGCGTTGTCTGTATATAGTTTGATCGGCGAACGCTTGGGCCAAGCGAATACGCTCTTCCGGCTCGGTGAGATCGAACGCTCGAATGGAAACGACGAGAAGGCGCGCGCCTTCCATCGCGACGCCCTGGCGCTCTATGAACAGATCGACTCGCGGCGTGGGAAAGCCAACGCTCTCCATGCTCTTGGAGCGATCGAGGCTCACTCCGGGCGCGAGGCGGAGGCCCGCTCCGCCTTTCGGGAGGCTCTGACGCTCTTCGAGCAGTCCGGCGACCAGCTTTGGCAGGCGATCGCTCTGAACGATCTCGGCGCATCGGAGGCGCGATCTGGCCATAAGTCAGAAGCGCGCGCCGCTTTTCTCGCCGCAGCAATGCGATTTTACGCGGCCGGCAAGAAGGATCGCGCAGATGCGGCGCAGAAATCGGCTACGGGGCTGGAGCAAATCACGCCGCGCCGACGACGATGATCCCGGCATGAAATTCGACGCCGCTCGGAACGTCTCTCCGCGATCGGAACGCGGCGCGCTCTAACTGGAACAATAGGAATTCGTTAGCTCTTTCATTTAGATGTTTGTTAAGACCTCCATGCGATTTTCAAAACCGCGAAGCCTCCGATAAGGGATCGCTTCGTATTCGCGCCGAACAGGACAGATGATCTGTCCGCCGCCGGCCCGGCACAGGAATCTCGAGCCCCGTTCGGCTCGCGGGTCTCCGCCGGAGGCACGGCCAAGCGCGACGGTGTTCTCCAAACCTTCGTGAACCAAGGCACAGCCGCCGGAGCGATCGCTCGCGCGTCCTCGCTGCGTCCTGCGCTCACGCCCGATGCGGACCGAGCGCGCTCGGGCCGAGAACCGTCACGCCGTCACACTTTCGTTTCTTCGTAAACAGCTTCATTGGAAGCGGAGCGCCCGATGACCTCGATCTTCACCTCTCTCACCGCCACTCAGGTTGCCGGGCTCACCACGACCATCATATCCAATCTGACGACGACGGACATAGCGGCGCTCAACACCACGCAGACGGCGGCGCTCAAATCGACGCAGCTCAACGCGCTCAACTCGACCGATCTCCAATATTTCGCGCAGACGCAGATCGCGGCGCTCTCGGCCAACGCCATCGCCGGCCTCTCGCTCGCGCAGATCGGCAATTTGACGACGACGCAGGCCGACCAATTCACCGCCACTCAGGTCGCGGCGCTCACCACCTCGCAGATCGGCGCGCTCACCTCGACAGAGCTGCAAGGCTGGGACGGCACGCAGCTCGGCGCGCTCACCTCCACGCAGATCGGCAAGCTCACCACCACGGCGATCAGCAATCTCTCGACGACGCAAATCTCGACGTTGAGCCAGACGCAGGTCCGCGGCCTCACCACCTCGCAGCTCAATGCGCTGACCACCGCCGATCTCATCGCGGTCAATCTCGCCAATCTGACCACCTCGCAGATCGCCGGCCTCGACGGCGCCGCGGCCGGCAATCTCTCCACCACTCAGGCGGAAAACCTCACATCCTCGCAGATCGGCGCCTTGTCGGCGACGGCTTTCGCCGGCCTCTCGTCCACGGAAGTCCAAGCCTGGAGCACCACCCAGCTCGCCGGCCTCACCGCGACGCAGCTGGGCAAGCTCACCACCACAGCGCTGTCGAACCTCTCCACCACGCAGGTCACCGACCTGACCTCGACGCAGGTCCGCGGCCTCACCGCAACGCAGATCGGCGGCCTCTCCGCCTCCTATCTCGACGCCATCGACGCCGGAGACTTCTCGACCTCACAGATCGGCGCGCTCGACGCCACCGTCACCGGCAATCTCTCCACGACCCAGGTCGGCAATCTCACCTCCACTCAGATCGGATCGCTCTCCGCCACCGCCTTCGGCGCGCTGACCTCCACCGAGGTGCAGGCCTTCACCTCCACCCAGCTCGCCGGCCTCACCGCAACGCAGATCGGCAAGCTCACCACCACAGCATTGTCGAACCTCTCCACGACCCAGGTCACTGATCTGACCTCGACGCAGGTCCGCGGCCTCACCGCAACGCAGATCGGCGGCCTCTCCGCCTCCTATCTCGACGCCATCGACGCTGGCGACTTCTCGACCAGCCAGATCGGCGCGCTCGACGCAACCGTCACCGGCAATCTCTCCACGACCCAGGTCGGCAATCTCTCCGCAGCGCAGATCGGATCGCTCTCCGCTACCGCCTTCGGCGCGCTGACCTCCACCGAAGTGCAGGCCTTCACCTCCACCCAGCTCGCCGGCCTCACCGCAACGCAGCTCGGCAAGCTCACCACAACCGCTCTGTCGAACCTCTCCACCACGCAGGTCACCGACCTGACCTCGACGCAGGTCCGCGGCCTCACCGCGACGCAGATCGGCGGCCTCTCCGCCTCCTATCTCGACGCCATCGACGCCGGAGACTTCTCGACCAGCCAGATCGCCGCGCTCGACGCAACCGTCACCGGCAATCTCTCGACGACCCAGGTCGGCAATCTCACCTCCACCCAGATCGGATCGCTCTCCGCCACCGCCTTCGGCGCGCTGACCTCCACCGAAGTGCAGGCCTTCACCTCC